>SVBX01000001.1 GCA_015058655.1 Pseudoselenomonas ruminantium
TGTCGCGCACCCGCATAGCGGGTGGTTTATTTGCTGAACGCACTTCGTGCGTCCAGCAGGGTCACGACCCTATAAAACAAAAAGGACTGCCGCAGCAGTCCTCGCATAAATTCTCTGTGAAATCACTTGATTTCCCGGATCCAACCCTCGGGCCCTTCGATGGTGCCCAGCTGGATGCCCCGCAGGGTGTCGTAGAGCTTCTGGGTGACAGGCCCCATCTTCTCCATGCCACTGGGGAACTCGATGGTCTCATCCTTGCCAACCACCTTGCCCACAGGAGAGATGACAGCAGCAGTGCCGCAGAGGCCGCACTCAGCGAAGTCCTTGAGCTCGCTGAACTTGACGGGACGGTGCTCCACCTTGAGACCCAGCATATGCTCGGCCAGGTATACCAAGGAGCGACGAGTGATGGAGGGCAGTATGCTGCCAGACTTCGGAGTCACTACCGTGCCGTCCTTGGTGATGAAGAGGAAGTTGGCACCGCCTGTTTCCTCCACATAGGTGCGGGTAGCAGAATCAAGGAACATGTTCTCGTCAAAGCCGTTATGATGGGCCAGCACATAGGGATGGAGGCTCATGGCATAGTTGAGGCCAGCCTTGATGTGGCCCGTGCCATGGGGAGCTGCACGGTCAAAGTCACTGACGCAGAGGGTGATGGGCTTGGCGCCGCCCTTGAAATAGGGGCCAACGGGAGTGCCAAAGAGGCGGAACTGATACTCTTCCGCCGGCTTCACGCCAATGACCGGGCTGGAAGCGAACATATAGGGGCGCAGATACAGGGAAGCGTCCGAGCCATAGGGGGGCACCCAGTCTTTGTTGGCGGACACCACCTGGTCCACTGCCTCCAGGAACCTTTCCTTGGGGAAGGCAGGCATCTCCAGTCTCTTGGCGGAATCTTCCATGCGCTCTGCATTGAGGTCCGGACGAAAAGTCACGATACGCCCATCTTTGGTAGTATATGCCTTCAAGCCCTCAAAAACTTCCTGACAATACTGCAGTATGCCTGCGCACTCGTTGAGGACGATATTGGCATCCTCGGTGAGCGTCCCTTCGCCCCATTTGCCATCCTTGAAATTCGCTACATAGCGCTTAGATATCGTCCGATAGCTGAAGCCCAAGTTAGACCAATCCACATCTGTCCTTGCCATGTTCCATGCCCCTTTTCTGCTGAGAGCCTTAATGTCTTTCCCAAGGCCCTCCATCTGATTTTGACTGATATTTGTCCATCAATAGTGGAAATGTGAAACATCTTTATTCCATTTTCCTATTTTAGGTCAGAAATGTAACATTGTCAATGCCCTTTGAGAACAAGCGCCTTTCTATATCCTTGATCCCTTTCTCCTTGCGCCAGGCGAGGAGTTCCCTGCGAGCCTGGGGCAGATTCTCTATGATATCCCCTGCCACCAGGCCATCGCCTCTTTCCTCGTACGCCAAATCTCCGGCCCTGCCATGGAGATAGGTGCCCAGGAGGGGCATGAAATCCACCTCCGTCTGGCTTGCCAGTCCGGCAACAGTGCCTGCCAGCACATCCCCGGCTCCCGCTGTGGCCATGCCCGGATTTCCCAGATTAGAAAAGAACACTTCGCCATCAGGATATGCGATCAAGGTACGATCGCTCTTGGCCACCACCACGGTCTTGCAGCCCTTGGCCAGCTTTTGAGCTGCCGGCACCAGATTCCCTTTGAGGGTTTCAACTTCCACTCCCATGAGTCTTGCCAATTCACCCATATGAGGCGTAAGGATCGGTCTTTCCTTGCACTCTGCCAGCACTTCCGGCAAGCGGGCAAAAGCGAAGAGCGCATCTGCATCAAGCACCAGGCGGCAGGAGGTACGAGTGGAAACCAGCCGCACGAACTCCATGGTTTCTGCCGCCCGTCCCAGTCCCGGCCCCATCAGGAGCACATCTGCCCTATTAGCCAGGGTCAGCACCAGCTGCACTGCATCCTCTCCCCCCAGGTACCCGGTTTCTGTTTCCGGCAAGGGATAGGTCATGACTTCCTGCAACTGGGCGGCTACCACAGGCTGCTGGCTCTGAGGCACCGCCAGGGTAACCAAGCCGGCACCGATTCGGAGCGCGGCCCTGGCCGCCATGACAGCTGCGCCGGTCATGCCTTGGGATCCTGCCACAATGAGAATGCGCCCACAATCCCCCTTGTGAACATTCCTTGCTCTCTCCGGCAGCAAGGACGCAACAAGATCCTTGTCAAGGGTCTGCAGGGAAAGCCTGTCTGCCTCCAAAAGCTGGGAGGGCAGTCCTATGTCATCCACCACCAGCTTTCCCACATGCTCCGCGCCGGGCGAGAGCAGCTGTCCCGGCTTGATAAGCCCCAGGGACAGGGTAATGCAGGCCTTCACCGCCATGGTCTGCACAGCCCCGTTGTCTGCCGCCACGCCGCTGGGCATGTCTATGGACATGACAGGCCTTTCCGACTGATTGATTTCCTCGATAAGCCGCAGGGTCTTTTTCCTTAGCTCTCCCACAGCTCCGGTGCCCAAGATCCCGTCAACTACCCCATCGGAGAATTTCAGCGCCATGTGCAGCCTGTCCCAATCCCTGTCGCTGTTTAGTTCATGCAGCTCCATGCCCATTCTCTCCAAGATGGCATACATGGATGCGGCCGATGGTTTGAGATGTGCATGCTCTCCCGCCAGGAATACCCTTACCCGCGCCCCTTTATTGGCCAGATGGCGGGCCGCGGACATCGCATCTCCGCCGTTGTTGCCGCTGCCTGCTATCACGCAAAGGCTTTTGCCCTTAACTGTGCCCAGCATCTCCATGACAAGTTCCGCCGACCTCCTGCCGGCGTTTTCCATCAGCACGATTTCAGGCAAGCTGTAAGTCTCTGCCGCTTCCTTGTCTATCCTGTGCATATCCTCTATAAGTCCCAGCTTCATTTGACTTCCTCCACCTGCTATTTTTCCATCACGCATTGAGCCGTAGCATACTCCTTCGAATGGCTCAGCGATATCCAGACAGATTTTATCCCCCTGTCCCGGGCCAGCTGTCCAAAATAACCGCTGAGCCTGACCTTGGGGCAGCCTAGCTCATCAGGCAAAATTTCTATATCCAGCAAAGTGCCCTGCCGGAGCCCCGTGCCAAATGCCTTCAGCACCGCTTCCTTGCCTGCCCAGCGCGCTCCGTAGCTGGCATATTTTCCCGCCCCACGCTTCTCGCAGTAGTCCTGCTCTTTTTCCGTATAGACCCGCTTCAGGAAAGCGGGGCTCAATGCCTTCTCCACCCGGTATATCTCTATAATATCTGTGCCAATGCCAGCAATCAAGGGCCATACCTCCGCTCAATCAAAAATCAGGAGCCGACAGAAACTGCCGACTCCTATAGTATACCATTTCAGCGTATGAACTTGTACCATCAGTTTGCCAAAGCAGGAGGCAAATCACCCGTATAGGCTCTGCCTCCCATAGTCGGACCTCCGGTGGCGCCAGTGGCGCTGCTGTCATCGGTGCTGCCAACTTTGCTGTCTCCCGTAGCGCCTACGGCGCTGCTGCCTCCAGTGGAGGGGATATTGCCCGTAGCCTTGGCGTTTGGCCCTCCATCGCCACCGCCCGCCGCAGTCACGCCCTCATTGGGATTGAAGCGGTAGTTGCGGGCGATGAAGACTTCCACCCGTCGATTCTGCTGCCTGCCATCATCCGTATCGTTGGAAGCGATAGGCCGATACTCGCTGTATCCCACAGCGCTGAAACGCCTGGGATTCAAACGGGCATCCTGGGCGATTATGTACTTCATGAAATTAAGGGCACGACTTGAGGAAAGTTCCCAGTTGGAAGGGAACTGAGCCGTGTTGATGGGCACATTGTCCGTATGCCCGGAGATGACCACTCGCTCTGGCAGGGTAGCCAGCAGGCCTGCAATCACCGGAGCGATCTTCTGCGACTCAGCCACCAGCTGTGCAGAGCCGGAAGGGAAAAGCGCCCTCTCCTTGATGCGAATCATAAGTCCATCTTCAGAAAGCTCGGTGGTGAGCTTGTCCTTGAGATTATTGGCCTCAATATACTCTTCCATCTGTCTCTGAACTTCTTCCAGGCTCTGATTCTCCTGAATATAAGCAGAATTGCCCGCATCTTCATCGCTGGGCATCTCTGCCCGGCGGCCAGGGTTCGGTCCCATGGCATCGAAGAAGGAAGGGCCGCCAGAATTGAAAGCCGCAGTAAAAGCCTGGGCCATCTGCTTCAATTTCGTCTGGTCAGTCTGGGAAATAGCAAAAAGCGCTATGAAAAGAGCCAGCAGGAGGGTCATCAGGTCGGAATAAGGCAGGAGCCAGGGCTCACCTTCATGTTCTTCGTGGGGAGCCTGATGTTTCTTCTTAGCCATCAAATCACTCCTTCTTCAACCCTTCGCGCTCGGACTGAGGAATGAATACCATCAGTTTTGCCTCGATAGCCGTAGGAGAATCGCCGGCCTGCAGAGAAAGGATGCCTTCGATGATCATGCGCTTCTCACTGACCTCCGCCTTGGACAGGAGCTTCAGCTTGTTGGCCATGGGCAGATACACAACATATGCAGTGAAGATACCGAGGATGGTTGCCACGAACGCTGCTGCGATTGCATGGCCCAGCTTGTTGATATCATTCAGGTTGCCCAGCGCTGCGATAAGGCCGATAACCGCGCCCAGCACGCCCAGGGTAGGAGCATACAGGCCAGCCTGCTCCAACATGGCACGACCTTCGGCATGACGCTCCTGCATGACTGCCAGCTCTGCATCAAGCACATCGCTGACGAACTCAGGGTCCATGCCGTCGATGACCATGCCAAGTCCCGTACGGAAGAAAGGATCCTCGATTTCCTGCACCTTGCTCTCCAGGGCCAGTATGCCCTCGCGGCGGGCAATCTGAGAAAGCTCTATGAACATGCTCAGCAGCTCCGCCTTTTCATGCAGAGCTGGCTTGAAGTAAACCATCTTGACTATCTTAGGCAAAGACTTCAGCTGCTTCATATTGAAAGCAGTGAACAAGCAGGAGAAAGTTCCGCAGATAATGATCAGGAATGCTGCCGGATTATTCAGCGAACTGATCGGCGCACCCTTGATGATCATACCTACGAAGACGGAAATCAGACCGCCTATTGCGCCTATGACTGTTGACATTTCCAAGATAAAAGCCCCCCTAACCTTCTATTTCGATTGAAGGAACATCGTCTGAGATATTTGGTACATATGCTTATTTGTATAATTCCTTGCAAAGGACAAAAATCCTACCGCCCGCAAGGAAAATTTTTTTCCGAGAGGATAATAATTTTTTTTTATTATATCATTTATGTGTTAGAAATATGATATAATAGCCTAAGATAAAGACGATTTATGTTCTCACAGAAAGAAGCGATTGCATGGAACTCAGACAACTCGAATATTTCCAGATGGCCAGCCGTCTGCGGAATATCACCCGGGCTGCGGAAAGGCTGCGTGTTTCCCAGCCAAACATCACGGTCGCTATCAAGAAGCTGGAGGCGGAACTTGGCATACAGCTTTTCGACCGGAGCCAGAAACAGCTGTCCCTGACCCCAGAGGGGGCAGTCTTTCTCAACCGCATCGAGCTTGCCCTGCGGAACATCCAGGATGCAGTGCTGGAAGTCAACGACTACAAGCAGCTTCAAAAAGGCACCATCAAGATAGGCATCCCCCCCATGATGGGCGCCTATCTCTTCCCCAAGATCTTCTCCAGCTTCCAGAAGCGGTACTCACACCTGGAAATCTTTCTCCACGAAGAAGCCTCCATGTCCATACGGGAACAGCTGGAACGCGATGAGCTGGACTTCGGCATCATCATCATTTCGGGAGCCTCGCAAAGCCTGCAGCTGCTGCCCATGTCTCGGAATCAGATCGTCTGCTGCGTGCCGGACTCAAGCCCGCTTGCCCAAAAGACATCCCTCAGCCTCAGGGATGTTGCCGAATCCAGCATGGTGATGCTGAAAGAAGGCTCTTTCCTCAGGCAGCTTATCTTGAGCAAGCTGGAAGACGAAGGCGTAAGGCCCAACATCGTGCTGGAATCTAATCAGGTAGGCACCTTGAAGGGCCTGGTGGCCTCAGGAGTAGGACTCGCCTTCCTGTTGGACATGGTCGTGGAGGACACGCCGGGCATGAAAGTCATCCCCCTCTCCGAGCCCCTCTTCGTAGATGTGGGCCTAGCCTGGAAAAAGGATCGTTACATCTCCAAGGCCGCACAATCATTCATCGACTTCTGCAAGGAAATCCTCAAGCAGAAAGACGCCCAATAAAATCGCAAAAAGAAGCTCCACAGCCTGCGCTTGGCAGGCCGTGGAGCTTTTCTTGTTATATTTCAGGTTCTCAATAGAGCACATGTGCCAGCAAATAGCCCACGCAGCAGCCGGAGCCAACGCCAATGAGGCCCGGAATCATGAAGCTGTGGTTCAGGATGTACTTGCCGATGCGGGTAGTACCGGAACGATCGAAGCCGATGCAGGCCAGATCGGAAGGATAGGTCGGCAGGAAGAAGTAGCCGTAGCATGCAGAAATGAAGGACAGAACCAGCACAGGATCCATGCCCACATTGAGTGCCATAGGCACCACGATGGCGATAGCTGCGCCCTGGGAGTTCACCAGCTTGGAGGTGAGGAAGGCCAGTACGGCATAAGCCCAGGGATAGTTCTGCACGGCATTGCCCAGGAACTCCTTCAGGAAGCCCATGTGATGAGCGAAGAAGGTGTCTGCCATCCAGGCTACGCCATAGACGGATACCAGCGCCACCACGCCGGAGCGGAACACCTGGCTGTTGCCCACATCCTTAGCTTTCACCTTGCAGGTAATCAGGATGATGGCCGCCACGAAGAGCATGACCATCTGGATGACCAGCACCATGGAAATAGGCTTCATAACGCCCTTGGCATCGGCAAAATGAGGCAGCAGGGAGTGAACATTGCCCAAGATGGCAATGACTGCGATGCCTGCCAGGAAGATATACATAGCGCGATAGTACTCGGTAGGCAACTCCTTGTCCAGGAGGCTTTCCGTATCGCCGTACACATAAGCCTTGTTCTCAGGATCCTTGATGAATTCCTGGAAGCGCTCATCCTTTTCCAGATCCTTGCCGCGGTTGTAGCTCCACAGAGCTGCGAAGAACACGCCCAGGCCGGTAGCGGGAATGGAAACCATCAGCACCTGCAGCAAGGAGAACTCACTGCCAGCTGCTGCCAGGAAAGCCACGATAGAAACCACTGCCACGGAAGCAGGAGAAGCGCAAATACCCATCTGGGAGGCTACGGACGCCACCGCCATGGGACGCTCAGGACGGATGTTCTGCTTGATGGCCACATCGTAGATGATGGGGAACAGGGTGTAAACCGCATGGCCAGTGCCGCAGAGGATAGTGAGAAACCACGTGGTCATAGGCGCCAGGATAGTGACATATTTAGGATGGCTTCTCAGGAGCTTCTCAGCCCCCTTCAGCATGACCGTAAGACCACCGGAAGTCTGGAGGAAACCTGCGCAGGTGACCACCGCCATGATGATGAGCATGACATCCACAGGCGGCTTGCCCGGCTTGTAGCCGAACACGAATGTAAAAATGATCAGACCAATACCACTGATGACAGCCAGGCCGATGCCGCCATGACGGACACCGACCACCAGGCATGTCAACAGTACAACGAAACCTAGTAGCATCTCCATAAAATCTCTCCCCTTTTTGAAGCTACACACAAAACTCCGTGCGAAACGGTGTTTCGCACTACGCCCTTACACGAAATCCAAGTTCCCGCTGCGCCTACGGCCTGCGCTCACTAAGATTTCATAGTAAAATAATTTCCCTGCTTTGCTATTTCGCCGTTGAAAAACAATTTCCTTCCTTTTCAGAAAAAACTTGTAATTATTTCCTAATAAAGCAAGGCAGGGAACATGGCTTCCAAAATTCTGAAAAAACCTTGGATATTATAACGCTGTTATATGGAAAAGTAAATATTAGTTATAAAAAAAATATATATCATAATTTTAGCTTATTGTATTTTAGCCATAATTAATTATTACTATAATGTTTTATAATAAATACTTGCAAAGATATAACATTATGTTATAATATCTTCAAAGTTCATTGAGATTAATTCTTTTTTGACCTACAGGAGGAATATATGGCTACTATCAATGAAAACTACCTAAAGCTCCCCGGCAGCTATCTGTTCGCTGAAATAGGCCGCCGGGTGGCAGCCTATAAGGAGCTCCATCCGGAAGCTGATATCATCCGCCTGGGGATAGGCGATGTGACCCGGCCCCTGCCCCCTGCCTGCATAGAAGCCATGCACAAGGCTGTGGACGAAATGGCCCACGCCGCTACCTTCAGGGGATATGGCCTGGAACAGGGCTACGGCTTCCTGGCAGAAGCCATTCTCAAAAACAATTACGAGCCCTATGGGCTGCACTTCGGCACTGATGAAATCTTTGTCAGCGATGGCTCCAAAAGCGACTGCGGCAATATCCAGGAAATCTTCGGCCTCACTGACAAAGTGGCCATCACCGACCCTGTATACCCCGTCTATCTTGACACCAATGTCATGGCAGGGCGTACCGGCAAGCTCAAGGAGGACGGCCACTTCGAAGGTGTCACTTACCTGCCCTGCACCGCAGAGAACGACTTTGCCCCGGAGCTGCCCAAAGAGCATGTGGACATGATTTACCTCTGCTGCCCCAACAATCCCACTGGCACCACCCTCTCCCACGCAGAACTCAAGAAATGGGTGGATTACGCCAAAAAAGAAGACGCCGTCATTCTCTTTGACGCCGCCTATGCTGCCTATATCACGGAAGATGATGTCCCCCGTACCATTTATGAAATCGAAGGAGCTGCGGAAGTGGCCATCGAGTTCCGCTCCTTTTCCAAGACCGCAGGCTTCACCGGCACTCGTTGCGGCTATACCATCATACCCAAGGGCGTGACCGGCAAGGCCGCAGATGGCAGCCGCGTGGACTTCAACCGCCTCTGGAACCGCCGCCACACCACCAAGTTCAATGGCACCGCCTACATCGTCCAGCGTGGCGCCGCTGCCATCTACACCGAAGAAGGCAAGGCTCAGGTGAAAGAAACCATCGCCTATTACATGGAAAACGCCCGCCTGATCCGTGAAGGCCTGAAAGCCGCCGGCATCGAAGCCTACGGCGGCATCAATGCTCCTTATATCTGGCTCAAGACACCAAACGATATGTCCTCCTGGGATTTCTTCGACAAGCTCCTGACAGAGATCAACATCGTAGGCACCCCCGGGGCAGGTTTCGGCCCCTGCGGAGAAGGCTATTTCCGCCTCACTGCTTTCGGTAACAGGGAAAACACCCTGCGAGCCGTGGAGCGCATCAAAAAACTTGCATTCTAAGGAACTGGCAAGAAATAAATTGAGCATAATGCGAAGGATTAGTTTGGCTAGACAAGGCGGAGGAAGGAGGCATAGCGGTGCTATGTCGACTGACGACAACGCAGTATAGACGAACTAAGACAAGCAGAATGCTTAATTTATTTCTGAACAGTTCCTAAGCATACCGCATGAAAAAATCCCCCTAAGTCAGGTTGCCGGCAACTGACTTAGGGGAATTTTTCATGTCGAAGATTCAGCACATCTATCCAATCGGGTACATTAACTCATTTCACCGAAATAAACCCTCAGCACATTTGGTATGGACAAATCCCAACTCCCGGCTCCATAGGCAATGCGCTCCACGCAGAAATTCCCAGGCATATTTTCCTCATACCCGGCCAGAGCATGCACGAAAGCTGCGCCGGTGGGTGTCGCCAGTTCCCTCTCTGCCCCCTTATGGTAAACAGGGAATCCCCGCAGAAGCTCTGCGGTCGCCGGAGCAGGAACAGGCATCAGGCCGTGGGCGCACTTCACAAAGCCGCTTCCTGTGTTGACAGGAGAAACCATGACTTTTTCGATGGCAAGATACTCCAGGCAGATGGCCGCCCCCACGATATCCACTATGGAGTCCACAGCCCCGACCTCGTGAAAAGTCACCTTCTCTTTGGGACAATCATGAATCTTCCCTTCAGCTCCAGCCAGGCTGTCAAACACAGCCAGGCTCTGCTCCTTTACCTGCTCTGACAGGGATGACTCCTCTATCAGCCTGCGAATATCTGCCCAGGAGCGATGATGATGGTGCCCGTCGTGTTCCTCGACATGATGCGGCTCCAGCCAAACATCTGCGAAAACAGCAGAAATGCCATTCTTTTTCGTCTTGCTGGCCCGCAGCTCATAAGCATCTGGAAGCGACAATTTGCGCAGCTCGTCCTTCAGATGCTCCAAAGGCACACCGCCCTGCAAAAAAGCCCCCAGCAGCATATTTCCACTAATGCCTGCAAAGCAATCCAAATATATCGCTTTCATAAAAACCTCGGTAAATAAGCTCAGCGAATGAAGTTAGTAGGCGCCCAGGCTTCCCTTTGGGGCAGGCCGTATTTTTCCTTCCCCAGGGCAATGCTCTTCATGAGGAAGCTCATATTGAGAGCCAGGGTACGCATGGTCTGCATGCCCTCGCCGTCCTGCGCCGCCTCTCCCTGCGCCCCGCCATGGACACTGTTCCAATACTGGCTGGCAGCTATGGGCATGTTGGATATGGTGAAATACTTGTTCAGCTGGTCAAAGGTAGCGGAAAGCCCACCGCGACGGGCGACCGCTACGCTTGCCCCCACTTTCATGGCCTTGTCGAATTTGGTGCTGAAGAAAAGCCTGTCCAGATAAGATACCAAATTACCATTGGCAGAGGCATAATACACAGGAGAACCTACCACGATGCCATCGCACTCCTCGAAGAGCCCGGCAGTTTCATTGACTGCATCATCAAAGACGCACTTGCCCAGCTCATTGCACTTGCGGCAGGCAATGCAGCCCCGCACAGCCTTGCTGCCCACCTGCACTATCTCTGCCTGGATGCCTTCCTGCTCGAAGACCTTGCGCATCTCATCAAGTGCCAGGAAAGTATTCCCCTTGGCATGAGGCGAACCATTTACCAGCATGACTTTCATATCCATCTCTCCTAACCTGAATCAGCTAATACAAAATACACTCAGCCATACAGCTCTTACTTTAATCATTTTACCACCTTGAGCCCACTTCAAGTCAACCCTCAAAAACAGCCGCACTGCTCAGCGCTGCCTGAGGAGATGACCAGCCACGCGGCTGCGCGTGGCCAGCATTGAAAACACTGGCCAGAGTTGCTAAAATAGAGAAGACAAAACTCACCAATATATTTCAGGAGGACTTGCCATGAAAGACTATTCCTATCAGCCCCAGGGAGTCTGCAGCAAGCAGATAGACTTCAGCATCGACGAAGAAGGGAAAATCCACAATGTGCGCTTCACAGGTGGCTGCCCCGGCAATCTGGCCGCCATCAGCAAATTAGTGGAAGGAGCACAGGCCCAAAGCATCGCCGACCTGCTCAAAGGCAATCCCTGCGGCGGTCGCGGCACTTCCTGCGGCGACCAGCTTTCCATAGCGCTGACGGCTGCCTTGGAAGAAATGCAGGGAGCCTGACTGAGCCATCAAAATCATACATGCCGAGCAAGACGAAAAAGCTGGACTGCGGAATCTTAGCAGTCCAGCTTCTTGTTTTTTGAAGGCGCCACGGCAAAGGACAATCGCGCTTTCATCTGCCGATCATCATGCTGATGATTTCCTTGTCCGTTTCCTTCATACCTATGCGTCCCAGGCGGCTGATATTGCGGATGGTGTTTTCCACGCCCTTCTCCACCAGGCCATCTCCACCGTAGAACTGCTGGCCATTGCGATACATTTCAAAGCCCAGGATACCAGCATCCACAGCAGCAGAAATCTTAGCAGCGCAGGAGGCCTTGGCACCATCGCAGACAATCCCTGAAGTAATGGCCAGGGCATTGACGATGGTATGGATGACAGTCTTGTAATCCCCCGTGCAGAGCCAGGCAATGCCGGCGCCGGCTCCCGCCCCGGCGCTGATGGCACCGCAGTAGGCCGAGAGGCGGCCAATGCCCTCCTTTTCATGCAGGGTGACAAGGTTGGAAAGCAGCAAGGCGCGATAGAGCCTTTCCTTGCCTGCCCCAAGTTCCCTGGCGTATTCGATGACAGGCAGGGAAACAGTCATGCCTTGATTGCCGCTGCCTGAGTTGATGACCACTGGCAGCTCGCAGCCATTCATGCGGGCATCGGAACCAGCTGCCGCTCTGGCCCGGGCGCGGATGCGTACATCTGTGCCATAAGCCTTCAAAAGAGTCTTGCCTATATTGGCACCATAATCATTTTTCAGCCCTTCATCGGCAATAGCCGTATTATACTCTATCTGCCTGTCCAAAATATCCCGCACATCGTCCAGGTCGCAAGTCATGGCGAAGTCATAGATATCCTCCACCGTCAGGCATTCATAATCAGGCCGCCCCGGCTCTGTCACCTCAAGGATTTCTTTTTCCAGCAGCGTAATCCCGTTGCGGACTATTTTCACGATATTGGTATGCTCATTGACTACCTGCACCTCAGCAGTGTCGTCCCCTTTGCTGACCGTTACCACAATGTCGAGGACATGGGGGGACTGGGCAAACTCCACCCTGATATCTGCGCTGCCCAAATATTCTCCCAGCTTGGCCTTGTCCTCCTCTCTGGCATGGGCGATTACCTCCAGACCAGCCTTCTCATCTCCTGCCACGATGCCGATGGCAGCAGCGGCTTCAATGCCCTTGCGCCCCCCGGTATTCGGCACGATGACGCTTTTCACATTCTTGATGATATTGCCGCTGGCAGCCACGACTGCCTTATCCGGCAGGCTTCCCAGGACCGCACGGGCCTTGGCGGCACAGTATGCTATGGCAATAGGCTCCGTGCATCCCATGGCAGGCACCAGTTCCCGCCTGAGGATTTCCACATAGTCTTTGTAAAGGGGACAAGCCTTTTCCATTCCAACATCTCCTTTGCTCCTATTTTGGCTGTGACAGCGCAAAACCTCCATCATTCGAAATCAGCCCTGTCATTCATATGCTTCTTGACAGTTCTCCATCCCGGATAGTACCTGTCCATCCTGGCCTTGAATTCCTGGCCGTGGTTCGCCTCCCACAGATGGGTCAGCTCATGTATGGCCACATACCTGAAAGCCTCCGGAGGCTGCTTGGCCAAATGGATGGACAGCCAGATACGGCGAGCCTGCACATTGCAGGTCCCCCAACGGGTGCGCATATCACGAAACCGCCACTCGGCAGCAGACTGCCCCACCAAGGATTCAAGCTGCGCCCTTTCCCTGGCCACAGCCCTTTCCAGCTGATAGCGATACCAGCCATGCAAGACCTGCTGCCGCTGCTCCTTAGTGGCGTAGCCAGGCACGAAAAGCAGCACTTTATCTCCCTTGCAAGCAACTCTGGCTCTTTTTCCAGCTACTTCTCTGACCACCAGTTCATAAGCCTTGCCCCAGACCTGAATCTTTTCCCCCGTCACATACTCATGCTTCACCGGCTTCCTGGCATTTTCCCTGATGGATTCCTGCCTGGACAGAAGCCATTCCCTGCGACTGGCCAGCACATCCTCTATCGCCTGCCTGCTGTACCCTTTGGGCACTGACAGCAAGATTCGTCCTTCCGGCGGCAGCACTTTGAGATATATATTCTTGATGGGCTTTCTCTGCACTGTCACCATCTGCCCCGCCCAAGGGATGATGCTTTCTTCCATGCTTACCCTTCTCATCAGAAATCAACGCCGCTCCCCGAAAGTATGAGCCTGGCGCTGACGCACAGCATGGCCAGCGCCAGGATAACCAGGATGGTCTTCGAACGGGTCTTGCGGGAAATCCTGGCTCCAATCTGGGCACCAATGGCAGCGCCTATGCTGATGCATACAGCCGGAATCCAAACCACATGATCCAGCATGACATGAGTCACAGTCCCCCCCAGAGCCGAGATAGCCAGAATGAAGCAGGAGGTAGCCGTGGCAATATGCACGGGGAACTTGAGCATATATACCATCATGGGCACATGGATGATGCCACCGCCCACACCAAAAATGCTTGAGAGGAACCCCACCCCCATGCTGGCTACGATGCCCAGGCCCCTGCAGTAGGTGAAGCCTGCCGGGATTTCCAATAAGTTCTCATGCTTTGCGTGAGTAGCATTCCAATACATCATGACAGCCATGCAGCCGATGAAAATGCCGTAATACAGATTCAGCATGCTCACGCTGAAACCATCGACTATCCAGGAGCCCAGGAAAGCCCCGGGCAAGGTGGCTATGGCAAAGGGAATGGCAGCGTGGAAAAAGACCCGTTTCTGCCTTATATATGCCCAGGCCCCTGACATGGCATTGGCCAGCACGATGAACAGCGAAGTTCCCGTGATTTGCGCCGCCGTAGAAAAAAAAGGATAAATGCCTCCCTGGGACATGAAAAATATGAACACCGGCACGCAGATAAGCCCCCCGCCTATGCCTACCAACGAGCCAAAGACGCCCACGCCCATGCCCAGCAACAAGAACAAGATGAATTCCAAGCTCAAGACCACCTTCTGCTCCAAATAACCAACGCGGGCTTGCGCCCCGGCAAAGAGTAATTATAACGCCATTGTTCAGATTTTGTCGATAGACAAAATCTTCCAATCAGCGTTTCAACGAGGCGGGAGATATGCTCTCCCGCCTGTTATGATATTCGCCGCCCCCCACCTATAGAGGTGGGGGACATCTTCTTCCGAGTTATAACACCATTGTTCCAATTTTGTCGAAGGCAAAACTGCAGCCCCTGGCGCCATTGCCAAAAACCGGGCTATGGCGTAAGATATGGAAAAGAGCGGAGCTATGAGGGGAGAATATTTCACATGAACAGGCGGGATTTTTTGCGCTATGGCGTGTCGTGCTTGATGGGGATATTGCTGGGCGAAGGAGGAAATCTCCTGGAGGCATCGCCTTGCAGGCAACCCATGATTTACAAGCGATTTTTCCAATTCACCGAGTATGAGCGCCGCCAGGCTACGGAGTATCTGGTCATCCACCACACTGGCTTTCCCGGCGCTGACAAGGACTCCACTGCTGCAGGCATACACAAATTCCATCAGGGAACCAACAAGTGGGCCGGCATCGGCTATCACTACCTTATCCGCAAAGACGGAACTATCGAGCAGGGGCGGCAGCCCGAGATGGTAGGCGCCCATTCCTATGAGCACAACAAGACTTCCATCGGGATCTGCCTGGCAGGCAATTTCAATCTCGGCAAGCCTACGGAGGAACAAATGGCATCGGTGAAGGAGCTTTGCTGGTGGCTGTGCCAGGAGTATGGCCTGGACCCTCTGAAAAAAGGCGTCATAGTAGGGCATCGCGACCTCAATGATACTGAATGCCCCGGCAAGAACCTCTACAAGAAACTGGGCGAGATCCGGCGATTCTGCTTTGACAGGACAAATCCATAAGAAAATGAGGCGTGGCGCCATCTCCTGGCGCCACGCCTCATTTTCATGTCTCCATATGCAAGATGCGCCGCCGAAGCTCTGCCGTCACTTCAGCAATCTCATAATGAACCAGAAGGCCAGGGCAATTCCTGCAGCTCCCAGCAATACAGGCAGGACGAAGCTGACAAACAGTACCAGCACAGCAGCCACCCCGATGAGGGCAGCTATCCTGATGAGCCTTGCGCGCCAATCATTGCCGAAAACCATGCCGCCCCAACTCAATCCACGGGAGAACGGGGAACGGCTGGAATAGACACGGTAGTATCGAGTGGCTTGCTCCCTTTCCTGCTGATAGGAACCGCCAGCCTCGCTGCCGTCTTCATCTATGGTCAAGCCATTGTAATGATCTTTCTCGTCCCTGGTCAAAACACGGACAGGTTCTCTCTCTTCTTCCATCTGCTCCGCCTCCTTCTAGGCGCTATCATTATCTTACATCTTCATGGAATCTTACTGATAGTCTACGATTTCCCCGTTCTTCTCCCTTTCCACTACTTCCTTCTGGAACTCGAAGCACTCCTTGGCCACATCATTGGAAAGCCACAGCAGGCAGATGAGGTTCGGGATGGCCATGAGGCCGTTCATCGTATCGGAGAAGTTCCAGACTACTTCCAAAGAAGTGGTTGCCCCCACGAAGGTAATCATGCCGAAAATCACGCGGTAGCTCATGATGACCTTGCGATTCTTGATGAGGTACTCCAGAGCCTTCTCGCCATAATACTCCCAGCCGAGAATGGTGGAGAAGGCGAAGAGTGCCAGGGCAATGGAAATCACCAGCTTGCCGTAATCGCCAAAGACCGTGGAGAAGGCCAGGATGGTGAGCTGGGCGCCGGACACGGGTGCCCCGGTAGCGGGATCGATGGTGCCCAGGAGGCCAGAAGAGGCTATGACAAGTCCCGTCAGCATGCAGACAATCATGGTATCGAAGAAGGTGCCCGTCATATTCACATAGCCCTGACGGGAAGCGTGGTCAGTGCGGGCTGCCGCAGCCGCGATGGGCGCAGAGCCCAGGCCTGCCTCATTGGAGAACACGCCCCGGGCCACGCCCCAGCGCATGGAGGTGAGCATGGAGGCCACGATGGAACCTCCCACGCCACCTGCCACGGAGTCAAAGGAGAAAGCCATGCGGAACATCTCCGCCACACCCGCAGGCACTGCCTCAAAATTCACGATAATGACAATAAGAGCTGTAATGAAATAGAAAGCCGCCATAGCGGGCACCACGATGCTTGACACCTTGCCAATGCTGCGTATGCCGTTCACCAGCGTGCAGGTGGCTGCTACCATGATGACTACGCCGGTAAGCCAGACAGGCACATCATAGCTGGCAGAGAGAGCCGCAGAGATCGAGTTGGCCTGAGTCATGTTGCCGATGCCGAAGGAGGCCAGCACCACGAAAGAAGCAAAGAGAGCCGCCAGGGTTCGCCCGATATACTTATTGCTGAAGCCACTTTTCATGGCGTACATGGGGCCGCCGCACATCTCTCCCACGCTGTTGGTTTCGCGGTACTTCACCGCCAGCACAGACTCAGCGTATTTGGTGGAAAGTCCGAAAGCTGCGCTGATCCACATCCAGATAAGCGCACCGGGACCGCCCAGCACCATAGCCGTGGCCACGCCTACGATATTGCCCGTGCCCACAGTGGCGGACAAAGCCGTCATCAGGGACTGGAAGGGAGAAATATCTCCCTCATGGCTCTTCTTCTGGCGGAATATCATCTTGATAGCGTAGATAAGATTAATCCAGGGCAGGAAGCGCAGCCTCACCGTCAGAAAAACGCCTGTTCCCACCAGAAAGGCCAGCATGATTGGCCCCCAGACAAAATCATTGATGTCTGCCAAAAGTCTCGATACATCCATAAGCTATCCCCTCACTTCATCCGTCTTTGCTCAGGCTTCCACCAGGAAAGCCTGATACCCCTTCCAAACTTCGTAAATATCCACCTTGCTGGTTGCCTCCCAGGGAGCATGCATGGACAGTACCCCCACGCCGCTGTCTATGACCTGCATGCCATAAAGGCTCATGATGTAGGCGATGGTACCGCCGCCCCCCAGGTCAACCTTGCCCAGCTCTGCCAGCTGGAAATGGACATTGTGCTTCTTCATGATGCCGCGGATTTCGCCCAGATACTCCGCGTTGGCATCGTTGGAACCAGACTTGCCCCTGGCCCCGGTGAACTTATTGAACACCATGCCCTTGCCCAGGTAAGCCACATTCTTCTTGTCAAAGGAAGAAGCATAGAGGGCATCGAAGGCGCTGGACACATCGGAGGAAAGCATCTTGGAGCCTGCCAGGGTACGGCGCACAGCCAGGTCACTGCCCTGCCCCATGGCGGCAAGCAGCTCTGCCACCACATTCTCGAAGAAGCGGGATTGCATGCCCGTAGCCCCTACGCTGCCGATTTCCTCCTTGTCCACCAGCAGGCAGCAGGCAGTGCGGCGCATCTTGCCCGTCTCCAGCATAGCCATGAGGGAGGTATAGGCGCACACCCTGTCATCCTGGCCGTAAGCCAGCACCATGCTGCGGTCAAAGCCCAGCTCCCGGGCCTTGCCTGCAGGCACCAGGCAGAGCTCTGCAGACTGGAAGTCCTCCTCCTCAAGGCCGTACTTGTCCTTGATAAGCTTCAGTACCCCTGCCTTGACGGATTCCTTCTCTCCTTCTTTCAAAGGATAGTTGCCCACCAGGATGTCCAGGCTCTCGCCCTCAACTACCTTGGCACCGGCCTTCTTGAGCTGCTCCTGGGAAAGATGTATCAGGAGGTCGGTGACGCAGAATACCGGGTCACTCTCATCCTCGCCGATGCAGATTTCCACCACCTCGCCAGAAGGCTTCACCACCACGCCGTGCAGGGCCAGGGGAAGGGCCACCCATTGATATTTCTTGATGCCGCCGTAGTAGTGGGTATCAAGGTAGGCCAGCCCGCCCTCCTCATAGAGAGGATTCTGCTTCACATCCAAGCGGCAGGTATCGATATGGGCCCCCAAAATATTCATGCCCTTTTCCAACGGCTCCTCGCCGATGTTGAAGAGCACCACGGACTTCTTCATGTTCACCGCATAGACCTTGTCGCCGGGCTTTATCTGCTCCCCGGCCTCCAGCACGGCAAAGAGGTCGCGGTAGCCAGCCTTCTCCGCCAACTCCACTGCCTCGGCGGCACTTTCCCGCTCCGTCTTGCAGCGGGAAAGAAAATCTATATAGCCTGCAGAAAGCTTCTCCAGGGCTTCCTTGTCAATGTCCGTATACTGGCTCCAGATGGAGTCTTTTGCTTTATCATCTGACATGAAAAACATTCCTTTCTGTATCAAATAGCCTTCCCCTTGAGGGGAAGGTGTCAGCCGACAGGCTGACGGATGAGGTGGCCTGCTGCAGTCAATCAACATAGCGAGACACCTCATCCACCGCTTCGCGGTCCCCCTTCCCCTCAAGGGGAAGGCTTCAGAGGTGGTCTTCTAAAATTTTCTCAAAATCTCCACGGGTAGTTGCCTTGTTGAACCTGTCTCTCAGCAATGCCCCATGCTGCAGGCCTCGGGTATACCAGGTGGCGTGCTTCCTCATTTCCCTGGGGCCGATATATTCGCCCTTGTATTTCAGCAATAAATCCAGATGCCGCATGATGACCCTTGCCCGCTCCTGCATGGTGGGGGGAGGCAGTTCCTCTCCCGTGGCCAGATAATGGGTGAGCCGCCGGAAAATCCAGGGATTGCCCTGGGCGCCGCGGCCTATCATGACCCCGTCAGCCCCAGTGACTTCAATTATCTTCTTCAGGTCGGCGCAAGTCCTCACATCCCCGTTGGCAATGACGGGAATAGAAACAGCCCGCTTCACCTCGGCAATCTTCTCCCAGTTGGCCTGCCCCGCATAGAACTGGGCTCTGGTGCGGCCATGGACGGCGATGGCATCAACGCCGGCGTCCTCTGCCATTTTGGCGATTTCCAGCACATTGACATTCTCCGCGTCCCAGCCCAGCCGCATCTTCACCGTGAAGGGCATCTTCACAGCCCCCCGCACAGCCTTCATGATGGCATAGGCCCGCTCCGGTTCGCGCATCAGGGCGGAGCCTTCCCCATTCTTCACGACTTTCGGAGCCGGACAGCCCATATTGAAGTCCAGTATGTCGCAGGTGCCCTGCTCCTCCACAAAAGCCGCCGCCTCTGCCGCCATCTCCGGGGTGGCGGCAAAGATCTGCATGGCCAGGGGACGCTCCCCCGGCTCGGAGTTCAGCATCTTGAGAGTCTTCTCATTGCGAAAGTGTATGCCCTGGCTGCTGACCATCTCCGCATAGCACAGGGGACAGCCCATATCATGGGCGATGATGCGGTAGGCCGTGTCCGTCACCCCTGCCATGGGTGCCAAGAACACCGGATAGTCAAAGTGGAAAGCGCCTATATCCATGCCTTTCATTCCTGCCCTTTCCTTTCCGCTGCCTTCACCTGATTGCGCTCATAGAGCGCCCGCAGGCCGGTCAAAGTCAGGAAATGGTCAATCTTGTCGATGGTAGCCGATTCCTTGGCAATCATCTTGGCCAGGCCCCCCGTGGCGATGACCCTCATATCGCAGCCCATCTCTTCCTTGATGCGGCGCACTATCTCGTCAATCTGACCCACATAGCCAAAGATGATGCCCGCCTGCATACCCTGGATGGTGTTGCGGCAGATGACCTGCTTGGGGGGCACCAGCTCGATGCGGGGCAGCTGGGCTGCCTGCTGAAAGAGGGCGTCAGCACTGGTGCCGATGCCTGGAGCTATGACGCCGCCCAAAAAATCCCCATTCTCCGCCACCACATCGAAGGTGGTGGCAGTGCCGATGTCGATGACGATAAGGGGGCCGCCGTACTGCTCATAGGCTCCCACCACATTCACGATGCGGTCAGCGCCGATAGCCCTTGGATTCTCATAATGGAGCTTGATGCCCGTCTTGATGCCGGGCCCCACCACCAGCGGCTTGATGTGGAAATAGCGCTCGCACATCTTCACCATGGGCACTACCAAAGGCGGCACCACAGACGAAATGATGATGGCCTCAATATCGCTCATGCTGATGCCCTGAAAGCGGAAAAGGTCATTGAGGAGCATGCCGTATTCATCCCCGGTTTTCTGTCTGTCCGTGGAGATGCGCCAGTGCTTCACCAGCTTCTTGCCCTCATAGGTGCCCATGACCGTATTGGTATTGCCTATATCAAAAACTAACAGCAAAGTATTTTCCTCCCGTTGGGAATTATAACGCCGTTGTTCCAGTTTTGCCGTAGGCAAAACTTCCTCTTGGCGTTTCAACGAGGCGGGAGATATGTGCTCACCGCCTGTTATGATATTCGCCCCCCCACCTGCAGAGGTGGGGGACATCTTCTTCCTCGTTATAATTTCTTCGGCCTGATGGACACATCCCCGGCCATCACCGTGCGCACGCCCTCAGCCGTCTCCACCAGCAAGGCACCGTAAGAATCGATATCCACTGCCCTGCCCGTGAATTCCTCATCGCTGTGGATGCCGATGACCCTGACTTCCTGTCCCAAGGTCACCGAATACTTCCGCCAAGCCTCGAAGACAGGCTCAAAACCTTCGCTTATAGCTACCTTGTACCATTTTTCCAGGGAACGCAGCACCGTCTGCAGGAATCTCACCCTGGACACCGGCTCCCCTTTCATTATCTCCATAGAAGTGGCCTTGTCCCGCAAGTCATCCGGGAATTCCTCTTCCTTGATATTGGCATTGATGCCGATGCCCAGGATGATATGCTTGATGCGGTCTATGTCGCACCCGGCCTCCGTGAGGATGCCCACCAGCTTCTTGCCCTCATAGACGATATCATTAGGCCATTTGATGCCGGGGGTCAGGCCCACCTTCCGCATGGCCTCCGTCACAGCCACCGCAGCCAGCAAAGTGCATTTGGGTGCTTCCTGGGGTGCGAAGGGCGGGCAAAGCACCACCGAGAACCAGATTCCTGTCCCCGCCGGGGAAAAGAAGCTCCGCTCCAGGCGTCCCCGCCCTCCGGTCTGGCTTTCCGCCACCACCACCAGGCCGTCAAGTGCCTTCCAGCCACCGGGTTCATTTTTTATGAGCATCTGCTTGGCCACATTGTTCGTAGAATCCACCTGCTGGAAGTTCTTGATCAAGCGCCCCACCAATTCCGTATTCAGGCCATGGCTTATCTCACTGGCCAGCAAGCTGTCCGGCGACTCCTTGAGCACATATCCATTGCGGGGATGACTCACGATCTCATAGCCTGATTTGCGAAGCTCCTGGATGTGTTTCCACACAGCCGTCCTAGTAACCCCCAGCATTTCTGCCATTTCTTCCCCGGAGACATAGTTATCCCCGGCCTGACGCAATAAATCAAGTATCTTGCCACGCATATATTTCCCCCCTGACGGGACTATAACGCAATTGTTCAAATTTTGCCGTAAGCAAAATCTTCCCATCAGCGTTCCAACGAGGCGGGAGATATATGCTCCCAACCTATAGCAAATAATGGACTCGCCACCTCTGAAGGTGGGAGACATCTTCTCCCGAGTTATAACCGATTAAAAACCTAATAATAACACGGTAACAGTATACCATAAAAACATAGCTCCTGACACGCTGAAATTTCCTGCCTGCAAGCAAAAAGAGGTTCGAGGAACAAGAATGTCCTCAAACCTCACGCTGATAAAATCTGTCAGAAAGTCTTCCCCGCCATGAACCAAAGCCTGCCGCGGCTTTCGGCCTCCCTGGACATGAATTCGTCGGAGCCGATGCGTCTGGCGTAGTCCAGGCGGGCGAACCAGTTGCCCGGGCGGGTGTAGGAGAGGCCTACGCCCCAGCCTTTCAGAGTCATGTTGCCTTCGTCACCGGAGCGGGCTATTTCCACATGGCCCGCGTCCAGATAGGTGGAAAGGGTCAGGCCCTTGGCGGGGGTGTGGTAGCGCAGTTCTACCGTGCCCAAGAGTCCTTCGTCACCGGAGCCTTCGCCCTGGGGGTAGGCTCTCACGCCGTGGGCGCCGCCCAGGTAGATATGCTCGCTGCTGTCCAGGTTGCCGGAGGCTTTCTGGGCGGAGAATTTACATAAGAGGTCGGTGGCATGGCCCAGGGATTGCACTGCCGTCAGGTCGAAGGTGCCCTTGGTGAACTGCCCTTCGGTGCTCCCCAGGGAGGCAAGTTCCCTGGCCTCCTGGGAGTCCGGCACCAGGGTGCCGGAGTGGAGGGTCAGGTCGTAGCGGAGCCAGGTGGCAGGCAGGCGGCAGGTGCCGTCTACCCCCAGATGGAATACATGGCTGTGCTTCTTCCAGGACACATTGAAGGCGGTCAGCCCGTCCGTGATGTTGCGGTAGTCGTAGCCGTATTTGACTTCCATGGAGCCCCTGCCCGTGTCAAAGAGGGGCGTCCTGCCGTAGATGCTGTAGGTGTCGGCGGTGCCTTCTGCCCCCAGGGCCTGGGCCAGGGCGCCCAGTTCGTAGTCGGAGCGGGAGTAGCCCAGGCCGATGCGGGTGCCGCTGTGGCCTACGGGCATTTCAGCGGAGAGGTTGTAACCGTGCTGGTGCTTGTTGGAGATGAGGACGCCAAAATCCACTTTGGCCCCGGTGCCCCCAAGATTGCCCAGTTCCCCCTGCAAGCCGTAGCGGTAGCGGCCCGCGCTCTTGCTGCCGTAGTTTTCGGCGTAAACGATGAAGGAATTGGCCTTGCCGTCCATCACCTTGATATGGAAGTCGCTCTCCCCCGGTTCGCTGCCGGGAAAGAGGACGCCGCCTACTTCCACCCCTGCGATGTCCTGCAGTTTCCGCATGGCGGCTTCTACCTTGCGGGTCTTGATGATGTCCCCTGATTTCATCCCTGCGAAGTACCCTTCGGCAATGGAGGACTTCAATCTGCTGTCATTATCTATGGTGATCTTGCCGAAGCGCCCCGGGGCGATGACTGCCCGCAGCCTGCCCCATTCTGCCGTCTGGGCGGGGATATAGGCGGTGGCGGCGGGGTAGCCCTTCTGGCGGGCGTAGGCGGTAATCTTGTCCAAAACCTCATTGAGTTCTGTCTGGGAGATTTCCCTGCCTGTGATGGGGGCTGTCAGTTCCTGGAGTCTTTCTTCGTTCAGCACCAGACCTTCATGCTCCACGGTGATGCGGGTGAGGGTGAAATGAGCCGCCCCTGCTTCATTCGCCGTGGGCAGGTTGTCCGTGAGGTTCGTTTCCTTCTGGGGCGCAGGTGGCAGGCTCTCCCCCGGCGCGGGGACGGCAGGAGCCGCCCCGGCAGTGAGGGGGAAGGTGCAGGCCAGGGCCAGGGTGGTTGCGGTGTATTTTAAGTTCAATTTTCAATCGCCTCTTTTGGTAAAATGAAATATAGTATACACAAGTATATTACAGACCTTGCCTGCCCCGCTTGCGGGGAAGGGGGACCGGCAAAGCCGGTGGAAGGGGAGGATGCAGGGTAACGCCCTCTTCCGCCCCTTCCGTCAGTCCTGCGGACTGCCACCTTCCCCGTTTCACGGGGCAGGCAAGGCCTACAAGTTACGATGCAATACTAAAATCAGTTCTGCTCACTCTGCTTCTTATCTTCTTCGTCGCTATCCTCATCAACGGTGCTGTTTTCCTGCCGATTATGCACTTCCTCGGTGCCGATGGTGAGGTCAACCTGCTCTGCTGCTTCCATCACTTCATTGGCATTGCGGCGGCCAGGATTGCTGCCCATGACAGCAGATGCGGGGGCGCTGTTCACATCGTCCCGCACTGCTACCAGGCCGCCATCCAGCATGGTGTAGCTATGGCCGCTGTCGCTGGGTGCCGGTGACGGCGCATTGGCTTCTACTGCGCCCATCTCTGCCATAGTAGCCCTGTCTTTGGCAAAGGCCTGCTCCTTGGCAGTTTCCGCCGCATTCTCCAGTTCCGTCACCGTGCCCAAAGAGAGATTCCCTGCTTCTACCTCGGCTATCACCCACTCGGCCAGAGTGCCCTCGGGACGAAGCGTGCCGCTGGCAGGATTAGTGACCGCCTGACCAGGAGTGCCTGGGGTAGCAGGAGTCGGCTCTGACGGAATGGCAGGAGTCGGCCCTGCGGGATTAGCAGGGATAGGCTCTGCGGGATTGATGGGAGCCGGTTCCACGGGATTGACGGGAGTGGCAGGAGTGACCGAACCGCCGGAGCCGCTACCGGGATTACTGGGGGCAGGCTTGGCATTGATGGTGAAGGCAGTGGCATTGCTGGCGGCGTTGGCGAAGGTGTAGTTCGCGCCGTAGTCGCCGCTGGCATTGCCATTCAGAGTACCATTGACAGCATAGCTGCCCACTGCATCCGGGGTACCCTCAAGGGCGAAAGCGTACGCGTCACCTTCCGTCAGTCCTTCACCTGCTACAAAGCCGGTCAAATTGCCCGTGAAGCTGGCGGGGATTTCCTGCCCCTGGGTGATGGTCACGGGGTCTGCCACCAGCTCCAACGCCTTGCGGGTGATAGCACCCGTGGTCGTGCCACTGGCACCAATCGTGTAATTCTTCGCCTTCGCGCCGGAAATGGTCAGCCCCCCATAGGTGACAGTCTTGCCTGTGCCGACATTTTTGTTGTCATAAGCCGCCGAGGTGACATCAACCGTCAGCGCATCCCCCGTGACCACGCCCTCAAGGTTCGCCGCCGTCAGCGTGGCATCCGTGGTGCCATCATAGGTCTTATCGACACCGCCCGTGACGGTCAACTCCTTCGGCGTGACAATGGTATAGTCCTTGACATAGTTGATGCCGCCGATTTGATTGACTGTGCCGCTGTAGGTGGAGTTGCTGTAATTCGCCCCCACATCCCCGGTGGATGTGCCGTTATATACCGCCGTGCCCTTGCTATAGTCGGCGCGCTTCAAAAACGCCGTCAGGAGCGGCATGGTCTGCCCCTCATAGATACGCCAAGCACCGTTTTCCGAAAAATCGAAGCCTTGGAAGGTCGCCGCTTTTTTCAAGTCCCCATCTTCAGATGTGTATGCGTTGCTAACTCCCTCATCATCAACAATACCATCTTGAAAAACCCACTCGCCCGTGCCACTGACTGTGCCGGTGTTGTAAACATTCATGATATTGCTGCTGCCAGAAGATTCATCAGGAATCTGTGGGGGTTCACCAGGAGCAGGCAGGGCATGATAAACATTGTTCTGCCCCGCAATGCCGCCAACCCAACTATGGCTGGTACTATTGCTTGTGACCGTTCCGGTATTGTAGGCATTGGTTATCGTCCCGTTAACCACTTGTTGGTTCATATGCGGGTCAATGTCAGGCGAACCACCATACTGTGGTTCGTCATGAATCTGGCCAAAGTTATTCTGCCCCACGATACCACCAAGCCAATTACTCGTGCCCACGCCAGCTATCGCACCAGTATTGAAGACATTCTCGATTGTGCCTCCTTCATTCATCGCCACAATGCCACCACCCCAACTAGTGCTGGTGACTGCGCCGGTATTGTAGGCATTCTTGATTGTGCCAAGGATATTGCTACCTACAATACCGCCAACTCTGCCATTATCACTATTAATACTTTTGACCGTCCCAGTGTTGAAGACATTCTCGATTGTCCCCTCCGTATTTTGACCCGCTATGGAACCTACATAAGCGTAGCCAGTAATCGAGCCGCCGACCAAGCCGACATTTCTTATCGTGCCGGAATTGACACCGAATAAGCCAACACAATCCTCCGTACTATCAATACACAGATTCCTTATCTCATGATTCAGCCCATTGAAATTCCCCTTGAAATAATTTTTATCTTCATCTCCGTAATAATCATATTTACCATTGCCAATGGGAGCAAAGGTCACTCCGCTCATATCAATATCATTGGCCAGCATATAGTTGCCAGACAGGTTATTCTGCATATTCTGCAGTTCGTACTCATTGCGAACCAGCATATAATAGGCAGGAGTCTTGCCACCAAAGTTCCACCCGCT
This sequence comes from Pseudoselenomonas ruminantium, assembly GCA_015058655.1. Taxonomy (GTDB): domain Bacteria; phylum Bacillota; class Negativicutes; order Selenomonadales; family Selenomonadaceae; genus Selenomonas_B; species Selenomonas_B ruminantium_C. Next base: position 26,275 of record SVBX01000001.1, read on the forward strand.
CAGAGTCGGCGTATTCACAGTCCTGTACTGGGTGTCATTGACCGCCATAGCCATCTCGCCATTCTCATAGCCCAGATGGATTTCCCCGCCATTGGCGGTCAGGGTAACAGCACTATTCAGCGTGCCGCCGGTAATATCTCCATTCGCAAGTGTGCCGCCCTTGGTCACATCTGCCACATTCTTGAATGTGATGTTATTGCCCTCCACGGAAATAACATCCGCATTCAGCTTGCCCATATTTATGACATCGCCCTTGAGGTCGCCTGCGCTGAACAGCGCTCCCGTGGCGGTGGCGTAGTCCGTCAGCTGGTCAGTGGTGAGGTTGCGGGTGGAGAGATAGAGGTTCCCCACATCAATGCGGGCACTGTCGCCAATCAAGATGCCATTGGGGTTCACCAGATAGATATTCCCTCCCCCGGTGAGCGTCCCCATAATATCCGAGCGGGCGTGGCCCGTGACATAGTTCAGGTAATCGTTGTTGTCAAATTTGACTGCATTGCCCTCGCCAATGGAAAAGCTCACCCACTTGATGACATTGTTCTCCGCACCGGTGATATTCATAGTGCCGTCATTAGTGGTAATCGAGGCCGTGGAGCTGATCCCGCCCTGGGGCAGTTCACCTCCCCGAAGCGCCTCAGCCACCGGCAGGAAGCTGAACGCCCCCGCCATCAGTCCCGCACAGACAGCCGCCGTCAGCCGTTTCCAGCCCTTGCAGGAGGGCACCAATGTACCCATGTCCCCCCCGAATGGACAAAATCAGGCACACCAAAAATCCCAGTGTCTTTCTTTCCCCTACGCATAACTTTCTTTCCTTTCGCGCAATCATCAGACAGTTCCCAAAAATCCTCTCATACTGCTCTAATTCTATCACAATTTCAGCCCCAAAGACAAGCAAATCCCCAAGCAAACTCCCGTGCAAGACGGTGTCTTGCACTGTGCACTTACACGAAATCTAAGCTCCCTCCGGCAAGCAAAAAACTGCCGGAGGGGGACTATGCTACCCTCTGCCACAGTTTCAATAACTCACCACGGGTGCTCCTCATCATACTTGGCAGCTGCCTCATTGATCTCGTCCAAAGGCATATCCTTGAAATGTTCCCTCTGCCAAACCGTGTAATCAAATCTTTCCCTGAGCAACATGGAAATGAACTCTTCCGCTGCAATATCACCTAATTCTTTCACCAGGCACTGCATGCCACGATTCATCAACGCAATGGATTCAGTTGTCATTGTCACTCACCTCGCATATCCTAATGAAATCTACTGGGTTAAGCATTGTTATCTTCTCTGATTTATGTTTCAGCAACTTGTCATCAGTTGAGATGAAGTAATCACAACCAGCCAGTATGGCACTTGCGACATGACAAGCATCTTTTGCCTTCACCCCATTTTTTATCATTTCAGCAGCCTCCTGCCTAACTGCAGCAGCCCGGCTGGCATCAATATGCACTATCCTGTTGCTCCTGCAGAAATTTTCAATGGTCTGCCGTTTCGTCTCAAACGGATTCTTGGAATTTTCGAAGCGAAGCATATCCTCTCCCTGCCAAAACTTATACGAAAAAAACTCCCTATGCCTAAATTTTAGCACAGGGAGGCCCTTTTTTCTATCAAATTTATCAGAACACCTTCCCGGTCATGAACCAGATCCTGCCGCGGCTTTCGGCGTCCTTGGACATGAATTCGTCTGAGCCGATGCGGCGGGCGTAGTCCAGGCGGGCGAACCAGTTGCCCGGGCGGAGAATTGCCATATCCTTGACAGTTTCCATCAGCCAAAAGCCTCCCTATGCCTAAATTCTAGCACAGGGAGGCCCTTTTTCTATATATTTCCAGTTGCTTACATATAATCGATAGAAGACTTTCTCTTTTCCTGCTTCATATAGCCAAGCTTCTTGGCAATCCACTCCGTGATGACGAAGAACACAGGAATGAGGAAGATACCCATGACGGTAGCAAAAAGCATGCCTCCTACCACCGCCACGCCCATGCCGTTGCGGGCGGCGGCGCCTGCACCGCTGGCCATAGCCAGGGGCAGGCAGCCGATGATGAAGGCGAAGGAGGTCATGAGGATAGGACGCAGGCGCAGGCCTGCAGCCTCCAGAGCCGCCTTCACAGGTTCCATGCCGCGGTCTACACGCACCTTGGCGAACTCCACGATCAGGATGGCGTTCTTGGCCGCCAGGCCGATGATCATGATGATACCAATCTGCATGTAGACGGAGTTCTGCAGACCGGCATTCAAATGGCCGGTAAGCATCACGCCCAAATTGGACAGAGCCCACTCGGAGAACAGTGCACCGAAAATGCCCGTGGGCACCGTAAGGAGCACTGCGAAAGGCACGCTCCAACTCTCATAGAGAGCTGCCAGGCACAGGAAGACGAAGACGAGAGCCAGGGCCAGCACCTGGAAGGTGGAGCTTGCAGCCTTCTTTTCCTCCCGGCTCTGGCCGGACCATTCGATTTTGAAGCCTGTACCGGCCTCCTGACGGGCGATTTCCTCAACAGCCTCCATGGCCTGCCCGGAGCTGTAGCCTGCCCCGGCATTGCCCTGGATAGTGACGGCCTTGGTGCCGTTGAAGCGGGAAATAACCGTGGGGCCGGTGCTGTTCCTGGGCTTCAGAAGGGTGTTCAAGGGCACCATGGTGCCGGAAGAACTCCTCACGAACATGAACTTCATGGAGTCTGCCTCGCTGCGGAAGGCGGTGTCTGACTGGAGCACCACCTTGTAGCTCCTGCCGAAGCGGTTGAAGTCATTCACCTGGGAACCACCGAAGTTCACCTGCATGGCTGTAAACACGTCAGAGAGCTTCACACCAAGATTCTTGATCTTCTCCCTGTCCACATCGTATTCGATGGTGGGAGCGGTGATGGAATAGGTGGTTCGCACACCTTGCAAGGCTGGGTTCTGGTTGGCCTTGGCCACGATGCGATTGGTGATCTCGTAGAGCTCCTCATCCGTATGGCCCGCCATGTCCATGAGCTGCATGCTCCAGCCGCCCACATTGCCAAGGCCCGGCAGAGCGGGAGGATTGGCGGCAATGACCGTGGCCTCGGGAGCAAGCCTTGCCCCCAGGCCAAAGAGAGTACCCACCGCTGCATCCACGGACTGGTCATAGTCAGGACGCTTGCTCCAATCCTCCATGCCGATGACAAGAATCCCTGCGCTGGGCTTCTGGGTGAAGGCCAGCATGTCAAAGCCTGTAACCGCCATGGACATCTTGATGCCCTTGATATTTTCCAGAGCCGCAGCCTGCATCTTGTCCATGGTTTTCTGGGTCTGGTTGAGGGAGGTGCCCTCAGGCAGGTTTATCATGGCAAAGGCGTAGCCCTGATCCTCCTCAGGCACGAAGGTGGTGGGCAGCTTGGTGTAGAGGAGAGCCATGAGTCCCGACACGATGAGCAGGAACAGGATGGCCAGCCTGGATCTTTTGATGAACCCCGCCACTATGCCCACATAGCCATCTTTGGTGCGCTCAAACCAATCGTTGAAGGCGGTAAAGAAACGGTCTAAGAGGCCATCCTTCTTTTCCCCTTCCTCGTGGCGCTTCAGGATCATGGCGCAAAGAGCCGGGGTGAGGGTGAGGGCCACAAAGGCGGACAAAGCCATAGAAACGGCGATGGTCAGGGCGAACTGGCGGTAGAGCACGCCGGTCATGCCCCCCAGGAAGGCCACGGGCACGAAAACTGCCGCCAGCACGAAGGCAATGGCCACCACAGGGCCCTGCACCTCGTCCATGGCCCGCTCCGTGGCATCCAAAGGCTCCAGGCCTTCTTCCATATGCTTCTCCACGTTCTCGATGACCACGATGGCATCATCCACCACCAGGCCGATGGCCAGCACCAGAGCAAAAAGGGTCAGGGTATTGATAGAGAACCCCAGCAGGACGAAAGCGGCCAAGGTGCCGATCAGAGAAACAGGCACCGCCAAGAGCGGAATGACCGTAGCCCGCCAGTTCTGCAAGAAGACGAAGATAACCAGCACCACCAGCAAGAGGGCCTCAAAGAAAGTCTCCAGCACCTCATGGATGGAGGCGTTGATGTAATCCGTGCTGTCCATGATCTCGTTGGTTTCCAGGCCGGGAGGCAGATCTGCCTTGGCCTGTTCGATGATCTCCCGGACACCTGCCACCGTCTGCATGGCGTTGGCATCGCTGGTGAGCATGATGCCAAAGCCCACGGCGGGAGCGCCATTGCTCTTGGTGACAAAACCGTTGTCCTTCTGGCCCTCTTCCACCCGGGCCACATCTCTCAGCCGGACGAAGGAACCGTCAGTGCCCTTGGTCTTGACAACTATATTGCCAAATTCCTCTGGGGTGGTGAGACGGCCCTGGATCTTGCCGGTGTACTGCTTTTCCTGGCCTGCGTCCACAGGCATGCCGCCTACGGTACCGGCGGGAGCCTGGACATTCTGCTCTTCAATGGCATCGGTTACGTCCTTCACCGTCAGATTGTACTCTGCCAGGCGGTCAGGATTCAGCCAGACGCGCATGGCATAGTCGGCGCCGAAAACCTGCACATCACCTACGCCGGCCACGCGCTTGATCTGATCCATCAGATAGATATCCGCATAGTTCTTCATGAAGGCGCGGTCATACCTGCCATCAGGAGAAGTCAGGGACACCATATAGGCCATGTCATTGGAAGACTTGCGGGTGGTGACACCCACAGCCTGCACATCCGTAGGCAGGCTGGCGTTGGCGATAGCCACATTGTTCTGCACTTTGACGGAGTCCATATCGCCGTCCGAGCCGGTATCGAACACCACGCTGAGGCTGTAACGGCCCGCATCGTTGGAGGTAGAACTCATGTAGTCCATGCCCTGGGTGCCGTTGACCTGCTGCTCGATGATCTGAGCCACAGTATCGTTGACGACGCTGGCATTAGCACCAGTGTAAGAAGTACCCACGGAAATGGTAGGAGGAGAAATCTGCGGGTACTGGGATATCGGCAGCTGAACTGCCGAAATAAGGCCCACAATGACGATAATCACGGAAATGACTATCGCAAAAATCGGGCGGTGTATAAAGAATTTTGACAAGACGCCGCCCCCTTATTTCTTAGTCGTAGAAGCGTCAGGATTGTAAAGGGTATTGTCGGGTTTCAGCGAGAAGCCCATCTCCTCAGGAGTAACCATGGTGACGGAAAGCTCCCTGCCCTCCTGCAGGTTGGACAGGCCCTCCACCACCACGATATCGCTGGCATCAATGCCATCCTTGATGATGTAGTAGCTGCCCACCTTGTCGCCCAGGGTCACGGTGCGAGCCTCAGACTTGCCATCCCCGTTCACCACCATGACAAAGGACTTGCCCAGGAGCTGCTGCACAGCCCGCTGGGGCACCAGAATAGCATTAGGCACAGTCTCGCCCGTGAGCTTCACCCTGGCGTACATCCCAGGCAGCAGGGTGCCATTGGGATTATCAAAGAGAGCCTTCAAAGTCAAGGTACCCGTATTGTCGGACAGAGCGCGGTCTGCCTCGGAAATCACGCCCGTCAGGGGGTATTCCGTACCGTCTGACAAGGTCAGGGACACCTGCACATTGCTGTTGGGGTCGCCCTGCTGCATGGCTTTGATATTCATGAACTTCAGGTACTCAGTCTCAGAAATGGCAAACTGAGCGTAAATGGGATCAGGGGAACCGATAGTGACCAGGTTAGTGCTTCCTGCATTCACATAGGTGCCGACAGCCACATCATCCACGGAAAGCTGCCCCGTCATGGGAGCATAGACCACCGTATCATCCAAATCCTCCTGAGCTTTCTTCAGCAAGGCTGCATTGGCCGCTGCCGCTGCCCTGTAGGCATTCACCTGAGCCTGCTGGTTCGCCACTGTCTGCTCGGCAATGGCATCAGACTTCAAGAGTTCCTGATAACGATAGAGGTCAGTGACGGCGTTGTTCAGGTTCGCCTCAGACTGAGCCAGGGTGGCATGGGCATTCAGCACCGCCGATTCATACTGGCGGGAATCGATGCGGTAAAGAGGCTGGCCCTCTGTCACATACTGGCCGCCCTGGACATACTTTTCCACCACTTTGCCGGACACGCGGGCCTGCACCCGTACCTCATCCTTGCCCACCAGAGAGCCTGCATACTCGCTGGTGAGCGGCGTATCCTGCTGGATGACGTTCATAGCCTTCACTTGAGCGCCCCCCCGCTGGGCCTGCTGTTTATCCTGACCGCAGCCAGTGAGGGCCACTGCCAGAGCAAAAGACAGCAACACGGCCAGGACTTTGTTGTTTTTCGTCAAAAACAAAGCAAAAAACCTCCTTTTATAAATGATACCCCACTTACTTTCATCCTTGAAGATTAGTAAATAAGTGTTTACTATCAATGGATTATATAGTATTATACTGCTAAGGAAAAGTCAAGAAGCACATGACAAAAATCAAATTCTTGGCAAGGAGGGACGGAAATGACCTTAAAAAAACCCGGGCATGCCCTTTCCAAAGATTTCTTGGAGACCCTCATGCTCATCCATGTAAATGTATTCCGCAACAAGCAGCTGCCCCTGCCCCTCAACCAATATGTGCTGCTCATGTTCATAAATACGGAAGGAGTCATCACTAACAGCAGCGCCAGCGAAATGCTGAAGATTTCCAAGCAGCAGATGAGCACTGTAGCCGAGCGGCTCCTTGAGCAAGGCTACATCAGCAAGAACACAGACTGCCATGACCGCAGGCGCTGCCTGCTGGAGCTGACGGAAAAGGGCAGGGAAATCATCAGGCAGCAAAATGGATATGTGCGGAAAAAATTCGAGGACAGGCTGCCAAAGCTCTCAGAGGACGAACAACAGCAGCTATCAGATGCCATCAACTGCCTGAAAATCTCCATAGACCGCATGTTCTCCTAAAATGATGCACCCTAAAAGAAAGAACCGGACTACCTGGGAAACCTGGTATTCCGGTTCTTTTTTCATCCTCCGAGCAGGCTCAAAGGTCAATCACATCGAGGTCATCCGGCACGAAAACCTTACCGCCGTAGTATTTCGCCGCCTCTGCGCTGTAATCCTGCTTGCGGGTGGCTATATGTTTATCTTCTGTGTGATAGAGCACCAGATTCTTGGCCTTCAATTCCTCAGCCAATTCGCTGGCCTCCTTCACGGTGCTGTGGTTCTTCTCGTACGGCTTGAAGACATCCCTGTCCTCATAGCGGCAGAAAGCCTCCGCCAGCAGCCAATCAGCCCCTGCCGCATACTCCCGGTCATGCTCATTGTAGGGCTCATCCCCCAGGCAGACGAACTTCATGCCATCGGGGAAAATCAGCTGATAGCCAAACTGCTTGGCCTTGGTAGAGCAGATATCGAAAGCGGTGAGATCGGCAAAGGGCAGCTCCACTCTCTCCCCGTCCTGCACCTCATGCACCAGGATATCCGTCCCCACCCTGGCAAAATCCTTCTTCTTCAAGGTCATCTTCGTCATGGCAATGAGCATGTCCTTCACCACATCATGGCAGTAAATGTGGAACTGCCCCTCGTACTTGCCCTTGTTCATCAGGTCGGCCACCTTCCGCATGACCCAGATGACCCCCAGCACATGGTCAGTATGGCCGTGGGTCACAAACATATGGTGGCAGTCACCGAACTTGAAAGGCGTTTCCTCCAGCTGCCGCAGGATGCCATTGCCCCCTCCCGCATCAGTCAGGAACAGCCCCTGCTCCGTTTCTAAATAAAAACAGGTGTTGAAACACTTGGTAGCCATGGCAAACCCGGTGCCAAGAATGTACATTTTCCGCACAAAAACTCCCCCTATAAAAGTTCAGCCAGACCACTCCAACTGGCCCCCAGGGATGGGGGCCACGGGGCCTTTGAATTCAGGATGAATTCAGGCCCAGAGGTTTTCTTTTGGTACTTTTCTTTGCACCAAAGAAAAGTACATCACCGCTCCACCAAGAGGCACTCAGCCGCGCCTGCCAAGGTATAATCCCCCATGCCCACCGGCAAGAAGGCAGTTTCTCCCTTGGCAAGCTCCATTTCCCTGTCACCGCAAATCAGCTTCAGCTTGCCGGACAGCACCGTCAAAGACTGGAAGGATTCCTTGGGCGCCCTGAACTCCGTCTCGCCATCCATCTCCAGATGATAGGTAGTGAAATAATCGCACTTGGCCAAAAGCGAAGCCCTGCAGCCCTTGAACAGATCAAACTCCGCCAGGGGCTTGGTATCGAGAGGGAGCCTCTTGCGCTTCGTCACTGCCAGTGCCTTGCCGATGTGCAAGGGGCGGGACTTGCCATCAGCCCCCACCCTGCCGTAGTCATAGACCCGGTAGGTGGAATTGGAACTCTGCTGCACCTCGCAGATGAGTATGCCTGCCCCGATGGCGTGCAGGGTTCCCGCCTCTATGAAAAACACATCGCCCTTCTTCACCGGCACCTGGCTGCAAACCTCCAGCAGGTTGCCCTCCTCGATGCGACTCCTGAATTCGTCCTTGGAAATCTCCTTCTCGAAGCCATAGATGAGCTTGGCTCCGGGTTCGGCATCCATGATGTACCACATCTCCGTCTTGCCCTGCTCGCCTTCTACCCGCTCGGCGTATTCATTGTCAGGGTGTACCTGCACGGAGAGGCTGTCCCTGGCATCGATGAACTTGATCAGCAGAGGGAACTCCGTCAGCTTCTCGCACCGGGAGCCCAAGACTTGCTTTCCTTCACGCTCGATATATTCCCTGAGCGTCAGGCCCTTGTCCTCCCCCTCGGCAATGATGCTTTCTCCATCCTTGTGGCAGGAAAGCTCCCAGCTCTCTGCCACCTTATCCATATCTGTTTCCTTGCCGTACTCCTCCCTCAGGCGGGTGCCCCCCCAGAGATAGTCCTTCAAAGGAGCGTGCAGCTTAAGCGGATAAAATGCCATTTGTTCCCCTTCCTCTCCAATAAACAAAAATCTAGACACATTGTACCACAATAAGCAGCAACAAAAAAGAGACGAAGGAAAATCTGTTGGCCACATCTTTCCACCGTCTCTTATTTATTTGATTTCAACCCTTCCATTTAGCCAAGGCAGCCTTGGCGGCCTGCTGCTCTGCCGCCTTCTTGCTCCTGCCTGAGCCTTCGCCGTAAGGAATGCCATCCACCAGTACCCTGCTGATGAAAGTCCTCTCGTGGGCAGGGCCAGACTCCCCGACCTCTTCATAGGCAATGACCTTGTCCGGGTCCTTGTGCACCAATTCCTGAAAGGTGGTCTTGTAATCCGTCAGGATTTCTCCGACCCGGCTGGCCTCCTGGAACTCATGGGCCAGCTGGCGCACTACATAAGCCTGGGCAGCTTCCCAGCCCTGGTCTTCGTAGATGGCGCCGATGACGGCCTCGAAAGCATCCTCCAGATTGGTCTGGCGCTGGCGGCCACCGCCCATTTCCTCGCCGCGGCCAAGGAGCAGATGCTCTCCCAGCCCCAGTTCCCCGGCCAGCCTTGCCAAGGTCTCCGAGCGCACGATGCTGGCCCGGATCTTGGTAAGCTCGCCTTCCGGCAGCTTCTTGAAATGACCATACAGATAAGTGCTGGAGGCAAGCTCCAGCACTGCGTCTCCCAAAAATTCGAGGCGTTCGTTATGGTCAGTCTTCCTTTTTGCCTCATTGGCAAAGGAGGTATGCGTAAGAGCCCTGTCCAAAAGATGCAGATTCCTGAACTTCACGCCCAGCCTTACTGCCAGATGCTCCAGTTCCCGCCGCCTTTCCTCAGAAAGGAATTCAGACATATCCGTTCCTCTTATCTCACTCAGCGTACTTCTTCAGCAGCAGGCAAGCATTGTGGCCGCCGAAGCCGAAGGAGTTGGACATGGCTGCGCGGACAGTCTTGGCCTTGGCCTTGTTGGGCACATAGTCAAGGTCCAGCCCCTCGTCCGGAGTCTCATAGTTCATGGTAGGAGGCATCATGTCGTTCTCCACCGTCAGGGCAGTGGCGATAGCCTCCACGCCGCCAGCAGCGCCAAGGAGATGGCCGGTCATGGACTTGATGGAGGAAACAGAGACATCCTTGGCTGCCTCGCCCCAAACAGCCTTGATGGCCTCGCTCTCGCCCTCATCGTTCAGATGGGTGGAGGTGCCGTGAGCATTCACATAGTCAACCTCGGCGGCAGCTATGCCGGCATCATCCAGAGCCAGCTGCATGCACTTGGCCTGATAGGTGCCATGGGGTGCAGGGCTGGTCATGTGATAAGCATCGGAATTGGCGCCATAGCCAACCACCTCAGCGTAGATGTGAGCGCCGCGTGCCTTGGCATGCTCCAGGCTCTCCAGCACTACGATGCCAGCGCCCTCGCCCATGACGAAACCGCTGCGGTTCTTGTCAAAGGGACGGGAAGCATGGGCAGGATCGTCATTGTGATCCATGCAGAGAGCCTTCATGGCAGCGAAACCTGCCACAGCAGCAGGAGAGATGCAGGCCTCGGTGCCGCCTGCCAGCATGGCATCGGCATCGCCCCGCTGGATGACGCGGAAGGCATCACCGATGCAGTTGGTACCCGTAGCGCAAGCCGTCACCACGCACTCGGAAGGGCCGTGGAGGCCGAACTGGATAGCCACATGGCCGGTAGCCAGGTTAGCGATCATCATGGGAATGAAGAAGGGGCTGATGCGGGAAGGTCCCTTGGCAAAGAGCTTCTCATACTGGCTGTGCATGGTCTCGATGCCGCCGATGCCTGCGCCGATGTAAGTGCCGATGCGGTCACAGTTCTCCTTCTCCAGCTCCAGGCCGGCATCCTCGATGGCCAGCTTGGACGCAGCCACGGCAAACTGGGCATAGCGATCCATGCGCTTGGCTTCCTTCTTGTCGATGAAAGCGGCAGGGTCGAAGTCCTTCACTTCACCTGCAATCTGGGCACCGTACTCGGAGGCATCGAAACGGGTGATCTTCTCAATGCCGTTCTTGCCTTCCAGGAGGCCCTTCCAAAATTCATCCTTGCCGATGCCGATAGGGGTAACGGCACCAAGGCCGGTGATAACTACGCGATTCTTCACTGCAGTGTCTCCTCTCGAAACTGAAATAGTCAATAGAATAGGGCGCGCAGAGCACGCCCCGTATTTTTAGATTGCTGCCACCTCAGCCTTGAGCTGCTCGAAGATATCGTGCACGCTCATGATGCTCTTGATGGTAGGCAGACGCTCGCCCGTGAAGACCAGCCCTGTCTCCACATCACCCTGCTGGGCCCTGATAAGGGAGCGGATAATGCAGAAATTATGCTTGCAGGCCTTCAGGCAGGCATCACAAACGGTCGGCGGCACAGGCCCTTCCATCACCCTGGCGGTGAAAGGACTGCGCACAGCACGCCCCGGGAGTCCCACAGGACTGTGAATAACCGTCACATCCTCGGGCTTGGATTTCAGATAGTATTCTTTCAGGGCCGGAGCTCCATTGGCTTCCTCACTTGCCGCAAAGCGGGACCCCATCTGGACGCCGTTGGCGCCCATCTTTATCAAATCAACGACATCCTGGCCGGAAAGGACACCACCGGCTGCAATCACCGGCAATTTCACTGCCGCGCGGATATCCGGGATAAGGTTCCTCACAGAGGTATTCGTTCCCAGGTGCCCGCCAGCCTCCTTGCCCTCTACTACGATAGCAGTAGCGCCAAGACGCTCGGAAATCTTTGCCAATTTAACTGACGATACAATCGGTACGATAGGCGTGCCGGATTCCTTGCCCAGGCCGAACATATCGCGGGAGAATCCCGCCCCGGCTACTACCAGGTCAATGCCCTCATCGATTGCAGTGTTCACTATCCCTGCAAAGTCGCGGGCCGCCACCATGATGTTGATGCCGATGATGCCTTTCGTAAGGGCTCGAGCCAGTCTGATCTCGTAGCGCAGTTCGTCATGGGACATACCGGATGCAGCAATGAGCCCAATGCCACCCTCGTTAGCTACAGCAGCAGCCAGACGAGCCGTTGACAGACGAATCGCCATTCCTCCCTGGATGATAGGCATTTTCGCGATTTTCGTGCCAATTTTCAGCTCTGGAAGCTTCAATGTTACTCCTCCAATCAATCTCCCCTCTTGACAAAATCCCGCAAACTCAAGTTCACGGGATTTTTCAAAAGGTAAGACGCCCAAAACTATTGTCAGTCTTTGTTCTGGTCGATGTAGGTAACTACATCCTGAACAGTCTTGATCTTCTCAGCAGCCTCGTCAGGAATCTCAATGTTGAATTCCTCCTCGAAAGCCATGATCAGCTCCACGATATCCAGGGAATCAGCACCAAGATCATCGATGAACGTAGACTCGATTGCTACCTCATCAGCCTCAACACCCAGCTGCTCAACCACGATATCTCTTACTTTATCAAAAGTAGACATGAAGTTTCACCTCCTTAAATTGGTGTACTTAAATAAGTACCTCATATAATATATCACATTACCATGCCACCGTCTACATTGACGATCTGGCCTGTGATATAAGATGCATTTTCACTCACCAGGAAGAGGACGGCACTGGCCACATCCTCAGGCTGCCCCATCCTCTTCATGGGGATGGTACCCAGCACTGCTTCCCTGGCCTTCTCGTTCATGGCATCAGTCATATCCGTGGCGATGAAGCCAGGAGCCACCATGTTCACGGTGATGCCGCGGGAAGCAAGTTCCTTGGCGGCAGACTTGGAGAAGCCGATGACGCCGGCCTTGGAGGCAGCATAATTGGTCTGTCCTGCATTGCCGGTGAGGCCTACCACGGAAGCCATATTCACAATGCGTCCGCTGCGCTTCTTCATCATGAGCTTGGCTACAGCCTTGGTGCAGTAGAACACGCCTTTGAGGTTCGTATCCACCACAGCCTCGAAATCCTCATCCTTCATGCGGGCCAGCAGCCCGTCGCGGGTGATGCCCGCATTGTTCACCAGGATGTCAATGGTGCCGAAGGCTTCCAGCACTTTTGCGACCATCTCTTCCACGGCTGCGCTGTCAGCCACATTGGCCTGCACCAGGATGGCCTCGCCGCCCATCTTCTCGATCTCGGCCTTGACTTCTTCAGCCTTGCCCTGGCTGCCAGCGTAGTTGATGGCAACCTTGGCACCCTCGGAGGCCAGCTTCAGAGCCACTGCCCTGCCGATGCCACGGGAGGCGCCTGTAACCAGAGCGACCTTTCCATCTAAAAGCATATTAGCGAACCTCCTTGAAATAGTCAAGCGTTTTTTGCAGGGACTCCATATTTTCCACATTCAGGCTGGTGATAGCCTTGTCAATGCGACGGTTGAAACCGCAGAGAGTCTTGCCGGGGCCGGCTTCTACGAAGGTGTCGGCACCAAACTCCTGCATGGTCTTGACGCAGTCAATCCACTTCACGGGATTATCAGCCTGCTTCACCAGGTTTTCCTTGATTTCCTCGGCCTTGGTCTGAAGCTTGCCCGTGTAGTTGGCTACCACGGGGAAAGCAGCATCGTGAAGGGTGACCTTGTCAAGCTCTGCCGCCAGCTTCACAGCTGCAGGCTGCATCAAGGTGCTGTGGAAGGGAGCAGAAACGGGCAGGATGACTGCTTTCTTGGCACCTGCTTCCTTCAGAGCCTCCACGGCTGCCTCCACACCTGCAGTGGTGCCGGCGATGACCGTCTGGCCAGGGCAGTTGAAATTCACGGCCTGCACTGCACCCTTGGCTGCCGTTGCCTTCTCGCAAGCGTCCACGATAACCTCATCAGAGAGGCCGATGATGGCAGCCATGCCGCCCTCCCCTACGGGGACAGCTTCCTGCATGAACTGGCCGCGCTTATGTACCAGCACTACTGCATCCTGGAAGGACATGACACCGGCTGCTACCAGGGCGGAATACTCGCCCAGGCTGTGACCACCAGCCACCTGGGGCTGGATGCCGTTTTCCTTCAAAACTTCATTGGCAATGACGCTCATGGTGAGGATGGCCGGCTGGGTATTGGCCGTGAGCTTCAGATCCTCGGCAGGACCCTCGAAGCACATGTTCATGATGGAGTAGCCCAAGGCCTCGTCAGCCTCTTTGAAAAGTTTCTTGGCCACATCATAGTTATCATAGAAATCTTTGCCCATGCCCACAGCCTGAGCTCCCTGACCCGGGAATACGAATGCCAGTTTATTCAAAGCAATGCCTCCTTGAAAGATAAGCCGGAAATCAACTCTTACTTACAGGTATCCTCTATAGAGGTGATGACCTGGGGCAGGCCATTCACCATGTCTTCAATGATGGTCTTGACGGGCTTGATGTCACTGAGCATGCCGGAAATCTCGCCGATCATGACGGAGCCGTTCTCCACATCACCCTCATGGGTAGCGCGATGCAAGCTGCCTGCGCCCAGCTTCTCCAGTTCCTCTGCAGGAGCCTGGGCTGCTTCCATCTCCTCGTACTTGCGGGAGAGCTTGTTGGCCAGCACGCGGGCAGGATGACCCAGGGAGCGGCCCGTCACCACCGTAGAGCGATCCTTGGCCTTCAGCACCATCTTCTTGTAGTTCTCGTGGGCGATGCACTCCTCAGAGAGTACGAAGCGTGAACCCATCTGCACAGCCTGCGCCCCCAGGGCAAAAGCTGCTGCCATGCCGCGGGAATCGCCGATGCCGCCGGCGCCAATGACAGGCACCTCCACAGCATCCACCACCTGGGGCAGCAGTGCCATGGTGGTGATTTCGCCGATGTGGCCGCCGGACTCGGTGCCCTCTGCGATGACTGCATCAGCTCCGGCACGCACCAGGCGCTTGGCCAGAGCCACAGAAGCCACCACGGGGATGACCTTGGTACCGATTTCTTTCAGAGCCGGCATATACTCGCCGGGATTGCCGGCACCGGTGGTGATGACCTTTACCCTCTCATCGATTACCACCTGCATGACTTCCTTCACGAAGGGGCTCATGAGCATGATGTTCACACCAAAAGGCTTATCCGTCCAGCCCTTGCACTTCTGGATCTCAGCCCGGAGGACATCTGGCGGCATATGGCCGGCACCGATAATGCCGAGGCCACCGGCATTGGATACTGCCGAAGCCAGTTCAGCGGTGCCGATCCAGGCCATACCTCCCTGGAAAATCGGGTACTTTATGCCCAGTAGCTTACAGATTGCATTGTTTTCAAACATCAATTATTATCCTCCTTAGAGCCGTCAGTGACCAGCTGCTCCTCTTCCTGGAGTGCCTCCTGGATATGGGTGAGGACGCTCCCTTCCACATAGTCTTTCGCTACGCCAATGGCGCTGCAGATGGCCTTCGCATTGGAAGAGCCGTGGCTGATAAGGCAGCAGCCGTTGACACCCAGGAGCGGCGCACCGCCATACTCGCTGGCATCCAGTTTCTTGCCCAGCTTCTTGAGCGTAGGCATCAACAGGAATGCACCCAGCTTCGGCAGGATGCCTCCCTCTTTCACAGCGTCCTTAATCAGCTTCATAATGGTCTTTGCCAGACCCTCACCAAATTTTAGCACAACATTGCCAACAAATCCATCACAAATTACGACATCGAAATTCCCCTTGGGAATGTCCCTGCCTTCCGCATTGCCCTGGAAGTTGATGGTGTGCATGGTCTTCAAGATCTGATAAGTAGCCTTGGCCTGCTCGTTGCCCTTGGTTTCCTCCTCGCCGATATTCAGAAGCCCTACGCGGGGCTTTTCTCTTCCGAATACATATTCGGCATAGATGGAGCCCATGATGCCGCTCTGCACCAGGTGCTCAGGCCTGGAATCCACATTGGCGCCGGAATCCAAGAGAAGCGTCACGCCCTTCGGAGTCGGCATGGGCGTAGCTATAGTCGGACGGCCTATGCCCTTGATGCGGCGAAGGATCAGCTGCGCTGCGGTCACCGCTGCCCCGGTGCTGCCTGCGGAAAGCACCGCATCGCATTTGCCCTCCTTCACCAGCCTGGTGGCCACTACCACCGAGGCATCTTTCTTTGTGCGCACAGCGTCAGCGGGATGTTCATCCATCTCGATGACCTGCGTGGTGTGATGGATAGTGATGCCCAGTTTCTCCCAGCCATCTTCCCTTTTCAGCACCTCACGAATCTGAGGCTCATCCCCCACCAGGACAATCTCGCAACCATACTTCCTGGCTGCCCGGACTGCACCGAACACCACCTGCTCCGGTGCATAGTCTCCGCCCATGGCATCGACTGCAATCTTCACGCTGCCGCCTCCTAATAAATCAACTTCAATTCTCTCCCCAGGAAGCCATGATGAACTTGGCTCTGAAGACTTCCTGCGTCTCGTTTCTGGTCTTTACCCAGACAAAATACTTATTGCCCCGCACCTTCACAATCTCGGCTTTGGCAATGAGCTTTTCACCTACATGCACAGGCACCTTGTACTTGACATTGGCCACCCCCGTCACCGCCATGGGCGCATCTATCACCGCTATGGCCAGGGAATTGGCCTGTGAGAACATGTACTGCCCTTTGGCAATCTGTGTCTTGGCAAAAACCATATCCTCAGTGATCCTGAGCAACGAGATTCCCGAATGCCCCAACTCCAGGTCGATAAGCTCGCCTACCACTTCGCCGCTCCTAAGGGCCTTCACCTTATTCTGAGCCGTTTCCGCCATCTTGCGTATGCGACCTCGCAGCTCGGGTATGCCCAGCTCCAGGCGGTCAAGCCTGATAGTCTGTACACTGACATCCAGATTCTTGGCCAGTTCCTCATCTGTAAGGAAAGGCTTATCCTTCACCTGGGCCAGCAAAATCTGCTGCCTTTCCTTCTTCTTCACTCGTGCCATGTTCTCACCTCCTTATTTTTAGTACCTGCTTCTACTATCTCATATAATGGACTATTATAAAGTGTATATACTAAAAAAGCAAGGGACATCTGTCATAAAAATAAACTTGTTCGCCTGTGCACACATCAAGGACAAACTTAACATTGACTCATGCTTATAGAAATAAAAAGAGCAGAACCTCGCGGTTCTGCTCTATATAGCCAAATTACTCAGCGGCTGCGATGACCTCTTTGCCATCGTAGTAACCGCACTCAGTGCACACATGATGCGGCATCTTAGGCTCGTGGCACTGGGGGCAAGAAACGAAGCCCGGAGCCTCAAGCTTCCAGTTGGCACGGCGGCTGTCGCGGCGAGCCTTGGACATTTTACGCTTTGGAACTGCCATTTAGGATACACCTCCTTCAAGGTATGCGATCAATCTTCCTTATCTATCAGTTGCTGTAATGCTGCCAGACGCGGGTCGGGGACGAAGCTGTCACAGCCACATTCTCCCTCATTGAGGTCATGTCCACACACCGGGCAAAGGCCCTTGCAGTCGGGCCGGCAAAGATTGCTGAGGGACTGAGCTGCCAGAATCGTATCCCTGACCAAATCCGTGATTTCGAGGGCATCCCCATCAACCACCAGTGCTTCCTGATCCTCGGCCTCATCTGCCTTGCGGTACTCCTCCTCAAAGCTGAGGTTCTGTTCCTCCTGGCATTCCTTCAGGCAACGGTCACAGGCAAAGGCCTTCACCGCCTCGATTTTCCCGGAAACACGATAACAGACGCCCGTATAGACCAAGTTGCCACGAACGACAATCTCCCCCACAAAGGAAAAACCGTCACCCGTTGCTCCCAGTTCTGCTGCGGTCGTCCGATAGGCAAAAGGGATTTCCTGTCCCAGATTCCCATTTGCCTCAGCAATACTCATTTTCATCATTTCAGCATCAACCTCAGATATTTTAACACCATTGTCCAGATTTTGCAACAGGTAAAATGTCAGTCACCCAACCTGGCCTCAAAGTCCTTCACAGCCTCCTGCTGCACCAGCTTCAGAGGCACCCCTTTTTCCCGGGCCAGGCGGCAGCAATCCTCATATTCCGGCGATACATTGATGATATGGCCGCCATAAGCGCTGACCTTGCAGGCGATCACGCCGTATTTGGTTTCCACTTTCGCCATGTGGCGAACAGCTTCCAGCCTTTCCTCCAGACGGCGCACCCTGATGCCTATGCTGGTGGTCTCCCGGAAAATTATCCGGGCACAGGCTTCTTTCTCCGCCTCGCTCACCAGCACGGAGAGCATCTGCCCCGGACGATTTTTCTTCATATAAATGGGAGTCGTCCACACATCCCTGGCTCCGGCTTCAAAAAGCCTGTCGTAGAGATAACCGTATATCTGAGGATTCATGTCATCGATATTAGTCTCCAGAAGCAACAGTCCCCCTGCTGCTTCCTGTTCCACATTCTCTTGCATGAGCATCGCCTCCCAAAGTCAGACTGCAACAGAGCAGCTTACTCTTCAATAGGCTGAGGCGCCGCAGCCGGATGATTGTTCACCGGACGGGGCTGGTTCATCTGGCTCTTGGCCTGCTGCAGCACTGTCAAGGCCTGCTGGAGGCCGCCTTCCGCCTGGCGCACTCCCTGGAAGGTGCTGCTGACATGAGCGATGAGCTGGTCAAAAACCTGATTGGCATAATTGTCAGCGTCACTCTGAAGCTGAGTTGCATTAGCCTGGGTACGCTCCATGATTTCCTGCGCCTGGGACTGAGCCTGCTCCAGAAGGGTCCTGGCTTTTTCCTGATTTTCTGTCAGCATTGCCTCAGACTGGGCACGAGCCTCGGCCATGATCCTTTCAGCCTCCATCTTGGCATTTCTCACCAGTTCCTGCTCGTCTGTAACGCGCCGGGCATATTTTTTGGCCTCTTCAACAATATTGTCAGCTTCTTTTCTGGCATCATCCAAGATTTTATCCCTATTGGCTTTGATCTCGTTAGATTCATTCAGCTCATTAGGCAGATCATGACGCAATTCATCAACATAATGGAGCAGCTCCTCATCGCTGACCAGGCTCCTGCCCATAAAAGGAACCGTATGCGCTCCCACAACAATATTTTCAATTTTATCCAAGCATTCTAATACTGACATAAACCATTACTCCCTTTCCCTTATATTTGCAAAATGCGGCCCACAACACCACCGCAACTCAAGACTCACTATCTCCGTGAAGCTGCGCGATAGCTCGCTCCACGCAATCCGGCACCAATCCACGGATATTTCCACCAAAATTCACCAACTCCCGCACAGCAGATGAGCTGACGAAGGATAATTCAGGTTTGGTCAGCAGAAACACCGTATCCAGGCGGCCATCCAGATGCCTCAGCATATAGGCCTCATTTTGCTCGTACTCCAAATCCTTCACAGAACGGACTCCCCGAACGATGATATGAGCATCATGTTCTTCCATATATCTGGTCACCAGTCCGTCAAAAGAATCAACCCTCACATTCGGCAGATGCCTTACCGCTTCTTCTATAAGCTTCACCCGCTTTTCCACAGGCAGAAACGGCTTTTTCTTCACATTGTTGAAGACGCAGACAATAAGCTCATCAAACATGAGACTAGCCCGCTCAAAAACATCGATATGGCCATTGGTCACCGGGTCGAAGCTGCCTGAGCAAATAGCTCTTTTCATGATTCAGCCTCCTCGCAGGCTTGCAAATAATCTTTCCGCTGAAAAAAACTCAGCTGAGTGGTATGTCCATAGCGCTTGTTCAGCGCTAACTGCAGATTTCTCAGTTCCGGGTACTCATTTTCATCAGCCCCATGCTCAACTACCAGTATGCCCTCATAAGCCAGCAAATCTGACGCATCGATCGCTGAGAGAGCTCTTTCCCACAAGCCCTTGTGATAAGGCGGGTCGCAGAAAATCAGGCTGAAACTGCGCCCGACGCCAGCCAGGCGGCTGATGGCAGCATATACATCTGCCCCCATGACCTCAGCCTTGCCCGCCAAATGAGTATGGCGAGCATTTTCGCTGATGAGGGAAGCCGTAGCCTTATCCACCAGCACCGCGCTTTCAGCCCCTCGCGAGAGGGCTTCCAGTCCCAGGTTGCCAGTGCCAGCAAATATGTCCAGCACCTTGCGTCCTTCCACCATACGGCCCAGGATATTGAAGAGAGATTCCTTCACCCTGTCTGCCGTGGGCCTGGTATCCTGTCCTTTGGGTGTCTTCAGTTTTGCGCCCCGGGCGCTGCCCGTGATAATCCGCATCTTTCACTCCATTCCGGCCTTCCTGCCGAGCATAGTGACCATAAACAAACTTAGACAAAAGCTATTCTATCATATTTTTCCATTTTCGTGAACCGCTCTATCCTGCTATAATGTTATCACCGTTGAAAATTCTTCATTAAATTAGATAAAGGAGCATTGCCTTGCCTGCCAATAAAACACTCGCTTTGTCACTCCTGACCCTTCTGGTCCTGCTGTCAGGCTTCGCCCTCTGGCACGCCCGTCATCCCGCCTCTCCCGGCCAGCCCTTGCCCATGCCGCAGACCCATCTTCAGGAAAAGATATCTCTTCTGCCCCTTGACGGCCGTCCTCCCTGCCGCCAATTCGTCATCAACGGCGGCAAAATTGCCGGCATTGAAATTTCTGTCCCCCCCAGCGAACTGCAGGACTACTACTCCCTTCCCGGCAATGCCCCAGGCATGCGGGAATGGCTTATGAGCGACCTCTACGGCTCCAATGCCGCCATCATCTCCATCGACCAGCTGCTGCATGGAGGACTGCTGGCCGCCAGAGAGAAAAATGCCAGCCACGAAGAAGTAGACAGCCTTATCAACTATCTGCGGCAGTTGCATGAAAAACATCCCGCCATCCCCCTCTACGCCTTTTCCATCCTGCCCAGGCTCACGCCGCAGGACAGCATCGACGGCTATCAGGAACGCAAGGATCTGGTAGCCTACTCCCGGCTGGTGGGGAAAAAAGCCGCAGGACTGGAAGTTGACGAGGAGGAAATCAAGCAGCTGGAAGCAGCCATCCCGCCCCAAAGCCTTTCTGCCTACCTGGCCCATTTCAAGGAAAATGAATACCTGAACCAAAAGCTCATCGACCTGGCCAAGGAGGGCGTGCTTGAGCAGCTGGTATTGGGACAGGACGATGGCGAAGCCTATAGCATTCCCAATATCGAAAAAAGCGCCCTCATAGGCTACATAGACAAGAGCGGCCTTGACTCCTCCCGCGTCTTCCTCACCCACGGCGCAGACGAGATTGCCTTGAGCCTGCTGGCAGAAATAAAAAACTCCAGGACAGGCAGCAGGCCCAAAGTATACCTTGACTGCAATGCCCCGGGCACCCCAGAGAAAATAATGCCCTATATGGCAGTGGATATGGAAACCACCGCCCGGGAAAAGATTGCCCTGCTGGGGGCAGAGGAAACCAGTTTCCCGGAAGAAGCCGATATCATCCTCTTCCTTTCCGCCATGGACAATAAAGAAGACACCCTGCAAAGCCGCGCCGGAAGCCTTGAGAAATTGCAGTCTTATCAAGCCCAGGGCAAGGAAATAGCCTTGGTAGACCTCAGCCAGCATTTCGCCGCCGCTGAATGCCTGCTACCCTATCTCATCGAGGAAAACTTTCCCGTCGGTGCCCTGGCTGCCTACTCCGGCTGGAACACCGCCAGCAACTCCATCGGCACCGCCCTCAGCCAGGCCATTCTCAGCCACGCCGCCCTCTCCTCCTGCGAAAGCGAAGAGGAAGCCATCGCCATTTCCTACGCCCAGAGCGCCTTCCTGCAGGGCAGAATCATGGAAGACTATTACTATCTGAAGCAGGACATAGATGAAGTAAACAACAGCCTGAAAAAGGCCGGCTACACAAACACCGCCGACCTGGATCTGGAACACAACTACCGCTGGGCCACCGCGCTCCTGCAAAAATCAATGCAAGCACACCTGGAACTCTACCAAAACACAGCCGCCGCCCGCGCTCCCTACAAAGTGAAATGGAAAAAGGGCGAGCTCACGCTCGCCCTGCATCATCTGAAAATAGATGTCTCCTTCCCCTGGCCCCGGACCTTTGAGATAAACCTGATGGCTTATCCGGAGCTGTATAGATTGCCATAAGACTTACTTGATTTTCACCAGCTCATACTCGCGGGAGCCCATGCCAATCTTTTCCGCATGCTCCAGGGTTTCCTTCCAATGGACATTGGGGTTACTGTCCAGGAAGTGGTCGTGGTGGCAGTGCCAGTCTGGCTTTTTCAGGTTATCCGACAGCTGACTGTTGGGCATGGGCTCTGCCTGCTGGCAGGCATCCACGCAGGCCTGGTCCAGCGCCACCGGGTCGAAGGAAGCGAACATGCCGATATCCGGCAGGATAGGCGCGTCGTTCTCCCCGTGGCAGTCGCAGTTGGGGGAAATATCCCTGACGATGTTGATGTGGAAGCAGGGACGATCCTGGCACACAGCCTGGGCGTACTCTGCCATCTTGCGGTCAAGGAGGTTGCCAGCATCCCACTGCACAGTCTGGATAGCATCAAAGGAGCAGGCTCCTATGCAGCGGCCGCAGCCCTTGCAGAGGTCAGGGTTGATATGAGCCTTGTTGCCTTCGTAGGTGATAGCATCAGAGCCGCACTCCTTGGCGCAGCGGCGACACCCCTTGCACAATTCCTGATTTACCTCCGGCTGGCCGGAGGAATGCTGCTCCATCTTGCCTGCCCGGCTACCGCAGCCCATGCCGATATTCTTGATGGCGCCGCCAAAGCCAGTCATCTCATGGCCCTTGAAATGCGACAGGCTGATGAACACATCTGCATCCATGATGGCCCTGCCGATTTTGGCGGTCTTCACATACTCGCCGTTCTTTACCGGCACCTCTGCCTCATCAGTGCCCCGCAGGCCGTCGCCAATGATGATCTGGCAACCGGTAGTGAGGGGATTGAAGCCATTGATATTGGCGCAGTCCAGATGCTCCAGCGCGTGCTTGCGGCTGCCGGGATAGAGGGTGTTGCAGTCGGTCAGGAAGGGTATGCCCCCTGCTTCCTTTACCGTCTCCACCACCGCCCTGGCATAGGCAGGACGCAAGTAGGCCAGATTCCCCAGTTCTCCGAAGTGCATCTTGATGGCAGTGAACTTGCCCTGGAAATCGATCTCCTTGGTCATGCCAGCCACCTTGCAAAGCCGCTGCAGCTTCTGCATCAGGTTGGTTTGCAGATCCGTACGGAAATCCGTGAAATAAACCTTGGCTTTTGACATTTCGGACTCTCCTTTGTAAAATATACACAATTGTTATCTTAGTATATTATAACGCAAATGTTCTAATTTTTCCAAAGATAACTTTTATCAATAAACAATATATTTACCTATCAAAGTAGTAGACAAATATGTTGTTTATCTATATAATAGCTGACAAGTCGAATTTATTCATTCCATTATCTCGACTGAGATGCAATCATCTGCACTTTGGAAAGGAGCGTTCTTATGTCTGAAAAAAACAACCTGCAAGAGCAGGCCCAGAACATCATCCAGGCCAGCCGCCAGCAGGGCAATGGCAAGAATTTCCTGCTCTGGCTGGGTGCCCTGATCCTGGGCGCCATCCTGGGCTGGGTAGGCCCTGCCCCGCTGATCTCATTTTTTGATTTCATCGCCACGGTATTCACACGACTTTTCCAATTCATTGCCGTGCCCACCATCGCCCTGGCGGTCACCACCACCCTTTCGGGGCTGGGGGCCAGGAAAGAAACCCGCAAGATTTTTGCCAGGGCTCTGACCTATACCCTGCTTACCACCTTCTCTGCGGCTCTGGTGGGATTGCTGCTTTACCTGTGGATAGAACCCAGCAATCTTCCCGCAGAAGCCATTGGCGCAGGAGCCAGTGCCGTGCCTCTGGACAAGGTTGGATCCCTGTCCTACACCGAGCACTTCCTGAAGGTAATCCCCAATAATCTCCTGCAGCCCTTCCTGGCTGGCAATGTGCTGTCTGTCCTCTTCATCGCTGCCTCGGCAGGCCTGGGTCTGGCCTTCATGCCGGAAAGCGAGAACCGCGCCGTGCTGCTGAAGGGCATCGCAGGCCTGCAGGAGCTGCTTTTCACCTTGATTCGCGGCCTGCTCTACATCCTGCCCTTCGGCATTCTGGCTTTCTCCGCCCAGCTCGCTGCCCAGATTGAAGCAGGCGTCATCGTAGGCGCTCTGGGCAAATATGTGGCGGTGGTCATGGGTGGCAACCTCATCCAGTTCTTCCTGGTGCTGCCTATCTTTTTGGCCATCCGTGGCCTCAATCCCATCCAGGTGATGCGGAAGATGTCCCCGGCCATTGCCGTGGCTCTTTTCACCAAGAGCTCTGCTGCCACTCTCCCCGTGACTCTGACCACCGCCGAGGAAAATCTGAAAGTGAATCCCACAGTCTCCCGCTTCGTGCTGCCCATCTGCACCACCATCAACATGAACGGCTGCGCCGCCTTCATCCTGGTCACTTCCCTTTTCGTGATGCAGAATGCAGGCTTTGAGCTGACCCTGCCCAGCATGATTGCCTGGGTCTTCGTGGCAGTGCTGGCCGCCGTTGGCAACGCCGGCGTCCCCATGGGCTGCTACTTCCTGACTCTCTCCCTCATGTCGTCCATGGGCGCCCCCTTGGGACTGATGGGCATCATCCTGCCCATCTACGCCGTCATAGACATGATTGAGACAGCAGAGAATGTCTGGTCCGACTCCTGCGTCTGCGCCATGACTGACCATGATTTGAAAGACAAACTGCAGGAAGGCAATACCGCATCTACTACCATCTGAAATCTTGCCTGGATATCCAAGCTTCTCTGCCCAAGCGGCAGAGAAGCTTTTTTCCTACCCAAGACCTATCGACAAAATCTGACCATTGGCGTTATAATATTAAGCAGATATATCTGAATTTTCTCTTGACAGGAGGGCCGCTTATGAATCCCAAAGCCATGTTCAATATTTCCTATGGTCTCTATGTGCTCACTGCCAATCTGGATGGCAAAGACAACGGCTGCATCATCAACACCGTCACCCAGGTGACCTCTGACCCCAACCAGATCACCATTGCCGTGAACAAGGCCAACTATACCCGTGATATGATTGCCCAAAGCAAAAAATTCACCGCCTCCATCATCAGCCAGCAGGCAGATTTTGAGCTGTTCAAGCGCTTCGGCTTCCAATCCGGGAAGACTACGGACAAGTTTGCAGGCTTCTCTGCCACCCGCCGCCTGCCCAACGAAGCCCTGCTCATCACCGAGGGCACCAATGCCTATATCTCAGGCTATGTCACCCAGGAAATAGACCTGGGCACCCACAGCCTCTTCATCGCCAGCGTCACCGACATGGATGTGCTGAACGATACCCCCGCCGCTACCTACACCTACTACCATCAGCACATCAAACCGAAACCCCAGGCAGCCCCCAAGAAGGAGGGCAAGACCATCTGGCGCTGCACCATCTGCGGCTACGAATACGAAGGTGACGAACTGCCCGCAGACTTCATCTGCCCCATCTGCAAGCACCCCGCCTCGGATTTTGAGAAGGTATGACCTGTCCAGCGAAAAACAGTTTCCAAATGAAAAACAGCCTCACACCGAGGCTGTTTTTCATTTTCTGGCTGCTATGCAGAATAGCGGCACCTTATCAAATTGCATTTCTTCATCCATATGAACTCGTGGCCCTATATCTTCCTCAACTGTCACCTGCATGCCCAGGCTCTCCAAATATACCTTATCCCAACCGGGGCGCCGGTGATTGCTTATCATAAGCTCGTCTTTGATATCATTGCACTCCGTCACCAGTTCCTTGCGGATGCCTGCATGGACATCTATGGGGTCATCCTTCTGCCCGAAGGAAACCATGCCATAATCAGAATCAAAGTTCAAAAGAAGCCCGCCGGGCTTCAGCACCCGCTGCCACTCTCTGTAGGCCT
Source organism: Pseudoselenomonas ruminantium (assembly GCA_015058655.1). GTDB lineage: Bacteria > Bacillota > Negativicutes > Selenomonadales > Selenomonadaceae > Selenomonas_B > Selenomonas_B ruminantium_C. Next base: position 51,807 of record SVBX01000001.1, read on the forward strand.
CAATCACATCCGGCAGAGTCCAGGTAAGATTGCGAGTCACAATTGCATCAAAAGACTCTCCTGCAAAGCTGAGTGCCTGGGCATTCTCCTTGCAGAACTCCACCGAGCAGCCAGCCGCCAGGGCATTCTGCTTGGCCTGATGGAGCATCTCCCCGGACATATCCACCCCGGTCACCTTATGCCCCAGCTTCGCCAGCAGTATAGCCAAAAAACCAGCTCCGGTGCCCACATCCAGCACCTTCAAAGACTTCGCCGGCAGCTTCTCCGCCAGCACCCCGCTCCAGGCCGCCCCGCAAGGCCCCGAAAGCTCCTTCAAACGCAGCCTGCTGAAATCCCCGCTGCGCTCATCCCAGTAGGCCTCTATCTGCTCATTGAGCCTTGCTTCCTGCTCATATGCAGCTTCCCTTTGAAGAAGATTCGACTTCACAATCACACCCCCAGAATATTTTAGCTACCTGCTATTTTATCCTAATAAGGCGGAAAAAATAAGCCTCCCTGGGGGTTATTGGGAATATGTCTGTCCTTATGGTGCTTCAAAAGCCTAAATATTCTTTACGCTCTAAGGATTTCACTATATTCACCTCTAATTAGCATTTATTCCATATATAATATGCTTTAGCATAAATATGGATTTTATTCCACATTTACGCTAAAAGTAGCATAAAGGAAGAAAGTCGATTTCATCCCATAGCAGGCCCTTAACGCAATCCTTTCGCCGTCCACAGAAAATTTCCGCTCTCCTGCACCTTGTCACCAGGAAACGCCTCTTTGACTTCGGCTTTGAGTTCGTCCATGCTGCGGGCAATAGAAAAGACACCCTGTCTAATAGAGTGCCCTTTCGGTATCGGGAACTTCCCCGACTTCTCATATTCATCAATTTTGTCGTACATCCGGCGGTACTCGCCCGGAATTTCTGCTACGCTTCCATTATTTCTTTTACTTCTGAGGGAGTCAAGGATCCGTTGCATATCTCTTGCAAGATAGCTTCCCTCTCTGAGTAATCCTCTGTTGCGTAGAAGTCTTTCCAGGTTGCGGATGTTTTCTTCTGTTGAGTGTTCTTCTCTTGTTTGGTTGGCATCGTCTCTCGCCTCCCTCAAAGCGTTGAATAAATCCACTGCTTTCTGTGTAACCTTTTTGACAGACTGGTAAGAACGCTCAAACACCGTAAGTAATGATGCTGTCTTGCGATTACGCTCGTCCAAGAACAACTCTCTGGCCTCGCCAAAGGACATATCATCAGTGATTTTGTCTAATGCTCTGCTCTCATTGTAGGTTAAGTTATCAGAATTGTCAAGCGAGTATTTTCTGTTGCTCGAAGTTTTTTCTTCCTGGGCTTCCCCCTTCGGTGCCTTCTTATATTCTATCTCGTCAACTTCCGGCGACTCCTTCACGCCCTTTGGTGCCGTTATCATCGGCAGCCCTTGGGTGTCCATCACCTTCTGACACGGATAAGTCCTTGTATTGTCCTACCCGTTCAGTTTCACTTTCACATAGACAGTATCATCCGGGTTGACCTGTAACCCTCGATTGTGCCCTTCTTGACATCGACTATTACATCAGACATTACAGGTACACACTCTACAAACCACTGCGGAGGCAGCGTGGGATTCTTACCCAAACCATCCCAAAGGTTATTAAGGAATCCCCCGTAAGTATGGGCAAAGCAGGCAAAATAAAGCTAAACAGAAATCACCGGCATACTACTCACTCAAGAGCTATACCGATACCACAGGCGGATCATACCCGCGCGTACGGGGCATGATTCATTCGCCAACCAACATATAAATTCCGGTTCATCCCCACATGCGTGGGGCATACGCGTAGGCGCTACCGGCAGGACCGTCGATGCACGGTTCATCCCCACATGCGTGGGGCATACCACATACTCATAACTGATACTGTCGAACAGGAACGGTCCATCCCCACATGCGTGGGGCATACAGCCATTAACAGATTTAATCCGGGAGGCTATGCGGTTCATCCCCACATGCGTGGGGCATACTCTCTGCTAGGACGCTTCTGGTCATACTCTACCGGTTCATCCCCACATGCGTGGGGCATACAAGAATCCTTATTTCATGCGGCCTGCGGGACTTCGGTTCATCCCCACATGCGTGGGGCATACGCTTGGTGGCTCCTTATTCTGTTCCTGTTTGCCGGTTCATCCCCACATGCGTGGGGCATACAGCCACGGCCTATTCCCATGCGGATATTCTGACGGTTCATCCCCACATGCGTGGGGCATACGATATGGGACACCTTGGAAGTCTGGCTGTAGTTCGGTTCATCCCCACATGCGTGGGGCATACGATTCGTACCATCTAAAGATAATTTCCCCCATAATGACCTTGCCTGAGGAGATAGTCCTCTTACGCCATCTTCCATAATCAAGACTCCAAATACACATAAATTCTATCAAATAAAAAATGATTCATGCTCAAGCAATCCATTTTCTCTTTCTGTAAACCTTGTCAGTTACTTCTACACACAGTCAGTTTTTCCTGCCACTAAAGGAAAATGGCTAATCATACACAGCAAAAAGGTTTCGACTATGAACCTTTATTAGGCTCCGTCGAAACCCTTTATTTTCAAAGTTTCTCAACTCTCTTATTCATCTTTCCTTGTCAACAGGCAGACATTCTCCACATGTGAAGTATTGGGGAACATATCCACTGGCTGCACCTTCCGGGCCTTGTACCCCAGTTCATCCAGCACCGCGATATCCCTGGCCAGGGTGGCGGGATTGCAGGAGACATAGACTATGCGCTCCGGCTGCATGTCGGCGAAGGTCTTCAGCACCGTCTCTGTACAGCCTGCCCTGGGGGGATCTACCACTACCACATCGGCCCGAATGCCCTGCTTGTAGAGGCGGGGCATTACCTGGGTGGCATCGCCTACGATGAATTCGGCGTTGCGCACATTGTTGTCCCTGGCGTTCTTCTGGGCATCCTATATGGCGGGCTTCACGATTTCGATGCCGATGACCTCTCTGGCCTTCTGGGCCAGAAACAGGGTGATGGTGCCGGTGCCGCAGTAGGCGTCAATGACGGTTTCCTCCCCCTTGAGGTTGGCATATTCCAGCGCCTTGTTGTAGAGGACTTCCGCCTAAGCAAAATCTTCCAATCAGCGTTTCAACAAAGCTGGAAATATTAGCTCACCGCCTGTTATGATATGAGCCACCCTCAGTTACAGAGCTAGGAGACATCTTATTCCGAGTTATAAGGCCATTGTTCCAGTTTTGCCGTAGGCAAAACCTCCTCTTGGCCTTTCAACGAGGCGGGAGATATTAACTCGCCGCCTGTTAGTAGTTTGCCGCCCCCACTTATGGAAGTGGGGGACATCTTGTACTCGTTATAATCTGGAATGCCTCGACCTCTTTATATTCTTTATCTCTGATGTACTTATCGTGATCGTCCTTTTCTTTCATAACTGTATACGAAATAGCAATGTATGCCCTATCATCCTTGTCAGCTAAGATTAAGGAACATTCTTTCGCCAGAAAAAGGTTACTATAAAGCCCATGTTCCTCATTATGCCAGTATATAATAAAATCAGCACGTATATTCGATTCTTTCTGTCTCATAAAATAGAACTTGTAAATCGAACCACTTACCAGGAGATGAGTTACCTCCATAAACTTCTCAATGCGATTACGCATTTGTCTATACTGCGTAGCATTATATTTTCTCATCGTAGCAATAGTCAAAGTACCATCCTGAATCTTCTTATACCCTCGGATACCAACGAATTCCTTATTCTTTGGAAAAATGTGCTGTATACCAAGCAGATGGCACAAATTCTCTTTGTGAAAAGCCAGATCGATAACTTGTCCGCCACGCAATTTATACCGAAATATTCTGTTTTCGAGATTATCTATGTAAAATTGCTGAATCTCTTGCAACGATATTGCCATCAAAGAATCCTTCCAAATAGCAAAAGGAGGCTTCTCAGCCTCCCTTTAGTGTTCATGCTAGATGACAAGCTTGTACTGTACAGCCCAAGCCAGGCCAAGTCTCCAGTGTATATTTATTGTCCCCAAGGGCATCGCCCCTCTTGACTGGAAGGGATGGCGTGGGTCATCCGTCCGCACCATATGTTTTCTAAGTACATGATAGCAGAAAAAAGCGAATCTGTCAAAACATCCCTAATAAAATCAACGGTTACGGGAATCGATTCTTTGTAGCAATGTTACGCACTCCACATGTGAAGTATTGGGAAACATATCCACCGGCTGCACCTTCCGGGCCTTGTACCCCAGTTCATCCAGCACCGCGATATCCCTGGCCAGGGTGGCGGGATTGCAGGAGACATATACTATGCGCTCCGGCTGCATGTCGGCGAAGGTCTTCAGCACTGTCTCTGTGCAGCCTGCCCTGGGGGGATCTACCACTACCACATCGGCCCGGATGCCCTGTTTGTAGAGGCGGGGCATGACCTGGGTGGCATCGCCTACGATGAATTCGGCGTTGCGCACATTGTTGTCCCTGGCGTTCTTCTGGGCATCCTGTATGGCGGGCTTCACGATTTCGATGCCGATGACCTCTCTAGCCTTTTGGGCCAGGAACAGGGTGATAGTGCCGGTGCCGCAGTAGGCGTCAATGACAGTCTCCTCTCCCTTGAGGTTGGCATATTCCAGCGCCTTGTTGTAGAGGACTTCCGCCTGGACGGTGTTTACCTGGAAGAAGGAACGGGGGGAAATGTGGAAGTTCAGCCGTCCCAGACCGTCCTGAATGGTGGGACGCCCCCACAGGAGCTTGGTGTCCCTGCCCATGATGACATTGTTGCGATAGGTCTGGATATTCTGGTGAATGCTGACCACCTTGGGCAGCCTTGAGCGCAGCATCTTGACGAATTCCTTTTCCCTGGGCAGGGTCTTGGTGGCGGTGACAATCACCACCATGATATCCCCATGCTTGCCCACGCGGCCCACCACATGGCGCAGGACGCCGGTGTGCTTGTCCTCGTTGTATACGGGAATGTTCAATTTGGTGACGATTTCCCTTACGGCATTCACCACCTCATTGTTGCCCTCTTTCTGGATATGGCAGTCCGCAGTGTCGATAATCCTATGGCTCCCCTGGGCAAAGCAGCCAATGACGGTCTTGCCCTTTTCCCTGCCAATGGGGAACTGCATCTTGTTGCGGTAGTTCCAAGGGGTAGCCGCCCCCAGAGTCGGCTCCACGAACAGGTCAGGCTGCTTGCCAATACGGGTCACGGCATCAATGACCTGCTGGCGCTTGGCCTTCAGCTGTGCCTCATAGCTGAGGTGCTGGAGCTGGCAGCCGCCGCATTCCTTGTAAATTGGGCAGACAGGCTCCACCCGGTCTCCGCTCTGGCGGAGGATTTCCAGCAATTTGCCCGTGGCATAGGTTTTCTTGACTTCCGTAATGCGCGCCTTGACCTTTTCACCCGGCAGGGCGTAGGGCACGAAGACAGTGAAATCCTCATAGCGCCCCACCCCTTCGCCGCTGGTGCCCAGAGTGTTTATCTCAATCTCGTAAATCTGTCCCTGCTGGACAGGTATCTTGCCTTTCATACTTCCTCACTTGCCTCGCTGCCGGTCACAAACTCCACCTTGGTAAAGAGGTCAGCAGGCATTTCCAGAATGAATCTGGCACCGCTTTCCTCCAGTTCCTCCCTGGTGCGGAAGCCCCAGGTGACCCCCAGGGCGATGGCACCGGCGTTCTTGGCCGTCTCCATGTCCACGCTGCTGTCGCCAAAGTAAGCTACTTCCTCCGGCTTCACGCCCATCTTCTCCGCCAGCTTCAGCACCTTCAGGGGATTGGGTTTCCGTGGCAGATCCGGCTGGTCGCCGATTACCTCCACAAAAGTACCCTCGGCAAAGAGCTCCCGACAGATTTCCTCGGCGGCGCTCTGATGCTTGTTGGTGCAGACCGCCATGGGCACTCCCATTTCCTTCAGGCGCCTCAGCATATTGAAGATGCCCGCATAGGGACGGGTCTTGTGGAGTATATTCTTGGCGTAGCAGGCCTTGTACTCTGCCAAAAGCTGGTCAACCAAAGCTTCATCCCCTGCCTTGTCCTCCGGCAGGACACGCTCGATAAGCTTGCGAGAGCCGTTGCCTACCTTGTAGCGGTAGAGGTCAACTTCAAAGGTAGGATAGCCGTGAGCCGTCAGCACTTCATTTACGCTGTCCGCCAGGTCCTCAAGTGAATCTATCAGAGTGCCGTCCAGGTCAAAGACCGCAGCCTTGGCAGTGACGGCAGCCCGGTTAAAATATTGCATGATAATCCTTTCTGTTCGAAAAAAGCCTTCCCCTTGAGGGGAAGGTGGCAGCCGAAGGCTGACAGATGAGGTGGAAATGAACTAAATACTTCAGCCTGACTCAAAAAGTCGCACCTCATCCGCCCCTTCGGGGCACACCTTCCCCAGAGGGGAAGGCTTTATTGTCTCAGCCGTCCAGCTTCTGGGCCAGCAGCTGGTTCACCATCTGGGGGTTGGCCTTGCCCTTGGAGGCTTTCATGACCTGGCCCACCAGGGCGCCGATGGCCTTTTTGTTGCCGCCCTTGTAGTCGTCCACTGCCTTCTGATTCTTGGCAATGACCTCGTCCACAATGCCCTCGATGGCCTTGGTATCAGTTATCTGCACCAGGCCCTTGTCCTTGACGATTTTTTCGGGGCTGTCGGTGTTTGTCCACATTTCCTTGAAGACCTTCTTGGCAATCTTGCCGGAAATGGTGTCCTTCATGATGAGCTGGATCATCTCGCCCAAGCGTTGTGCCTCCACAGGAGACTTGCTGATATCCAGGCCCTCATCATTGAGGTTTTTCAGCAGGTCGCCCATCATCCAGTTGGCAGCCAGCTTGGCATCGGCACCGGTGGCCACCACGGCATCGAAATACTCAGCCATGGCGCGGCTGCTGGTAATGATGCCTGCATCGTAGTCGGACAGGCCGAAATCCTTTTCCAAGCGGGCGCGGCGGGCATCCGGCAGTTCCGGCAGCTCGCTGCGGTATTTGTCAATGGTCTCCTGGCTGGTGACGATAGGTGGCAGATCCGGCTCCGGCATATAGCGGTAGTCGTGGGCGTTTTCCTTGCTGCGCATGGAAAGGGTGATGCCCTGCACAGGGTCAAAGGTGCGGGTCTCCTGCACGATATGGCCACCATCCTCCAACACCTCGGTCTGGCGCTCAATCTCGTAGTTGATGGCGTCCTCAAGGTTCTTGAAGGAGTTGATGTTCTTCATCTCCGTGCGGGTACCCAGCTCCTTGGAGCCCACGGGGCGCAGGGACACATTGATGTCGGCGCGGAGGTTGCCTTCCTCCATGCGGCAGTTGGACACATCGATGTACTCCATGATGGCCTTGATTTTTTCCATGTAGGCACGGGCTTCCTCGGCGGAGCTCATGTCAGGCTCGGAAACGATTTCCAGCAGGGGCACGCCGGTGCGGTTGTAATCCACATTGGAAGAAGCGGAGTCCTTGATGTTGGTGCCGGAATGCACCAGCTTGCCTGCGTCCTCCTCCATGTGGATGCGGGTCAGGCGGATGCGCTTCTTCTCCCCCTCCACATCAATATCCACCCAGCCATGCTCGGCAATGGGCAGGTCGTACTGGGATGTCTGCCAGTTCTTGGGCAGGTCGGGATAGTAGTAGTTCTTGCGGTCAAACTTGCTGTACTTGTTGATTTCGCAGTTGGTGGCAAGACCCGCCTTGATGCCGAACTCCACCACCCGCTGATTCACCGTGGGCAGCACGCCGGGCATCCCCAGGCACACAGGGCACACATGGGTGTTCTGGTCTGCGCCAAAGCTGGTGGCGCAGCCGCAGAAAATCTTGGTCTTGGTCTTCAGTTCGCAATGTATTTCCAGGCCGATTACGGCTTCATACTTCATCAGTTGTTACCTCCCAGCTTCGCCATCTTCGTGTGATAGTCCTGACTCTGCTCATAGGTGTAAGCCGCGCGGATAATGGTTTCCTCATCCAAAGCCTTGCCGATGATCTGCATGCCGATGGGCATGCCCTTGCTGCTAAAGCCGCAGGGCAGGGAAATGCCTGGCAGGCCTGCCAGGTTAAGGGGCACGGTGCAAGCATCCTGCAAGTACATCTGCAGGGGGTCGCCGGCCATCTCGCCGATCTTGAAGGCCGTGGTGGGCGCCACGGGAGCCAGGATCACATCCACCTGCTCAAAGGCCTTGGCATAGTCCTCTGCCACCAGGGTGCGCACCTTCATAGCCTTCAGGTAATAAGCATCGTAGTAGCCTGCAGACAGGGCGTAGTTGCCGATGACGATGCGGCGCTTCACTTCCTCGCCGAATTTCTCCGTGCGGGTGTTGGTCATCATGGCTACCAGATCCTCGCCTTCCACGCGCTCGCCGTAGCTTACGCCGTCATAGCGCTGCAGGTTGGTAGCAGCCTCGGCGGGAGCAATGAGGTAGTAGGCAGAAATGGCGTAGTCCGTATGGGGCAGGGAGATATCCATGATCTCTGCTCCCATTTCCTTGTATTTCTCAATGGCAGCCCGGATGGCTTTCTCCACCTCGGGATCCATGCCCTTGACGAAATACTCCTTGGGCAGGCCAATCTTCAGCCCCTTCACATCCTCCACCAGAGCCTTGGTGAAGTCAGGCACAGCCACCCCGCTGGAGGTGGAATCCATATCATCATGGCCGGAAATCACATTGAGGATATGGGCGCAGTCCGTCACATCGCGGGTGAGAGGACCAATCTGGTCAAGAGAAGAACCGTAAGCCACCAGTCCGTAGCGGGAAACACGACCGTAGGTAGGCTTCAGTCCCACCACGCCGCAGAAGGAAGCAGGCTGGCGGATGGAACCGCCGGTATCGGAACCCAGCGCCCAGATGGAAGTGCCTGCAGCCACAGAAGCTGCGCTGCCGCCGGAGGAACCGCCGGGGACGCACTCGGTATTCCAGGGGTTGCAGGTGGGATGGTAAGCGGAATTCTCCGTAGAGCCGCCCATGGCGAACTCGTCCATGTTCAGCTTGCCCAGGATAACAGGGTTCTCAGCCTTGAGCTTGGTCATGACCGTAGCATCATAGGGAGGCACGAAGTGCTCCAGGATCTTGGAAGCACAGGTGGTCCTCACCCCTTTGGTGCAGATATTGTCCTTGATGGCGCCGGGAATGCCCTCCAGGAAGGAAATCTCCTCTCCCTTGGCAATCTTCTCATCCACTGCCTTGGCCTGGGCCAGAGCCTCATCACGGGTGACGGTGAGGTAAGCCTTGACTTCGCCCTCCACCTCGTCCATGCGGGCGAGCACATCTTCCGTCAGCTCTACGCTCGTAATCTCTTTATTCACCAGCATCTCATGCAGGACATGAGCCGGTTTCTCATATAATCTCACGTTCAATCCTCCTGCCTAAAATTAACCTTCCAGCACCTTGGGCACCTTGAAATAACCGTCTTCCTTGAGGGGAGCATTGGCAAGGGCTGCCTCCCGGTCAAGGGACTCCTTCACCTCATCCTTGCGGAACACATTCTGCATGGGCAGGGCATAGGTGGTGGGCTTGACACTTTCCGTATCCAGCTCGGAGAGGTTGTCCATATAGGTCAGGATCTTGTCCAGCTGACCCAGATAGCGCTCTGTGTCCTCCTCGGCAATGGCAAGCCGGGACAGCACAGCTACATTATCCAGGTCCTCTTTCGTTACTTTCATCTTATTCACCATCCAGCATTTAGAATTCAACATTACAAGGCAATATTATAACGCCACTGTTCAAATTTTGCCATAGGCAAAATCTTCCAATCAGCGTTTCAACGAGGCGGGAGATATTAGCTCACCACCTGTTATGATATGAGCTCCCAAGCTGCAGAGCCGGGGGACATCTTATTCCGAGTTATAACGCAAAATAGCGTATTTCGCCACATGTAAAACACTTATAGTAAATGTCATAATGGTTGACAATCAGCCTTACCCTTTGGGGGCGGATGAGGTGCGGCTTTATTTCTTATGGCAGCATATCAAGTTAGTTTCCCACCTCATCCGTCAGTCCTTCGGACTGCCACCTTCCCCAGAGGGGAAGGCAGAGCTTCAAAGCATAGTTATAGGGTCTATGTCTATAGCCACCTCTGTCCTTAGGTGCAGCTTCTGCTCCCGCAGGAATTCCTGCACGGCAGGCAGGTCAGCGGTCTTGATCAGCACCACAAAGCGGTAGATGTTGCGGAACTTGGCAATGACTGCAGGGGACGGCCCTATTATCATATGGGATTTGCTGCCCCTGAAGTACTCATCAAAGGCCCTCACCAGCCTCCTGCCGTTCCCCTTGGCCATTTCCTCATCCTCGTCCTGAAACAGCAGCTTCACAATACGGCTGCAGGGCGGGTAGAAAAGCTCCTTCCGCAGCTCCATTTCCTGCCGGAAAAACTCCTCATAGTCCTGCTTCAGCCCCGCCGTCACCGCATAGTGCTGGGGATTGTAGGTCTGCACGATGACCCGTCCCCTGCCTCCGTGTCGGCCGGCCCGCCCTGCTGTCTGGGTGATGAGCATGAAGCAGCGCTCTGCCGCCCGGAAGTCCGGCATATTAAGACTGGAATCGGCACTGATGATGCCCACGGAGGTGACATTGGGTATATCGTGGCCCTTGGCCACCATCTGAGTACCCAGGAGGATATCGTACTCATGGCGGCGGAACCTGCTTAAAATATCCCGATGGGCGAACTTCGTGCCCGTGGTATCCCTGTCCATGCGTATCACCCTGGCCTGGGGCATGATGGTGCGCAGTTCCTGCTCCAGCTTCTCCGTCCCGGAGCCGAAATACTTGATGTAGCGGCTGCCGCACTTGGGGCACACATCCGGCACAGGCTCCGTCACATCGCAGTGATGGCAGGAAAGCCGCCCATTCTTGTGATATACCAGGGGCAGACCGCATAGTTTGCATTTGATGACCTCACCGCAGGAACGACACATGACGAAAGTCGAGAACCCCCGGCGGTTCAACATGATGATGGACTGCTCCCCCCGGGCCAAAGTCTCCTCCAAAAGTCGCTGCAAGTCACGGGAAATGATGTGCCGGTTCCCCATTTTCAACTCCCGCCGCATATCCACGGCGTGAACCAGGGGCATAGGCAGGCTGCCAATGCGCTCCGGCAGCTCCAAAAGCCTCAGTTCCCCCTTATTCGCACGATAATAAGTTTCAAGTGAAGGCGTAGCACTGCCCAGCAGCAATACTGCCCCATGAATCCTGGCCAGCTGCTCTGCCACCACCCGGGCATGATAGCGGGGAGACTCGTCCTGCTTGTAGCTCATGTCCTGTTCCTCGTCCATGACGATGAGCCCGATATCTGCCGCAGGGGTGAAGAGGGCTGAACGGGCGCCAATGATGATGCCAGCCTCTCCCCTTCTTACCCTTAGAATGGCGTCATTGCGCTCGGTCAGGGACAGGCGGCTGTGCATGACCATGATATCATGGGGAAAATACTCCTTGAAGGAAGCCACCACCTGCCCCGTCAGGGCAATCTCCGGCACCAGCGCAATCACCTGCCGCCCCAGGGCCCGGACTTTCCTGGCTAATTCCATATAGACCTGGGTCTTGCCGCTGCCGGTGACGCCTTTCAGCAGAAAGCCTTGAAACTTCCTCGCTTCAGCAGCTTGCTCAAGCGCTGCCAAAGCATCTTCCTGAGCTTTGGTCAGCTGTATCCCTTGGGCACTATTCCTGCCTTCATTATAGGCGCCGTAGCTGTCCCGCAGGACACGCCTCTGCCGTACTTCTGCCAATCCTTGCTCCGCCACAGCTTTGACGGTAGCAGGAGAAACCCTGGCTTCTTTGAGGACAGCGTATGAGAGTTCCTTTCCCTCGCTCGATGCCAGCAGTTCCAACAAATGCAGCTGCGCCTTCTTGCGTTTGAAGTCGGCTCTCAATGCTTCCGTAACTTCTGCCTTCAACAGGACATATTTCTCATAGCGCGCCTTGTCCCGCTTCTCTGCCAGATAGTCTTTGCGCAGCACCTGATAGCTGACCATGCGCTTCACCAGAGCAGGCAAATCATCCCCTGCCTCCGGCAGAGCCTTCCTAAGCTCCCTCAGGCTACTGGGTCCCTCCGCCAGGAGATACTGGTAAATTCTCCTAGCCAACGGCATGGACAGCATCAGATGCTCCCCCATGCTCTCTTCAGCGGCGTAGCTCACAGTGATCTTCAGCCCGGATTTCCCCGGCATGAAGAGCCGCATGATTTCCGCCAGGGAGCAGAGGTAAAAGTCCGAGAGCCACTGAGCCGCCTTGATCATCTCCGGGGTGAACCAGGCCTCCTCATCCACCGCTGAGATGATTTCCTTCAGCTGATAGGACTTCCCTGCCTGTGCCTGCTCCTCCGTCCTCACCGAGAGGATAAAACCTTCCACCTTCCGCCCTCCGAAAGGCACAAAAACACGCCAGCCAATCCCCACCGTGAGACTTGCTGGCACTATGTAGCTGAAAGCCTTGGCTATGCTTTTGACAGGTATGTTGACAAAGACCTCTGCGACCTGCATATCCTACCCCTTGAAACAGAAAAACCACAGCCATTCAAGCTGTGGTTCAAAATTCATATTATGGTGGAGACAAGGAGGATCGAACTCCTGACCTCTTGCATGCCATGCAAGCGCTCTCCCAGCTGAGCTATGCCCCCATAACACCCGGCCTTGCCGATTGCTGATGTTTCTCGCTGTCAACATGTGTTATTATAGGGCATATAAACGGAGTTGTCAACAGATATTTTTACTTTTTTTGAAAAAATGTCTACTAATCTCCTAAAAGGTTAGAAACAGGGACTTCCATAAGCAACATATAGAAAACTCAGTTTCTAGTATTTTTTTATTGTCCTCTTGATGCGGAGCACTTCAGGGAACATTTTACGCCCCGGCGAGGCTTTTCTTTTTGAAGCCCAAGGCAACAATTATCTATCATGACATTTATCCTCTCATGGAACTTATTCTTCCAAACCATAGAATAATCCATACTTAGTTCGTGCTCTGTTCCCTGGCTAACTTCCAACGCTTCATCAATCTGCCAGCCAAATTCGCTGAAGCATCAATATCAAATTTCTCCTTCAGCATAGCCGCCACCGCCTTATGCGTATGGTAGTTGCCGGTATCAAGTTCCGCCCACACCTGCTCCTCGATGCCATCAGTTTTCCTCTTCCGTCCGCTGCCGGGCTTGATGGTGAAAAGCTCAGCGGTTGGCTCATGCTCTTCCATGGTCTTCCGCAAGGCGCGGACACTGCGGAGGCACATGCCCGTGAGCTCCACGATTTTCTCATTGCCCAAGCCAGCCACCAAGAGAAGCATGGCAGTCGCTCGCTTGGAGAGGGTAGGCGGCATCAAGGTGCCGAGAAACTCCATGGTAGCAGGCACCCAGGCATCAAATTCACCGGTGTAGCTGTAGATGATCTTATTGCTTCCTGACCTGCTCTTGTATTTCTGCATATATTCCACCTGACAATTGACTGCCCAAAAGGTCGTGTACTCTTTCCGGTTTGTCGCCTTGCATATAGATGGCAACCCCCAGCAAATCTGGGTCAAGCTCATTTAATCAACATGTCCTAAGGTCTTCCGACATTGCCCACATCATCATGTGATCCAGTACCATGTGTATGTCCTCGACAATCTGCATATTGTCGACAGCCACATGAATATTATGCTTTGCCAGTTTCTTCAATCTGCCACCGCCGTATCCCGTCAGTGCCACAGTGATACCGCCGTGCTGATTCGCGTAGTCCAGTGCCCGCACCACGTTTTCCGAATTGCCGCTGCCGGAGATGCCAATGACCACATCACCTTTTTGAATACGCCCCTGCAGGGGGATTACAAATACATCTTCGTAGCTGATGTCATTGGCAATGGCCATCATGGTCGGCACATTGTCATTCAGGCAGACAAAGTCATATTTCTTTTCCTGCTCCAGGCTTACACCTTTGTTGAAATCGCAGACAAAATGAGAAGCCGTGGCACCGCTGCCACCATTGCCACAGATATAGATGCGCTTTCCCTGCAGCCTTGCTTCTTCCAGCACATTCATAAGTTCATTGATATCGTCCAACGCCAAGGCATCATAAGCTGCACGCTCAGCCTCCATATATTTTTTCAAAGCATTCCTGTAGTCTTTTTTACTCATGCCTTATCCTCCAAAATCATTTTCACTGCAGAAAGAACATCATCTGCCACAGCCTTTGGGGACGGCACTGCCGCCTTTCCCGCCTCATATTCGCCTGTCCTGACCAGAATTGTCTTGACTCCTGCCCTATTACCGCATTCAATGTCTCTGATGCTGTCACCTATAAGCCATGAAGCAGAAAGATCGATATTCCACCTTTCAGCCAGAGCTTCCAGCATGCCTGCCCCCGGCTTGCGGCAGGAGCAGTCAATCTTATACAGAGGATTTTCCCCTGCATATCCCTTATCCGGGTGATGCGGGCAGAAAGCAATATCGTCAAGATATGCGCCCTCTTTCCCCAGCAGGACACCCAATTTTCTGTTTATGGCCTGCACATCCTCGACAGAACACATCCCTCTTGCCACCACAGGCTGATTGCTGACTACCATACCCAGATACTCAGAAGCATTGACCTTTGCCACCGCCTCTGCTGCGCCTGGCAGCAAGTCCAGCATTTCCGGCCTGTCAATCAGCCCTCTGTATATATTGAGGGTGCCATCACGGTCAAAGAAAATTGCCCGCTGAGGATTGCCGAGATTTCTTTTCGTCCAAGTACCTGCCCTGAGCTCTGCTTCAGCTCGCCTGAACCGTTCGGGCGTGCCAGCGTCTTTTACATATTCCGTCGTGCGATAAGCAAAGAGTCTCCCGGCAGAAATGTAGGGAAGCAGTATTTCCCTCTCCAGGTCAAGTGGCCTGACCTCCGACAGCGTTTCTATAATCTCCGGCTCCAGGATATATAGCCCTGCATTCACGCAGTTATCGTATAAATAATCTCTAACATTGGTTTTCGAATCAAAACGAGTTACCCTGCCCCCTTGGCTTTCAAGCACAGGCCCTGTGATTTCTGCAGCCTCAGAACATATTTCTACCAGATCAGAATCATGCGGATGTCCATTAGGATGAACCAGCAAAGTGGCCACGCCGCCACATTTTTCATGAAAAGCGGCAAAACGCCTAACATCGATGTCAAACATTACATCACCCAAAGTCAGCAAGACATGCCTTGCATCGCCCAACATTTCCTTCAGGTAAAAAAGCGCCCCGCCGGAACCAAGAGGCTTGGTTTCTCTGATATAGCGAATGCGAACCCCAAGGCTCTCACCATTGCCAAGAGTTTCCTCTATCTGCTCACCCAAATGACCTGTTATGATGACAAAATCTGCAATGCCGTATTTATGCAGATTTTCGATCTGCCATTCCAGCATGGATTTTTCACCGAGCTGCAACAGAGGCTTAGGGATAAGATCCTTTGTCAGATCCTTCATGCGGGTTCCCTTGCCGCCTGCCTGCAAAACTGCCAAATAATCATGCAAACCAATCATGTTGTTATCATCTCCTCTTGCAACCAAGCAGGCAAAGAATTACCTCATACTCTGGCACACACGCTAAGAGTATCCCCAATAGGCACAAATCTTAATCCATACTCATTCGCATATTCATCAACAGCTTCTCTAGCCCCCGTAAATGCAGTGGAATAATAATCGTGCACCAAAACTATCCCACCAGTCACCATGCGTGGAACGAACCATTTTAGGCCGGCTAATATTGGGGCATAAAGGTCTGCGTCAATATTTACAAAAGCAAATCTCTCGTCTTCCAAACCTTGCGCCGTATCAGGGAAGAAACCTGGTCTGACTATGCACTTATCTCTGTAAGGCATTCTGCCAAGCACATACTCCGGTGACGTATCTGAAAAATATCCGACTTGATCTTTTTCACTGAAGCCACTGGCTTGTTCTATTCTGTCATCCTTTTCATCAAAGCCGCCAAAGGTATCAAAAAGATATAGTTTTCGATCTGGGAATACCCTATTTATCTCCTTGGCAAAGTTCCCCTTATATACTCCCAGCTCCGCTACATTACCCTCGTTTACGCCTCCAGCTTTTAACACCTCACAAGCATTTTCCAGGAATGCTATTCTTGCTTTTGTGGGCAAGGAGACATACTTATCGACTATTTTATATTCCGGGATGTGCATCTCATTGAGTCTTTTCATAACCTCTTCATAAAATGTAAGTACCCCAACATAAATATAGTCATAATCCAAATTTAATAATTCTTCTGGTGGATAAATTTTTATACCTGAGTTATCACCCCCCCATTTTTCAGAATCTTCATCCAAGTAAGCTATGACATTCACTTCATCTTTTATGGAATCATATATTCTCTTGCCAGTATTTGTGGAACCATATATAACTGCTTTTTTCATATTCATTTTATCCCTTCAGATATTCCCTAACTGTACGTCTTACTGCCTCATCAGAATCAAGTTTCGCATACCATCCAGCTTTATGTATCTTCGATAAATCATACTGGAATTTAGGCACATCTCCCTTCCAGCCGCCTTCGCCTCCAGTGTATTTAAACCTGACATCTTTCAGTCCCATTTCTTCTACTATTATTTCCGCAATGCGAGTTACTTGCGTGGCACCTTCCACGCCAAGATTATAAAGGGTCACACCTTGAGGCACATTCCTGAATCTGATAATAGCCTCAACCAAATCAGATACATAAATATATGGTTTGGTTTGTTTTCCATCACCTAATATAGTGAGTTCCTGCGGATTATCTCTGAGGCGACGTACGAAATCATATATTACCCCGTGTGTCAGATGCGGCCCAATGACATTGGGAAATCTAAAAATCAGGGAATGCATATCATTCATATAACTGAAAGCACTGATAAGGGCTTCGCTTCCTAATTTTGCTGCACCATAATAAGATATAGGTTCCAAATTTGGTGTCATTTCATTCAAAACAACATCCCGCTTATCTCCATACACGGCAGATGTTGAGGCAAAGAACAGTTTCTTCACCCCACACTCCCTCATGCATGACAAAACCTGGTAAGTCGTCGTATAAGTACGCATATATTCAACTTCTGGATTTTTTGCACTGGCTTGTATGTCAGAATTTGCGGCTAAGTGGAATACCTGCTCTGGTTTAGCTTCTTTAAAAACAGAAAGCAATTCATTTCTATTAGATGCATCTATTTTATGAAGATAAAAATCCTCATTTTGCATAATTCCAGTAATATTTTCTTTCTTTCCTAAAGAAAAATCATCTACACAATGGACTTCATCACCGTTAGCCAAAAGCGAACGACACAAATGGCTGCCTATGAAGCCAGCACCACCTATCACCATAGATATCATATTATCATTGCCCCTTATTAAATTATCAATTTCGTTGATAAATACTTATCCAATTATTTCAGTCCCAATCTTTTTCTCCCACATAGATTATCTTGGTACCGCTACCTTCCATGGAGAATGGCAACTCAACCAACTCACTCAAAGCACTGCGCAGTCTGGCCTGCTTTTCTTCCGGGCAGTAGAACAGCAAGAAACCTCCACCGCCTGCTCCAAGCAATTTTCCTCCCAAAGCACCATTCTTCATAGCAATCTGATAGTATTTATCTATGAAATCATTGGTAATATTCCCCGTCAGACTTCTTTTCAATTCCCAATTCGCATTCAGGATTTCCCCGAATCCATCCAAATCTCCACATGTAAGCGCTTCCCTCATGTCATAAGCCAGTTTCGTCATTTTGACAAGATTTTGGTATGCCACGCCACTGCTTTCTGAGGCTTTCTCTCCTTGTTCTTTGAGAATATCTCCAGCAGAATGCGTAAGGCCTGTATAGAACAAAAGAAGATTATTATTAAGCTTTCTTTTTACGCTCCCCTTTATAATCACTGGCTCAACCTCAACAGAATCATCTGGCAGGAATTTAATCATCTTCAAGCCACCAACAGCAGTCCCATACTGATCCTGCTTGCCAATCGGCTCACCAAGCTTGTCAATTTCCAGCTCACATGCTTCCCTGGCAATACGCTCCTGTGAACAATATTTGCCGCTATAGGCATATACAGCATGTATCAATCCTACGGTATAAGCACTCGACGTAGACAATCCCGTACCAGAAGGGATATCTGCCGTACTAACTACCTCAACACCGCCCAATTTGTGATCAAGCAAAATCTGTCTTGCAATAGGATGCTGTATCTTTCGCACATCTTTCACAATTTCTGTTTTGTTGTATTTGACCACCGTTTCACCATTCGCAAAGGTGGGATGAATGGTGACATACATGTACTTGTTTATAGATGTGGAAAGCACGCAGCCCTCATGCAAATGATAAAAGGAAGGCAAATCGCTTCCTCCACCGGCGAAACTGATTCTAAAAGGGGTTCTGGTAATAATCATTATCTGCTTACTCCTTCTGCTTCTATCACTTACAATTTGTCTGCATATTGCTACATCCAGGGATTTTGCCACCAATCTGACACAAATAACTGAGCAATATATGAAGCACTCCATCTTCATCAAGAAGTAAGCACATGCCGCGGTGCAGACTAATTGGTAACCTATTTTAATTCAGCAAAGAATTTTTTGATAAACTCTTCAGGCTGAAAAAAATATTCCATATTGGAGTCAATCTTTTCATCCGGCCAATTCCACCATTTTATTTTCAAAAGCTTGAATATATTATCATCACTAAATCTCTTTCGAATACAACGAGCTGGCACTCCGCCCACTATCTCATAGGCTCCAACGTCATGAGTAACTACCGATCCCGCTGCAATAATGGCACCATCATGAATAGTTACACCTGTGGTTATAATGGCACCATAACCAATCCATACATCATTGCCAATAATAACAGGTTTATTAGGTGCATGTTTCATTTGTCCAGGCAGATTGTTATTGTATTTTCCGTACCTCTTCGTCAAATCTGGCCTTCTTCCCATGAATGCTCCAGTGCCGATGAAATCTAGGGGATGATTCTCCACAATGCGCGCCGTATAATTAATTGAGCAAAACGCACCTATACTGACACAAGTCGCCCCCTTACCTGTACGCTCTAGTAAGAATTCGTGGCCATAAGTGCCACGCCCCACGCTGCAAAAGAACCTCCAATCCAAAGGTGCAGGCTTCTTGTATGGCCTTGTTCTCACTACCGCAACAAGTGTCCCCCCCTATCGGTCAAAGGAACTTCCTCACCATACGCCGTCTGTTGGAATCTTTCCTTCAACAATCTACAAAGACTATCACTATTTTCTTGGCATATAGGAAATTCTGTAACCACGGGTGGAAGATAACAATATGTTATCTTCCACCCGTGGTTCTCCTCGTACACAAAACGAGATTTCCCTCGTGATGCTGCCCTCCCTAAGTAACAGCCATGGGAATCAACAACATAAACATGATCGGCCCCCTGCTGAAAAAATTCAGCCATCTTTTCTATGTCCGATGCCCCATCTTGTATGATGAATTTAGGGCGTAAAACCGTGTAAGTATCACTCATGCACATCCTCCATCGCCAAAGTATCAATACAGTTCCCTGTAAAACTTGTCAATGAACTTCCTTGGTTGATAAAAAAGTTCAATATTTGCCTCAACCTTGTCATCAGGCCAATCCCACCAGCATATTTGCAGCAACTTGGCCACATCCTCATTTGTAAATCTGTACTTTATGGTTCTGGCTGGCACTCCGCCCATAATTGCGAAAGGTTTGACATCATGGGTAATGACTGCACCAGCACCAAGTACTGCACCATCACCTATGGTAACGCCAGTAGATATCCATACCCCCTGGCCAATCCATACATCGTTACCGATGTAACACTGTCTGTTATCTGCTATGGGATGGCATGATGGGGCACAGTCCTTATACTTGCCATACATATCACAAAACCGCAATCTTCTCTGATGCTCTTGTTCATCCTTGGTAAAAGGCGGACCTCCATCCAGCATCGGGTGCATAGAGATAAGTTCCCACGGATGATTCGGTACAATTCGTGCCATACCATTTATTGAACAATAGCTGCCTATTGAACGACAAAGCTCTCCATAAGCCAACAATGTATCATATCCATAAGTATGTCTGCCAACAGTGCATCCTTTATAGACCACTGTCGCCCCCCCGTGTACATGATACTCATCTAAATCCCCCCCAATGTATAGATGTAAATTATAAAACTCACAGTTCACTATTCACGCTCTTTAAAACTTGCACATTTTTCAATTATGTCACTATTTTTCCTGACAAAACTTGTTACAAATGATTACTCCACATCTCAGTTAGATGGTTCGCACTGTACAATAGTACTTGAAAGAATACAAACACCATGCTAAGATTGCCAAAAATCAACTCCCACACTGCTTATAAGCAGTCCCTCTCCCAACTCATTGGCAATAAGCCTCAAAAAGAAAAACTAAAGCTCGTAGCCATGGTTCCAATGTAACCATTTTCTACTCTTACTTTACTAACCAGATTCTTGCATGAATCAACCATAATAAAATGTATCACAATACTCACAATGGGGCATATATCCTCTGCCCTTCAACAATTTCTTTCTCACTTCTCTAAAAGCCGGACCAAACCAAACCTCTTCCAAACTTTGGCTACTCACATCCCCTAATGTCATCTTTCCAAGCGGGTCATTACAGCAAAGGGATACCTTGCCATCGGGACGAATAATCATTTGCAAAAATGGCAGAGAACAACGCTCCGTAGTCATCCGAATCCTATCTTTGCGATTCGGCGCATCTCCGCCTCTTGAAGTCATCACCTCATTCTCTTTTCTAATAAGAATAGTGGTTTGTTTTTTAAGTTCAGGATGCTGCTCACAATAATCATAAATAGCCTGGCTGGTAGGATTCAGTTTCAGATTCTGGTTATAATTATCAATAATCAATTCATCAAGATATTTCAAAAGCTCACAATACTTCTCAATAGTCAGCAGACTTCCATTAGTATAAAGGCTCATTCTTGCATGTGGCAAGGCCTGTCTAGCATAGGCATGCCTAGCAATAATTTCAGGATCCAAAAGTGGCTCATTATTTGAAAAAAGTGCCAATCGCCCAGTATACTCCAGTGCTGCCAGCTCATCAATGATTTTCTTAAACAGAGTATCGGACATATAATGCTTTTCCCGCGTATCATGACCGACACTGACCGGACAAAAACTGCATTTTCCATTGCATCTATTGATAGTCTCAATTTCCACGTGATGAAATAGCGGTGCCACGTGCGCAAGAGTATCGCACAATTTGAAAATCTTTACTTTATTGGGATTTGCTTCCACTCCCCTATTCCATTCTTCTGTCAGGTCCCTGTCTACTTGCTTCCTGGGAATATACCAATTCTCAACAATTGAATCCTTCTCAAAACTCCCCTGTATAGGAACAAAAGGATTCAACACACGAGCATGGCGCCGAGCGAAATGTTCTGCCACATTCTCTCGCTCCATCAAACGATCTGGGGCAGAAATCACTACGCAACCAGGCGCGAATGGCTCCTCCGTGAAGGGCTTTACTGTAAGCCCGCAAATCTTTTCTCCTACATGTCCGCTATCATGGTAATCCAACAAGTTGTACTGGCTACGACCGTTAGTAAGCCCACGCAGTTCATAGATGAACGCAGGCGTAGCCTTGCTCACGCCGAAGAAAGTTATATGAGAGACATCCCAAACATATTTCTTAAAATACTCCTGAAGTCGTTTGAGTTCAGGTGCCCACTCATGTGAAAAGTAATCATAGCCATCTGACAAATTTTCGTGCTCAAGCTGTGCTGCCATCTCATCAGCATGACGTACCGCAATGATGGTACGATAGCGTCCTGCAATTTTCCTATACTCAGGAAAAGACAAAATACGCTTGCCTTGCAAAAGCTGACCAGTACGCTGAGCACTGTTGTCTACAAAATATGCCACCTTATCCGCACCAAAGTAAGCAAGTGCTCTTCTGCCAAAGTCACCGGCACCAAAAATCACATACTCAGGATGAATTGCCGTACTGATCGTACTTGGCACTAAGTTGCCAATCGTAGTCTCTGCCTTATTTTCCCCACCAGATACTGCCTGTATGGACATCTCCAATAAATAGTCCTGCCCCACAATGCAGTCATCACTAACGCCAGCAGTCAACAAAAGACATCGCATATCCTGATATTCGCTGCTGTTAGCCAGAATTATCTTGTCATAAGGGAAAAAGCGTACCAGTTCCGGTGTGATAACCAAAGTATGGCGAAACATCATAAAACGTCTCTCCGGGCTGGTTTCGATAAATGCACGCACGTTAAGCAATTCCGTTGAGCAATCAGCCAACATCTTTTGAGCATCAGCTCCCGTGCCATATACCAGAGCGCAAATACCGCGACTGTTTTCCTCCTGCGCCTTTTTCAAATTATATGCCTTGATGGAAGCCACTACGGCTGTACGGAAAAGATTCCGCCGCACGTTAACACTAGCAAGATCTGCATACCTGATTTGCAATACTTCGGCCGGCCAATATGAAAGATTCAGTGGTCGTTCCTCCATCTTTTCACTGGTAGTCAGGTCATCGCTCTGCGTGAAATTACTCCGTCCAGACTCATAAGAAGCAAGTAAGCTTGCCATATGCCTAGCCGCATCGTCCGCACGATTAGTCCAGGTAATGAGCCCGACATTACCGCATAGAACCTTGCTTTCATATTGTGCCTTGCTGCGCACAGAATAGTGCGCTACAAAGATATTGTCAAGTTGCTCTACTGCCAACGGTTCACTCGCAAAGACACGATGATGCCCCATACGCAAGCGTAAACCCTTCTCACGTACCATCCATGCTGGCACAATAACCTTTGTAAACGGCGATGGTGCAGACATGCGCAGGCGTCGTGGCACAAACATCTCCTTTTCGTCATCATCTGCCTGCGGATAATATACCCGCCATTTTATTTCATATGCCTTGTGGATATCCAGTTTCTGCAAGGCCATACGAGGGCTGATGTCAGCGCTTAGAAATTCATCTGCATCCAAGGGCAGGATAATGTCTGTATCCTCGTCTGCCGCAGCATGCAACAAATATTTATTTTCCATAACCTGCTGCTCATACTCATAGCGGGATTCATCGTAAAGTTCGACAGCCAGCCCCTCTCCCTGCAATCGCCTCAATATATCCAAACTATCATCAATGCAACCTTTATCATAAACAAAAATCATCCTGTCTGCTATTTGGCTAGTGTAGCGCACAAAGGATTCTATGATATCGCATTCGTTTCCTACCATGGTAATTGATGTTATTTTCAAATCCACACACCTCATTCCCTGATTTCCAAGTAGTCCAGCCTCAACCCGCGTAGACTCTTGATTACCTGCGCAGAATTTCTGCGTGACATGGCAATAATGACCCCATCGCCAGATTTCCAACGCACTTCCGAAAAGCTGCGTATTGGCCATCCCCTAAAGCTATCTGATTTTGGCTGGCCATCAGAAACCACGAAAGCCTCTGGTTGCAGGTCAAGGGGTACATGCTGCTGCGCCACGAGCCCGGTGCCATAAACAAAAATACGTTTATGCTCAGCTGCAAACCTACGTATTGCCTGTCCTTGCGAAAAATGCTGTCGCAATATTCTTTTCACATCCATGCGATTTTTTATTACTTCTTCGCCTTGCATCAATTCCAAAAAATCATGTAGCAGAAAGCGCAGATTCTCAAGTTCCACAGTAGCAGATTCTGCACATTCAACCACTCCTGAATAAAGCCCACGATTTGCAGCATAATGAACAAATCCACGCAAAAACGAATTGTCAGATGCCTCAACATCCAGCCTAATTCTCTGCCCCTGAACAAGAAACTCCCGCAACAACGAGCACCGGGTAACAAAAGATCCATGACTTCCCAGGAATTTGCTCTGGCGCCACTCATCTCCCAAGAATGCACCACTACTCATATTGGGCGGCAAAAGGGCTGCCAAACGTTCTTTGCCTCTGAATAAATCTTCTATACCCCCAATGTAAGCAGGATTGGATGATAAATTATCAACTACATTCCAGAAAGCTGATTTGCGATTCGCAAAATCCATTTCCGGTAATACAAAATCCGTATCAGTGAGACAACATACATATCGCTCAGACAAAATCGGAAGTACACGTCTCCAAACAGAATACCAATCCGAGGCACTGCCCTTAATCATATGGCAAGACTTCCATTTACTGCTAGAAAACTCTTGAGAGAATCCCTGCGCAATCTTCCCATCTGTTGCAAAAACCAATACTCGCACTTCAGGCTTAATTCTTTCAATATGTGCAATGATTTCAGGAATAAATTCCATGCTGCTAACCTTCCACAGCACGGCCACGTTATAACGCTCCTTAGCTTGGGCAAGTTGCCCTGGCAAAATCCAGTGCAACCCCGTACTCCTTTGAATATCTTCGATGTCGAAGCAACGTAAAATATTGTCCCAAACCAGACCTGTGTCGTAATAATCCTGCTCCCATAGATAGGTCAACGCATGCCGAAAGCTCTGCCTAGAGAAAGAATCAAGGCGTAAATCATCGCCGTCAAAGGCAAATGGCTTCTTTTTTACAAATGGGAAATGCTGGTCACGCACAATCTCATCAAGAAATTGATAATATGGATTGGCCGTCATGCTCCAAATTTTTCCTGCTAATGCCCCTGTATCAGCATAGGCAGTTCCTTTGAAACCCAATGATGTAAAGTGTGCTAGGAATTTAAACTCATAGCCGGTCAAAACTTCTCCAAAAGTATCGTAATATGGCATGTTACGCCAGAAATTCTCGAACTCCAGACTCCTCAACAACCGTCTACGTATAACTATAAAATAACTCTGCAAATGCTCCGGAATAGAGAATGCCCCTGTGTTTCGAGTAAGCGACCAAAAATCAGCATCGCTTTTTTCCATGCTTGCAAACACATCCTGCAGGGGAAGAAGAGGGCCAAATATGGAATCATTGACTATCAAAAGCTCTTCAAATTCACGCATACGGGTGAAGCCGATGTGATTTTCCAGCACGTCCTTTATGGCACCTGCATCAAAGCCACGGTTATTCCGTTCCACAAGGCAGTCAGCAAATGCCCCCAGACGTTGCCTATCCGCCGCACGTAACGGACAATCCGCCACAATGATGAATTCTGTCAAGATCTCCCGCAGCGATTTTCCAAGGACATAAACATACTCATCAATAATTGAGTCCTTGTCAAAGATTACAAAAAGTCCTAATCGCTTTCGCATCTGCGCTCACCCGTTTATTACCACCATAAAGTATTTCCACCATCAGTTCATCAAAATGCATAATCTGCTTCGGCGAAAAGCCAAGGGTATAGGCCTGTTCTCGCAAATCCTTAAAATGATGCTCCACCGCCAGAACCACATAATCTATAGACATATGCTGAAGTTCTGCAGGGCTAAGGACTTTCTTTTCGCAGAAAATCTCTCCCCAGCGGCCTTCCTCATTGTCTACATAGCCCAAAACATTCACGATTCCTCTGCTCTCCGCTAACCTCAAGAATGGGTAAAGAAGCTTGCCTACATGGCCCGCTCCCCAAATCACAATACGTGAATCGTCTACTGGGTGCGGGATGAGAGGCAGGCCACCCTCATTATCCAGCAAAGAATCCAGCAAATCCTCCTTGATACGTTCGCCACACCGCCCGTCCTGGAAAGTATACGTCTCGGCCTTGAGTTGTTCCCGCAACTCTCGATACGGATCGCTACCCTGACGGATCATTTCCACGAAATTAACCATGTCTTCGCATCCCGTCCCCATATGATAGCCTTCAGCCAGATGTGCAATAGGGGCAGTCAAAGGCTCCTGATATTCAGCATTTTCCATATAAAGCACCGGGCAATTCCCGAAGACGGCCTCAGCCATCAACGAGGAACGGTCCACCATAATGCCATCTGCATGAAGAAAGAAACTACGATAATCAACGTTCGGCAAGAAAAATACATTTTCAATGGAAGCACATTCCTCTACGATGCGTCGGCTTTTCTCCTCCATATCCTTTGATTGCCAATTGTTCACGAATTTTGGATGAGCCAGGAAAGCAAAGAAAACATCTGCTCCAACGTATCTCTCTCGTATCACTTCTATGAAACGCAAATATTCATCCAAATATGGAGTGACTTGAACCTTCTTACCATCTACAGCAATCAGCCATGGAAAATGGACTTTCCAAACGATTAGTTTACGCCCTGCCATCCTTTCTAAAACATTATCAGGTAGAGGACAGCACTCTGGACGATACAACATATCATGCCGAGGCAAACCGAGTGCACGAACCCCACTAGCCGCCACACAATGCTTTACATATTCTTGACGCATAGCCTCCGACATTGTATAGATGCGAAAGCAATTCGCTATGGTCTCTGTGCTGAAATGCGCAAACCTAGCTTCAGATGTGTCCACAAACTCCAAACCATAAGGAATATACGCCACTCTGGCACCGATGTGACGCATATATGCACTCCAACTACGTATGTTTCCACCACGATGGCCACGCTCATAAGGAGTATGATAAAGAACATAATGTGGCCGCCATCCCTCTAAATCAAACTTGTCAAAATCTTCATAAGGGATATGGTTGCGTCGTAAAAAATCCTCATCATCATTCATCGCAATTTTTTCCACCCCATGCTCCCTTAATAATAGCAATCTTACATCAAATCTTGGATCTTCACAGCAAGCATCATACGCTGTTTTCCAGGAAATCCACTGCGAAGAAATCTGGAAAATAAACGCTATCCTAATTTTTTCTCCTAAAATGTACGGCACGTAGCCGCCTACTGAAGCCTGCGCCAGATCCGGTGCTTCTGCATACAAAATGCCTCTCCGATAATCAGGATCAGCCCACCATGACTTGTCCTCCCAGAAAAGCATGTAGCCAGAGGAAAATTGGGAGTCATAATTGATGCTATCGAAGAAAGCCTGTATCCTATGAGCAGCATTCTTAGTATGATAGGTGCAAACAGAACATTTGACAGCCTGAGTCTTCAATGTTTCCCTAGCACCAGCCAGTGCTCTTTCTTCAGCCCCTTCTATATCCATCTTGAGAAAATCCAAATGACCTCCATTCAGCAAACTGTCGATGGTAACTTCCTTGTCATTGCATTTATCGGACAAGAATTTATGGACGAACACGACCTTATCCTTATACGGAGCAAATGTCAATTCCAAGGGACGTTGCCAAACCGGATCACATTCGACAATATACGCCTTCGACACTCGTTCGATATATCGCAACGTAAAATTACCTTCACAGGCCCCAGCATCTAACAGTACATCACCTTCCATAGGTTCATGACCCGTGTAGCAGTAAAGATGCGGAGATCCTGCCTGTTGCTCACCGTAAACATTGGCACGTATCTGTACGCCGTTATGCATTTTATAACTCCAACAATTAGGATAATAAATGCGTTTTCCGCCCTCCACAATAACATAAGGGTAGTTCTCCTGCGTATCCCATATAATCTGATCAAAAGAATATTCCTTTATGTAACCGGCACCAAAGATGCCATGCTCGTCCAATGTGGTTCGACGTAAAAGCTCAAGATTGCGCTGAATGTCCTTATCACGACTGTCAGCATAACGTTCAAGAAGATATGCCCTCACAAGCCATTTTTTTCCATCTTTCTCGATATCCTTCTCAAACAAACCATATCCTAACGTTAGCTGTCTAGCAATATCCTCTGGATATCGGCTAAATATAACAATTTTATCATAGTCCAGCAACGGCAATATAGTAGGCACTTGAACACGGCAAAGCTGGCCCGCAAGCCAAAAATCCTTTATAATATCGGCTCTATTATCTACAACAGCAGCTATTTCTACATGCCTAAGTTTAGAAAAAATTTCCAGATTCTTCTTTTCCTTCAGTATGGCCCCCGCGCCAAAAATAACAACACGTTCCTTAAACTGCTGAATCTTCATTTGATTAAACTCCTCGTCTCACTTTTTCCATATGCCGTAAAGCACAAGTTCTGCTAAATTTTCATGATAACAACGCAGATACAGTTGATAGCCAGAATCTATTTCCTTAATGCAGGATGGTAAAGTCAATATATCCTCTCGTTTATGATATGCAGAAATAGCCAGAATTGGGTGATATGTCTTGATGGTTTCGCTTGCTCCTTTCAGCCCTGCCAACTCGCTACCCTCTATATCAAACTTGATAAAAGTCACGCGTTTACCCTTCAGCGCTTCATCTATGCTTGTACAACTCACTACACTGGTATGTGGTGATACCACTTCTTCATCTGCGCTTATTTTACGACTCACCATCAAATGAGATGCCCCTTTAATCAGAGGATGATCGTAAAAATACAACTCTGTCGGTTCACTGTAGATTCCCTTACCAATAAGCTCTGTTTTTTGTGCCAAATAGCTATCCTCCTGCAATATTGATTTGCAATCAATCAGATTTTTGGGGCTAGCTTCAAATGCATAAATCCTCTCACACTCTCCATTGCACCAATCCAGAAATTGCCTGGATGTTTCCAGATCACGAACACCTGCATCTACGAAAACCTCACGTTTTCCTGTGCGATGACAAGGTACAATATCATAATCGAAATACTGATAAAAATCCAAATTGGCCAGTTGATAAATCCTACTCTCTGGTATTCCCTGTTCAATGAGAGGCTTCTTGCTATAAGAGCCATAGCAAATTACCTTGGCACTGCTTCTGAGCACCTCACTCATCTCCAACTGAGCAATTCCCCGAGGTGGCTGACATGGCATGGCTTTGTTAGCGCAGTAACCGTCAATATGCACACCAGCACGAGCAAGCAAATCAGTCATCTCACTTGATCCCAATCCATACAATATAAAATGTTCATTGCTATCAAAAAAGGCTTCTGCCCGCTTGCCAAAAGATTGCAGTCCGTCATGCCAAAAAAGCACCAACGGCATAAGAACAATATTATCTTTATGAATTCCGGCTTTTTCCAGAGATTTAACATACTGATGATAACCGACATCCATTGGAACAATAATCTGAATAGATTGTGCAATATCCACCAATTTATCAATAGAAATTACAGAAATCCCTTTGTCGGCTAGCACGCATTCATGGTTTTCTAGACAAACGTAGCTTATCTTATCTAACAAGCCATGATTGTCAAAAAACGATATCATTTGTTCCAAGCGAATGCTGGCTTTGCCCCCCCGGTGCGAGAACAATTCTCATTTGTTTTTTATCATTTACACGATTAAGAAAATCTGCTGTAGCACACTGGACCTTGTAGGCAGCATGTTCATGGGTCAGAAGAAAAGCTTCTAAACGCTTGCGGAAGTCCCCCGACTTATAAAACTCGTATAATAATAGAAACGTCTGGCGTGACAGCTCATCACCGAAATCTGTATCCTTAATCATCTATGCCTTCCTTTCTTCAAGCCAAACTAAAAATTCATCCAAGCGCCAAATCCTACGTTCATCAAGATGCAATCCATATAGCAGGTATCTTTTGATATCATAATAATTTTGTTCGCTTGTGATGACCAGCACATCATATTCCAGTCCTAGCAACTGCTTGGGCGGCAACACATCGTGCCTGCCATAAGTCTTCCCCCACTTGTCTTCGTTGCTATCAACAAGAGCTGTAATTTTAAAATACAGCTCTTGTTGCCATTCTCTCTCGTCCATGTAGTATTGGAATACGATACCAAGTCCGTAGAAAACTACTCGAGGACGTTTTTCCTTCTCCTCTAGCTGCATCGCCTTCAGTATATCATTCTTAATGCGTTCTCCACAAAAACCATCTTGATAAGGAAAATTGAGCTCAGCTATTTGTTTTGCGCTACCGCGACTGGCTTGCCCGTCGGCCACTTGCTGCACGAATTGTTCCATATCATTAACTGTCGTACCATGTCTAAGAGCAGTTACCACTTTATCTACTGGCGGTGTCCAAGGCTCCTGATAGAAACCGTTTTTCATTAGCAACACAGGATTTCCAGTAAGTGCCGCCTCCACTACCAAGGCACTACGATCTACGATGATGGCATCTGCTCCATAAAGCGCAGGTCGATAATCAGCAGAAATGTCCAACATCGCATTAGGCTGCTCATTGACAACACTTAAAAGCTGTTTTGCTTGATAAACCAAATCAGAATTGCCCTTTGTATCGGAGGAAGTCATACCTCCTTCAAGCATTTTGGGGTGAGGCATCACAATAAAAAATACATCATTCTGATATGTTGACAGCAACTTAGCAAATCGCAGATATTCCATTGTATCTGGCGTAACCTGACAGGCAACACCTCCTTGCATTACACGTTTTGGAAAATGCAATTTCCAAAGCACAATTTTCCTTCCAGCCGCCTGATCCAAAATCCTTGCCGGAACTACATAGCGTTCCCGATGGGCAAAACCATCAAACTTCGGCGAGCCGCACACACGAACAGCATGCCGATTTACGCAATATGCATTGTACCCTGTCAACATACCCTGGCAGCTGGCATAAATACGCCACGCATTTTCCACCACAAAAGTTTGAAAATGATCACGATGCCCAGCCTCAGTATCAGAGATTTCTATGCCATATGGTATGTAGACAACACGACAACCTGCCCTTCTAAGTCGCAAGGAAAGCGCGTCCGGCCTGTGATAAGAACCATCATATGGGAACTGCACAAAAACCAGATGGGGATTAAATTTTCTGATGAGATCAAAACTGTACTCTTCGTAGATCAGACCCCTTTCTTGCAAAAATTCTTTCGCTCCCCTCACCTGTGCTGTTTCCAAAGCAGGTGGCTGCAAATAAATACGCACATCAAAGCGCGAATCTACTTGCATTGCCTCCCACACACTCTCCCAGGACGGCCAAACAGATGGTGCCTGGAAGAGGAATACAACACGAATACTCCCCCCTGAATGATAGCGTGTGTAATCATCCCGAATGCGATGTTCCATTGTCGCCCTCCATGCGCTTCAAAATCTCCGTGTAACGACGGTGTGTCTCTTCCTGCTCCCTGGCTCTGGCCTCGCTGACCCAGCTCCAGCCAAAGTCATGAATGGCACGAGTCTGCTCCGTGCATGCAATCTGCCCCGTGACAGTACTCTTGGGATGGAAATACTCGGAAGGAAACACCGTCAGGCCCTTCACCTCCTGCAGGGAGCCATCCAGGCGCAAGCCGTACCGTACCAAAGGAAGCGTCTCATAGTAGCCGCAGCTGGTACGATTCTGACTGCCGTCCACATTCCTGAAGTGAAAACCCGCTCTGAAGTCCAGGATGTCCTTCAAGATGGGAAGCCCCTGTACTGCGCCACTGCCACCGCCAAAGTTGATGGTGGGGTATTCCTCAAAACTGGTGAAGCCCTTAAGGGTGCGCAGGTCATCCAGCCCCCTGAGCAGCCTCACGTCGGTGTCTAGGTAAAAACCGCCGTAGCGATAGAGAAGGTCAATGCGGGCATAGTCGGGTACATAGCCATAGGCGCCTGCCTCATAAGCCTCCCTCATGTAGTCGTTGCGGCTCAGGTCGTAGTTTTCCTCAGACCAGACCCTGATCTCATAGCCGGGGCAGTGGTCCCTCCAGCTGGCCAGACATTTTTGGGCATGCTCGGGCATTGGCTTTTTGCCGAACCAGCAGCAGTGGATGACCTTCGGGATCAGTTCCTGCCGAGGCGGATGGGTGATGTGCATGATAGGTGCGACGTAGCAGGGCAGGCTCTCCGGCAGGTGCATGGCATCAAGCTGGTCAATGATAGATGCGAAATAACTGCTGGCAATGAGTATGACAGCCTGTCCCAGGTCCATGCCGTACAGAGCCTCGGGAGGTCTTATCTCCAGCTCCTCGCCGGACCAGGATAGCCTGCCACCCCATTTGCTGCTGTCATTGTCCAGGCAGCATTCAGCACTGCCAGCCACGCCATGCCGAAGAAAGACTTCTGGCAGCCAGGTTTTCATCAGCATGCCGGTGCCGAAGAAAATGACGCGCAGCCTTTCCTGCCGCACCTTTTCCAGAAAATCCTCCACGGATGCATTAAGCAAGCGCACTTTCCACCACACTCCACATCGTTTTACCTCGCCCGCATGACGAGTTTCTGCTTTGCACTACGCCTCATTGTCCTTGAGCAGCAGATTGTTTACCAGATTTGTCAGCTTGTAACTGTTGTTTTCCCAGGGGAAATCCGCTTCCTTGGCCGGGATGTTCTCCTCCTCCAGTTTCTGCATCGTTTCTCTCCCCATCAGTCCCTCATAAATTCTTTCGCCGTTATCTCTCATGCGCTTCTTCCCCCCGTCGCTCCAAATTATGGGAAGTTAATGACCTTTATTCCTTACACTGCAATTCTGGGATAGCATAGGCTTGCCTGTCATGCTGTAGAGCACCGCCACGGAACTGGGGTCGCCGTAGTAGGCATCACTCCAAGCTATGGCCCGGTGCATATCCCCGCTTTCATCGTATATGCCCCAGGCTTCCTCACGGTATTTTTTTACGATTTCCTCATATTGGGGCAAAAGCTCCGGATTCAATGTCCCTACGGTGTCCCGAAAAAGGGGATGAGGGCGCCACCACAGGACTACTCTCCGTTCCTCGTGAAAATATGCCAAGGTATCCCGAATCTTCTCCAAATACAGCTCCGTCATCCTGATAACTTCCGTCACGCTGGTGTTGTAAAGCACTACCTTCCTGCCGCCTATTAGCCCCAGCCATTCCTCAGGCAGTTGTTTTTCGTCTCTATCTGCATGAAGGAGTTTGTCTACCTTGGGTGAGCCCAGGGCAAAGATGCGCTTTTCCAGATTTTCCCTTGTATGCCACTGTTCCAGAACCCTGATATAGGCTTCTTTTTCTGCCCGGGAATTCATGATGATAACATCACTGTGCCAGTAAGCAGAGGCGTTGGCCAAAGTTTCCGCCCTCTCGGCGCTGGTGCCATGCAAATCTTTATCCCGGCTTATGTAATAGGGAATGTAGACCAGCTTGTCTGTGCATTCCTTCAGCACGCTGGGATAGTAATGCTGCTCTACGGAATTCACCAGGGCACGGTCCTCGTAAGGGTTGTGGATGACGATGATATTCGGATGGAACTTGTATAAATCTATCGTTTTCCAGTCCAGCAGGGGCAGTCCCGGGGGGAATTTATCCACATCAATGAACCATTCCTTGGGGGTGCCGTCTTCGTTCCTGCTGAAGTATGGAATTGGTATTACGTAAGCGTTGCAATGCTCCGTGTCTCTAGATGCTGCCTGCCAGAGGCTTTCCATGCAGTCCCACATAGAAGCCAGATAGGGAAGAAAGACTATGCTCTTTTTGATATTCGTCTCCTGCTTTAGTCCTGCAGCCAGCTCCCTCAGCATCTCCTCGCTCTGGCACAATTCTTTTTTCACAGGGAGACGGCTCTTTCTGACGGCTTTCTCCAGTATGACTGACAGCCTTTCCAGCAGCTTGTCATAGTGGGTCTGACAGAAGTCGTACTCCTTGCAGACAGCCTTCAGCTCGGCAAAGAAGGATAGATACTCCTGGGGCTTTCTGGCCTGCTTCTGTTTTTTTCCTTCGGAGAGGTTTTCTTCCATTTCTCCCAGGATGGTCAATATTTTTCTATGGGTGTGGAAGTCCATCATTTTTCCCATAGGGCTTCTCTCTCCTTCATGTCGAAAATGGCGCAGCACATGTAATAATCCAGGGGATCTGTGATTTTCATATTGTGCCTTGGGCTTTTGATAAGATGCATGGGGAAGCTGTATCTCTGGCAGAGATGGGCGGAGTCGATAGACCTCCAGTCCTCGGCCAGAGCCTTGGCATACAAGCCGTAAATATCCCCAAAATGGAAGGACTGGGGCGCCTTGGCCACATACATATAGTCCCTGAAAGGGACGTTGTCCACCACCTGGCCGTCCCTGCTCTCCACCACTGATTCCCTGACACCTTCGGAGGTAATGGCGGAGCCGTATTTCCTTACGGCCTCGATATTCCTGGAGATAAGCTCGTAACTGATCAAGGGACGCACTGCATCGTGAATAAGGACTATGTCCTCATCCCCTGCTTCTTTTCTGAGCCGTTCCAGTCCCAGACGGATGGAGTCATGGCCCGTATCTCCCCCTGGCACTATATCTATGACCTTGGTAATGCCGTAAGTGCCCAGCAGAGCCCATAGCTTGTCTATCCATGTCTCTATGCAGGCAACAACTATGCCGTCAACTTCCTTATGTTCCTGAAATTTTTCCAAGGTGTGTATGATGAGTGGCTTGCTGTGAATGGGGATGAATTGCTTGGGCATGGAATTTATTTCCATGCGCCTGCCCACGCCGCCGGCAAATATTACCGCATATACCAAGTCTCAATATCCTCCTTTGCTCCGCCTCCTTACGGAAACATTCGGGCACACAAATATGCCAAGCGCGTAACTGCGCTTGGCATGCAAAAAAAGCCACTAGGGCTGCGATATACATATTATTCAGAATTATCTCAGATGGCCCACTTTGCCCCCCCCCTGCGGACATATGTATTTCTGAGATGTACACAGAAGTAGTGAGCCTTCTACTGCGGTCTTTTTGAACATCCCGGCTCACCTTCCTTAAAACTCTAACTTCCTTACATCTCAGTATAGGGTAGCACATCTTCAAGTGATTTGCAAATCCTGGATAAAAAAAGAAGAAGCTGCCCCTGGCTCTGCAGCCGTGGGCAGCTTCTTCCTCATTGCTGGCTATTATCTGTCTGCACGATGGTATAGCTCTCCGGATGGAAGTCAGGTCTTGCAATCACCTTCAAATCAAAGGCAAACTCTGCCGCCAGATCCATCAGCAGCTGATTGGCTCCCAGCTCATCTGCCACGCTGTCATGCACCTCGATATCATAGCCATCCACAGCATGGCACTTCTTTTCCAACCTGCGGATATCCCGACTGATGCGGATGCTGACAGTCTCGGGAGACTCCACCCGCCCCCTGCCGTGGCAGACAGGGCATTCCGTGTAAATCAGGGATTCCAGGTTAGTGCGGGATTTCTTGCGGGTGATTTCCACCAGCCCCAGGCTGGTGATATCCACGATGGTCATCTTGGTGCGGTCCTTCACGGTAAGCTCACGCAGTTTCTGCAGGAGGCTTTCCTTCTGCTCCTCAGTTTCCATGTCGATGAAATCAACCACGATGATGCCGCCAATATCCCGCAGGCGAATCTGCTTCATGATCTCTGCCGCTGCTTCCAGATTCAGCTGGAAGACCGTGTCAGAAAGCCGTGAGCGCCCCACGAAGCTGCCGGTATTCACATCGATGACAGTAAGAGCTTCTGTCTTGTCTATG
This sequence comes from Pseudoselenomonas ruminantium, assembly GCA_015058655.1. Taxonomy (GTDB): domain Bacteria; phylum Bacillota; class Negativicutes; order Selenomonadales; family Selenomonadaceae; genus Selenomonas_B; species Selenomonas_B ruminantium_C. Next base: position 86,938 of record SVBX01000001.1, read on the forward strand.
ACCAGAAAGCCGCCGCTTTTCAGCTCCACTTGCCTGTCGCCCAGCTTTTCCAGTTCATTTTCCACCTGATACTCACGGAACAGGGGCTTTTTCCCTTCATAATACTGCACACGCTTGGCCAGCTCCGGAGCCAGAGCTTCTGCCAGTTCCTTTACCCTGAGGTAAGACTGGTAATCATCCACTACCAGAGCTGACACATCTTCCGTCAGCTGATCCCTCACACAGCGGATAAGGAGGTCTGCATCACGGTATAAGAGCGCTCCCTTGCGCTGCCCCTTGAGCTTGAAGCGAGCCAGAATGGAATTCCAGATGCGCAGCTGAGCCTCCACATCAGCCTTCAGGATTTCCTCCGCAACCCCCTCCGCTGCCGTACGGATGATAAGGCCCATGCCCTCAGGGCAGATGCGGCCTGCAATCCCGTGCAGTCTGGCCCTTTCCTCCTCATCAGTGATGCGGCGGGAAAGGCCGATATAGGCAGCAGTGGGCATGAGCACCAGGAGTCTCCCTGGCAGGGAAATGTGCATGGTGGCCCTGGGGCCTTTGGTGCCCACGGCGTCCTTGACAATCTGTACCGGCAGAATCTGGCCGATATGAATTTTCTGATGGGACAGCTGGCGGGCTTCCCCCTCCCCATAAGGCAGGCCATCTCCTATGTAAAGAAAGGCGTTCTTCTCCCCGCCGATGTCCACGAAGGCCGCCTGCATGCCCGGCAGGACATTTTGCACCTGCCCCCGATAGATATTGCCCACCAGGTGGGCAGTGCTCGCCCTCTCATATTCCACCATCTCCAGTTCGCCATCTGTATCATTTACCATGGCCAGCCGGGTTTCCTCCGGCACTACATTTGCCAGGATGGTCTTCATTGGCTTACCTCCAAAAGTGTTTTTAATGCCTTCCCCTCTGGGGAAGGCTTGTTGACACTATTTATGATGTTCACTATATTAGTCCACCAAATCTATCAGCCTGCGCCCCTTGCCCAGAAGGCCGGTGCGCTCGATGCGGGCCTGATTGGGCTCGGCCTTGAGACCGAAGCTTTCCACAATGACCGTGAACACCTCCAAAGGCTTCACGCTGCCCTCAGGGGTGACAGAGATATCAAAGTCCAGCTTCAGCTCCCCATCAGCCATGAACGCTTCAACGGGCTTCAGCATGTACTGCTTGGTCTCAATCTCCCGCTTCTTCTTGGGTGTCACGCGATTATAGATGGCCTGGGGCGCCTTATTGTAGGCGCTGACAGCAGCCTGTGCCTCTGCCACGGTTCCCTCATAGGGCACCAGCAGGCTGTAGCGTGCTTCATCAGTCTGTGCCATGAGAGCCGGAGCCTTGCCATGCAGAAGCTTCAGTTCCTTTACCTCCACTCCGGGAGGCAGTTGGGCTTTCAGCCTGTCCCAAACCTCGGGCTGGGCCACTTCCTTCGTCAGCTCAAAGTCCATATACTCTGCCCGGCTGGTAACGCCTAAAGACAAAGCAGAGGCAAAGGCCACCTTCATATGGGGATTGAAGCCCTCGGAGTAGGCCATGGGCAGCTTGCTGCGGTCAAAGGCCCTGAGGAAGATATTGGCATAGTCCAGATGGGACACATAGCGCAGCTCGTCCCCCTTGGTGATCTCAGCCCGGTACTTGTAAAGCTTCCGCTGGGTGCCGGGATGCTGGGGAGAGCCTTTCTGCGCCTTCTGGGGCCTAAAGGTGCCCTCACCGTCTGCGGCGCCGCTGCCCATGGCTTCCTTCACGGCTTCGCCCTCACCTCTGACGCTTCTGGCAAAGGCTTCTTCCTCCAGGCGCTGCTGCTCCTCCCTGGCATAGTCCACCACATTAACCTTGAGATTGGTGCAGATACCGCAGGCAGAGCAGCGGCCACGGCGGCAGTCCTCGGTGAGAGCCCCTGCCATGGCCTTGTCCCACTCCCGGCGGAGGAATTCCTCATTCACGCCGGGAGAAGTGTGCGCCCAGGGCAGCGCCTCACCGAATTCACGGTGACGGGCATTGTAATAGCTCAAGTCTATGCCACATTTCCTAAAGGCTTCGTGCCAGATTTCATCCTTGTAGAGGTCAGACCAGCCATCGAACTTGGCCCCGTCTGCCCAGGCCTGATAGATGACCTTGGCAAGGCGGCGGTCACCACGGGCCAGTACCCCCTCAATAACGGAAAGACGGGCATCGTGATAGTTGAAGGTGATGGCCCTGTCCCTGATATGCTCTTTCAGCAGCCGCTGCCTGCGCTCGAATTCCTCGATGGGCAGCTGCCCGAACCACTGAAAGGGGGTGAAAGGCTTGGGCACGAAGCAAGATACGGAAATGGTGACCTTGACGCCCCGGCGACCCTTGATCTCCGTGTAGAGGTCAACCACCTTCTTGGCCAGCTCCGCAATGCCGATGATGTCCTCGTCGGTTTCCGTGGGCAGGCCCATCATGAAGTAGAGCTTCACCTGCTTCCAGCCCTGACGGAAAGCCGCGCCGCAGGCGGTGAGGAGGTTTTCCTCCGTGACCCCCTTGTTGATGACATCCCGCAGGCGCTGTGTGCCCGCCTCGGGAGCAAAGGTGAGGCCGGACTTCCTCACCTGCTGCATCTTGTGGGCCAGGTCTATGGAGAAGCTGTCAATGCGCAGGGAGGGCAGGGAGAAGCTGACTTTCTCTTCCTTGAAGTCATGGAGAAGGTCATCCACCAGCTGCCCCAGGCAAGAGTAATCTGCCGAGGAAAGGGAAGTGAGGCTCATTTCGTCATAGCCGGAGGAATCCACCAGCTTCCTGGCCATCTTCTTCAGATTTTCCTCCCGGCGCTCACGGGCAGGACGATAGCAGATGCCCGCCTGGCAGAAGCGGCATCCCCGGGAGCAGCCGCGGAACAGTTCCAGCATGATGCGGTTGTGGACGATATCCATGAAGGGCACCAGGGGATGCTCCACGGACTTGGCGGTATTCATATCCTTCATGACCCGCTTGTAAATGATAGGCTGCGCCTTGGGACTGAGTGGCTTCAGGGCCTTGAAATCCCCTTCCTCATCAGTTCCGGTATACTCCGGCTGGTAGAAGGAAGGCACATAGATGCCGGGGATCTCCAGCAAGCTCTCCAGGAAGCCGCGACGACCTCCCGGACATCCTGCCTGCTTCCACTTGATAAGAGCGGCAGAGACATCCTTGACCGCATCCTCTCCCTCGCCGATGATGAAGAAGTCGAAGAAATCCGCCAAGGGCTCCACATTGTAAACGCAGGGGCCGCCCCCCAGGATAAAGGGCATGTCCTCCCCGCGATCCTTGGCCCAGATGGGAATGCCTGCCAAATCCAGCATATTCAGCACATTGGAGTAAATCATCTCATACTGGAGGGAAAAGCCCCATAAATCAAAGGCAGCGATCTCATGCTTTGATTCCAAAGAAAAGAGCGGCATCTTGCGGCTTCTCATTTCCTCTTCCATATCCGTCCATGGAGCATAGACACGCTCTGCTGCCACCTTCTCCTCGCTGTTGAGTATTTCATAAAGGATGGCCAGCCCCAGGTTGCTCATGCCCACTTCATAGACATCCGGCAAGGACAATGCCCAGTGGCAGAGGGTTTCCTCCCAATCCTTATGCACTGCATTCCATTCACCGCCGGTGTAACGGGAGGGTTTCAGTACCGACTGCAATACTTCATGCGGCACCTGTACGGTCCGTGCGTTTGACATGCTTTCTTTCTCCTTCACACAAGAAACGACAAAGGAAGACCCCGCAAAAAGCACCGGGATCTCCCCACAAAACTAAAATAACAATTTCTGCTTTCTAAGCTGTATGTTCATAAGTATGGCTATAGCCATGATATTGGTAGTCAGGGAACTCACCCCGTAACTCATCAGGGGCAAGGGTATGCCCGTCACGGGCATGATGCCCATGGTCATGCCCACATTCACCAGCACATGGAAAGCGAACATGGAAGTGATGCCCACAGCCAGCAGCCTGCCAAATACATCGCCTGCATCCTTGGCAATCTGCACGCCCCGCCAGAGCACTACCATATACAAGAGCAACAGTATCACGGCACCGACAAAGCCCAGTTCCTCGCCCACCACGGCAAAGATGAAATCCGTGTGATTCTCTGGCAGGAAGTTCAGCTGGCTCTGCGTCCCCTCAAAGAGGCCTTTGCCAAAGAGCATGCCGGAACCGATGGCAATCTTGGACTGGATGATATGATAGCCGGAACCCAGGGGATCGACATTGGGATCCATGAAGACCATGATGCGCATTTTCTGATAGTCCTTCAGGAAATGCCACAGCACAGGCATGGCAGCGACGCCAGCCCCGAATATCCCAAACAAGAGCTTCAGCCTGATGCCAGACACGAAGACCATGCCAAAGAAGATAGCCATGAAAACCAAGGAAGTTCCCAGGTCCGGCTGCTTCAGGACCAGCAGGAAGGGCACGCCCATATAGGCCGCCACCGGCAACAGATCATCCAGCGTCTTGAGCTTACCGACCCTTTCCTCCAGCACGGAGGCCAGGCATACTATCATGATCAGCTTGGAAAACTCCGAAGGCTGGATGCTGATAGGGCCAATAGAAATCCACCTCTGGGCCCCCAGAGCAGACTGCCCCACCAGCATGACCGCCAGCAGCATCACGAGATTGAAGATATAGAGCTTTTTGCCGTATCCCTGCAGCATCTTATAATCAAAGTTCATGAAAAACGCTGCTGCTGCGATATTCAGCAGGGTGAAGATCCCCTGCCTCTGCACGAAATAATAGCGTTCCTCACCGGGATTATTGATATGGGTTGCGCTGCCTATAATCACGAGGCTCATGAGGATAATTCCCAGCGAAGCGATCAGCAGGGTGAAATCCATGCGCCTCAGCATTCCCTTTTTCACTTGCCCTCGCCCTTGTCATGCTTCATGCGGCTCACGGGGATATTGGCCACCAGAGCCACGGAATCATCATCATTGGCCAAAGACATCTCCATGGCCTTCATGTCTATGTCCACATATCTTGAGATGACCTTCACGATATCATTGCGCATATTCTCCATGATTTCCGGAGAAATATTTATCCTGTCATGAACCAGTACTACCTTCAGGCGATTGCGAGCCACCTTGCCAGATGGCTCCTTCTTGCCGAAGATTTTCATCAATGCTTCCATCATAAGTCAAACAGCCTCCCCTCAAATACCCAGAACATGCTTGAGTTTAGTAAACCAGCCTTCCTTCTGGAAGGTCATGAAGGGGATGGGCTCGCCGCAGATACGCCCTACAATGTTCCTATACGCCTGACCTGCCTGGGAACTATTGAGAGCGACGCAAGGCTCGCCGCGGTTTGTGCTGGTGACTACCATCTCGTCATCAGGCACCTGGCCAATGCATTCCAGCGAAAGGATGTCATTGATATCATCCATATCCAGCATGTCGCCGCTCTGAACCATCTGAGGACGGATGCGGTTGACTATGAGCTTGATATTTTCCTTGTCGGCCCGCCCCAATTCGCCGATGATCTTATCAGCATCGCGGACAGCAGAAATCTCAGGCATAGTAACCACGATAGCCACATCAGCAGCTGCAATGGCGGTCTTGAACCCCTGCTCGATACCGGCAGGGCAGTCAATAAGGATATAGTCGAACTCCTGGCGCAGTTCATCGCAGAGCTTCACCAGCTGTTCCGGGTTCACGGCACTCTTGTCCTTTACCTGAGAAGTGGGCAGGAGGAAGAGGTTCTCATACTTCTTGTGGCGCACCAGAGCCTTCTTGTAGGGCACCCGGCCTTCCGTCACATCGATGAGGTCATACATGATGCGGTTCTCAAGCCCCAGCAACAGGTCAAGGTTCCTAAGTCCCGTATCCGTATCCACAAGCACTACCTTCTTGCCACGCATAGCAAGTCCCATGCCCAGGTTAGCAGTAGTGGTGGTCTTGCCAACGCCTCCCTTGCCGGAGGTGATTACATAGATTTCGCTCATTTGCCCATTCCTACCTTTCTATCGGTTCGATAACGATCTGTCCATCTTTGATAGATGCACGCTCAGCTTTCTCTGTCATATCCATTTGGTCGGGCGACCTTGCGATGAAGCTCGCAATGCGTATCTGGGTAGGCATGAGATGATCTGCCACCACAATGGCTGAGGTATCTCCAAAAGCCCCCGCATGCACCATGCCACGACAAATTCCCCTGACATCGATGCTGCCCCCGGCAATGATCTGAGCACCGGGATTCACATTGCCGCATACCAGTACAGAACTATTCGTGCGGATTTCCTGGCCGCCCCTGACGGTCTTGTTCACCACCAGCATTTCCTGTGTCTCGGCATTATGGGACGCAGCAGCCTCCTGCTGAGCCGTTGCAGCAGGAGCAGCCGGTGCCGCCTGCTGCGCGGCTGGCTTTTCATTTTCCAGCGGCTGAAGCCTGCAGATAAGGCCGTGCTCATGGAACAGCCTCTGAAGCTCTTCCCTCTCAGCATCGCTTAGCACATCCCGAGGGAGAAATACCATAGTTCCCCTGAGGAAAAAACCAGAACCTGATTCCAGCTTCTCCTGCAAGTTCCTGAATATGTCCTCGTAGCTTGCCTGAGGAGCAAAAGTCAGGGACAGCCCTAAACTGCCACCCTTGATTTTTACCATATCTTCACTCATAGTTGTCCTCATTTCATTATATGAAAATATGTTACTGCTTACCTTGCTTGTCCTTGTTTTCCTGAGGCTTTTCGATGCCAAAGGCTGCCTCCAGTATTTCTCGCCCGATAGGCACTGCAGACTGGGCACCATAGCCCCCCTGCTCCACCACCACGGCTACAACCACAGTAGGATTCTCAAAGGGCCCGTAAGCCACAAACCAACCATGGTCCCTGCCATGAGGGTTCTCTGCAGTGCCTGTCTTGCCCGCGATCTGCACCGGGAAGCCCTGGAAAATCCTGGCGGCGGTACCATAGGTAGACACTTCATGGAGACCTTCCTGCACCAGCCTGATGACCTCCGGCCTGACATCCAGAGTGGAGAGCAGTTCCGGCTTGAACTCCTTCACGACCTTGCCATCAGGCCCCACGATGCGGTTCACCAGATGCGGCTTGAACCTTTTGCCGTCCGCTGCTATCTCCCCCATGACCATGGCAGCCTGCAGGGGCGTAACCAAATTGAACCCCTGCCCTATGGCAGCATCGAATGTCTCGGACAAGTACCAGTCTCCATCCTCGAAGTTCTTTTCCTTATACTTGCGATTTGCCACCAGGCCATCGGACTCATAAGGCAGATCTATGCCGGTGACGGCTCCCAGCCCAAACATGCGGGCATAGCGCTCCAGACGATCAATGCCCAGGCGGTTGCCCATTTCGTAAAAGTACACATTGTCAGAATGAGCCATAGCAGAACGGAAATCCAGCCAGCCAAGCGCCTCGCCATCGGCATTGCCCTTGGGTATGATCCAATGGTGCCCGGAGTCGAAAATTTGTTCATTCGGGGAAACGACGCCCTCGGTGAGAGCCGCCGTACCAGTGACAATCTTGAATGTAGACCCAGGGGGATACTCACCTGTAATAGTTTTGTTATCCATAGGGTGATAAGGATTGTCGTTTAACTTGTTCCAATCCTTCACGGAAATGCCACGGGCAAAAAGATTCGGGTTGAAAGCCGGGCGGCTGACCATGGCCAGCACCTCTCCGGTCTGTGGATTCATCACTACCGCAGCGGCAGCATTGGCATGAATCATCTTCAGCCGCTCATCCACAGCCCTCTCGGCTGCTTCCTGAATATGCTTGTCTATGGTGAGATAGAGGTCATCTCCTGGAATTGGTTCCTTCCTGCCCAGGCGCTGCACGGGCTTGCCAGCCACATCCACTTCTACTTGCTCACCGCCATCTGCGCCGCGCAGCTCTTTATCATAGATCTTTTCCAAGCCGAATTTGCCGATGATGTCCCCGGACTTGTACCCCTCTTCCTTTTTCTTTTCCAGCTCCACATCGTTGATTTCGCTGACATAGCCGAAGGTATGGGCTCCTTCCTCATTCAGGATATAATCCCTGATAGGCTGTGTCTCGATCACTACGCCGGGATACTTTTCTTTCTGCTCCTCAATGACGGAAAAAACATCCGCCGCCACATCTGTCTTGATGCGTATGGGGTCAAAGCCCACATGGGCATCGATTTTCTGCTGGATATCCTCCTTGGGCATCTTCAGCAGCTCTGACAGCCTGTCAACTACTTCCTCGGAAACGGGAGCATTCAGTGGCAGCAGGGAAACGGTGAAACCGGGACGGTTGACCACCAGCAGTTCCCCATTCCTGTCAAAGAAATTTCCCCTGGGAGCCATGGCAGGTATCAGGCGTATGCGGTTGCCGTCTGCCAGCCGGGCATACTTCTCTCCATCAAATATCTGCAAATAGCAAGCCCTGGCAATGAGAACTACAATGACCAGTACTGCCAGCCAGCCAAAGACCTTCAGCCTGTCAGCGTATTCGTCAATCTCCGTCAAAACAATCTCTCCTGGGATAATAATGCTTCATCACATTAAGCAAGGCACCCGTGTCTCAGGTGCCTGCTTCAATCGGTTTGTTACTTTTTTTCTTCCAGACGCTTGTCCAACCTGTATGCAAGATAATGCACAGGATAAGAAAAAGCCAGCTGGTACAGGAGCATAGGCACCAGTATCTGCTGCATATGGCTTTCCAGATTAAAGCGGTAACCTAATAATACCATAAGCAGTGATAAAATAAAATAGTTGAGTATAGTCACAGCCACAGAAGCCAAAACCGGCAGAAAAAACTGCTCCTTGAATACCCTGTCGGAAAACTGACCAAACAGGAACCCTATGATAGTGCGGGCAAGGGTATTCACCCCGAAGAAAGTTCCCGTAGCAAGGTCCTGCATCAGTCCCAAAGAAAATCCCATGAAAGCCCCTTGCTCCGCGCCTCGCAAAAAAGCTACAGAAACAGTCAGCAGCAAAAGCAGATCGGCGCTGACCCCATGATAAGCTATCAGGGGAAGTATAGAGGTCTGAAGAACAAAGAGAGCGGCAGCAAAAGCAGCCCATTTCCCTATTTTTCTCAAGGCGCCTTCCCCTGCCCTTCCTGATTCTTAGGCTCCCCCGTAGCCGGGTCTGTTTCTGTGCCAGGAGTCTGAACGGGAGGCTTCAAGGGCTCCGGCGGAGCCTCGCGGGAGGCCACGATCACCGCCACATCCTCAAGCTTCTGGAAATCCACCGCCGGCTCCAGCACAGCGATCTTCAAGAGGCCGCCATCATCGTTCTTCAGCTCAGTCACCAGACCTACCGGAAGGCCCTTGGGGAATACGCCTCCGTAGCCGGAAGTTATGATAAGATCCCCCTCCTGCACATCGGCAGTCTTGGGAATATTCACCATATCAGGCATGGTAGGATTGTCCATATCACCCACCACGATGCCGGTGACCCTGGATTCAGCCCGCTGCACCAGCGTACCCACGGATGAGCGCGGATCAAGGATAAGCTGCACCTTTGAGGAATTAGGCCCAGCTTCCACTACGCGGCCCACCAGCCCCTTTTCCGTCACCACGGCCATATCCTTGTCCAGGCCATCTCCCAAGCCCTTATTGATGACCACCATGCTTGACCAGGTAGCGGACTCACGGCCAATTACCCTGGCTGCCACCAAATCGAACTGGGTTGCAGCCTGCTTATAGCCCAGGAGTTCCCGCAAGCGGGCATTCTCCGCCGCAAAGTCACTGGCCTGCAAATTCTGCTGGCGCAGCTGGTTCACCTCATTCTTGAGCATTTTGTTCTGCTCATGGACAGTAACAATCTCCCAGATATTGCTAGTGATGTAATTGAGCTCACTGCCGAACCAGGAAACAGCCTGCTGGAAAGGCGAGAGAATCAAGGAAACCGTCTGGCTGGCCACAGGTGCCTGAAATCGTCCCCTGGCTGCAAAGAGAATCAGGCAGAACAGGCTGACGAGGACAAAGAGCAGTGCCCAAACCTTTTTGGGGGACTTTTTATCGCGTCTTACCCTGCTCACGAGTTCAGCTTCTTGCTCGTCATGACGACGCGCTTCAAGAGTTCAATATTCTCAAGGGACTTGCCTGTGCCCTCGCCTACACAGGAAAGCGCATCCTCGGAAACCAGCACCGGCATGCCCGTCTCATTGGAAAGGAGCTTGTCCAGATTGGTAAGGAGTGCCCCGCCGCCAGTCATCATGATGCCATGGTCCATGACATCAGCTGCCAGCTCAGGAGGAGTTTTCTCCAGCGTGCTCTTGACAGCCTCGATGATCTTGTAAATGGGCTCATTCAGAGCTTCGCGGATCTCCTTGGCCTGAATGGTAAGCGTCTTGGGCAGGCCGCTCACCAGATCCCGCCCCCGGATGTCCATGGTACGGTCCGTATCAGGAGTCACAATAGCCGTACCGATCTCAATCTTGATATCTTCTGCCGTGCGCTCGCCGATCATCAAGTTATACATGCGCTTGATGTACTGGACGATAGAAGAATCCATCTCATCGCCGCCCACGCGGATAGAGCGGCTGGTAACGATGCCGCCAAGGGAAATCACAGCGATTTCCGTGGTGCCACCGCCGATATCAACCACCATGGAACCGGTAGCTTCCTCCACCGGCAGACCTGCGCCGATGGCTGCTGCCATGGGCTCCTCAATGAGATAAGCCTCACGGGCGCCTGCCTGCTGGGCAGCATCGATGACAGCGCGCTTCTCAACCTCAGTGACACCGGAAGGCACACCTACCACTACCCTAGGCTTGGAGAGCATGGTCTTGGAATTCATGGCCTTGGCAATGAAATACTTCAGCATGGCCTGGGTCACATCGAAGTCTGCAATGACGCCGTCCTTCATGGGACGGATGGCCACGATGTTGCCAGGAGTACGGCCAATCATGCGTTTGGCTTCCTCACCAACTGCCAGGATATCACCGGTATCGCTCTTGATAGCCACTACAGAAGGCTCACGGAGCACAATGCCCCTGCCCTTCACATGCACCAGCGTATTTGCGGTACCAAGATCTATACCCATATCGTGAGAAAAACCACCAAAAAGACTCCACATGTTGATTTATAAACTCCCTTCAGAAATTCAGTTCTTCAATAATAACACAAGCAACATTGTAGCACAACTTATGAAGCTTTGGGGGATTTTTTTTGCAAATACAGGCACTTTTTCTGCACTGCCCTCATGAAGCCTCCATGAGCCCCTTTTCCTTCAAGCTGGCAAAGGAATTATTTCCTATTATAATATGATCCAGCACAGGGATATCCATTATCTCCCCAGCCTGCACCAGCCGTCTGGTGACGGCAATATCCTCCCGGCTGGGGCTGGGATCTCCCGAAGGGTGGTTGTGCAAGAGTATCATGGAAGCTGCCGCATGCCGCACCGCCGCCTCGAAAACCTCCCTGGGATGCACCACGGAAGCCGTCAGGCTCCCCTTGGAAATTTCCGGCATGGCCAGAATGTGGTTCTTGGTATTCAAAAGCAGCACCGCAAAATGCTCCTTTGTCTCATGGCGATAGCGGGGCATAGCAAAGCGGGCCACATCCTCTGGGCCGTGGATGATTTCCACCTTGGCCTCGGACATGGAAAGGCGCCGCCCCAGCTCCACTGCTGCCAGCACAGTCGAGGCCTTCCCGGGGCCCAGACCGTTGATTTGGGCCAGTTCCTCCACGGACATGTGCACCATGGAGGAAAGGCCTCTGTCCTTGCAATAGGCAAGCACCCTCTCAGCCATGCGCAGCACCGACTCCCCCCGCACCCCTGTGCGCAGGAGGATGGCCAATAGCTCCGCATTGGAAAGGGCCGCCGCCCCGTAGCTTATCAGTTTTTCCCTGGGACGCTCCTCAAGGGGCAAATCCCTGACCATAATCGTCTCTGCCATAAATATCGACCCCCGCGCGTCTAGCCAGGGCCGCCGTGGCAAAGAGGGGCAGCCCCACCACATTGCTATAGGAACCTTCGATACCTTCGATGAAAACCGCAGCTTCACCTTGGAGCGCGTACGCTCCTGCCTTATCCATGGGTTCTCCGCCGGCCACATACCTGTCGATTTCCGTTTCTGCCAGCTGGGCGAATTTCACATTGGTGGTGACCACCTCAGAGAAGGTATGACCCTCCTTCACCCAGGCGATACCCGTGAGAACTTCGTGCACCTTGCCGGAGAGCGACTTCAGCATCTCCCTCGCTTCTTCCTCGTCACGGGGCTTGCCGAAAATCCTTCCCTCCAGGGCCACCACCGTATCCGCCCCCAACACGGGCAGCGTCTTGTGGAGGCGGGCCACAGCCTCAGCCTTGGCCTCTGCATTGTGCCGCACCAGCTGAAAGGGCTCGCAGTCCCCTGCCTTGAGCTCAGCCGCATCGCTGATAGCCACCCGGAACTTTGCTCCCACCTGATTCAAAAGATCTCTCCTGCGCGGAGAACCTGACGCCAAAACAAACAAGCTATCTCCCCCTTAATACTTCCTGAATATATAAACTGCCAGCACTACCCCCAGAATGCTCATGAGGTTAGGCTCGAAAGCCAGCCCCAGCGTCAGCCGGAACACATAGAGGTTAAGCGTCACCGGAGCCATATCGAACACCGGATAGCTGGTCACCAGATAAGGCACCAGCCCCGCCAGCATATCGCTCATCTTCATAAGCTCCCCCAGGATCCCCCCCAGGATAGCTCCGATGGCCATATACAAAGCACACATCCCACTACTACTGCCACCAAATTTCGCCAAATAAATCCCTCCCAAGAATCAGCTATTCTGCAAAGGACTGCAATCTCCTGCCCCTTTGCCTTCATATATTATGGCGAAAAGGAGCAGAAATTTCAAGTCAGCCAGAATATCTCTGCCAAGCCTAAAACCGGCACCCACCACTCCGCTGCTGTATCCTCCCACGCAATTATTGTACAGCTGCAAAGATACAGCTACCACCCCAGTTTCCCTTGCCTCCACTGTCCAGCGGCAGGGAAGAAACCAGTACGCATCGCCTGTGCGTTGTATTTTCTCCGGCTCCTTTTCTGCTTCCGGCTTAAGATCCACCCCCTCCAGCCACTGCTGATTTTCCGCATCATAGCTGAAGACCTTTCTTTCCATCACTGCCCCGCAATCATAGCAGGCAGCCAACTCAAATAAACTCTTTTCGTAATCTATGTCGCCTTCGTATTGCAATTCATCCTCAAGAAGAAACATTTATACCTCCTGACTCTGGTCGATGCCTTTCTCACCCCAACCTGACGAAGACCCCTCACCTGGCCATCCACAAGCAGACCCGAATCTTGTCTCCCAAAGAATCATCAACAGCTGCCCCCCAAATTATATTGACCTGGCTATCAAGACAATCAGTAAGTGCTTCACTGGCTTCGTTCACTTCAAACATGCTCATATTATCTTCCCGTCCAACCACGTTGAGCAAAACACCTTTCACTGAACTTAAATCCCCCCATAGTGATGATATTTTTCGCAAGGCATCTTCACAAGCAGCTTTAGCCGCCTTTTTGCCAGTTGATTCACCTATTTCAAAGATCAACTCTTGATTGCCAGCGAAAATCGTCCGCAAATCACCAAGATCAAGCATAACCAGGCCAAAAGAATCAACAATTTCATTAGTCGATTTCACAGCCATGTATATATAATCATAGATCTCTGCTTCATCGGCAAATTTGTTGATATCTATATTCATGAATGGCACATCCAACTTTGTGCTGCCATCTGATATCAACATGGGGAACAACACCGCACCATGTTTTTCCATAACATCTATGGCCGCCTTGAAGGCATCTACAGCACCGCCTTCCCTGCTGTCCGCTACAATGAAGCCAACATCCACCCCAGTGCTCCATGCAGTAGCATCAATTGAGCCTACTTCTAATAAGAATTGCTGTGCTTCAGCCGGCATATTGTTTTTCCAATAGCCTGCAGCACCTCCAATACAAGCCACTTTAAGAACACCCATATTTTCTTTTTCCGAATCCACTTCAAACATATCAAATAACCTCCGTTCTAAATATGTCAGGCTATGGTTCCCATTTCTCAGGTTCCATGGCCTAATTAACAAATGTATTCCGCGCAGAGTTCCACTGCCCGGGAAGCAGGCCGCCCCGGGATGCGACCCGCTTCCGGGCAGGTGTGGCTCAGTCGTCCCCAAAAAGCAGGCTGCCGATGCCGCCAATAATGGCTCCGGCTGCTACGAAAGGTGCGGCGGCAGCTACCAAGGGTGCGGCAGCGGTCAATCCTATGGCTGCGGTAGCGGCTCCTGCTCCTGCTGAGATAGTGGCAGCTGCTGTGCCTACGGCTGCAGCTCCGGTGGTGATGGCCGTCCCTATGACAGGAGCCGAGGTCACAGCAGCTGTCACCGCTCCGGCAGTCTCGATGGCAGCGGCACCAGCTGCGGTACTGGCCAGAGCGCTACCCACTGCTCCTGCCCCGTACCCTACCACTCCAGCCTTGGCAGTATCTACGACTACATCACCTGCAGCCTCTCCAACAGTTTTTTTGCCCCTGGCCACATCCACGATGTTGCTGCCCAGGCTAAAGCCGGCTCCGGCAATGGCACTGGACTTGGCAGCTTTCAGGCCTACACTATGGGCTGCGCCTATGCTTTTGGCGCCGCTGTAGAGGTGGGAAGTCACCGGTGCATTGGGATTGCCGGTGAGCCTGCTTTCACGCTGCATGAGATCTGCCATTTTCTTTGCTTCTGCATCTGTCACATGACATTCTCTGACCCTCACACCCGCTTTGCGTCCGGCTTCCTTGAATGCCTGGAAGTTGGTGTTGCCCTTGTCCACCAAGACCTCCTGGCCGCCATATTTGCCAAAGTTTATCTGGTTGGGCTTATAGCCGGATTTCACCTGCTGGAGCACTTCGGTGCCATTCGACTTGATATGCCGCAGGTCTGCGATGCCGTTGTTGTTGATGACTTCTGTATGACGGCCAAGTGCGCTAGCATGACCTGCTTCCAGTTCTTCCATGACAAAGCCCTTGAAGCCCTTGGTGCCGCCCCGCATGGTGTTCAGGTTAGAGAGGCCCTCTCCCATTCTTTCATAGGCCTGCATACCCTTGACCGCACGCTTGATGGCCCCTGTGTTCTCCTGGATAGCTGCTGCTGCTTCGTTCATATGATTCGTTTTTGCCATAATGGACACGTCCTTTCTTATACGCTTGAAATCCTCTCATTTTATATAACCGCTCCTGGGAACGGCTTTTGGCATTTTCTGCGAATTTTTTTCGCATACCATTGCCCTTCAATAATATCCTGCTTGAATCACGGCAGGTACCTTGACACGATGCCCTTCGGTTTGATATCAAGCAACATACCGACTGGCGTAGGTATTTTCGTCAAAGGCATAACGCCCGAAGACTTCAGTGAAATTTTCTATAAGCAGACTGCCAACCACTTTGTAATCCTCGCCTTCATCATCCAGAAGCTGACCTTGGTTGTCTACCATGATATAGGAGCGCGTCAGATCGTTTTCTGGTACCACATCCTCTGAAACCTCATAGTGGCGGGCTACAAATCCATCGAAATCCGCCTGGCTGGGGACCAGCGCAGCGTTGGAGTTTCCTTCGTGTGCAAATAGCTTCATGCGCAGCATTTTCCAGCGATCAATGCCAAACTCCTTGCCTATCACAGTGAGGTCTTCATTGGCGTTGAGGTTAGTGATTACGGTATTCAATTTAATCTTTATGTCAGGGTTCACGGAACGAGCCAGGGTTATAAGCTGTGACAGTTTTTCGTAAATCAGAACTTCATGGGATCTGTTGCAGGCGCCTAAAGCGACGAGCGTCTGTGGATTGATGCTGTCTACGGAAATGCCCAAGGTTTCGAATTTGCCAAAGAGTTCCGGCGGCATAAGCTTGGGGTTCAGCATAAGGGAACCATTGGTGATGATAGACAGCTTGAAACCTTGGTCATATGCGTAATTCACAATGGCGGAGAAATCCTTGTGAAGCACCGGCTCTCCGCCTGCGAAGTTGATTGCATTTACAAGGCCGCTGGTTTTAAGATTGTCAATTATATGCTTCCACTCTGCCAAAGTGAGGTCATTATCGCTGTCAAAGTGAGCAAAGCAGTATTTGCAGGCATAATTGCATTTCTGGGTGATGTGAAGGTTGATTTTGTAAGCCATGGCGGGCTCCTCCTTCCAGGATGTAAAGTTTATCTTTCTAATAAATATAACCGTTCCTGATAATGTTTTTTGGCATTTCCTTCGAAATTTTTTCGCATTCCATTGCCTTTTCAATAGATATAACCGTTCCTGCTACCAGTTTTGGGCATTTTTAGGCGAAAAAATAGCCGCATGCAAAAGCAAGCGACTATAAATATTTAAGATATTTTTTTTACATATTCTTCACTTAGCAGATGTATGTCGTTTAACACCCTCCAAATATATTTGTCTATATTACCATATTTTTTTCTCCATGTATCTTGCTGTAACTTGAGTTCAACTGACATTCTAGGCATAAGCTCGTTATGAAGCACTTTAATCAATTTCTCGTGAAGCTTTTCTTCATTCCCAGCCGATTCATCAAATACAATAATTTTTTCGTACTTTTCATAAAGCGGCAAATTGTTTTTGTAGAATTCAAAAATGATATGTTTCTCCTTTTTCTCCGCTATTTCTTCTTTTATATTCCCTTTCACAAATTTGATAGACCAATAGCCTTTCATTTCCTGCTGATACTTTTTTCCTTGTTCCATGGAAAATTCATAGGATGTATTTAGTACATAGTCAAAAGCATTATCATAAAGATAATCCAGCTGAATCTTGTTAGCCTGCGATGCTTCTGCCTCAGTCCTATTTTGAGCAGAACCCTCCTCAGGGTTGGCATCAAACGAGTATGTGAATCTTCTATTAAATACAGTCCTGTCAAATTCATCCAATTCTTCTTCGGAGTACCTGAAATTTGAGACCAGAAACTGATGCACCCGCTGGCTGTTTAACATATTGAATTTCAATGCCGCAGTTATATCCTTGGATGCCATGCCATGCTTCTTTGCTATGCTTCGCAAAGTTTCTCTTATTTCTTTCTTCCTTATTTTTGCTTCCTCAGGGTCTTTTTCTTCTAGTGCTTCAGCTATTTTTCCTCTGCATTTTAATTTGTAAAGTTTCTTTGTATCTGCCACGAAATTATGTTTATTATTCTTACAATATTTTCTTAATGTTTCCTCAAAAGCTTTCCAGTATAATTCACTATCCCTGTCTTCATTTTCTTTGAAGACCGCCTTGTATGTTTCTTCCAATAATAGTATTTTTTTATCTTTCAATGCAATTTTTTCATGGTGATTGAGATCATCCCTGCTTTGCAGTGCTAAGACCTCCTGCAACAGCGTATCTATCTCAGGATTCGCATTCATCACTCTCACCGCCTTACTTAACCAATCATGAATCTCAAGAATTCGTCTATGTTCTTTTTCTGGCCCGGCTTGGCATTGTTTACCAGAGTGTTGATATAGAAAAGGCTGGTGATATCAATGATATCGGAAGTGGGAGAAGTCTCTGCATCGCCACGATAATACTGGGCATATACCATACAGTCCACATCCACATCCTTTCCAGCCTTGGCAGCATAGGACATGGCTATCAGGCTGCAGATAGTATTGCACTTCATGCCGAAGGTCATATCAGCGTAGATGCGGTCACCGTCCTGGAAATAATCAGATATTTCCTGGAAGTGACGGCTGAAGGTCAGGGAATCCATCTCATCGCGTTGTTTCGTATGATCAGGTTCGTAGATTTCGACGAAGGTGGCCTTGGCGTTATGGGCTTCAAGGATTTCTTTCATTTCTTTTTTCAGAATTTTATAGTTATTTTCCGGGTTTGTGGTTTGCGTCAGAGTAGTGATGATCAGTATATCATCCTGTTCATCTATGTTGGCATCCAGCAAATAAGAGATAGGCGCAAAATAATTTCTGCCGTCCATGTCAAAATCACGGCTTTGGTAGACAACCCTGTTACCTGGGTTATCAAGGGTCATCATAACTGTGGAAAAAAACACCTTTCGCATATCAGTCATCTCCATTTCGTAATCAGTACCCATCTGGGCATATATATTCTACAGATCAATCGTCTATCCCTGCCAGTCAAGGCAATATGGCTGGCTCTAATCCCTGCCCAGCCATCTGCCCACAGCCCCCACTACGCCACCAGCTATGATAATAGGGGCAATTGCGGGGGCAAGGGCTGCTGTTGCAAGCACAGCAGCCGGTATACCTACAGCCCCTCCCCTGGCTGCAATGCCAATACCACCAATAGATTTCCCAGCCACGGCCCCGATGCCACCGCTGACATTTTCCTTCTTCATTTCAAGCGCCTCCTTAGTAAGTAAATCAACGACTGCCCAAGAGCCATCTTTTTATGTCAGAAAAAATCCCAACCGCTCTCCAAAGCAACGGTGAGCAAAGTGGCCAGGGCAGAAAGCGGAAGCCATAATCAACAAGACACATCCCATCCAAAGCAGCACCTCCCCTCTTTTCACCACGATCTATGCTGTTAGCTACTCTGGCCAAGGCATAGATTCCCTGACGAGAAGCATTATTATTGTTAGCACTCTGATTCTTCATAGTGATGCACGCTCCTTTTTTACTTTCAATAGGAATTGTATTTCGCACGGATATAAGCCACCTGAATCACAGCGGGCACCGTAACACGATATGCAGGCCCTGCTATGTCAATGGCAAGCCAAAGAGCATTCAGCGCTATGCCTACGGGACCGGCAAAAACTGAGATTGCCTTTGTCAGAGCCGCATTCCCAGCCACGCTGATTCCTCTGCCCAGGAGGGTTCTTGCCACAGCATTGGCTACGATTACGGATATCTTGTATGGGGAGAAGCCTGTTCTCAGAATCATTACCTGCAAGGCAGCGATGATGGCCTGCTTAGTAAGATGATTCACTTTTATATCAAGGCTATCAATCAGTTCCTTCATCTGTTTGTCATCCATCTCATCCAGTGCTTTGGTCAGGATTTTGCAAAGCAGGTTCATTTCGATGAGTGAAACGCTAGATTCAGAATTATAATTCACCTTCAGGTTGTCGCACACATCGCACAGGACCTCACGATATGGCACCCCCTGTCCACCACGGAGAAAGTTAGCGAAGGTATTGCCGCCAAAGCATTGCAACTCGGCAGCAATATCCTGCCAATACTCCCGCGGCCTATAACGGTTGTTTTGGTAGCCCGAGGTAGCAGAAAGTTCTTCAGTAAGCCGCAAATCACCATCCTCATCTCTTGTTAAATAATTTATCAGAACCTGCAAATCATCGTCTTCAGCAATGGACAGGATTTCCAGATCTTTATCGTTACGGTATGTCATGATTTTTTCCTCCTCGTATTACGCTTGATTGACCTTCTACTTTTTATAACCATTCCCAAGCTGGATATTTGGCATTTTCTCTCAATTTTTTCTCAGTCTCCGAAAATCCAGCTTCCAACACTGCCAATAAAGGCTACAACTGCTACATTCATATGAGTCATTTTTACCATAATGGATACATCCTTTCTTATAAGCTTGAAATCTTCTCATCTTGTATAACCACTCCTGGGAACGGCTTTTGGCATTTCCTGCATATTTTTTTGCATTCCATTGCCCTTCAATATATACCACCGTTCCTGTTGCTAACTTTTGGCATTTTGGGGCAAAAAAAATACAGGCTATATGCCTGTATTACGATACCGCAAGCGGTAAGGGCTGGCCATCAACGGTGAAGGGTCATGGGGTTGATCGTGAAATCTCTGTGTTACGATACCGCAAGCGGTAAGGGCTGGCCATCAACAATTGTATATTAGAAGAAAACGGCACCACGAGTTATGGTTACGATACCGCAAGCGGTAAGGGCTGGCCATCAACAGCTCTAGCATATGGACCACCAGTAAGACTATCACAGGTTACGATACCGCAAGCGGTAAGGGCTGGCCATCAACTATACGGAAAAGACAGGACAGGTTCATACTGATAGTGTTACGATACCGCAAGCGGTAAGGGCTGGCCATCAACTCTGTTGCCCGAAAAGCAGGTGAGAGTTGGGCTGAAATCCTGCTTTTTGAAAAGCTTCGCCATTTTTGGCGAAAATCCTGCTTGCTGCAGAAAAATGTGTTTGCAAAAACATACGGCCAGCCCCCTTTACCCCTTGCCACACCTGGCTTCAGCGTGTTTTCCCAAAAACTGAAAACCCTGACGGTAAATAGCCGCTTGCGGGATTCCGTTCAGGTTTTCAGTTTTTCCCTATGACACGCACCTGCCCCAGTCCGTGGGAAGTCCAGCGGCCTACTCCGGCAAATTCCGCATAGGCAGCAAGCAAAGCCAGGATTCCCCTGTCCGTTTCAGAAAGATTCGCCAGCCCATAGGTGAATCTGCCGACGAAACCTCTGGCACTGCGCCGGGGGGCAAGGTTGATTATGCAGCTCCTGCCCTGCCACTCCTGCGGCAGGACAGCAGCTGCAGCTTCTGCTGCCAGATTCCTCGATATATCTCCAGGCATCTTAAGTGTTTCCCACTTATCCGCCAATGAGCCGAACACATACTCTGGCAAAGGCCAGGGGAAATCGTTCTTCCCCGACCTGAAAGTGGTGGCAGACTGAAAATCCACGGTTATAGATGCTGGCGGAGAGCAGGAGAAGCACTCTGCCAGCATCTCTATCGGTTCCACTATGCCGGAATACGCACATAGCTCCGGGTCGGCGCATATGCGCTGTACTTCGATCTGCAAGTTTCCCAGAGAAAAACGATAGCCTGGCTGCAGGCTTAGAAATGCCTGCAAGACCTCATCGCATAACGCCGTCACACGCCACCTCAGCAGCGTTCCTTCCACGATATGCAGGCGCCGGTCAGCTGCCCCTTTCTTTCCCTGATAGGCCAATTCAGCAGAGGTGAAAGGCTTGATGGACATTTGGTCATGGACATAAGCAGCCAGCGCCGGAGAGTAATCCTTCAATATCTTGAAACACAAGCCATGCAGCTGCTGCCCATGGTATAAGGGCAGACTATCGCTGGTTATGGCTCTCAGCTCGTATACTATAGCACCAATCATCTCAGATAACCATTCCTTATGTTTTCTTAACATCAAATATACTGCTACTATTTAGATTTACCAGCAACTAAACTAACCCAATGCTCCAGCGGGTTCAGGATCATAGCGCGTACCTCACCGACAGAAGTAATGTCTTCCGTGTTGGCATGATTGATTTGATTGCGCTCCACGCGGATATGGAAATACTCCTTCAGACATTCCAGCATATCGTTGTAGCGATAGCTGCTCCTGAGGTAGCCTTTATCATATAGCGATCTATAGCGGTCAGCGTGCTTGTTCCACTTATCATCCTGAATATTCAAAAATTCATTGCGCACTTCTTCGGCCATAGCCCCTTCGCCATAGTCCTCGTTGGGGATGGCAAATAAATTGTAGATTTCCTGCTCTTGCAATTCGGCTATCCTGTTGGCAATGTTTTCCAAGGATATGTCATAGCAGAAATCCTGCAACGACTTCTTTCTTTTGGCATGGCTCTGGCTTTCCTTGTGGAGGGTCCGCAAGACTTTCCCTAGCATGGCATATTTCTTTTCAAAATCCTCGAAGGAGAGCATCCGGCTTCTCAAGAAGATAAAATCATCTTCTGCCTTTTTCCTGTCATCGCAGAAGGAAACAATCTGAGAATACTTGGAGCTTTTCAAATCCCCAATTTTCTTATTGCCTGAGTTAAAAGCCAAGATATCCGCTTTGATGAACTCTGCCAAGGTCAGATTATCAGCATCATTTTTCGAATATCTGCTGCCATTGTCTACATAGGTGGAAATAAAATACTGCTGCCATGAACGCCCCTGCTTCCGGCCTTCTCTTTCGCAATAGAGCAGGACTCTTGGGTTATCCGTATAGGCAATTTTTTTATTAACCAGATATGACGGCAGCCATTCCGTGCAGAGAGTCATGGCCTGCTGCAGGAAGCCCTTGCGGGTACACCAGCGTATGATATCAAATTCTGTGGCTTGTCCCTGAATCAGCGGCCCGTATTCATGCTGAAGCGTGGTGATGATGCTGGCAAAGAGGTTCTCCTGCAGCGTGTCCCCATGATTTTCCTTGAAAGCCTTCAAGTAGACATTCAGCGTCTTCAGTTCATCCTTGATCAGGCTGGTCCTGCACATCTTGATGGCATCGGAGAAGCGCTGCATGGCTTCCAGCAGATTGCCAAGGGCTTCTGTCTTGGGCGCAGTCTTGAAGTATGCCTGCAGCCCTTCCACGCTGCCGAACTTGACGAATTCATCTGCGCCGTTGATCAGGTTGAACAGTCCCAGCAGCGAAGTGGCATCAAATACAGTCTGCCGTTCCGGGTCAGAGTAGAGGACTTTGCCAAGCTCGATGCCGTTATACTGCAAAAGCTGCATGATGGTCAGCATCATCACAGAATTATAGCGGAAGCCCCCGGTCATGTCAGCATAGAGCCTTATCCTGGCCTTGGGATGCTCCCTGGCATAGTCCATTATCTGCCCCGCTATCTTCGTGACATTTCGCAAGGATTCGTCAATATCGTCCAAGCCATCATAGTACCTTATACTGTGCAGCTTGCCCGACAGGCGCTCGTCAGCCTCTATGAGCCGCTTCTTGAGGAAATTGATATGCGTGAGTATGCCATACTGCTCCGTCTTTGGCGCATCATAAGTCTCCACCTTCTCACTGGACACGAGGAAGACGGCATCCAGAGGATTATCTCCCAATTCACGCTGCACAGCGATGATGGCAGATTCATTGGTCTGTATAGCCGTATAAGGCTTCCCTCCAACGCCCCAGTAGCGGATGGGATTATCCACGCTCCTTTGCTGCACCAAGCTGACAAAGGCCAGCATGATATTATAAACAGGCTTATTCGGCATATATTGGCCTCCTTGGATTTTGAAGATTGGCAGAGCTGCCTGACCTTTATTTCACTTCATTAGCTGTCGGCAGTACCCAGCGGTATTGGAAAGGCTTTTCCGTATCATTAATATCCATAGCAGCAGTTTTCTGCTCCCACTCAGGGCTTGCGGTGTTCTTCCAGTCCAGCAGATGCGAAAGTTCGCGCTGCGAAAGCTGATAGCGGATATAATCCTTTGGGGACAAGCCGGTTTTCAGTTTCTCCTCGAACTCTGCTACATACCCAGAGAAGTCTGCCTCAGTTTCATCTGTATGCCACTGACCGCTGCCATCAAAGAGCTGCTTGTAATAAGAATCCCCATCAAGTTTAAGCGTGGCTTCTACGCGGATGCTGCCAAGGCCGATGGACTTGCCCTGACCGATTTTGAAGCAAAGTTCCTTGTCTTTCTGAGCCAGCTCAAATACCTTCAGCAAAGCCCCCAGTTCATCCTTGCTAAGGCGCTCAAAGCGTATCCTGCTCTGGAATACCTGGCCTGGTTTCACCGGATGTATAGGATGGGGACACACATCACTTGCTTTCTGCTCCGGATTTGCCCATGACATTTTCTTGTGCCAGTACATCTTATACCCGCGTATGCAGGCACCCCTGGAATCCCAATGCTTGATTTCCGTTTGGTCATCCTGGTTTAGATAGAGCTGGAAGGAAGTAGGCTTGGGGTTACTGAGAATCCGCGCATAGGCAGGATTTTCCTGGGCAGCCTTGCCGCTAACGCAAACTGCATTTTCAAAGGAGAGCCTGCTGCCCCACAGTTCCTTGCGGCCAAAAATCGCATCGGTATAGTCGATCGTATCCGTCTGCAAGCCTTGAGGGACGGCAGCACCAATGGAGTTTTTGTAAGGTATGCGATAAAATCTGCCAAAGCCGAAATGCCCTATCTGTCCATTTTCTTCCATATAGAAGCAAGGAGCCACAAAGTCTATCTCAGGCTCCCCCGTAAAGTCAGCGGCATCAGCGTTTCTCTTGCAGTATTGGGAGTCAAATATGTTTACACCTTTGCGTGTCTCATCAGTTTTGTATGCCTCTACCACGCCCTGCTCTACCAGAATTTTATTAGACCAGTTTGGTATACTGTGGATTGTGTAATGATGTTTCCTTGGCATAGGCCCCGTATAGGTTGTAACGCCTTTACTCCAATCGTTCCCAACGCTTGGAGATAAACGATTTATTGCTTCGGCTCTGCCATTCATTTCCTGGTAGTCCGTATTCACCATGTAATATTGATTATCGACCTTGTTGTGAAGCAAAAAACCTGCCTGTACATCATCTTTTTTTACACGGGATGTGTATGTCTGGCGAAGATAGCACTTTCTGGCGTCCGCCCCCTTGCTTGCGGCCATGGCGCGGAAATACAGATGCTTATCGTTGAAATCGGCATCTTCCTTATCGCCGCGCATGGCACCGCAGGTCACGATCTTAAAGATATTTTTCACCATGCCCCGGATAGAACTGCCAGGTATGACTGGCACACCATTGGGGCTGAAAAACTCGCTGCCTCCGTTGCCCACGAAGATGCTGGTCATGGTCTTGATGGAAAGGCATATATAGCCGCTTAGTTTTCCCTTGGCCAGGACATGGCTGCGGTAGTTTTCCTGCCTTTCCTCGTCCGATTCGGCTCCGCCGTCAAAGGGAGCTGGCAATACCTTGGACGGCAGGGAGACAAAGTTGTACGGAGCTGTTGCTTGCCTGGGCATCATCTTGCATCTCCCTTCACGAAAACAGGCAGGATTGCCTTGAATCTGTAGTCCACATACCCTGCCTGGGCGGTCTGTTCATTTATGCCCACATAGCTGCGGGTCTCCAGGGCATAATATTCCGCTTCTGCATCTGTTGCGGGGAGCAGCATTTGCAGCTTGCGGTCACTATCAATCAGTCTCATATAGCCCTCTGCACATTCCTGGGCCTGCGTTCTCCTGCCCCAGAATCTGGAGGCTGAATCGACATACTCGGCTTCTTCACCCTCATCATCTTTGCGATAGCGGCCTCGGAATCCGCCCCCTTGTTTCAGCAGGTGCAGTTCCTCATTTTCATTGAATATCCGCACTTCCAGCAGCAAGCAGTCCTTGGGATCTGCCTCCGGGAAATGCAGCTGCCCGCTTTCCCATTTGCCCCAGCTAATAGCATCTATATGCCAGAGGACAACAAATCCTGCTTGAAAATCCAGCTCCTGCAATTTGGCTTGCAAAGCAGCCATGGTGACAGGAATGTCTATATTCTTTATGAGGCTCTTTCCAGCCTTGATTTCCGTAGGCTTCAAAAGCGCTTCACGGCTCATATCCCCGCCCCCTTCATATTTATGAACGCATCAACAAATTCCTGCAGTTTCCCGACTTCCTCCGGGGGGATATTCTGGCCTTCCATGCGTGCGAGGGGCTTGCCCTTATAGTACAGATTTGCCTTCAGCCCCCGCAGCCTGCCATAGCCGATGGCTTTGCCGCTGCCGAGCGCAATCCGCCCAAGCCACGCATCTTTGAGCAAGAGCAGGGCCAGTCCTATCTCCCAGGACTGAGCCTGGCGGATTTCCCAGTGCACGGTCATGGCATGTTTATCCGGTTCCTTCTGCCAGACTGGCATCGAGGTAAACAGAGCCGAATCTATGGTGCCGCCTGTGAAGCGGTCTATCCTTATGCGTGTCTGCTGGTAAGGCTGCACAGCATCGCTCAGGCAAAGCTCATCCACCAGGAAACGGCTGCGGGACTTAGGCGAAAGATGCTTGCGCAATTTCTGCGGATCAGGCCCCATAAGGGTCTCCAGCATAGCCGTATCCATTCCCAGGGACTGGAGTATATACTCACAGCGATGGCGAAGCACTCCTTTGATGCTGGAGCCCGGCACCCGCCAATTCCCATCGCTGTCGCGCATCATGATGGCATCTATTTTGCCATCCTCTGCCTCGCCGCCAGTCAGATGGGATTTGTCACTGTCACGGACCATGAGGCCACCCTCCAGCACGAAATCCGCATCTATCACGAAGCTATCTGCAGGATAAGCGTGCTCAGAAGCCTTTTTCTTGAACAGTATCCGCTTCTTGGATGGCTTGTCCAAAAAATAAGCCGCCGTATCATCCGCATTATGAAAATCATACACATCGATGTTAATGTCCTCAAGGACAGCTTTGCCAAAGCCTATAGCTGTGCGCGCCCCCAAATGGAAGCCATCCGCCAGGTGATGGCCCAGCCGCATCAGCGTGTTTTCCAGCAAATCCCTGTCCTTTTCATGGATATTTCGCAGTATGAGCTCTGCGGCAAAGGTGCCATGAGCGCCCTGATCTATGACCTCGTAGTCGAATTTGCCATGCTTGATGCCTGTCCCTGTCAGTCCGTCCAGATTGACACTATCACGATGAACAATCGTGGCATTGCTGAGCTTTATATCATAGATGATGGCAGAGCTTTGCAGCTCCATGTCATAGGCGGAAGGCTCTTCCAAATCAGTACCAAAGATGAGTGCTGCCGCCCTTGGATTATCCGCTTCAATGTACTGGCGCAGCACACCTGCCAGAGAGGTGCCGGGGATAAAGGCATATCCATTCTTATCCTTCATTACCTGAATATCTGTCTGATTGCCTTCATCATGTTCTCCCATGCCTATCAGCAACGGGGCTTTCATCACCAGATGCCCTTCTATGCAAAGCTTGCCGCGAATGCTTTCCTCACTCATCCTCCCACCACCTTTCCATCTTCTCGGCTTTCCGACCATTGCGGAAGAACCAATGCCAGTATTCATAGAATAGAGTTTCAGCGGCTTTCAGTTCTTCCAAAGGCTTTTCCAAGATATCCTCCAGAGCCTCGTGTATCTCAGGGGACAGCACATTCTGCCATTCACGCTTTCTGTCATTGTAGGGCATCAGGGCTGTGGGAGTATTTTCCAGCAACTCGCCCAGGCTTTTCCCATGCACTTCTACATTTCTCAGCATCCTGGTCAAGGATGTGCTCTCGCCACGCTTTTCCGCCATCAGGTTGCTCTGCAGGTTGCTGCGGCAGTAAGCACTCCTCTCCCCCAACATACTATCCAGACGCGCAAACAGGTGATTTGCGTCCTGGGGGAAGTATTTTCTCGACTGCTCCACATCTTCTGCAGCAAAGAGCCTGACAGCTTCCCTCATCTTCTTTGCCACTATCTTACGGGCATACTTGGCTGCCTCTTTTGATTTGATTTTATGCCTGGCTGGTCTTTCCTCAGCTGGTGTTTTGGCATACGCCAGCTGGGAGCATTGCCATACACGAACCTGTCCATAGCCTTCCTCAGTGCGAAGGCCTATGCCCTCGTAGCAGAGCCTGGCCAGATGCTGCCAGTCTCCATCGCTCCAGTCCTCGTCCTTTTGAATGATGAAGATAGTACCTGCCGCCAAAGCACTCAGTCTGGGGCGCTTCATCCCCCAGACCCCCACGAAGCTGTCAATTTTCTCAGCTTTTGAAAATATCTTCCGTTTCCCGCTTTGGATATGGAAGGCTTCTGTTTGGCAGCGCTCATTCATTGCCCTGGCAAATTCAGCTAAGCCTTTCAAGGCGTTATCAGCAAGGTCAGCCAGCAGCAGGGGGGTCTACAAACGCAGGCAAACACTCCTGCCAGCCTCCCTGGGCATGACGGGCACATCCTCTACTTCACCTAGCTGGATGCTGCAGCTGCCATACTGTGTGTATTGGGAACGGCCTACATGCGCCAGCCAGGACTTTTCCTGCAGCACCGCTACCAGCTTTTCCAATGCTTCCTGGCTGCCGAAAACATATCCTTCAAAGGACTGGCCTGCATCTATTGATTCATAGTTATAGATGCCACCATTGAGGGAGCGTCCGGCCAGGCGCTCCCTGCTATCCTGGCTGCCGCTGTCATTGCGGCTCATATGCAAGGTGATATTCTTCTTTATCTCCGTGGCATAGATTTTCCCCTGACTTATGGAACCAAAGCCACGCAGGGATTTATAGTTTGCCTCCGAATCCTGCCGCAGCAGGTCTATGATGCTGGTTCCGTCCTTGATCTTTTGCAGGGACAAGGGCATGACCAGGCTTCTGCATCCCGTAGTCTTGTTCACAGGATAGGCATCGACAAAGCGGAGCTTCTGGAAAAACAACTCTACAAAATCCTCGTCCTCATGGGCTTTTTTCCCCAAGCCCGCTTTTTCTATATATCTTCCTGCCAGAATGCCTCGCAGGATATTGCCGGAAAAATAGTCATAGGTGGCGGTCATGACATCGGTATTGCCCTTGGTGGAAAGAATCACCGGCGAAACCGTCTTGAGTTTGATGGTCAGCTGCCTCATTTTCTCTTTCCCTCCTTGAACACATCCCTTATCAGCGGCGTGCGTATATCCTTGCCATTCTGCAGCATGAGGCAGTCTATGCAGCCGAAGCCACGGGTGCGCTTGACACCCGCCTGAGTCAGATTTTTGAAGGCCAGTGCCAGCAGCTTGAAATGCCGCTCGGTGCCGCCAAGCACCTCTATCTTCCCCTCGAAGTCCAGACCTGCTTCCACCACGCGCATATTGTGGAGAGAGCCGTCTGCCGCCGTCCCGGTCTTTCTGTCCAGTCTTGTTTGATACCGCAGAGAGGTATACTGCTCCAGCACATCAGCAGGGGTGAAAAGCTCAGGATAAGCGCGCTGCAAATACTGCCAATCCTCCTTCATCTCCTCATGCCCTGCCAGATACAAGCTGGGTATGATGAGCCGGGCCTCCCCCTGGCTGCCATGCTGGAAAAGAGCATCCAGCTCTGCCCTCAGTTCCGCGCCTTCTCCCAAGGGCGTGTTCATTTCTGTCACTTCAAGAGCGCTCTCATACAAAAGACCTTTCAGCCTTTTGGCAGGGAAATAAGGCAGGCCCGCTTCATCATGTACCACTTCCGCATCCACATTCACATCAGCCTGACCGGAGCCAAGATGCAGGGGCGACTGGGTATGCACCCGCAAAGTGAAGGAATCGAAGGTGAGCTTGCCCATTTTTGCTTCCGGGATTGCCTCACCCTTGTTCCGCTTCGGTGGCAGATGGGGCGCTTCCTTGGTTCTTGGCTTTATGCGAGGAATCTTTGTCCTTTCTTCGTGCGGTTCTATGTCTGCGGAGACAGCCGCTTGCACAGTTTCCTTTTTTTGCTTTTCCTGATTAAGCTGGGCGGCACTTTGCCCCCTGGCCATGCGTTTTTGCTTTTCCTGTTCCCTCTGTTCCTTCTTGCTTGCTTTTTTCTTATCCTTCCCTGCCACTGTTCTCCACCTCCTCAAATGCACAGAAATCCAGCATTTCAATCATATCCACATAGGGAGTCCTATCTTCTGCCCATAGTTCCTTCTCATAGGGTCTCCATGCTTCCACAGCAGGGAGGCGCATCATGCTGTCAGGAGTGCTGCGTATCAGATAGTCAAGCTGTTGCTTGAACTGGATTTGCTGGTGCCTGCCCGCAGCCAGGACTCTGCGCATCTCTTTCAGCTTGCTCATGGGCATCCTATGCGGGCCAAAGCGTACCTCCTGCATAGCCAGCAAAAGATTGTCAAGTGCCTCCGGCATATCCCCGGAAGCATCTACCCGATAGGGGCCAAAGTGCATATTGCGTCCCAGCACATCATGGTATTCCTGCTCACGAATCTGGGAAAGCTTGGGAGCCTGCTCCCCATGGAGGATGGCAAAATCCAGCCAGCAGGAAGGAGCATCATCCTGGCGCATGCGCTTCTTGGCTTCGCCGCACAGCTGCTCTGTCATTTCGTACCCTCTGAAGAAGGGGTAGGATGTGGGCAGGATAGCAATGCCGCCGCAGCTGCAAATCCCACTTTCCTTCAGTTCGCTCATGACAAAAGCCGCCAATTGCAAGGCAAGTTTCGCATGACAGACAAAGGTCATGTCATCGCCGCCCAAAATCAGAGGACGGATAGGGAGCAAAGTCTCACCATCAGGACGCACGATCCTCTTCAAGAACTTCCAATCACTATAGCAGGAGAGTATATCATCAATCAGGGCATTGAAGGCGCAGATAGTTTTCTTGCGTATGGAGATGGAGAGATTTTTTCTCTGGGTAAGGGTTTTGCATTCGCGGAACTGCTTGCCCATGTTATTGCCGTCTATGTGGACAATAGCCAGATAGTCTTCCTTCTCCTTTTGGCCAAGCTCATCAAACTTCGTGGGAAAAGCCCATCCTCTCAGATAGTCCTCCCTGTCCTCTTCGGCCATGACGCTGCGAAGTTTGTCCAAGAGTTCCCTTTCTGCCGGCGCTTCCCGTGCACTGGTCTTCCTGTCAGCCAGGATTTTCATCTCAATCTCCCAGGAGTAAAACCTGTCCTCCTCCTCATCATAGAAGTTGGCAGCCTCTCCATTGCTTGAGCAGGACAGGGTAAGCCCCGTGTAGGGCAGGGATACCTCAGGGAATACGGTGTTCTGTGCATTCTTCAATTCCTCATGCAGCAAATCCAAGCCAGTCTTGCCCTCTGCGTTGCTCCGAAAATGGCCGTCTTTATCCATGGCGACAGTGCCAATGACAGCCCCGGTTCTCAGGCCGGGGTACTCTACCAGGGCCATCTTGGTGAAGGTGCTCACTACCTCCCGCAGTTGCTGCTCCTCTGTCTCAGGACGGAATAGCAGCAGCGCATTGCCGCCGCCGATGTAGCCCACACGGCATGGTGTATCCATGTCTTCCCAATCCGGCTCCACCACTTGATGCCAGGTTTCTTCGTCAATGGAGCCGGTGCCACATACCTCTTCCACGGCACGAACCAAAGCATCAGAGAAAAGTGTCTCCACCAAGTAAGAAGCGCCGATGTTCGTTTTCAGCTGATTCCCGGAGAAAATGTATTGCTGGATTGACCGTGTATCAAATAGTATCGCCTTGAAATCCATAATCTTCCCCCCTGCATCTCCTGTAATATCACAGTAAGACTTCTACCTCTTTCAAAATAATCCTGCCGACTGTGGCCTAGGGCGTGTTGATTAAATGAACTTGGCCCAGATTTATAGGGATTGGCTGTCCATTGCTAGGCGACAAACCGCAGGCATAGCGGTGCTATGTCGAGGATTTGTCAACGACGCAGGGACAGCCAAGACCCGTGAAGATGGGCTGAGTGAATTAATCAACACGCCCTAAAGATCTTCAACTGAATATGTACAGAATAGCTATCCATATTGCGTATAAGATGGCAAATATGATGTCAGCCATGGTCATTTCCTCTTTCCGGCTCCGCCCTCAAATTCCAGAACATTCAATCTCCCCTTCAGTTATCGGCTGCTGAGGGCTTTTCTTTCTTCTTTTCCCCCACACAGTCTATACACTTACCAGCCAGATGCGTCACGCCTCCGATCAAAGTGATCACCACTGCTGTATCTCCGATTTTCTTGACCATATTCATCTGATGAATCTGCTGAGATTTCTGAGATACAAACGACAATACCTGACATAATGCTACGAACCCCATGTTAATCTCTCCTTTCACGCATTACGATATTCCCTTACCACCTGAGCAGCCCTGTTCACATCACCCACAGCATTATTGCAAGCAATCAAAACACCGGCTACTGACAACACTGCGGAAAAAATGCTGACAACTACTTTGCCCATGATACTTTCCTCCTATTCCCATCGATACATTCACTTTCAATCCGCTGTTACAGCACATGTCATTATTATTGCCAGCCCCCACCACCGCCTGCGGCGGTCCCCCGCCCCCAGAGGGGCGGACATGTGGCATAAGCACTGGCTGTATCGTTTGCTATAACCTTTTCACTTTATATAACCCGTGGTGATAACAGTTTTTGGCATATCCTCCGAAAAAAATTTCATTTTTTTCATCAATGTCCCTCAGTATTTGCGAAACTGCACGAATTTGAAGTAGGATACCTTACGGGATACCCCCCCTTGCAATTCCTCCCTGGAATTGCGTTCACTACAGGCAGCCAGCACAGTTATGCCATGTTCCTTGAGGAGACTCACCAACCCATAGGTATAGGTAAACTCCCCTTGGCAAAGCACTGCCACTGGATTCATTGCCAATATCTCAGAAAGATACCGCTGTATGACTTCCCTAATCTTTTGCTCGCTGTAATCGGCCCGCAACTCTGGAAAAGGCATATCCACAATACTTCCGTAGGCCAGCGCTGCCTCTCTTTGCGCTTGGGACCAATTGTCGGAGATGTGGTTGCTATGATTGATAAAAACTGACATGATAGCTCCTTTCTTTGTCTTATCTGACCTTCTCACTTAATATAACCGCTCCTGAAAAATGTTTTTGGCATTTTGGTCAAAAAAAACAGGCCAACTATGACCTGTAATGCTAATTTTCTCTTAATCTTGAGGATGGAGGTCAGGGATCTGATAGGCATGCGGCCTATCAGCTTATCATCTTTTTCAAGGACGATTCTGCCGCCATCCTTTTTTTTGCATTGCTTCCCTTCGAGAGCAGATAAAGTACGCCCATGCTATAGCTCCCCTCATACAACAATCACAGAACGGTCTTCCTCCAAGGGCCTGCCTTGCATAAGGATTCCCTTGTCACAGTCTTTGCAGACAGGTATTACCATCAATAAGGGATTATCAGCATTTTCTGTCATCTGCAACAAAGTTTCCCATATAGCCTGGATTTCTTTGTTGCTGCATTTGCAGGAAAATACGCTGAATTGAATACGAAAAGCGTGGTCTTCAAGATACTTAACCACGCTGCTACGAATCTTATCCTCTTTTATGTCATAGCAGATAATGTACTTCATAATACAGCACCTCCGCTATTAGGGAACTTATTATAGGGTTACGATACCGCAAGCGGTATAGGCTGGCCATCAACAAATTCGCATCCTACATTTGGTAGTGGAGCAGCAATGTTACGATACCGCAAGCGGTATAGGCTGGTCATCAACGATGAAGTCGAAAGCATATTCGATTCATATGATGAAGTTACGATACCGCAAGCGGTATAGGCTGGCCATCAACCATGGAAAATTAGAAGATGTGTTGAAAATGTTTCGAGTTACGATACCGCAAGCAGTATAGGCTGGCCATCAACTGGTTAGGTCACACATTATGGGTCATTCTATTTTGTTACGATACCGCAAGCGGTATAGGCTGGCCATCAACTCTGCTCCAAACTCGGAGTTAATATTAGTACACTAGAGTTACGATACCGCAAGCGGTATAGGCTGGCCATCAACGCTCGGACTCTGAAGGGATATTCCGAAAGGAGGTGTTACGATACCGCAAGCGGTATAGGCTGGCCATCAACTTAGGTATAAAAGAATATAAAGTGATATGTGTTATGTTACGATACCGCAAGCGGTATAGGCTGGCCATCAACTTGAGTTTGAAAGAACTCTCTATTTGGTCATCAATGGTTACGATACCGCAAGCGGTATAGGCTGGCCATCAACTTGAGTTTGAAAGAACTCTCTATTTGGTCATCAATGGTTACGATACCGCAAGCGGTATAGGCTGGCCATCAACTGAGATCTTTGAACTCCTCAGTGACTTTCTTGAAGTTACGATACCGCAAGCGGTATAGGCTGGCCATCAACGTCAAAAGAATCTTCTTTTCGATTCTATGTGTATGAGTTACGATACCGCAAGCGGTATAGGCTGGCCATCAACTGTAGCTGTGATGATCTTGGGAATACGGTCAGTATGTTACGATACCGCAAGCGGTATAGGCTGGCCATCAACATGGTTACTGTTCAGAGACATCAGAACAGACGGAGTTACGATACCGCAAGCGGTATAGGCTGGCCATCAACTTTAACAGAAGGATTGGTAATAGGCATAACCAAAGTTACGATACCGCAAGCGGTATAGGCTGGCCATCAACTGTACTGTTCTTCTCTATAGGGCATGTGACAAATGAAGTTACGATACCGCAAGCGGTATAGGCTGGCCATCAACCTTGATGTGAATCGTGTTCATCATCTTGGCATAGAGGTTACGATACCGCAAGCGGTATAGGCTGGCCATCAACTGTGAAAGCAAAGAAGGAGCAGAAGTGCTCCTGGTCGTTACGATACCGCAAGCGGTATAGGCTGGCCATCAACTCTGTTGCCCAGAAAGCAGGTGAGAGTTGGGCTGAAATCCTGCTTTTTGAAAAGCTTCGCCATTTTTCCTGAAAATCCTGCCTGCTGCGAAAAAACTTGTTTCCAAAAACATAGCTTCAACCCTCCTCTCCCCTTGCTACACAAGGCTTCATCCGTGTTTTTGCAAAAACTGAAAACCTCGACGGAAAATAGCCGTTTCTCGGCCTCAGCCAAGGTTTTCATTTTCTCTGCTGCCTCCCCAACAATCTCCCTCACCATTCTACAACAAAAATTTCCTGCTGACTACGGCCAAATATCCATAGTCAGCCCCACCAATCACAGCTCCAATCACACCGCCTTTATGCATCCTCACCCCGCCCTCATGGGCAGGCTGCTAGATCCTGTTTTATTGCACTTCCACTTTGCCCCTGCGCAGTCTATGCACTTGCCAGCCAGATGCGTCACCCCTCCGATCATAGCAATCGTCACTGCCGTATCCCCGATTTTCTTGACCATTTCCATCTGATGAATCTGCTGTGACCTCTGAGCTACCAGTGAAAAAAAATGGCTTAATGCTAAGAACCCCATGTCATTCACTCCTTTATGCGTTACGATAATCCCTTATTGCCTGAGCTGCCTGGTTCACATCGCCCGCAGCTTGTTTGCAAGCGAGCAAAATACCGGCTACTGACAGCACTGCTGAACAAACGCTGATAACGACCTTGCCCATGATACTTGCCTCTTACTTTTTTATCCCTTCTACCATCTTGCCAACCTGATTCCCAACCAGAGCTCCGCCAACGACACCTATCACCGTAACCGCAGCAGCAGGTATCCCCACAGCCCCTCCCATAGCTGCAATCCCAACACCGCCGATGACCCGGCCAATAGCTCCACCAATACCGCCGCCAATAACTTTGTTCAACATATCAAATTCCTCCTCAGTGATGATTCTTTAACCCTCTCACTTTATATAACCACTCTTGCCTGCCCTTTTTGGCATTTCTTAGAAAAAAATCTCTAAATTTTTTCCGCCCCCCTCAACCACCAATAAGGCAGCTCCTTTATTCTTCTTCCTTACCTCTCTCACTATATATAACCACCCCCAGAAATTGTTTTTGGCATTTTGGTCAAAAAAAACAGGCCAACTATGACCTGTAATGCTAATTTTCTCTTAATCTTGAGGATTTTAGTGGATATAGCAGCTCCTGGCGGAATTTCTCTACCCGCTTTTGTATGAGCTGCCGAGGAGAAAGACCATCATACTCTTGATATGGCTTCTCCATATAATCCTCATACCTCTGAAACCAGAGCATACGGGCATCATCGGTGAGGCGGCACTCACCTTCATCATTTTTCTCAAAATCCTGCAATTTATAAGTTTGCAGACGCAGCAGATTCAACACGAAACGATCAATCACCGGCTGTCGGAACAGTTCCATGAGGTCAAAGACCAGACTGTCCTTGCGGCTATTATTGCTATGCAGGAAACCTATGCGGGCATCCATCCCCTGCCCGATGATGGCGATACGCACTTCCCTCTCCAGGAAAGCATAGCCGAAATTCAGCAAGGCATTGACCGGGTCTGTTGCCGGGCGGGTTCGCCCTTTGAAATGCCAGGTTCTGTTATCCAGCAGAGCGCCGAAGCCCGTAAAGTAGTTCCGTGCGCAGCTGCCCTCAATCCCCCGCAAGCTATCCTCTGTTTCACAGTTTTTCACTTTGCTCTGTTCAGCCCTCAGCGCATTCAGGGACTTGATAAGTTGCTGATTCTGTACTGTGCGGGTGTAGCTTTTCAGCAAGCGGTACTGATTCTTTATTTTCTCCCCTACCACAGACTTAGCCAGTTGCAGAGATAGCGCAGGATCTTCAAAAGCAGCAAACTGCTTCCTTATGATAGGCAGAGCAGCCTGATCATCAGCCAGCTGCCCTAGCAGGCAGCATTTTTTATCAAGGAAGAAAATAGGGATTTTTGCTTCCAAACAGGCGTAGACAGCCGCCGTGGTAATATTGGCGAAAGGGCCAACCACCACGGAGGTCAGGGATCTGATAGGCATGCGGCCTATCAGCTTATCATCTTTTTCAAGAACGATTCTGCCGCCATCCTTTTTTGCATTGCTTCCCTTCGAGAGCAGATAAAGTACTCCCATGCTATAGCTCCCCTCATACAACAATCACAGAACGGTCTTCCTCCAAGGGCCTGCCTTGCATAAGGATTCCCTTGTCACAGTCTTTGCAGACAGGTATTACCATCAATAAGGGATTATCAGCATTTTCTGTCATCTGCAACAAAGTTTCCCATATAGCCTGGATTTCTTTGTTGCTGCATTTGCAGGAAAATACGCTGAATTGAATACGAAAAGCGTGGTCTTCAAGATACTTAACCACGCTGCTACGAATCTTATCCTCTTTTATGTCATAGCAGATAATGTACTTCATAATACAGCACCTCCGCTATTAGGGAACTTATTATAGGGTTACGATACCGCAAGCGGTACAGGCTGGCCATCAACCAAAGATAATGGTAGCGTTCGAAACAACTGCATGGTTACGATACCGCAAGCGGTATAGGCTGGCCATCAACTACTCAGATCAAACAGAAGATGCTCTTCAAAAACTTGTTACGATACCGCAAGCGGTATAGGCTGGCCATCAACATTGAAAACAGATGTGATACTGAATAATGGAAAAGGTTACGATACCGCAAGCGGTATAGGCTGGCCATCAACACAATCTCCCGGATCCAGAAGAATTGATGAAAGTTACGATACCGCAAGCGGTATAGGCTGGCCATCAACGGAAAAGAAGATATTGGATAAGGTTATGGAAGTTAGTTACGATACCGCAAGCGGTATAGGCTGGCCATCAACAACAGATTTTATATACGGCCACTAATAAATTCTATGTTACGATACCGCAAGCGGTATAGGCTGGCCATCAACCAGTAAGAACAAGAATGTTCTCTGTTTCGTTCTAGAGTTACGATACCGCAAGCGGTATAGGCTGGCCATCAACCAGTGATTTTTACAAGCATGGGGACACTGAGAAAGTTACGATACCGCAAGCGGTATAGGCTGGCCATCAACATAGACTATCACTAGTATTACTAGAAGAACTCTTAGGTTACGATACCGCAAGCGGTATAGGCTGGCCATCAACGCCAAAGAAGGCAATAGGGATTATCCTCCGAGTTACGATACCGCAAGCGGTATAGGCTGGCCATCAACTCATAATGAAAAGTTCCTACATATGAAAACTCATCGAGTTACGATACCGCAAGCGGTATAGGCTGGCCATCAACTCTGTTGCCCGGAAAGCAGGTGAGAGTTGGGCTGAAATCCTGCTTTTTGAAAAGCTTCGCCATTTTTCCTGAAAATCCTGCCTGCTACGAAAAAACTTGTTTCCAAAAACATAGCTTCAACCCTCCTCTCCCCTTGCTACACAAGGCTTCATCCGTGTTTTTCAAAAAACTGAAAACCTCGACGGAAAATAGCCGTTTCCCGGCCTCAGCCAAGGTTTTCAGTTTTTCCTGCAACCTGCATTTCATTTTCTACATTGTAAAGCCAAAAGCATCAATTGACAATTAGATATACGAGCCGGGCCATATGGTTAGCTATCGAAAAGACTCGATATTGCGTTGCCAGCCAGGAGAGCCGCACCAATTCCAACTGCTGTGCCTGTAGCTACGGCAGCCAAGCTTCCTGCTGCTGAGGAACCAGCACTGGTCACGCCACCTTTGGCTGCCGCTCATGTGACATCGATCAGTGCATCATCCCATTCCTTTTTCCCTTTGGCTACATCATAGATGGAAGAGAATCGCCTGTTTTTTTCCTCTAATGTCCCACCTGATGCCCCACCAGGCTACTTGCTCCACTCATCTATTTCACAGGAATGCAATCTAGTCGACTTGTCATAGTTCACACCGACCAAAAGGATTTTCCCGGTATACCCATCAAGAGCCTGTACGTACTCCTTGTCCTTAATCTGTTCTATAGCAGCTCTTGCCGAGCGATTCCACTTCAGCTCGATTATCATAGCCGGCAGATTCGCATAGGCAGGACGAGGAATAAAAACCAGGTCTGCAAAGCCCTTGCCAGTTGGAAACTCTCTCACCACAATATATTTCTGCCTTGCAGTGTAATAGGCCAAGGATATCGTGTAAGCCAAAGCATTCTCATCGTTGTACTGCAGATGGCTTGTCTCAAAACGGGCTGCTTCAATTCCCTTGGCCACAGCTTCTGCATTGGCCTGCAGGGTAGCCTCCAGCAGGTTCTCAGAGGCAGCTATGGTCTTTGCAATGATGCCCCAGCCACCATCCCGGACCGCATCAGCATACACCTTGCGAATCTCTTGGTTAGGTATAAAAATCTTCTTGGTCTCAAGGTTGTAACCCAGATACCCCAAATGAACCAACAAGGCCAGCACATCATCCTTGCTTTTCAAATCTGTCATGTTGCCGATGAAGGTGCCAGTATCAATAGCAATGCTCTCACCAGACATCAGGGCTATGATGCTGTCTCTAAGGCCATCAAGATTCAGGTCGATGTAAATCTTCAGAGCCTCAAAGCTTTCCGTCTGATTCCAATAAGTATCGAAAACCCCACTTTCTATGGCACAGACAACAGAACGGGGGTTATATACTTCACCAATGTTGTACATAGGAAAAGCATAACCATCATACCAGGTCCTGCATTCCTCATAACTCCTGCCATACTTACGGCAAAGCTCACGAACCTCCTCACCTGTAAAGCCCACAAACTCTGCCAGCTTCCAAGGATTCTCCATAGAGAACTCGGAAAACATATTCAATGCCGAGTGGGTGCCATACTTCTTGATAGGCAGGATGCCCGTCATATAGGCCAGCCCTATATAAGGTTTATCCTTCAGCAGGGTTCTTAGGAAGTCCAGATACAAGCGCTGGGCCTCTTCCTGCTCCTTGTATTCACGGAATACGCAGTCCCACTCATCTATGACAATGACAAAGCGACGCCTTGCATTCTGATAAACATCAGCCATGGTACGGACAAGGTTAGTCTTGTCAAAGTAATCAAAGTCCGGGTATTCTTTGAGCAAATCCCACAGAACAGAGCGTTCCAGTAAGGAAATCATATCCTCTACTGTTTTTGAGGCACTCAGGAAATCCTGCATATTCAGCTGGATCACATCATACTTCCCCGCAAAATCCAAAAAAGATTCATCCCGCATGATAGCAAGCCCTGCAAAAATCCTCCTGGCATCAGACTGTCGGGAATAATATGCCGACACCATATTTGCCGCCATGGACTTGCCAAAACGCCTGGGGCGGCTGACGCAGACAAATCGCTGCTCCTTGCCTATGATGGAGTTGAGATATGCCAGCATCCTTGTTTTGTCAACATAAATATCAGATTGCACGGCTATCTCAAAGGCTTCCCCATCAGGATTCAGGTAAATACCCACATGCACCCACCTCCCCATACCTAGATGATGCCTACCAAACCTCCAGCAGTTCCAAGTCAATTTTATTATAAGCAGTAAGAATTGTCAAACAAAGGCTAGATACCCACCCACTCAAAGGTTCGGAGTCTCCATTTCTATGGATTCCATATTGCGTTGCTCTATTTTTGCTCTAGTAGCAACAAAAAGACCCCGAGGATTTCCTCGGAGCCTTGTATTTCCTGGTGCGCCTGGAGGGATTCGAACCCCCGACCCACGGCTTAGAAGGCCGTTGCTCTATCCAGCTGAGCTACAGGTGCGAATGGTCGGGATGACAGGATTCGAACCTGCGACATCCTGCTCCCAAAGCAGGCGCGCTACCAAACTGCGCTACATCCCGTCATGTACCCTAATATTATATACACCATCAGTCTTCCTGTCAACAACTTTATGTAAAGTTGACAACTTTACATATAAATGATATTCTTTCCGTATTGTGTATTATTTAATATGAACTTTTTTCCTTTCAAAGGAGCGGTTGCCCATGATCAAAGAAGCCATAGAGAAAGTAGTCAGCAAGCAGGATCTTACCTACGATGAAGCGTACACCGTCATGAATGAGATCATGAACGGTGAAACCAGCCAGGTGCAGAATGCGGCTTACCTAGCCGCCCTTTCCACCAAGAGCACCAAAGCAGAGACTATCGCAGAAATTTCAGGCTCTGCCGCCGCCATGCGGGATCATGCCCTGAGAGTGGAGCATAATATGGATGTGATGGAAATAGTTGGCACAGGCGGCGACCATGCCCACAGCATCAACATATCCACCACCGCCGCTTTCATCATTTCCGCAGCAGGGGTGAAGGTTGCCAAGCATGGGAACAGGGCGGCTTCTTCCAAGTCCGGGGCAGCGGATTGCCTGGAAGCTTTGGGAATAAATTTGGAGCAGCCCCCTGAGAAAGCCGCGCAGGAGCTTAGGGAAATCGGTCTTTGCTTCCTCTTTGCCCAAAAGTACCACACTTCCATGAAATATGTGGGAGCTGTCCGCAAGGAGCTGGGCATCCGCACGGTGTTCAATATCCTGGGCCCTCTGACGAACCCCGCCCACCCCAAACGCATGCTCCTGGGGGTATATGACGAATACCTGCTGGAGCCTCTGGCCAAGGTCCTTCTCTCCCTGGGCGTGGAACGCGGCTTGGTGGTCTATGGGCAGGATTGCCTGGACGAGATTTCTTTGAGTGCCCCCACCAGCATCTGCGAATTCAAAGAAGGCTGGTTCCGCCGCTACACCATAAAGCCTGAGGATTTCGGTTTCAAACGCTGCCAGAAGTCAGACATCCAAGGCGGCACCCCGGAAGAAAACGCCGCCGACACCCTGGCTATCCTTCAGGGCGCCCAAGGGCCCAAGACGGATATTGTGCTCTTGAATGCCGGCGCTGCCATTTATATCGGCGGCAAGGCCGATTCGATCGCAGCAGGTATCGAGAAAGCCCGTCAGCTCATTGCCAGCGGGGCAGCTATGAAGCAGGTGGAAGCGTTCAGGCGTGTTTCCAATGCTTAACTGAATGATCTCAAGCAAAAAGGACGCTTGCGCGTCCTTTTTTACTGTACTTTTTCCAACTCATGACGGCTCATTTCCCTGACCAGCTCTACAGCTCTCTTGCCCAGACCTGTATCACGGGAAACTTCCTCGATAGAGTAACCGCTGAGCAGCATGGCTCTTGCCTTTGCCGCCGCTGTATCCGGAGTAGGGCCAGGGTGCCTTTTGCCTTCCGGCTGTTCCTCTCCTGCTCTATCCGGTTCTTTGAAGAGTTCCTCAGGAGCCGGTTCCCAATTGGTCATGGCTTCTGCCAAGCCTGCAGCCTGCTGGGCATTCACCAAAGGCTGGCCCTCTTGAGGATTATCCTGAGTCGGCTCACCTATAAGTGAATTAGCCGCCCCCATCGACTCTTCTTCCGCGCTTCGTTGAATGGATTTTTGCAGCACTTGGGCAAAATCCAGCGCATCAACTCGTTGTGCTTCCTTTT
This sequence comes from Pseudoselenomonas ruminantium, assembly GCA_015058655.1. Taxonomy (GTDB): domain Bacteria; phylum Bacillota; class Negativicutes; order Selenomonadales; family Selenomonadaceae; genus Selenomonas_B; species Selenomonas_B ruminantium_C. The sequence continues at coordinate 128,140 of SVBX01000001.1, forward strand.
TTTCCTGCGCTTCCCGTTGCCACATTTCCTGCTTTTGCCTACTCAGCTCTTCTTGCTGCCTCAGATGGCTTTCCCTGGACTCGCTTAGGCGGCGATTCTCTGCCCGCACTTCTTCCAGATTTCTTTCCAGATCCTTCAGCTGACGCCGGAAATCTTCTTCCATATGACGAGATTCAGAAAGCTTTGCCGTCAATTCTGCATTTTTCGCATCTGCCTCCCGTATCAAATCCTCCAGATGAGTCACATGGCTGCCCAGGCGCTTTACCACCGCATCCCCTGAACGCTCAAGCTCCGCCTTGAGACGCCTGGTGGATTGCTGCATATCCTCTTGCAGCTCCTGCGCCTTCTGCTGCCTGTTGTTCAAGTAACGAACCCCAAAAACCAGGACTGCTCCTAATGCAATCATCAAACCTAATACTTCTGTGACCATAACTAAAAAAAGAGCCTCCTGCTGCCAATACTTATCCCTAATAGCGTATATCTAGGAACTGCCCTCTGGAAGGATCCCTGGCAAAGCGCTCCATTTGAGGTTCATCCTCCTCAGGTTCCTCTTCCCTGGCACCCCGCCTGCCACTGGCATAGCTTCCTTTGTTCCTATGTTCAGGATCATCCTTGATCTTGCCATCCTCGGGATTGTCTTTATTGCGTACCTGTTGTTGCTTGAGCTTGGCATCCTCCTTTTGACGCACATCTTCAAATGCCTGCTGCAAAGCTCCTGCCTGATTCAGATTGTGCTGCACCTGCCCTGCCTCGGTGGACTGGGGCACCACCATCTGCATGCTGATAGGTGTCACATTCATAAGCTCCCACACCTCCCCCTCTTCCACTATTTCCTTTCAGAATCATTATATCATAAATCTCAGCTCAGCCATCATAAAGCCCCACGGTAACCTCTTCATCCTTCACTGTCAGCGTGCAACGCTGCAGTTCTGACTGGATATTCCTCTTCATGGAATTGATGGTCACCCTGACCCCGGGATAAATAATGGACGCCACTGAGATCTTGCCATTCTTCATCTGTGAAAGTTCCTCTGTCATGGCAGCGATTTCCGCTTCCTGACGCTTCAGCTTCCCTGCCAACGGAAACTGCGAACGAGTCAGCGAGTTTATCTGCTCTACCCTCTTCGGAGGCAGCTTGCTGATATCGATTTTGGAAAGGGTATTAAGCATCTGGGTGATCTCTGTGAGTCGCTTCTTGGTTTCCTTGTACTCATTGCAAGCCTGGTTATACTTGTTCTGCAAAGTGGGATCTATGCCCACGGAAATATTTGTGACCACACAGGCCTGATTCCCCAGCACATTAGCCCGGATTTCTTCTCCAGCAGCTGCTAAACCACCTGTTATCTGCCCCCTGCGGTCTTCCAAGATAATGCGCCTGCCTGCTCTGAGGTTAGAATGAAGGGACACATCAGAGACATGGATGTCCTGTCCAGCCTCAATCCTGGCATTTTCAGCAAAGGAAACCCGCACATCTTCATCAGCCGTGACCTTTCCCCGTCCCATGCCATTGACACCGCCGCTGACGAAAACATTGCGCCCGTGGACATCGCCGCCGCTGACCACGCCGCCGATCTCAACATCCCCAGTGGCATTTACAACAAAGCCGGCCTCTACATTGCCTTTTATCTCCACACTGCCATCAAAATTAATATTGCCGGTACTCACGCCTACGCTGCTCTTGATAACCAGATGCGGGTCCACGGAAATCTTGTTCTTGCTGTCCACAATCTGCCCATCAACATCGGCAACGACCGTATTCTCTCCCAGCTGGGCAGTTCCCTTGCCCAAGGGCAACGGCAAAGGACGGCCATTCCTGGCCATCACATCTGCCCCCAGCACATTCTTGCCCGGAACCCCCTGTGTCTGGGGTATGCGTATTGCCAGAACCGTCCCCTTCTTTACCAGGACAAAGAGGTTCAGATTTTTATAATCCACCCTGTCATACTTGTCAACTACTGGACGCCCTTTGACGCCTAAATCAAACTTGCGCTCGATCACAGCATTTTCGCCGTGCTGCGGAGGAATGCCGCGAGCAGCCACGAAGGGCTTAAGAGCCTGGCAGCCCTTTTTCACGGCCTCCATGTCTATGCCGAAGGTTACTTTCTTGGCAGCCAGCGCATCCTGGATCTCATTGACGGAGCGCAGGCCCTTTCCCTTGCGGGTATCAAAACGAACTATTGCCTGCATGCGGTCACGGCTTACTTCCACAATTATTTCTGCGGGAACAGCAGCCAAGGCTTTCTCTTCCTCGGAGATATCCGCCGGCTCTTCTGCCGCCTCTTCTGCAACAGGTTTTTTCTCACCCTCCAACAGGGCCTTCATCTCTTCAGGGGACAAAAAGGAATCTGAAAGTTTCTTGGGCTCGCCTGCGGATTCCCGGACTATGCGGGCCAGGCTCACCACATCATAATCCACCACGCCGCATTCCTGAAGTATCTGCCGGATATCTGACAGCTCAAAGAGGACTCCATTGGAGTCCGGGAAAATAGTTATGTAAACACCGGTTTCCCTAAATTCCAGCAGATAACCGGCTCCCTCCCCACCTACGGGGGAGCGCAGCTCCTTCTCAGCCATGATTCCCATCCCCCTCTATCCTAAGATACCCTTTCATGCTGCCATGAAAGGGCATAAAGTATTATTCGCAATAATCGTTCCAATCTATACTAAGCTTGCCTTCATGCGGGAAAGATAGCCCCGCATCCTGAACACTGCCTTGGTGTGCAGCTGAGAGATGCGTGCCTCTGAAAGATTCATGACCAAGCTTATTTCTTTCAAAGTCATTTCTTCGTAATAGTACAGCGCTACTACCTTTTTTTCCTTCTCAGGGAGCCTTTCAATAGCTTGCGCCAAGGTTTCCCTAAGTTCCTGCTGCTCCAGCTTTTCTACCGGTTCGGGGTCTGCTCCACCAGGCATATCTGCCCTCAGGTAGTCATCCAGTGGAATAACTGTCGAAGCGCTTATCTGGCCTTCCAATGCTTGAAGATCTTTCACGCTAAGGCCCAATTCTTCCGCTAATTCCTCATCAGAGGCAGAGTGTCCCAAACGGTTCTCCAAATCCATCACAGCCTGCTCGTAACGGCGTATCTTCTGCCGCATGGTAACAGGCACCCAATCCTTAGAGCGCAGATAGTCCAGCATAGCTCCCCGCACTCTGACCCCGGCATAAGTCTCAAACTTATTCTTTCGATCTGGCTCAAACCGATCTATGGCATCTATCAAGCCGAAAAAACCACTGCTCAAAAGGTCATCCCTGTCTACATGACTGGGCAAACTGATAGCAAGGCGTCCCGCCACTATCTTGACCAGTGGCAGGTAATACTCGGCCAATTCATTGCGCAAAGCGCTATTCCTGCTTTTTTTATAACGCCTCCAAAGAGACTCCAGCTGTACCTCTGTCAAGGTCTCATTCAAGGCCATAGGCGCCACCTCCCCCGCCCCGGGCAGACTCTTTCATTTGCCTCAAGGGGGCTCAACACGATCCAGGTTCTCTGCGGAAAAAGGCGTGAACTCTCCGTCTCCCGTCTCTTCCTCAGTTGCTGCACCTGTCTCTTCCTCCTCTGCCTGCCCTTCCTCCGGGGGCAGGCTTCCTTCTTCTCCTGCAAGAGAATTCAAGACATGCTCTTTGTCAAAATTCGCCCATTCCTTGGCTTCAAGGACAAATGCCACCACATAACTCAACATCCCTGCCAACAGAAAACCTGCCAAACACCTGAACAAGACGGCAGCGAGGCCCACATCCGCCAGCAGACCGGCCAGCCCTATGGCAAAAGCAGCCACCAGGCCAAAAGCCAGAGCCAAGCATAACTTAAACAACGCGCCTCACCACCTGCCTGCTAAATAATCGTTTCACCTTTGTTGACAGTCTTGACAATATAGCTGCCATCTTCAAGATTTATAGAAACTGTCCTTCCGTAGGTACCGCCTGTATCTTCGGCTATGAGCCTGATGCCAAGCTCTTTCAGCATCTTCTTGGAGGCCTCAGCATTCCTGGCACCCACGCGCATGACATCGGTAGCATTGGCAAAGGCAAACATCTGTGCGCCTCCGGCAATCTTTGCCACCAAGCGGGCCTTGGATGCTCCCATGGCCAGCACATCCTTCAGCATAAGCGGCAGGCCCGTATCTGCGAATTTGGCAGGATTGTCGCTGCCCCTGGCCTGGGTGCTGTCGGGCAGCATGATGTGCAACAGCCCTCCCACTTTCAGCTGGGGATCATAAAGCGAAATGCCTATGCAGGATCCCAGACCATAGCTGATGATGGTGGCTGGAGCTTTCCCTACTTTGTAGTCTGCCATGCCCACTCTAATCAGTTCTGGCATATCACTCAACTCCTACCGCAGATATTATCGTTTCCAACGAACCAGGGTCAGGCACCAGGAAGAAATGACCGTTGATGCCATCATCCTCGGACAGAAATTCCGTCTCTATGACCAGCGCCTGATCCCCCATCTGCCCCAGCTGTACCAACACCACATTGAGGATGGCGCCTGCCATATCCATGGCGAGAGCCGGGATAGAGGGCAACATGGCCAGCTGCGTGAAGGTAAAGAAGGCATTGAGGTACGCCCCCGCTAAAATGTTGCCAATTTCCATCAGGGCAGACTCATCCATGAAATCGAGCTTGGTGGTGGTTCCCTGAGGACGCCCCATGAGGGTGTCCACCAGATAGAAGGCACTGTTCTTAGGCAGCAGGAACAGGATATTGCCCGGCGCCTTGCCGTAGACCCTCAGGAACACGCCAACTACTATCGCATCAGGGCCGCCCACCAGATCAGGCACAGCTTCCAGGGGCACCAGAGCCACCTTGGGCACATTCATGTCAATGCGGCGGTTGATGACCTGGGAGAGAGCCGTAGCAGAATTGCCTGCCCCAATGTTGCCTATTTCTTTCAGCGCATCAAGTTGCGCTGGCGACAAATCAAGTTCATCGTTCATAGTCAGACACCTCATTCTTCGAACTTTACATTAGTCTCAAACTCTCAGCTGCCTGGCTTATTTGCCATCCTTGGGCAGACCGACGATCTCTTCCAAGTTCAGCATGATGATGAGCCTGCCTTCCACATTGCCGATGCCAGACAGGAAGCGGGTATCCTTCGCGTTGATGGATTTTTTGGCATCTATGGGCTTGGTGGTTATGGTCATGACTTCCGTCACCGCATCCACCAGCATGCCCACATGCAGGTCATCCACCGTCACAGTAACGATGCGGGTGCTGTCCGTATAGGGAGTTTCAGCCAGGCCCAGGCGCTGCTTCAGGTCAATGACCGGCAACACAGAGCCGCGCAGGTTGATGACCCCTTTGATGAACTCTGCAGCAAAAGGCACTCTGGTGATATCCGTAAGATTGCGTATTTCCTGGACATTCAGGATGCTGACTCCATACTCTTCATCGTGAAGCTTGAATGCCACAACCTGCAGCCCCTCCTGGACTTCATTCTTAGCGTCTTCGTTTGCCATCTTAGTTGCCCTCCTTACTGCATCATGGTAGCCACATCGAGAATCAGTGCTACGCGGCCATCACCCAGAACGGTAGCGCCGGAGAACATCTTCAGTCCGGCAAACAGGTTGCCCAGGGTCTTGATAACGATCTCCTGCTGGCCAATGAGATTGTCTACCACAATACCGGCCTTGGCCTCACCTGCATGCACCACCACTACGAAAATCTCATTGGTATCTTTCACATGAGGCACTTGGAGCATCTCGCCCATGCGGATGATAGGTATGATCTCGCCGCGCAGGACGATGACTTCCTTGTTCTGCACAGTCTGGATATCCGTCTCCTGGATGTTGATGGTACTGTCAATGGAGCCCAGCGGGATAGCGTACATTTCTTCCTGCACCTGTACCAGCATGGCCTGGATGATAGCCAGGGTGAGAGGCAGCTTGATCTTGAATACAGAGCCTTCATCCACATGGGTCTCAACATCCACATGGCCTGACAAGGACTCAATCTTGCTGCGTACCACATCCATGCCCACGCCACGGCCCGAAATATCGGAAATCTGCTCAGCGGTGGAGAAACCAGGCAGGAAAATCAGGCGAACGGCATCTGCATCATCCAGCTTGTCTGCTTCCTCCTGGGAAATCATGCCCTTTTCCACGGCCTTCTTGCGAATCTTGTCCGCATTGATGCCGGCGCCATCATCGGTGACCATGATGACCACATTGTTGCCTTCATGACGGGCGATAAGTCCGACCTCGCCTGTACGGGGCTTGCCCTTGGCCTCACGGTCATCAGGATGCTCCACGCCATGATCCAGGGAGTTGCGGAGAAGGTGCATGATGGGATCGCCGATCTCATCGATAACGGTACGGTCGAGCTCTGTTTCCTCGCCTTCGATGGTCAGGTTGATTTCCTTGTTCAGTTCCTTGGAAACATCGCGGACCATGCGGGGGAAACGGTTGAATACAGCGCTTACAGGCACCATGCGGACCTTCATGACTATGTTCTGCAGATCCGTGGTGACGCGATCCATCTGCTCCAGAGTCTCGGTAAGTTCCGTCAGCCTGTGAGTCTGGCCAATCTGCTCCAAGCGCACCTTGTTGATGACCAGCTCGCCCATGAGGTTCATAAGGGTGTCCAGCTTTTCGATATCCACGCGGACACTCTGGCTCTGATGAGCCTTCTTCTGGGCGGCGCCTGCGGCGGCCGGAGCTGCCGCCTTAGGTGCTGCCTTCTTGGCTGCAGGAGCAGGCGCAGGCGCAGCGGCTGCTGCCGGCGGCGGCGGAGGAGCTGCTGCGGCGGCTGCTGCCGGTGGTGGCGGAGGAGCTGCGGCAGCTGCCGCAGACTTATCGGGATCCACCAGCTCCACAACAATCTTGTCAATCTCAGAAATGGTATTCAAGGCATCCTCAACTGCTTTCAGTTCAGCCCCCGTTACCATCAATATGTCAAAGCTGTGCTCGAATTTTTCCTGCTCCAGTTCCTCAGCGGGAGGCACTGTCTTTATAACATCCCCCAGCTCATCCAAAGCATTCATGACCATGTAGGAACGGGCAGATTTCAAAAGGCATGTATCAGAAAGGGTAACCTGAATATGTACCCCCTGCAGCCCGCCTTCTTTAGCCTGACGAATCATGCCCTTATCCGTATCATTGAGCTGTAAGGCCACCTCAGCTGCAGAAGGAGCAGCCGGGGCAGCTGCAGGAGCTGGCGCAGCTGCAGCCGGAGCTTCAGCAGCAGGCGGAGGGGCAGCATCGCCTTTGGAAATCGACGAGAGCTTGGAAACCAAATCGGATACATCGATCAGATCCTCTGGGTCACCGTTGCCTACATTATCAACCATTTGCTCCAGAGAGTCCAAGCATTTGAACAGAGTGTCCACAATGTCTTCCGTAAGCTTGATCTGCTCTTTGCGGATAAGGTCCAGCACATCCTCCATTTCATGGGTAAGCTCAGCAATCTTGTTGAAGCCCATGGTAGCTGACATGCCCTTCAGGGTGTGAGCATTGCGGAATATCTCATTAACAACGGAAATGTCTTCGGAGTTTTCCTCCAACACCAGCAGGCCGTCATTAAGAGACTGCAAATGTTCGTGGGATTCGTCCAAGAACATGTCCATGTACTGATTCGTTTCCATTTGTATTCCCCCTATTAAATCTTATCTCTTCACAGCCTCAACAATGGCTTGAGCGATATTCTGCACTGGCTTTATTTCATCGGCCAGACCCGCATCCACTACGGCTTTTGGCATGCCGTAGACCACGCAGGTGGGTTCATCCTGGGCAATGCTGTAACCACCGGCCTCTTTTATCTCCTTCATGCCCTCGCAGCCATCGCATCCCATGCCGGTCATGATGACTGCAACCAGCTTTCGCCCCAGATGGGCTACGGAAGAAAACATCACATTGACAGCTGGACGGTGGTTGCCCACAGGCGGATCCTGTCCCAGAACTATCTGTGTGCCATTCCTGATCCGCAGATGATAATTCCCAGGAGCTATATAAACCTGCCCCGCTTTGATGGTATCGCCATCTTCAGCCTCCTTGACGTTGATGTCCGAGATGGCATTCAGCCTGTCCGCCAGGGCTTTGGTGAAACCTGCAGGCATATGCTGCACTACCACCACGCCGCAGGGCAGATTGCCCGGCAATCTGGTGATAACATTCTGAAGTGCCTGGGGACCTCCGGTTGAAGTCCCTATCACCACTAGCTTTTCCGCCCCCCTGCCGACATCTGCCATTGGCACCGCTGACGGCTTATTGGGCGGCACAGGCGGATTTGCATTCCGCTTAAGCAAAGGATTGTTGCGTTTGGCATAGGTATTTGCAGCAGGCGCGGGAGATTGATCCTTATGCATCCCTCCCTCTGCTGGCTTGTAGCCATGCCGCACCGGAAGCGATATGCGCTTCATAACCGGCGGCCCTGGAGGAGCAACCGCCTTAGGCATTGCCGCCAATGTCTTCCGAGCATGGGCCTTGGCGGCTGAGCGACACTTTCCCAGGATTTCGTCAGCGATGCTGTCAATGCCGGAGATAGAGCCTCCCGCCTTGCTTATGAAGTCTACCGCTCCCAAAGCCAGGGCCTTCACCGTCTGCTCTGTCCCTTTCTGGGTGAGGCTGGAGAGCATGACCACAGGAATAGGATGCTCCTTCATGATGATATCCAGAGCCTCCAGCCCATCCATGACCGGCATATTCACATCCAAAGTCAAGAGGTCAGGGGACAGCTCCCTGGTTTTTTCCACAGCTTCCTGGCCGTTACGGGCTGTGCCAGCCACTTCAAAGTCCGGCTGTGATGCAAACATGTCCGCTAAGACCTTTCGCATGAACGCCGAATCATCGGCGATCAGTACACGGATCATCTGGCTCACCTCACCTATCAGCTCATACTTGCCCATTGGCATACCATACAAAATAATATGAATGATTGCTTATTTTCGCAGCCAGCTGGCTCGATTGATGCGCTTACGCTGGACTGCAAAAAGGTACTTCACTATCCTGTTGACATCTGCTCTGGGCAAATGCCCAAATCGCACGCCCACATGATACTTCGGATAGACCGCCTTGGGATTGACTACCTTGCACTGCCTGACCTGGCTCAGCAGGGTGAGGGTTCCCAGCTCAGGAATGCTATTTATCTCCAAGGCTGCCTGGAGTCCAACTTCCACGGATTCGCCAGTCTCGAAGCTCAGGCCGCTGCCACTGAGATCCAGCATGCGCACGCGCATAGGATTGCCAATGGAACCTTCTCCGCTTATCAGGCGCACCTCCAAAGGAAGCTCCACGCTCACGCGCACGAAGTCGCGATTCTGGGAATGTTCCACTTTTTCAGGCAAAGAAGTGTGCCAAAGGGAACCCCTCCCCCTGGGTTCCTCCTTCAGAAAAGTGACAGAAAACTGATACTCAAGGTTTTTTGCCTGAACCAGCCCCTTGAATACCACTTGCGGCACCAGAGCCAAAGCCACCCCGGATGAATCCACAGGAGTAGCCACCTGCAGTTCCCTTTCTGAAACAGAGATGATATAGCTTTGATACCGATCTCCAGCCTCATCCTGGTAAAACTCCACTTTCTGGCCTGCCCTCAAAACATCCCCTGTTCTTAATAATTCGCCCGCCATAAAAAAGTTCCTCCATAGTTAGTGCGAAAAATTAAAAATTTGCTGTAAAAAACCTTTCCATCCCTTCTTTACGGTCATTTTGCTGCCATAAAGGACGCTGGATGCCAGTCCTTTGATACATCTGGAGGCGATGCCGGAGGGACTTGCTATCAAAAATGGCTTCTGGCTGCGCACCGCCCGCATGACATTCGAATCTTCGAAAATGTATCCCAGGCACTCCAGCGGCAAATGCAGGAAGCGCTCAGAGGTCTGCTGCAGCTTTGCCACCACCTCACGGCTTTCGGACTCATCATAGACCCTGTTCACCACCAGCTTCAAACTGGGAGTGGAGGCATACATGCTGTAAGCCTTCATCACCGCATAGGCATCCGTAAGCGCGGTCGGCTCAGGTGTAGTGACCAGGATCACCTCGTCGGCAGCCAGGATGAAATCCATGACATTCTTGCCCAAACCTGCGCCGGTATCTACCAGGATGATGTCCGCTATCTGCCCGCAGCCTGTCAGCTTCTGCATCAGCCGCTTACGCTCCTCAAAAGTGAAGTCCGCTGCCTTCTCGATGCCTGAGCCGCCGGAGATGTAATCCACCCCATAGGGACCATGCACCAGAACATCCTCCAGCTCAACGCCTTCCTCCAAAAGATTCAGCAAATGCGTACGGGAAAGGCTCCCCAGCACCACATCCACATTAGCCATCCCCAAGTCAGCATCAATCAGCAGCACTCGAAGTCCTGCCTCCTTCAAGGCAATGGCGAGATTGACCGAAAGGTTCGTCTTGCCCACGCCCCCCTTGCCACTGGTAATGGCAATGACCCGGACATTATCGGAGTTTGCATTTTTCCTTTTGGGAAGAGACATTTCCCTCTCCTCCCCTATTTCTTCCGGCAGCGGACTTCCTCCCACCAGCTGCCTTAATCTTGTCGCCTGATCTGCCATATCAAACCCTCAACAGTAACCGGGCCAATTCTGCAGGCGTGGCAGGAATGATATCATCCGGCACGCTCTGTCCATTGGTCAAAAAAGAAATTGCGATGTCCTTCTTGGAAAGCAGGTTAAGGATAAGTCCTACGCTGCTAGTTTCATCCGTCTTGGTGAAGATAACCCGATCAGGCCTGCATACGGAGAATTTTTCCAGGATCTCCTCTGCATCCCTTTCTTTGGTAGTAGCACTCATAACCAGGTGCCTTTCGATGCGGCCATCCACAGCCAGGAAATCCTGCAGTTCCTTCATCTGGTAATCATTATGCTGGCTGCGTCCTGCTGTATCTATCAAGATCAGATCTTTGTCTTTATGCTTGTGAATAGCTACCTTCAGCTCATCAGGAGAGTACACTATCTCCAGGGGCAAACCTATGATGTCAGAGTAGGTTTTTAGCTGCTCCACAGCGGAGATCCTATACGTATCCGCCGTGATAAGGGCCGCCTTGACGCCTTTTTCCAGCACAAAGCGGGCGGCGATCTTGGCCAGGGTCGTAGTCTTGCCCACTCCCGTAGCACCGATCAAGGACACGATGCGCACCCCATGCCGGTTCAGTTGGATACCCTCAGAGAAGTTCACCACTTTATCCAGGTAGTCCGCCAATATATCCTTGGCCTTGGGGTCCAGGCTATCCACCAGAGTATCGCCTGCGGCAGATTTGGCGGCCATGTCCCTAAGGATTTCTTCCTCTACCTCCTGGCCACGCAATGCATCCTGCAGGGAGACCTCATCCTGAGGCAAATCCTTGCTCATGACCTGGGCCAGCAGAGTCTTCATCTGGGAAAGCTCTGCTTCCAGCTTCTGTATTTTTTCTGTATCTTCCTGCTTTGATTGCTGCATATCCCGTTCTGTTGCCTTCTCCTCTGCTTCGCGTCCCCTGGCTTCTTCCTGCCCCGGTGCTGGAGCAGCTTCAGGGAAAAGTTCTGCCGGATGTTCCGGCTCTGGAAATCCGGTTTCCTTTCGCACCTCCTGCTCCTGATGAACGCGCGGCTCAAAACTGGGCATCTCCAGGGGAGGCGAGACCATGTCCACCCCTGCCTGGGTACCATTAGTCTTGTACTGATTCAATATATTAGCCGGAAACAAGGGCACAGGACGCTCCCCGGCCTTGGCTGGGAAATTCTCCGCCTCTGCAGTATCAGCGACAGCCTTCGGCGCCCGCTTTCCCTGTCCTTTGGAAGGTGCGTCTTCTATCGCTGCCGTCACTTCCACCACATCCTTGCTGTGATATCCCAGAAAGCCACCCTCGCGGTATTTCTTTGTATGCAGTATGACTGCATCACGGCCTAGCTCGCTTTTTACTTCTTCCATAGCTTCCTTCATGGAAGGAGCCTTCACAACTTTGATCTGCACCTTAAATCTTCACCACCCCTAGAATCTGTATCTCAACGCTTTGCTCTATCTCTGCATGGGAAAGGACTATGAGCCCCGGCACGGAGCGCTCCACCAGCTTGCGGAAATAAAGCCTTACTGCAGGACTTGTCAGGACAATGGGCTGATACCCCATATTGGTAAGCTTCTGCAGTTCTGTGTCAAGGGACTGCAAAAGTCTCTGCATGGAATCCGGATCCAGGCTCACATAAGAGCCATGATCCGTGCGCTGCACCCCACCCGCTATCCTGTTCTCCAGAGCAGGATCCAATGTCACGCAAGGCAGGATGCCGTTCTGCACATTGGCCTGGGTAAGGGATCTTGCCATGGCATGTCGCACATACTCCGTAAGGATCTCCGTGTCCTTGGTGGCGTGGGCATAATCAGCCAGCACTTCCATAATGGTAGCCATGTCCCTGATGGAAATGCGCTCCCTGAGGAGGTTTGCCAGTACCTTCTGGATATCGCCCACACTGAGAAGATCCGGCACCACTTCGTCCACCAGCGACTGGTTGGACTTCTTGAGGTTGTCGATGAGATTCTGGGTTTCCTGACGGCCCAGGATTTCATCAGCATGCTGCTTGATGACCTCAGTGAGGTGGGTGGCCAGCACAGACACAGCATCCACTACCGTGTAGCCGTTCAATTCTGCCTGTTCCCTCTCGCTCTCCGGAATCCAGAGAGCAGGTAGGCCGAAGGCTGGCTCCACTGTCTCTATGCCCGGCACCTCTTCGAAGACAGTGCCGGAATTCATGGCCAGATAATGGTCAAGCATGAGCTCGCCCTTGGCTATCTCAATGCCCTTGAGCTTGATGATATATGCATTGGGCTTGATCTGGATATTATCGCGGATGCGGATAGTGGGCACCACAAGGCCAAGCTCCAAAGCGCATTGGCGCCTTATCATGACGATGCGGTCCAAAAGGTCGCCGCCTTGTCCCGTATCCACCAGGGGAATCAGGCTGTAGCCGATTTCCAGTTCCATAGGATCCACCTGCAGGAGAGATACGATGTTCTCCGGGGTGGTGGCCTCCTTCTTCGCTTGGGCTTTCTTCTCGACCTTCTTTGTTTCCACCTTCACCTCATGTCCCTTTTTCAGATTGTAGCCGATGAAAGCGCAAAGTGCCGAAAGAGCCATGAAGGGCAGGCCGGGAAGGCCCGGCACCAAGGCCAGGAACACCAGCACGCCGCAGAGGATGAAGAAGATGCGCTCGTTGCGGAACATCTGGTCAACCAGATCGCTGCCAAGATTTCCCTCTGCAGCGGAGCGGGTGACGATAAGGCCGGTAGCCGTGGAAATGAGCAGCGCCGGAATCTGGCTCACCAAGCCCTCACCTACTGTCAGCAAGGTGTAAGTCTGAAGCGCCTGGGCTGCATCCAGCCCCCTCTGGAGCATGCCGATGACGAAGCCGCCAGAAATATTTATGAACATGATGATGATAGCAGCAATGGCATCACCTTTGACAAACTTGGAAGCACCGTCCATAGCGCCGAAGAAATCAGACTCACGCTGGATTTTCTCACGGCGTATCTTGGCTTCCGCATCGGTAATGGCCCCCTGATTCAAATCTGCATCGATGGACATCTGCTTGCCCGGCATTGCGTCCAAGGTGAAGCGGGCGGAAACCTCTGCCACGCGCTCAGAACCCTTGGTGATGACAATGAAGTTGATGACGACCAGGATTATGAAGACAATGAAACCGACCACTGCATTACCACCAACCACGAAGTTGCCGAAGGCGGTGATGACTTCTCCCGCATAGCCATCCAGAAGGATCAAGCGGGTGGATGAGATATTCAAAGCCAGCCTGAACAAGGTGGTTATGAGAAGCAACGAGGGGAAAATAGATAAGTCCAGAGCCTCTACATTGTAAATAGCAGACATGACCACCAGCAAGGCTATGGTAATATTGAGGCACAGCAAGAGATCCAACAAAAGGGTAGGCAGCGGAATGATCATCATGATGACGATGGTCACGATGGCTACCGCAATGAGGACATCGCTGTATTTCTGTATGATGGACCCGCCTTTCAAAGGATCCGCCGCAGCACTCGGTGCAGCCATGTTCTCACCTCCCTAAAACTTTCCATGATGACTATGCTCTCCTGCGGTGTTTCAATCTGTAGACATACGCCAGAACTTCTGCCACCGCCTGATAAAGTTCCTGCGGCACCGCATCACCAATTTCCGTACTGGCAAAAAGCGCCCTGGCCAAAGGTTTGTTTTCCACGATAGCCACCCCGGCCTCCCTTGCTATTTCCTTGATGCGCTGCGCCACCAAATCCTGACCCTTGGCCAGGACTACCGGAGCTGTCATGCCTTTGTGATACTCCAGCGCTACCGCAAAATGAGTCGGGTTGGTGACAATCACATCTGCTTTCGGCACCTCCTGCATCATGCGGGCCATAGCCATCTGACGCTGCTTCTGCTTGATCTTGCCCTTGATCTGCGGATCGCCTTCGGACTGCTTGAACTCGTCCTTGACCTCCTGCTTGGTCATCTTGAGGTCCTGGGTAGTCTGCCACTTCTGATACGCCAGATCCAGCACGCCCAGCACCAGGATCAGCCCGCAAATCTTGAAGGCCATGTCGAAGATAATATCGGCAATCTGTCCCAGGCTGTTTTCCAGCCCAAAATAGATAAACTGGGGCATGGAAAGCACATGATCTATCAGCACCACATAAAGAGCCGCCCCTATGACAATTATCTTGAAGATGGACTTCACCATCTCCACCAGGGCGCGCTTGGAAAAAATCCTGCCGAAGCCATTGATGGGATTCAGCTTATCAAGCTTAGGCTCCATGGCCTCCGTGTTGAAATGAAGCCCCACCTGATAGAAATTGATGCCAAGGCCTATAAGCATGATAGCTAGCATGATGGGGAAAGATGTCTTGGCCAAAAGCTCTATGATTCCGATGAAAAGATTGATAATAGTCTCAGTATCCACAGTCTGGTTCGGATGAGACAATATGTATTTTGTATAATCTGCAATGTTCAAGTAAATGCTGTCCCAAAGGAGCTTCAGCATGAAAAAGCCCATCAGGAGCACAAAGGCAGTGTTCAATTCCTGGCTTTTGCCCACCTGGCCCTTTTTGCGGGCATCCGCCCTCTTCTTGGCAGTAGGCTCTTCTGTCTTATCCCCATCTGCAAAAAGCTGCAGGTCAAAAAGCCATTTCCCTGCCTCCTGCGGCGGAGGATATTCTCTATTGCAAAGCTCTGAGGGCAATGCCGATATTGCCATACATTTCATTGAACACCACATCCAGAAAGAGTACATAGAACGGAATCAGCATCATCAGCATGCTAAGGCCGATAGCGATATGCATGGGAAGCCCCACCACGAAAATATTCAGCTGCGGCATGGTCCTTGCCAGGATCCCCAGCCCCGTATTGGTAAGCAGTATGGAAAAGGTCACCGGCATGGCAATCTTCATGCCGGTAAGGAATATGCCTGCAGTGAAGTCAAGAATGATCATTGGCAGAGACATGCTGGGATCCAGATTGAGCAGAGGAATGCTGTGAAAGCTTTCCACCAGGGATGCAATCACCATATGGTGCCCATTGGTCACCAAAAAGACAATTACGCTCAAATTATAAAGAAAACTTCCGATAAGCGGAATCTGCTGACCGGAAGTTGGATCCATAACATTTACTATAGCAAACCCCACCTGCATATCCATGATCTTGCCGCCCATATTGATGGCAGAAAAAGATATATACGCCACAAAACCTATGAGCCAGCCTACGAACATCTCCCCCAGCACCGCAATAGCGTACATGGCCACAGTGGCCGGCGGTTCAGCAATCCCCAGCTTGTCCACCACAGGGAAAAGCACCAAGGCAAAAGCAAGGGAAGTGCCCGCTCTGAAATAAATGGGGATATTCATGCTGCCGAAAAAGGGCGAAATCATGAAAATCCCTGTGATCCTCGTCAAAAGCAGCAGGAAAATAGCCGCATGCTCATGATAAAGCTCAAAGAAATCCATATTCCTTTGCCCCCTTCACAGCCTCAGCCGATATAGTAAGGCAGGTTGACAAATATGTTAGTGACGAATTCCACCATGATGCGAAGCATCCAGGGACCAAAAATCAGGATGGCAACAAACACTGCCACTATCTTCGGTATGAAGGCAAGTGTCTGCTCCTGTATGGAAGTCGTGGCCTGAAAGACACTGACCATAAGTCCCACAATAAGGCCCAGCCCCAGCATGGGAGCTGATACAATAAGCACTATGAATAAGGACTGTTGCGCCAATTGTATAACCAGATCTCCGGACATAGCCCACTTCCTCCGAATTATTTGAAGCTCATGATAAGGGACTGAATGAGAATATGCCAGCCATCCACCATGACAAAGAGCAATATCTTGAATGGCAGCGATATCATCACCGGCGGCAACATCATCATACCCATGGACATGAGCGTACTGGCCACAATCATGTCAATAACGATAAAGGGAATATAAATCATGAATCCCATTTGGAAAGCTGTCTTCAATTCGCTGATAATAAAAGCCGGAATCAAAGTAAAGGTAGATACATCCTCCTGGGAATCAGGGCGCGGCGCGTCAGAGAGATTGACAAAAAGCGCCAGATCCGCTTCCCGGGTCTGCTTGAACATAAAGGCCCGCAGAGGTTCTGCTACATTGGTCAGAGCCTCCTCCTGGGTAATCCTGCCTGCCAGGTACGGCTGCAAGCCCTGCTCATTAGCTTCGCCCCAGTAAGGTGCCATGATGTAAAATGTCAAAAACAAAGACAAAGCTATGACCACCTGATTGGGAGGAACATTCTGAGTGGACAAGGCATTGCGCAAAAAACCTATGATAACCACTATCCTGACAAAAGAAGTCGTCATCATGAGTATAGCCGGTGCCAAGGAGATTATGGTCAGAATCGCCATAACCTGTAAAGTAACAGCCACATCCTGAGGATTATCCGAGCTTCCAATGCCAATATTGACATTGGGCAGGGGAGCCGCCGACGCTTCTCCACAGGCCCCCAGCATGAGGATCACTCCCCAGAGGAGCCACCCGGCCTTCAGGTGTACCACATCTACCACCCCCAATCATTCACATCTTCAGTTCCTGCAACATCATTTACGAAGGAAAGGTGGTATCTTTTGTGCCAAACTTGACAAGGAGCCCAGTTGCTGAGAAAACATTCCTCCGGAAAGGACAGTTTCCGAATCCATTCGGCGAAGTTTCTCAATTTCCTCCAAGTCCGTAATTTCCGACAGCAGAGTTATCTCGTGTTCCGTAACCCCAAGCAGCAGAAAATGGTCTGCTATTTCCACCACGCAAACTGATCTGTTAGGGCCCAGAGGCAGATGTGTCACAATGCGCCCTGCAGAAGCCTGCGCGGGCCTCCCGAAGTGCCCGCCTAAAAATCTTGCCGCCAGATAAGCCATTCCCACCACGAAGGCAAAAATAACAAAGAGGCTGACCAGATAAGCAGCGGTGGACCACCAAGACATTGCTGCTGGCTGCGGGACATTTGTATCGTAACCGGACAGATACCCACCCTGAGCAGCCTCCTCGGCTGCCAGGGCCGGCTCTGCGAAAGCTACGAGCAGCAGTCCCGCTAAACACACCAGCACATAATATCTCTTGCCCATCAGCCCACTGCTTTGCGGACAGCCTCCAAAACGCGGTCAGCCTGGAAAGGCTTGACAATAAAGTCACGCGCCCCGGCCTGAATGGCCTCGATAACCATGGCCTGCTGGCCCATAGCACTGCACATGACAATCTTTGCGTTTGGATCTACCTTCTTGATTTCCTTGACAGCGCTGATGCCGTCCATTTCAGGCATCGTGATGTCCATGGTAACAAGATCCGGCTTCAGCTCCTGATACTTTTCCAAAGCCTTCATGCCGTTCTCGGCTTCGCCGACGACCTCATAGCCATTCTTGGACAAAATGTCCTTGACCATCATTCTCATGAATGCTGCGTCATCAACGACCAATACTCTTACTGCCATGTTTCATCTCTCCTCACCTTAAAAGAAACTCAGATGTACTTCAAAGCTGATTTAATTATATAGGAAAGTCCGCCATTAGACAAGTGTCTGCCCAAGCTGCCAAAGTCACAATCGACTTTATTGCAGCTTTGCGGCCCTCTCTGCCGGACTTGCTATCTCAGTGATGCGGACACCGAAATTCTCATCGATGACCACTACTTCGCCTTTGGCCAGGAACTTGCCGTTGACCTGGATATCCACAGGCTCTCCAGCCAGCTTATCAAGCTCCACAATGGAGCCGTTGGTAAGTTCCAGGACCTCCTTGATGGACTTATGCGTGCGCCCCAGCTCTACCGTAACCTTCAAGGGCACATCCAGGATGAGGCCTATATTGGCGTCATTTACCTGCACGGGCTCCATGTTGAGCGGAACGAAAGCTGCCGGCTGCACCGGCACATTGGCCCCGGCCTGAGGCTGTGCCATCATGGGCGCGCCATAGCCGTAGCCATAGCCTCCCCCAGGTGGCATCCCCCCCGGTGCCATAGGCGGCGGGGCTGCCGCCATGGGAGGCGGAGCAGCTGCCATGGGGGGTGGAGCAGCCGCCGCTGGCGGCGGAGCTGCTGCCGGTGCCGGAGCTGCCGGCGGCGGGGCCGGAGCCGGTTCCGGCTCCACATTGGCCTCTCCATTCATCAGGGATTCAACCATTTCCTTGGCCACATGGACAGGCAATATCTGCATGATCTCGCTGTCAATGAGGCCATCGACCTCCATGCGGAAGGAAATGCGCACGATGGGGTCATCGTTGCCGATGATTTCCGTGACCTTGTCCTCCGCCCCCAGATCGATAAGATTCACCCGAGGGGGAGAAATATCGATCTTCTTGTTGAACATGGACGAAAGGGAGGTGGCCACGGTACCCATCATCTGGTTCATGGACTCGCCCACGGCGCTCATCTGGATTTCGCCTATGTTGGTATCCGGATTGGTGCCGTCACCGCCCATCATAAGGTCTGCGATTATGGCAGCATCCTGCGCCTGGATAGCCAGCACATTGTTGCCATCAATGCCAATGGTATAACCCACCTCAACGATGAGGTAAGGCATGGGATAATGTTCCTTGATAAGGCTCATAGTAGACACAGACACCGTAGGGGTGGTGATGTTCACCTTATGGCCCAAAAGCACCGAGAGAGTGGTGGCTGCACTGCCCATGGAGATATTCCCTATCTCCCCCAGAGCATCTTTTTCAATATCTGACAGCACATCTGCGAACTGAGATGAATCATCAGACCCGGCATCTGCCGCCGGTCCGCCGCCTCCATCTGCCGACTCTCCCGCTGGTGCATCGCCGCCCCCTGCAGGTGGCAGGCCACCATTAAGCAGGGCGTCTATTTCTTCTTGCGAGATCATATCGTCACTCATTGGCTTCTTCATCTCCTTCGTTCAGGATCTCATCTTCATTCAAGATCCTGGTAATCTGTACCGCCATCTTTTTTCCTGAAGTTCCCGGGCGGCAGAAGAACTTGGCCTTGCGGCCTATCCTGCACTTGAGCTCGTCATCCACCTTGGTGTCGAGCTGCAGCACATCCCCAAATCCCAGAGTTAGGAACTCGTGGATCGTGATATTGATATCCCCCATTTCCACCAAGAAAGGAACCTTGGTCCTTTCAATTTTCCTTTGCAGGATTTTCACCTGCTCGGGGTCATCATCCCTGGACACGGACGAGGCCACCCAGAAGGTAGTCGTCAGCTTTGACATGACCGGCTCCAGTACCAGATAGGGGATGCAGATATTCATCATGCCTTCTACTTCTCCCACCCTCATCTGTATGGTGACAATGACCACCATATCACTGGGTGGCACTATTTGCGTAAACTGCGGATTTGACTCCGTAGCCTCCACACTAGGGTAGAACTCCACCACATTGGCCCATGCTTCCTTCAGATGGCTGGTAGCCTTATCCACAAAGCGTCGCATGACGACTTCCTCAATCTCCGTAAGCACGCGGGTCTTGATGCCGCTCTTGCCCTCGCCGCCAAAGACGCGGTCTATGAAGGCAAAGGCTATCTCCGTGTTGACTTCCATGATGATATTGCCCTTCAAGGGCGGTACCGCCAGTATGCTGATGACTGAGGGATTGGCCAGGGATTGAACGAATTCCTGATAAGTCAGCTGCTCAACCGAAGCCACCTCCACATTCACCATGGTGCGAAGATGCGTGGATAGGTATGTATTCAATAGCCTTGAGAAACTTTCATGGAGCATGAACAGAGTGCGAATCTGATCCTTG
Source organism: Pseudoselenomonas ruminantium (assembly GCA_015058655.1). Lineage (GTDB taxonomy): Bacteria > Bacillota > Negativicutes > Selenomonadales > Selenomonadaceae > Selenomonas_B > Selenomonas_B ruminantium_C. The sequence continues at coordinate 148,293 of SVBX01000001.1, forward strand.
GAAAACTTGTCAGGGCGCTTGAAATCGTATGATTTGACTTTTTTCTGTTCTTCGTCTGCTTTAACCTCTTCCGCAGATACCGAGCCGTCTGACAACGCAGACAGCAGCTTGTCTATCTCGGATTGGGAAAGTACATCTTCTGCCAATCTTCGCCCTCCTTCCTGCTTTATTAAAACTGAGTCACTGGAGCAGGAAGCTGGTTATATACACATCATACACGGAACCTTGCCCTAAGCGCTCATTGAGCTCATCCTTCAGTTTCTTCTTCAGCTCGTCCTGCTTGGCAGCATCAAACTCATCCAGCTTGGCGCTTCTGAGCATCTGCATGGTCGTGTCAAGGATCTTGGTCTCTGCTTCAGGCTTGAGCACGCCTTCCAGGATGTTATCCTTCTTGCCAGGATTCATCTCCAACACGATGCTGGTCTTCAGGAATTTGCCAGCCTTCTGGCCTCCTACATTCACCAGGATGCCCTCCTTGGCATCCCCAAGCTTGATGAACACCCCTGGGTCATGGTGCTCGCTGACTGACTCAGCCTGGGGGTTCGACATCATTTTCGTGGTTACGAAGAAGGAAATCCCCCCTGCCAGCACAAGGCCAACCAGCACAAGCACTACGACCAATATGATGGGTGATTTCTTTTTTTCTGGCGCAGCCTCTTGTTCTTTCTCTTCGTCAGCCATTTATAAATCCCTCCATTTGAGCAATCTGAATCATTATCAGAACTTGAGCGCCTTGCGATACTTCATCACCCGACGCACGATCTCGTCCATGGGCTCCTCCACAATCAGCTTTTTGCCGTTGAGCAGAGTGATGACCGTATCCGGCGTCTCCTCCACAGTTTCTATTATTTCGGCATTAAGTACAAATTCTCCTTTTTTATTTGTCTGGGAATTAAATCTTGTAAGTTTTATCATTTTTACATCCCCCTGATCCTGGAAGCATTTTTCTTCCCTTGATATAATCCCTCAAGTTCCCTAAGAATGCTCTTGTCCTGTATTTTCGTCACGGATAGGCCATTTCCCTTTTTTTCTTCTCATTTTTCCAATTAAAAAAAGGCAGCCAGCTCAAAAAGTCCTCTGGCTGCCTTTTTCACACCTGGGCAAAAGCCCGCTTAGCTGCCGCTTGCGCCTGCGCCTATGCGGGTAACATCGCTCACCTTCACCTGATAGGTCTTTCCTGCCTCCTCTGCAATGATAGTGGGGCTGCCATCGGAAATGCTGACTCCCGTGACCTTGCCCTCATGCTTCACGGAATTCACCTTCAGATTGCCCTCTTCATCCTGATAGCTGAATGATTCATTCCACTGGAGATCCTGCCCGATCATATGGCTGAGCTGCCCCACCAGCACGGAAGTGTCAATGTTTGACACCAGGTTGGAAACCCCCGAGAGGCCATCTGCCACATTGGTCATCTGCTCAAGGGCTGAGAACTGAGCCAGCTGTGCCAAGTATTCGCCATTATCCTGGGGATCCAGGGGATCCTGGTACTGCATCTGGGTCACCAGCAGCTGCAGGAATGCATCCTTGCCCAAAGCAGAATTGTCCTTGACCTGCTTGGCAGCCTGATCAGCTGAATATTTTTGGGCATTATAGGTAATGCCGTCCACCGTAACGGTATTAAGCGAAGTTGAATCCGACATAATATCCCTCTTCTCTATACGCGATAATCTACCCCATCGTCAGCTGCGTTTTCCTGGCTCTGCGCCAGAGCTGCTGCAGCCAGATCATCTGCCTCCTCAGCATAATCCTCCGGCTTCCTCTCCCCGGCATACCTGCCCTGGCTTCCCTGCTGCCAGGCTTGCTGGCCCTGCCCTTGGGGCAGCTGTCCGTCTGGCAGTCCCGAGAACACCTCTACGCTGTCCACCTTGAGGCCCTGATCGTTAAGCTCCTGACGAAGCTGGACCAGGCTGTTCTCGATGATGGTGCGCACCTGCGCATTGTCACTGTGGAAGGAAGCCGTCACAGCTCCATTCTCAGTAACAGAAATCTTTAGGGTCAAGTCTCCCAGATGCTCCGGCTTGAGGTGAATGACCATTTCCGTATCCTGGCCGCTGCGGATGAACCGTGCCTGCTCTACAATCTGTCCCGGCACTTCATAATCCGTCTGTGGCTGCAAAGGCGCCTCAGGAGTTTCAGGAGCTTCAGCAACAGCAGTTGTCATAGCCTGCTGGAAGGCATTCGCCTGCGCTGCCCCAAGGTTATGGCTTGTGGGCACCGCCTGCGCAGGAGCTTCCGCCTCCTCAGCTTCTACCAGCTGAGCAAGATTCCCCTGGGAAGATGGTTGCCCCTGTTGCTGCCTAAAAGCCGATTCCTGCTGTGCATCCTGGCTGTGCATGACACGAAGCGGCTGTGCCATCTCTTCCGTTTCCACCACAATATTATTTCCCAGCAAAGGCTGCAGGCTTTCATTTTGGGCGGCAGGCCTTCCTTGCTCTGACACCGCTGCTGCGTTGACGGCCGGCACTTGCACGGCCTGAACAGCTGCAGCAGGCGTTTTTATTTCGCCCTGAAGCTGCATTCCCTTATCTGCTGGCTGTTCACTGCGAAGCGTTGGATTCTGCGCCTGCTTCAGTGCCAGTCCCAAAGGATCACGCGGCTCTGCTTCTTGCAGCGGCTGTCCCACCATCATGGGATTGAAGGCCCGCTGAGGCGCTTCTGTCACCGTCCTGGCCTGCTGACCCACTCCCACTGAAACATCCTGTCTTTCCGTCAGTTGCTTGCCGCCACCAAAATCCTGGACTGCCCTTGCCAGCTGAGCCACGGGCTCTTGCCTTCCCTGAGCCTCTGCCTTCTGAGCCTCTGCCTTCTGGCTGGAAGTCAAATCTCCCGAAAGCATGGCAAGAAAATCCCTGTTCTTGACCTCTGCCTCATCGCTCTGAGGCAACAGGCTCCGCAAATTTTGCTGAGGGGCTTTTCCTTCCATCGCAAAATCAGCCGGGGGCTTTATCAAATCTCCACTTACAGGCGCTTCCTCAGTGAAATCCACCACGGCAGCCGGGGCTTCTTCTGCTGCTTCCTCAACTGCTGCTATTTCCTCAGCTGCCACCTGCTGGAGCGGCAGCGCCATAACCATCGCCAGGTGGCTCTGGGGCGCGCCATCCTTGCCGCTGCCGCCATCCCCTGTATCCTTGCCTTGTGAAGTGTTCTCCTTGCCAGTTGATGTGAGTTCTTTTTGCGCTTCCTGCTGCAAACGACCCAGCGCCTCATCAAAATTCAGCGCCGATGCATCATCTGCGCTTCCTTTCATCCCGGGCTTGCCGGTTCCCTTCACGGGCGCGGCCTGTTGTATGTTCAGAGCCATAACATTTGCATTATTCATCCGGCTCACACCTCCTCTCAAGTTATGTATCGAAAAAAAGGACGGATTCCTTAAGCTGAAATTGGAATCTGTCCCCGTTTTTTGTCATTTCTTTTTCATTCTGCCTTTGCGGCAGCGCCCTCACCTTGCCGGACTTCTCCCTGCTCCTGTTTCTCAATGTCCGCAGCCGTCTGAAGTTTCTTCTTGGTACCCTCGTAGATGATCTGCGTAAGGCGGGCAGCCTTGGCCGGCTCGAATTCCGACAGAACCTTCGATGCAGTACCCTCGTCCATTTTCTGCAATATGGTTACGGCCAGATCATCATCCAGGGCATCCATGGCTTCCGCTGCATCCTTGGGTTTCATGCCATTGTAAAGGCGAGCCAGCTTGGACACGCGCTTTTTCTCGGCAGCTTCCCTTTCCTTCATCTGCTCTTCGATTTCCTTTTTGGTCAGGGTCAGCTTCTTGGATTGCTTCTTATCGTCAGTCTTTGGCTTCACATCCTCCAAAGGCTTCTCATCCATCTCCTCCTGCTGCGGAGCAGGCTTCACGAAATACTGTCCCACCACAGGCAGATTATAGAGTCCCAGTTTCTCATTCATCTCTGCCGTATCAAAGATGCGCAGATACACCCCCAGGGCGAAACCGCCTATGACCAGCACCAGGAGAAGAAACAGCATAAGGATGATTTTGAAGATTTTCTTTCCCCCGCCTTTTTTCTCTGCCATCTTATCTCCTGCCTTCGTCTATCGTATTTTCCCTTATTGATACAAATCAAGGACCTTGTCCACATAGCTCTGAGTTTCCGGATAGGGTGGAATCCCACCATATTTCTTCACAGCATTAGGCCCGGCGTTATAGGCTGCCACAGCCTTTTTCACATCGCCGCCGAAACTGTCCAGCATCTGACGAAGATACTTGGCTCCGCCCTCGATGTTCTGCTGCTTGTCATAGGGATTCACGCCCAAGGAAGCCGCCGTATCAGGCATCAGCTGCATAACCCCGATAGCACCTGCAGGAGACTGCGCTCCCTGGTTGCCGCCTGACTCCACTTCAGCCACAGCTGAGACCAGCTTGGGATCCACCTGGTACTTATCCGAGGCTTCCTTCACCAGCTGGCTCAAAGACGCATCTGACAGCAAGGTTCCCTCGCCTTTGGTATGAGGCGCATAACCTGCAATCCTGACCTCCCTGGGAGCCTTTGCTTCCTGAGTTTGATCGCCCGTCTTCCCTGAGGCCGCTTCCACCGCTGCCCCGGCTGCCTCAGCCGGAAGTGCCTTCTCCTTATCTCCCTTATGCATCGCCTTGTTCAGCATACTGTCAAAATCCATTCCTGGTACGCCGCCGGGAATGCCGAATTGCTCCTGGATGGCCGCTATGCGTGCCTGTATATGCCTTACGCCAGACAAATCAATAGATGTCATGAAGCTGTCTCCCTTCTGGCTCTCATGGTGAGCTGCAGGCCCAGTTCGTCGAGGAATTTCTGTTCCTCGAACATCACCTGCTCATTGTATTCCCGCAAGCGTTTTTCCTTGAGCTGCTCTATGCTCTTCAAGTAGGTCATGACCTCCATGAGCGCTTTCAGCTTTTTTTGCCTCTCCCCTTTGGTCTGGAGAATGATCCCATGCTGGATCTCTATCTGCTCCCGCTTCCAAGCGAAGAAGCGATTGAAGCTCATAAGCCTGCCCACGGTGACTCTGGTACCCTCCCTTGAGAGTGTCTCATAATCCCGCTGACCTTGCTCCATCTCATTGATGAGAAGCTGCAGCTGCTCTTTCTGTTCCTCCAGCCTCCTGGAAACCTCAGCGAATTTTACTTCTGCATCTTCTTTTTTCATGCGGGTGACCTTCAGCAATGTTTCCAGCTGGAATTTGAACTTTTTCATTTCACATCACCCTGAAATGCCTGTGAGTTTCTGCTCCGTAGTCTCAAAAGAGTCGACTTCGAATATGCCCTGGCAGAGGAAGTCGTTGATACTGTCTATTTTCTGCACAGCCTCGTCAATCTTCTTGCTTGACCCTTTCACATAAGCTCCTATATGGATAAGGTCCTCCGCCTCTTTGTACACCGCCATGAGCTGCCGCATTGATTGGGCAGCCTTCAGATGCCTTTCTTCCACCACTTCATTCATGACACGGCTGACGCTGGACAGAATATCTATGGCCGGGAAATGATTTTGGGCAGCTATAGCGCGGGAAAGCACTATGTGTCCGTCCAGAATGCTTCGCACAGCATCGGCGATAGGTTCATTCATGTCATCGCCATCCACCAGCACTGTATAGATACCGGTGATGGAGCCTTTATCGCTGGTGCCTGCCCTCTCCAGCAATCTTGGCAGCAAGGCAAACACCGAAGGGGTATAGCCACGGGTAGCCGGCGGCTCCCCGATGGTCAAGCCCACCTCGCGCTGGGCCATGGCGAAGCGGGTGACAGAATCCATCATGAGAATGACTTTATGCCCCTGGTCCCGAAAATACTCCGCTATGGCTGTAGCGGTCATAGCCCCCTTGATGCGCACGAGAGCCGGCGTATCGGAGGTGGCTACCACCACCACCGAGCGCTTGAGCCCCTCTTCCCCCAAATCCCTTTCAATGAAGTCACGCACCTCGCGGCCACGCTCCCCCACCAGGGCAATGACGCTGATGTCTGCCTCCGTATTCCTGGCAATCATGGAAAGAAGGGTGGACTTGCCCACCCCGGAACCTGCCATGATGCCAATGCGCTGCCCCTCTCCCATGGTGATAAGGCCATCTATGGCCCGCACCCCTACATAAAGGCTGTCCTTGATGCGGGGACGAGTGAGGGGAGGTGGCGGAGGCGCCTGCAAAGGATATTCTTCCTTCATCAGGAGAGGCCCTTTGCCGTCCATGGGATTGCCCAAGCCATCCAGCACCCGGCCCAAAAGCTCTGGGCCTACCTTCACCTGCAGCATCTTCTGAGCAGACACCACTTCGCACCCAGGGCCTATGCCCTGCATCTCTCCGACAGGCATGAGCATGACATAGCCTTCCCTGAATCCCACAACTTCGGCAGGAATAGGCGGCACATTGGGGAAGTGGGAGCTGACATAGCAAAGCTCGCCCACACTGACCGTAGGTCCCTGTGACTCAATGACCAAGCCAATGACCTGAGTCACCTTGCCAGTGAGCTTCATGCTGTGGCAACCAGCTATGGCATCCTTGAATTTGTCAATATTAAGCTGCATCGGTCCGTCAAAATATCCAGACATAACAGTTCCCTTACATCATTACATCCAAAACCGCCTGCTTTATGAGCTCTATTTGCGTAGCAAGCCTTGCATCGACGCTGCCATTGGGAGTTTCTATCAGGCAGTCCCCCGGCTTCAACGCCTCATCTGCGTGTATTTCCAGCACTGCATCCCCGGCTGAAAGGATCTGGCGCAGCTCGTCCCTGGCCATCAGCACGAAATCATATGCATCGGGAGGGACGCTCACGACCAGTTTTTTCTGGTCGCAAACCTTCAAGATAGCTTCCTTGACCAAAGGCAGCACCACCTGCGGCACATCTATGAAATGCTGAGGCAGCACTTTTTCCACTACCTCCATAGCTATAGCTACTACATCATTCTCTGCCTTCTGCAGATAATCAAGGGTTGCCTCTTCTGCATCATGCATGGTTTTCTCTGCCAGAGCGCTTGCCTGATTTATCTCCTCTTGCAGTTTGCTGCGGATTTCCTTCTCTCCGTCCTCACGCCCCTGGCGCAAGCCTTCTTCATACCCTTTGGTACGGGCTTCCTCCTTCTGCGCCTCTATCTCCGCTTTGGCTTTTTCCAGCAAGCGGTTATATTCGGCCTGGCCTTCCTGCTTGAGGAGGTCCGCATTCTTTTCGGCCTCTTGCAAAAGTTCCTCTGCCCGCTTTTCTTTCCGGGCAATCTCCTCCATCAGACGGGAGACAGCCTCCTCGTCCACTTCCGGCTCCGCTTCCGCCTCCTGAGGCTTCCTGGTAGCCGCTGGCGCTTCGATGGAGCGAGGAGTCTCCTGCCACTGCGCGTACTTGATAACCTTAGACAATCATCTCGTCTCCCTGTCCGCGGGAAACCACAATCTCGCCCTTGTCCTCCAGCGCCCTGATGACATTGACGACCTTTTGCTGTGCTTCCTCCACATCCCTGATCTTCACAGGGCCCATGAATTCCAATTCCTCACGCAGCATATCTGCCGCACGCTTGGACATATTCCTGTAGACCTTATCTGCCACCTCGGACTGAGTGCCCTTGAGAGCCAGGGAAAGGTCCTTGGTGTCCACATCTCTGAGCACCCTCTGCAGGGAACGATCGTCCAGCTGGACGATATCCTCGAACACGAACATGAGTCGCTTGATCTCCTCTGCCAGTTCCGGATTGTCCACCTCCAAGGTCTCGATGATGGACTTCTCTGTGGTGCGGTCCACCCGGTTGAGGACTTCCACGATGGCCTTGACACCGCCAGCAGTGGTGAAGTCCTGAGTAACCATAGCCGAAAGCTTGCGCTCCAGCACACGCTCCACATCCCTGACAATATCCGGAGAAGTACGGTCCATGACAGCAATGCGCTTCGCCACATCCGCCTGAGACTCAGGTGGCAGAGAACCAAGTATGGTACTGGCCTGATCAGGCTCCAGATATGCCATGATAAGGGCAATGGTCTGTGGATGCTCATTCTGAATGAAAGTCATGAGCTGGGATGGGTCCGTCTTCCTAAGAAAATCGAAGGGACGCACCTGCAGGCTGGTAGTGAGCCTGTTGATGATGTCCATGGCCTTGTCGGCCCCCAGGGCCTTCTCCAGCACATTCTGGGCATATTCCAGACCGCCGCTGGAGATATAATCGCGAGCCATGGCCATCTGATAGAACTCACTGATGACCGCAGCCTTCTGTTCCGCGCTGACCTGCTTATGATTGGCGATCTCCAGGGTAATCCTTTCGATTTCCTCATCATCCATATGCTGGAACAGCTTGGCCGAGTACTCCGGCCCCAGCGCTATAAACAATATGGCGGCCTTCTCTTGTGGTGTGAGTTCGCCTTCATCGTCGCCATACATATCAGCCATAAGCCATCATTCCTCCGCAAGCCAAGTCTTGATGAGCATAGCAACCTCCGCCGGCTTCTGGTCGATAAGCTGCTGCAGCGTCTGCTTCTCGCTGAGCTGCCTCTGCTCCTCTTCTGTAAGTTCCTCTTCTTCGATCTCTCCAGCTTCCACCAGTGCCGCCCTTTCTGCAGCGATTCTCTGCTCCTCTTCTTCCTGAGCGATGCGGGCAGCTTCTGCAGCTGCTGCCTCCTCCTGCAGTCTCTTGCGACGCCGCATGTAAAGGGCAAAGGCAATGAGCGCGATGATGAGGAGAGGAATGCCCACCTGCATGTAGAAAATGCGATCCTGGCGATCCTTCTCCGCCTGCTCTGCAGCCGCTCTCCTGTCTGCAGCCTCGGTGCTGAAGGGCAACGGCTCTACGGAAATGGTATCACCTCGCTCGGAGTTGATGCCGGCCGCGCTGGACACGCTCCTCATGATGCTTTCCTGCTGGGTGGCATTGATGCTGTCATTGACCAGCACAGCCACCGTCAGGCGCTTGATGGAGCCGGGAGAAGCTACTGTGCGCTGCTTCTCTTCGTTTATCTCGTAGTTTTTAGTGGATTCCTTCTTCTCATAGTTGGCATTGGCTGTGCCTTCCTGAGCTACATAGCCCGGCACATTAGACTCAACGCCTGCAGGGCCGCCCGGATTATTCGAAGTGCCCTCGTATGTCTCATTGATATCCTGCTGGCTGCGGATAATGCCGGACTCATCCACCACAGGAGTGAAAGTCTGGCGATCCGTCTGGCGGTCATCGAAATCAAGCTCCACGCTTACCCTGGCAAAGGCCCTGCCCTCACCCAGGGACTGATCCAGCAGGCTCTGGACATTCTTCTGAATGTTGTCCTGGACCTTCCTGGTCATTTCCAGCTGGGTCATGGTCTTCTGCTTGACATTCTGCTCATCATCTTCATCAGGGTCATTGAGTATCTGCCCAGTATCATCCACGATGGTGATATTTTCAGGCTGAAGTCCCTGAATGCTGTGGGCAGTCAAATTCACGATGCCCTTGATTTCCTTCTTGGAAAGCTCCATGTTGGGACGAAGGCGCAGCATTATGGACGCCGTAGCAGGCTTCTCGTTCTTCTTGTAAAGGCTGTCCTCCGGCAGGACTATATGCACCCTGGCCTTCTCTACAGCCGCTATCTGCTCGATAGTGCGGGTCAGCTCTCCCTGAAGTGCCTGGAGATAATTTACCTTGTTCTGGAACTCCGTGACACCTAGCTTGCTGTCATCAAAGATCTCAAAACCTTTCTGTCCCCGTGGAAGTCCCTGGGTAGACAAGTCGAGCCTGGCATCATGCACATTCTTGGATGGCACCAATATATTGGTCCCCAGCTTCGTCTCCTGTATTTCGTATTCTATTTTGCTTTCTTTAAGCTTTGCTGCCACCTCGCCGGCATCCTTAGTCTCCATCCCCGTAAAAAGAGGTACCATATCCGGCTTGCTGCCATACCAAAAACTAATGCCCAGTATGACAAGGAGGAGAGCCAAAGCGGATCCTAACATGATATAACGCTGTCTTTTGGTAAACTTCTCCCACAGCGCCAGATACCGCTCTTTCCAATCTCCCATGGTCTCAATCCCTTCGCGTCATCATTTAAGCCCGATCAATATCAAACCTGCATGCGCATGATTTCCTGATAGGCCTGCGTTGCCCTGTTTCGCAGCTGCAAGGTCAGCTGTAAGGCAAGCTCAGCTTTCTGGGACGCTACTACAACCTGCGATATATCTTCTACCCTGCCGGCAGCCAGAAGGGCATTCTGACGGTCCGATTCATTCTGCAGGGCATTCACTTCTTTCAAAGCACCTTTCAGGTATTCGGCAAAATCCTTCGTTTCCTCCGGCTTTTCCGTCTCACCCAAATGGCTGGTGGCGCGCATGCTCACCGGAGTCATCTGCAAGGGTGCTAACTCCATGACTATCCCCTCCCCAAGCCTGACTATCTCTCATCACTTGCCAATCTCCAGCGCCTTGCTGTACATAGCCTTGGCTGCGTTGATACTGGTAGCGTTGGCCTCATAAGCCCTGGAAGCCGTGATCATATCCACCATCTCGGCCACCACATTCACATTGGGACGCTCCACATAGCCCTCAGCGTTGGCATCCGGATGGCCCGGATCATAGACCAACGGTCCCTGCTCGTTATCTTCCCTGATCATCACAGCCCTGACACCTTCGCCGGCCTTCAGCTTGTTCATGGATTTCTCCAAGAAATCATTGAATGTCTTCTTTCCAGTACCCCTGGGCTCAAAGACCACAAAGCGGCGGTGATAAGCCCCACCGCGCTCGGTACGAGTCGTGTTGGCATTGGCTATATTGTTTGAAATGACATCCATGCGCAACCGTTCGGCGGTAAGGCCGGAGGCCGCTGTGTCTATTCCCATGAACATGCTCATGTCGATACCTCTTGCTTTCTTGCAATTTCCAATCTTAGCTCTGACCACTAGTGATGACATTCTTCATCTTGGTGACGAAGCCACCCAGTTGAGTCGCCATGGAATTATAATACAGCTGATTCTTGGCCATGTTAGCCATCTCTGTGTCAATATCCACATTGTTATGATCCACTCTCATGGTAGTGGTATCGTCTTTCTCTATGACAGCATGCGCCTTGGTGCGCATGGGTATGGGCATGTGACGGTCATGGGTCCGCACTACATCCAGCTTGCCCTGTTCATCATCAAGGTGAAGTTCCTTGGCCAGCAGGTCCTCAAATGTCACATAGCTGCGCTTGAACTTCGGGGTATTGACATTGGCAATATTATCGCTGATTACCTCATGGCGCATAGTGGCGGCCTGCATTCCCCTGGACAAATAATCCATATTGGGTGAATTCATGATCTGTTCCAGCATGACCGGGACTCACTTCCTTTCCATGATAGCCCAAAAGCTACCTTATGTACAGACTTCTAAGAAGATATCTTCTACATAAGGGCTTTTTATCCTGCCCGGGCCACGAAATTTTTAGCATTTCATCATGATCCATCACTGCACCGTAAAAAAGGACCTTCCTTCAGGGAAAGTCCTTTTCCTTCAATGCTTCAAATAATCCATGGGATAAAGTTCCTTCGCATGAATTATATCAGATTCAAACAAACGATTCCAGGGGAAATTGACTTCAATTTCCTTCAATGATTCGAAAGGCGGCAAATTTTCTTCCACAAAACGAGTCATCATGCGGGCAGACCTTTCAGACACAGCCCTTTTCTTGCCATCCAGGCTGCCATAAACCCCATCCCCTCGCAACCAGGTAAGCTGACGGGCAATGGTACCTCTCACATTGGCCTGATAGGCCCAATCATCCAGATAGCGGGTGAGCAGCAGGTCATCGACCGCCTCATCCTTCATATACTTTGCCAGCATGCCCTCACCGATGACAAAGCCAGAACTGTTAGTGGGAGTATTCCAGCCACTATAAGCCTTGAGTTCGAAGAGAAGTCCTCTTTTCTTCAAGTTCTCCATCAGGGCGTTATCCGAGCCGTTGGCATAAGCGACATCCGCGATGGCAAGGGGATAGCCCTTGGCCGCATATTCATTCACCAAATCCGCGAAGTAATCCGTCCCCTCGCGGCTCCTGCCATCGTTGCTGCGTTCACTGGCCTCGTAAGTCCGGCCATTGGGATTAGTATTGACTGCCAGTACCAGGTCTGCCTTCTCAGGGGAACTCACCTGAATGCCTCCGCCCACATTTATGGCCGAGTCAATGGAAGCTCCAATGGTTTCGTCCGAATAAGCGGGTATGGTCTTGCCTCCCCGCCCCCAATTATACCGGACATACACAAAGGGAACATCGTGCTTGATATCATTGACAGCGCGGGCCAGGAGCAGCATGCCGATCTCATCTATGCCAGCCATGGCCTGGAATTTGCTGCTCTCCAGATTTCCCGCTGCTTCTTGCAAGTGGCGGCTTTCCCTGTGGGTCTGGGAAAGCGGCGCATTATCATCCCGCCCCAGCACCATGTAATTGAAGGTATTTGCCTTTATCAGGCTCAAGAGCTTCTCGTTGGCAGCATAATTTTTCTGCCTTCTGCCCAGCCAGTCCTGGAGATCTTTCTTCGGTATCAGTCTCTCCAAAAAACCGGCTTCTTTTTTCTCCCTCCAGGTCAGGCCTTCTGTTTCTTCCTTGTCCTTCAGCCCTGTATACCGGAATATATCAGCGCCGTATTTCCTGTAATATGCAGGCTCTTCATGGCCAGATGCCTCCCCGCTTCTGGGCGTGCGCATGATGGAGCTGAATACATAGAGCTGCATCTTGGGATGCTCATGCCTGAATTTCTTGAAGCGGTCTACCCTTGCCATGACCTCTGCCTGGGAGTAATTGTGCTTCCTTGAACCCACCAAACTGCCGTAAAGCATAGCATCCGAAGAAATAACCGCAGCTTCCGCCTCCCCGGAATTTTCCTCCAGCCACTGCCATAGCACTTCCGGATTGCCCAGATTAGTGCGATTTCCCAGCTTTTCATCGGGAGGAACCACTACCTGATATCCCAGTTTCCCCACCACTTCTGCAGTCTGCTTGTTGGAAATCGGACGGTTGTCGTGCGGCACATAGACAATCTTTGGCACGGGATCAGCTGCCTTTTTCCTGGCCTCTCCTCCCAGGGGCATGAACATGAGCACCGCCAAGAATGCCGCTGTTGCCATCCTGAATTTCTTCCCTGCTGTATTTCTCATGTTATTCCCCACCATTTTCTGTCCTTATCTCCTCCCCTTTGCTCTTCAGCAAACCTTTCAGGTCAGCCTTCACATCATCCGGTATGTGAAGCTCTGTCTGGAACTCTATGCCATTTTCCTTAGGGATGGCCCCTTTTATTTCAATCATGTCCAGCAGCCTGTGACCATGGAAGCTGGTCTGGCCAAAGGTAGAGGCAGCCAGCACCTGGCTGCAGTCCACCCTCACATCGTTGTGTTTGATATCGACAGGCATATTTTCAAAGGTATCAACCTTGCCCATCATGCGTTCCACCATGGAAAGCGACACCAGGGAAAAAATCCATGACATAAGGCCATGACCAGGCAATCGTTTCTTCTGCACCTGATAGACCATATAAGTCTTATCCCCTTGATGGACAAATTCCTTGATCTTTCCGGAAAGCTTCAGTTCCCCTTTCTGCGTAGAGGCCTCGATATCCAGCTTTCCATTCTCATGGGAGCGAAGCGAGATCCGCTTCAGCCCCTGCTGCGGCTTCTTCTCCAGCCCCTTAGCCAAGGCATCGTTTATGACTTCATCTGGCACAAATAATCTGCCTTCACTGATCTCTTTGAGGCTCTCCCTGGACCAGGTTCCCTTCACTACCTTGAGGGCCGGACCATAATCCTGCACCTTTTCCTTCAGCTGCGCCCAATCAATCTTCTGTACCTGTTCAACCCAGGCTGCTGGCAAATCCATTAACTGCTTTCCTCCTCCGCGCTTTCCTTCTTGGCGGCCCGCACATCCTCCCAGAGGTTGCGAGCCCTGTCATAGAGCTTGGAATCTGAAGTCCTGAGGCTCTGATCCCCGATGATCCTTGATAAATACTGGGTGGATTTTTCAATATCCCCCTTGCGATAATAGATGGCTCCTATGAGAAACATGCAAAGCCCTTCCGACATGCCGTTCTGCGGATACTCCTCCGTAGTGAGTGACCTGTCATAGAGCTCTGCCGCCCTGCCAAGCATCTCCATCTCATTTTCCCGCTCTCCGGCATCACGGAAAATCCAGGCCAGCATGAGATATAGCCCGGCCCGGCGATTGAAGGAAGCTTCTAGCATTTCAGCGTAGAAAATCCCAAGCTTGAAGGAAGCAACTGCCTCAGCTTTGCCGCGCTCCTCCACAAATTCCAGAGCCATTTTCCTGCGGCTCAGGAATTCCGCTATCTTCTCTCTGTGCTTGGCCGGCATATTGCCGACAAATACCTTTTCTTCCGCTGCAAAGCCGCAATGCTCACAAAACCATACTTTGTAATAGTAGGGATTGAAATCCTTATAGTGGACGCACATATCCTCATCTGTGCTCAGCGTTATGAGGCGGGCTTTGGTCTTGGACACCCGGGTCATCTTGCCACAGATAGGGCACTTTTTTTCCACCACAAAGGTATATTCGCTCATGGCAGTTACCTCCCATCTATTGAATTATCGCTACCACAATAGCATACCACAAATTCATGAAAAATTGAATTAGAGGATTGCTGCTGGCACAGCAATCCTCCTCTCATCAAGCAACATGAAAATCAGCGTTCATAGCGTACGCAGAGTTCCCTAAGCCGTTCTGTGTCGATCTCCATGAGGTAGCCGGGCTTCAGGCACCACTTCCAGTTGAACCCCACGGTGCCCGGCGTGTTCATGCGGCTGCGCTCATCCAAGGCCATGAGGTCCTGCATGGGCACCATGGCCAGCCTGGCTTCAGAAGCATAGGCAAACTCCACCAGGCGCTCGCAGACTTCCTTGGGCCTGTCGTGGCGCGCTCCCAGAAGGTCAGCCACCGCCGCCCCCATGGCATCGTCCACATCATGCAGGTACCAGCCCACGGTGGTATTGTTGTCATGGGTGCCGGTATAGACAATGCTGTTCTCCGGAGCTACGAAGCCGAAGCGTCCCATATCCCCGAAATGCAGGGTGAAGTGCAGCACCTTCATGCCCGGAAAGCCGCAGGCATCCCTGAGGGCCTCTACCTCGTCGGTGATGATGCCCAAATCCTCGGCCACGATTGGCATATCGCCAAGGCTTTTCTTTATCTCGTCAAAGAAAGGCTTGCTGGGACCCTTGAGCCAGCGCCCGTTGATGGCAGTTTCCGCCTTGCCGTCCACTTCCCAGTAAGATTCAAACCCACGGAAATGGTCGATGCGCACGATGTCCACCAGTTCATAGAGCTTCTTGAAGCGTTTCTTCCACCAGCCATAGTTCTCCCGCTCCATGGCCTGCCAGTTATATTGCGGGTTGCCCCAAAGCTGGCCCGTAGCGCTGAAATAATCAGGCGGCACTCCGGCCACAGTCTTGGCTGTGCCATCAGGGTTCAAATCGAAGAGTCCCTGATTAGCCCAGACATCGGCGCTGTCATGGGAGATGAAAATAGGCATATCGCCCATGATGGAAACGCCGTGTTCCCTGGCGTAATCATGGAGCCTCTGCCACTGGGTGTGGAAGAGATACTGCATGAATTTCTCAAGGCCGATTGCCTCCTGCAGCCGCGCTGCAGCTGTTTTCAGGGCCTGCTTGTCCCTGTGCCCCAAAGTCTTGGGCCACTCTGTCCAGGGAGCCCCCTTCTGCTCCTTCTTGATGGCCATGAAGAGCGCATAGTCATCCAGCCAGTAAGCCTCTTTGTAGCAGAAGGCTTCATACTCCCCATCTTGGGCCGCAGTCTTGGCAAACTGAGCGTAAGCTTTCTTGAAGCACTTGCTCTTGAAGGCCTGCACCCTCTCAAAATCCACGAAAGAACCGCCTCCGGCATAGGGCAGCCTGGCATCATTTGCAGACAGCCATCCCTTCTCGATCAATTCATCGATATCGATAAGCAAGGGATTGCCGGCAAAGGCAGAGGGAGACTGATAGGGAGAATAGCCAAAGCCCACAGGTCCCAAGGGCAGGATCTGCCAGACAGTCTGCCCCGCCTCCTGCAGGAAGTCAATGAACTTGTAGGCCTCCTTGCCAAAATCCCCCACCCCATACTTGGAGGGCAGGCAGGTGGGATGCAAAAGGACCCCCGCCTGCCTTGGGAACTTCCTCACAGGCTTGACAGCCTTCAGCACCAATGGCTTCAAATCCTGCAGCCGCAAATGAAGCCGTCCCCGTACCACGGAATACCTTTCCCTGTGCTCTGACAGCACATCCTCGAAGTCACCTGACGCAAAATCGCTGACATCGATGTCAATGCTTTCCCACTCCGCATTGCGATTGAAAGCTATGATGAAAGTGCTGTCCTCTGCCGCTGCTCCGAATACATCCTTGCCCCCGCGAATGACGCGGGCATAAGCAATCACATTGCCTGCGGCGTACAGGGGCAGCACCTCTCCCGTCTGCAGGGCAGCATGCTCATTGCGCAGCTTTATGAGTTTCCTGTAGAACCCCTGTATCTCTTCATCGCCGCCGCTCCACTTGTAAGGACGACGATTGTAGGGATCCTTGAATCCCTCCATGCCGATTTCATCCCCATAGTAAATGCAGGGGACACCGGGATAAGTCATCTGCCAGGCAGCTGCCATGAGCAATCTCGCTTTCCCAAGGGAATAATGCACCGGGTCCATCTTGGCGCGGGACTGTTCCACTGCCGGCATGCCATCATAGTAAGGCGCCTCCCCCAGGAAGGTGATAGCCCTGTGCACATCATGGCTGCCAATAAGATTCATCATGGCGTAAAAATTCTCTTTAGGGTAATTCTCCCTGAGGCTCCTGAACTTGCGGGCTGCCATGTTTCCATCCACACGCCCCATCAGGAAGTCAAAGAGTATCTCCCTGAAGGGATAGTTCATGGCAGAATCCATTTCCTGACCGCAGAGATATTCACGAGGTACTCCGTAAGCCACTTTATGGGATGCATCCTCCCATACTTCCCCAATCATCACGGCCTCAGGGTTTGTCTTCTTGAGCTCCCCATAGAAGCTCTGGGAGAATGGCTCCGGCAACTCATCGATTACATCCAGGCGCCAGCCCATGACACCTTCCTTCATCCAGTGGTGCAGCACGCTGTCCTCGTCACTGATGATGAATTTCATATACGAAGGATTAGTTTCCTGCACATTCGGCAGGGTATTGAAATCCCACCAGCTGTCATATTCATGAGGCCAGTTGCGGAAACAGAACCAGTCATAGTAAGGGGACTCTTTGGACTGATAAGCTCCCACCGTGTCATATTCACCCTTGCGGTTAAAGTAGCGGCTGTTGCTTCCCGTATGGCTGAATACGCCATCTATGATAATGCTGATCCCCTTTTCCCTGGCAGTGTCGATAAGATGCCTGAAATCCTCATTGGTGCCAAGGATGGGATCTACCTTGTGGTAGTCGCCGGTATCATAGTGATGGTTGCTTTCTGACTCAAAGACCGGGTTCAGATAAATAACAGAAATCCCCAGTTCCTTCAGGTAATCCAGCTTTTCCTCTATGCCTTTCAAATTGCCCCCAAAGAAATCATAGGCCACGATTTCCTTGGTGTCGGGATCTTTGTAATAGCATGGATCATCTTCCCAGGCAGCATGATACACAGCCCCTTTCTTGGGAATAAGCGCATTGCCATGCCTATGGAAGCGATCCGGGAAAATTTGGTACATCACGCTGTGCTTGAACCAATCAGGCGTCCTGGCTCCTTTATTGTAAACGGTAATCTGATAGGAATAGGGCACATTGTCGTACACATCCCCTTTTCCTCCCAGCATTTCCGGGTTGTTGCCGTAATAGCATGTCCCCTGTGAAGTATTGATGATAAAATAATACCAAAGGAGGCAGCCCTTATCCGGCAATTCCAGCTCCGTGCTGAAAAAATAATCCGTCGTGCCCTCAACATGTTTTTTCACTTGCAAGGGCAACAGCGTTTCCCCTTTGCGCTCCTGCCATAGCCGCAGCAATACCTGCTTGATGGCCAGCTCCGTATGTATCCTCAGTCCCAGCCTTATCTTGGAGCCAGCTTCCGCAGCCCCTATGGTTGAACGATAGTAGACGCTATGTGAATTATGCTCGACATTATGCCTATCCAGCATTGCCTCACCCTCCCTCATCCTTCACCAAAACTCTGTTGGGTGCCTAACGACAAAAGGGCGGCCAGAAGACCGCCCCGTATATCAATGTTTCACTTTATTTCCTTGGCCATAAGCTTCTCGTAAAGATGCTTGTACTCCCTGGCCGACTCAGCCCAGCTGTAATCTGAGGTCATGGCGTTGTTCACGATCTGACGCCACTCGCCGGGGTTCTCATAAGCCGAAAGCGCACGCTTCAGTGAATACATCATTTCGTGGGCGTTATAATCCGAGAATACGAACCCATTGCCCTGCTTGGTATATTTATCGTAAGGCACCACCGTATCCTTCAATCCGCCGGTATCGCGCACCACCGGGATGGCACCGTAGCGCAAAGCAATGAGCTGACCGATGCCGCAAGGCTCATAGTTCGAAGGCATGAGGAAGATATCCGCTGCCGCATAGATGCGCTGGGCCAGCTGATTGGAGAAGTAAATGTTCACGGAAACCTTGTTAGGATAGCGCCATGCCAAGCCCTTGAACCAATCCTCATAAACCTTGTCACCGGTGCCCAGCAACACGAACTGGATATCCTCATGCAGGAGGATCTCATCCATCATGCGCACAATGAGATCCATGCCCTTGGCTGCCACCAGACGGGAAACCAAAGCCACCATAGGCACCTGACGCTTGCTTGGCAGCCCCAGCAGGTTCTGGAGTTCTGTCTTGTTGTCTGCCTTGCGGGAAGGATCATCCACATCGTAAGTCTCGAAGATATTCTTGTCCGTCCGAGGATTGTAGGTGTCATAATCAAGACCGTTCACGATGCCGAAGAGATCATCCTTGCGACTGCGCAACAAGCCGTCCAGATGCTCGCCGAAATAGCCGTACTGGATTTCCTGAGCATAAGTCTTGCTGACAGTGGAGATAAAGTCAGAATATATGATGCCACCCTTCATGAAATTAACTGCATCGTAGAATTCCAGGTCGCCATTGTTGAAATACTTCCAATCCAGGGCCAGCACATCGGACATGACATCCTTGGGGAAGATGCCCTGATATTTCAGATTGTGAATCGTATAGAGGGTGCGAATCTTCTCATAGCGCTCATCGTCCTTGTGCTCCAGCTTCAGGAAAACACTGATGAGTCCTGCATGCCAGTCATTGCTATGGATGATGTCCGGCCAGAAGTCCATGGCGGGCAGGAGGCAAAGCACCGCACGGCAGAAGAAAGAGAACCTTTCCGCATCATCGTCATAGCCGTAGAATCCCTCACGGTTGTAGTATTCCTCATTATCTATGAAATAATAGGTAACGCCCTCATACTCCAATTTCTCAAGGCCCACATACTTGGTACGCCAGGCCACATTGATTTCGCCATCATAGACATGTTCCATCTTGGAGCGGTACTCCTCAGGAATCTTGCCAAACTTGGGCATAACGACCCGGACATCTATTCCCTCCAGGCGCAATGCCTTAGGAAGAGAGCCTGCCACATCAGCCAGTCCGCCCGTTTTAGCAAAAGGCACCGCTTCCGATGCTACATATAGTACATTCATGCCTTATGTCCTCCTTTATAGTAAACCTTGGTTATGTTGAATCCTAATCAAGCACTTCTTGACTTTCTGCTGTCCCCTGTTTCGGCAGCTTCGGTAGAGACCTTGGAAGGCTCCTTCTCCGCCCTGCCTTTCACCTCCGTGATTCCTTCCTTTTCCGGGGCTATGTAGCCCGCCCCGGCCTGTCCTTTGACCCTGAAGAACAGGGTAGACAAAGGCGGCAAGGTCAGAGTGATCGACTGCTCGCGGCCATGCCAGGGAACTTCCTGGGACTGGATATCCCCTGCGTTTCTTATGCCGCTGCCGCCAAACCCTTTATCATCGGAGTTGAATACTTCCACATAAATCCCCTTGGAGGGTACCCCCACCCGGTAATTCTCACGGGTTTCGGGGGTAAAATTGCAAAGAACGATGAGAAAGTCATTTCTGTCCTTGGCCCTGCGGATGAAGGATATCACGCTGTTCTCATTGTCATTGCAGTCAATCCATTTGAAGCCTTCCCAGTCAAAATCCACCTGCCAGAGAGCCTTGGTATCACAGTAAAACTTGTTCAAGGTCCTGCTGTAAGCAGACAGCGCTGCGTGCATGGGATATTGCTCTACCAAATGCCAGTCCAGAGCCTCATCGTAGTTCCACTCAATGAACTGGCCAAACTCTCCCCCCATGAAAAGGAGCTTCTTGCCAGGATGAGCTATCCAGTAGCCGTAGAAAGCCCTGAGGCTGGCAAACTTTTGCCAATAGTCCCCCGGCATCTTGGAAATCAGCGAGCACTTGCCATGCACTACCTCATCATGAGACAAGGGCAGCACAAAGTTCTCGCTGAAGGCATACATGAAGGAGAAAGTCACCTTGTCGTGGTTCCACTTGCGATAGATGGGATCAAGGCTCATATACCTGAGCATATCATTCATCCAGCCCATGTTCCACTTGTAATTAAAGCCCATGCCCCCCATGTAAACCGGTTTGGAAATGGAGGGCCAGGCGGTAGACTCCTCAGCAATCATCAAGGCTTGGGGATGATACTTGAAGACGGCTTCATTGAGCTTCTTCAAGAAATCCATGGCCTCGAGATTGCCAGTGTCTCCGTACTTATTGGGCTGCCATTCCCCTTCTTTCCTACCGTAGTCCAGGTAGAGCATATTGGCCACTGCATCTATGCGCAGCCCGTCAATATGAAATTCCTCAAACCAGAACATGGCATTGGAAATGAGGAAACTCTGCACTTCTGTGCGGCCATAGTCAAAATTGACCGTGCCCCATTCCCAATTCTCCGCCAGCTGCTCATTGTCGGACTCATAGAGGTTCGGGCCATCAAAGTGCCTGAGCCCCTGCTCATCCTTGCAGAAATGTCCCGGCACCCAGTCCATGATGACGCCGATGCCATTCTGGTGGGCCTTGTCCACCAGATAGCGGAAATCATCAGGCGTGCCATAACGGCTGGTAACTGCATAATAGCCAGTAGCCTGATAGCCCCAGGAACCGTCGAAAGGATGCTCGCAGAGAGGCATGAACTCTATGTGGGTATAGTGCATATCCCGCACATAGGCGATGAGCTCATCTGCCAGCTCACGGTAGGAAAGGTATCCCCCGTCCTGCTTGCGGCGCCAGGAGCCGGCATGGACCTCATAGGTCAGCATGGGGCGGCTATAGGAAGAAGTTTCCCTCTGCCTTGCCTGCCACTCCCCATCCTGCCACGCATACTGGTCCATGCGATACAGCCTGGAGGCCGTTTTAGGTTTCTTCTCTGCATAGAAGCCGTAGGGGTCGGCCTTCATGATGTGAGGGCCTCCCCACTGTGGCTCTATGGCATACTTGTAGATATCTCCCTGGGAAAGTCCCTCTATGAAGACTTGCCAGATTTCTCCATCGCCGATTCTCTCCATGGGATTCACTCTGGTATCCCAGTTATTGAAATCCCCTACTACGCTGACAGATTTGGCATGGGGCGCCCAGAGGGCGAAGCGGACACCGCTGCTCTCCCCCTTGGTCTCAAAATGCGCCCCGAGCATTTCGTAGGCGTGATAGTTTGTCCCTTGATGGAACAAATACAGGTCAAACTCGCTGAGTTTGGAAGTCTTCACAGACAGCCCTCCCTTATATGGCACCGATCAATCTCCTAAAATTCTCAGTTGATCATGCAGGGCTTCACGCGCCAGATTTCATTGGCATACTCATCGATGGTGCGGTCTGAGGAGAACCTGCCGGAGTTGGCGATGTTCACCGCCGAGGACTTCAGCCAGTCGAAGCGCTGCTCATAGCGACGCATAGCCTCCTCATGCGCTTCACTGTAAGCAAGGAAATCCTTCATGATGAAGAACTCGTCATTGCTGTGAAGGATGTAATCGTAGAGGGAACGGAAATCACCGTACCTGCCATCCACCAGCTGGTTCATGACATTGCGCACTGTCTCGTTGCTGTTGAACTCATCCCAGGCAGAATAGCTGCCGTTAGCATAATAAGCCAGCACTTCCTCAGCCCTGAGGCCGAAGAGGATGAAGTGGTCATCTCCGCCTACAGCCTCGCGGATTTCCACATTGGCTCCGTCCAGGGTACCAAGGGTAACAGCGCCGTTCATCATGAACTTCATGTTGCCGGTACCGGAAGCCTCCTTGGAAGCAGTGGAAATCTGCTCGCTGATTTCGGCAGCAGGATAGACGATTTCGCCCAAAGACACACCGAAGTTCTCGATAAAAGCCACCTTCAGCCTGTCACGGGTGACGGGATCGTTGTTGATCTTGCTGCCAACGGCGTTGATGAGCCTGATGGTCTCCTTGGCGATATAGTAGCCCGGGGCTGCCTTGCCGCCGAAGAAGTAGGTGGTGGGCACTATGTCATAGCTGGTGTCATGCTTCAGCCTGTCATACTGGTACATGATATGCAGGATGTTCATGAGCTGCCGCTTGTAGGAATGGATGCGCTTCACCTGGATGTCGAAGATGGAGTTAGGATCCACCATGAGGCCGTTGTTGTGCTTCTGGATATAGTCAGCCAGCCTCTTCTTCCGGAGGGTCTTGATATCCCCCAGCTTGTTCAGGAAGGGCTTGTCCTCCACATAGTCATTCAGGAGATCCAGCTGCTCCGGATAACGATGCCAGCGGCGGCTGCCGATGGTCTCATCGATGAGATCCGAAAGCTCCGGATTGGCTCCCATGAGCCAGCGGCGATGGGTGATGCCGTTGGTCTTGTTGTTGAACATGCGGGGATAGAGCTCATAGAAATCGCGCAGAGTGGTGTTCTGGAGAATCATGGAGTGGATCTCTGCCACGCCGTTGACGCTGTGGGAGCCGATGATGGCAAGTCTTGCCATGTGCACCATACCACCCTCGATGATGGAGATAGCCCGGACCTTGTTGTCATCGCCGGGATAGCGCTTGCGCACGAAGTTCAGATGGCGATGGTTGATCTCCTCGATGATCATGTAGATGCGGGGCAGCAGTTCCTTGAACATATCCACCGGCCAGGTTTCCAGCGCTTCGGGCAGGATAGTGTGGTTGGTGTAAGCCACGGTGTTACGCACCATTGCCCACGCTTCATCCCATTCCATCTTCTCCTCATCCACAAAGATGCGCATGAGTTCTGCCACAATGAGAGCCGGATGGGTATCGTTGATATGCAGGGCGATCTTCTGGGGGAAGTTGCTGAGAGCCGAGCCCGTCTTCTTATAGTGGCGGACAATGCTCTGCACCCCTGCAGACACCAGGAAGTACTCCTGGATCAGGCGGCGCTGGCGCCCTTCATAGCTGCTGTCATCCGGATACAGATAGCGGGTTATATTCTCTACGAAATGCCTGTACTGCTCCTTCTGCTGCAGCTGCTCATGGGTGATGAAGCCGTAATCTGAGAAGTCGCGGTTTACTTCTGCGTTCCAGAGGCGCAGGTTGTTCACCGTATTGTTATGGTAGCCTACCACAGGAACATCATAAGGCACAGCCATGACGGTGGTGGGGTTCTCATACACAAGCTCCAATTCCCCATTGCCTATGTCCTTCATATAGGCATTGCCGAAGAATTTCACGTCAACGGCCTTATCAGCCTTGCGGTAATCCCAGGCAAAGCCGTTCTTCAGCCAGTTGTCGGGAATCTCCGCCTGCTGGCCGTCAATGATCTTCTGCTCGAAGAGGCCGAACTGGTAGCGGAGGCTGCAGCCGTGGCCCGCCAGGCGGTGGGCCGCCATGGAATCGATGAAGCAGGCAGCCAGGCGCCCCAGGCCCCCGTTGCCCAAGCCTGCATCCGGTTCTTCTTCGTAAATCTCAGAAAGTTCCAGTTTGAAATCGTCCTGGAGCACCTCCTGCACAGCCTCCTCAATGCCCAGATTGATGAGGTTGGACTTCAGGAGACGGCCCAGCAGGAACTCGATGGAGAAGTAATAAACCTGCTTTTCCTGGCGCTCGTCATAAGTACGATTGGTCTTGATCCAGTTGTCGGAAATGTACTGCTTGGCAACAGAGGCCACCGTCTGGTAAATCTCGTTCTTGGTCAGTTCATGGAGCTCACGGCCCCACATGATGTGCACCGTGCTTATGAAACGCATCTTGAGCTCGTTCTTCAGCTTTTCATAAGCCTTATCCTTGACCTTATTGACTTTCTTTTCCTTTGCCAACAAAAACACTCTCCTTCGGTGTAACTAAAACCAAGCCATATTCATCCTCTGGGAAAGCCTCGTGCGAAATTTCGCACAGCTTGAGTGCGTGAAAAAGCCCATCAGCCGCTTTCCGGCTTGCTGGACTTTCACTGCACAATATAAAGAGCCGTCATAAAGGGCCCCGCCAAAAGCAGGCTGGAACCTCTTTACAACGGCTTGCCTTATCTTTAGATAACTACATTCTTGGTGACGATGAGGGGATAATTAGGGGCTCCCTTGAGCCACTTGTCCTTGGTGATGACCACATTCTTGTCGCAAATGACATTCTCGATAAGGGAACCTTCCTGAATGTCGCATTTCTGCATGATGATGGAATTCTTGACCTTCACGCCCTTGGCAATCTTGACGCCGCGGAAGATGATGGAGTTCTCCACCTCGCCGCGAATCTCACAGCCATTGGCAATGAGGGAATTCTTCACATCAGCGCTCTCCTTGTACTGGACAGGCACTTCATCTTTCACCTTGGTGTAGATGGAATTGCGGCCCATAAAGAGCTCTTCCCAGTTCTCCGGCTCCAGGAGGTCCATATTGGCCTTGTAGAAAGCCGTGGTGGAATCCACATGAGCTACATAGCCATCATGCTCGCAGGCATAGATGTTGTACTCGGAAGCCCTGCGGATAAGGCCATCCATCATGAGGTCCTGGCCGCCATGTTCGAAGGTATAGCGCACCATCTCGGCGAAAATGCGCTTCTCCATGAGGTAAACGCTCATGGCCACCTTGGAGCCGTCATAGACAGCCTGCTTCTCAGAGATATCCTCCACCAGGCCGTTCTCCGCCGTCTCAATGACCACATTGCGGCCCGGGGTCTCATGGGTGGAAGTATAGTAAACCATGGTGATGTCAGCATCCGTATTCTGATGGAAACGGAGGAGCTGGCTGAAGTCAACATTGTAAACAAAGCTGCCGCTGGTCAGAAGCACATACTTCTGGGAGCTGTGTTCAAAGAAATCCAGATTGTGGTAAAAGTTCTTGAGATCGCCTTTGCGTGTTGCTATTGCTTCATCATGTGGGGCAGGGAGATAAAATAGTCCATCATGGCGACGGGCCAGATCCCAATCCTTGCCGGACCTCAGATGGTCAAGCACGGAGCGGGGCTTATCCGGCAACATGACACCGACATTCTGGATGCCGGAGTTCACCATGCTGGAAAGCGTGAAATCAATCAAGCGGTAACGACCTGCAAAAGGCAATGACTCAACAGCACGACGGTCTGTAAGTTCGCGAATCAGCTTGTTCTCTTCCTGAAGATTGATAATCCCCATTACTGTTTTCAATTTTTATTCACTCCGATCTCATGGTCTTCCTGTGTGAGAAGGCTCAGCCTGCCTGCTTGCCGCTGGCAGCTGCCTCAACCGTCTCGCCCTCAGCCACAACCGTGATGGCACCCAGCTCGCCCGTGACCTTTGCACCTTCGGCAATCTCACAGTTCTGAGCCACAATGGCGTAATCCACCACAGCACCGTCCTTGATGACGGTGGAGGGCATGATGACAGAATTGGTGACCTTGGCTCCCTTGCCAATGCGGACTCCGGGGAAGATGATGGAGTTCTCCACCTCGCCCAGAACCATGGAGCCTTCGCTTACCATAGCCTTCTTGATCTTGGCATCCTTGCCGATATAATGAGGCGGGAAGGGCTGGTTGGAAGAATAAATCTTCCAGTCGCCATTGAGCTCAAACGGCGGCTTGTCCTGCAGGAGATCCATGTTAGCCTGCCAGAGGCTCTCAATGGTTCCCACATCCTTCCAGTAGCCATCAAAAGCGTAAGAATAGAGACGCCCCTTGTCGGCGAGCATCTTCGGAATGATGTTCTTGCCGAAGTCATGAGAGGAAGTCTCATCCTTGGCATCTTCTTCAAGGTACTTCTTGAGGTAGCTCTTGTTGAAGATGTAGATGCCCATTGAAGCAAGGTTGCTCTTGGGCTTAGCCGGCTTCTCCTCGAATTCAAGGATGCGGCCGGACTTGTCCGTGTTCATAATGCCGAAGCGGGGAGCCTCATCCCAAGGAACTTCGAAGACACCGATGGTGGCTTCTGCCTTGTTCATCTTATGGGATTCCAGCATCCAGGAATAATCCATGGTGTAAATGTGGTCACCGGACAGAATGAGCACATACTCAGGATCTGCCAGGTCAATGAAGTTCAGGTTCTGGTAGATGGCATCTGCCGTACCCTGATACCAGTCTGCTCCCTTTTCGCGGGCATAGGGAGGCAGGATGAAGATGCCGCCGTCACTTTTATCCAGGTCCCAGGCACTGCCGGAAGCCAGGTAGTTGTGCAGCTCCAGCGGACGGTACTGAGTCAGCACGCCCACCTTATCGATTCCCGAGTTAGCACAGTTGCTCAGCGGAAAATCGATAATACGATATTTGCCGCCAAAAGGCACGGCCGGCTTGGCGATTTTCTTCGTCAAAGCCCCCAGGCGGCTGCCCTGGCCGCCTGCAAGAATCATTGCTAAGCATTCTGTCTTTCTCATAAAAAATCCCCCTTGGATATTTGTGACGACTGGCTCCCCATATTATGACCAATTCGCCTTGTTACCTCTATAATAACAGAAAACCCTCTGTTAGTATACATTATTTACACAACCAAAGTATTGTATACAGCATTTTATTCAAAAATGTAACCCAAATTCTGTATCAGCCGATAATCCAAGGTTTTCCTTAACCCTCAACTACGAGATAACAGCTTCACTGCATACTTACTTATTCTAGCCTTAGCAGGAATCTCCTGCCAAAAAAGAAAAAATTTCGCTTTTTTTCCAAATCAATTTCTTATCAAGCCACTGATTGGAAAAAAAGCTATTTTTTGACAATTATGTCATCAAAGAAGCACCCAGATAAGGATTCCCCAGCCCAGCGCCAGGCTGAACCCCTTCAAAAAATTGGAGAGGAATCTCCCCCGCGCCCCGCCCAGGCTTCTGGCCAGCGGGTGAAGCAAATAGAGCAGCACCGAGAAACTGAAGAGGAACAGCTGCAGATCCCCAGCCCATAGCGCATAGCACACAACCATGCCAGCCAGGAATGTGCCGGCACCCTTGCCGACAGAGAATATCACCTTGGGATGTTCCTCCCTGTCTTCATCATGCCAGAGGGCACGGGAGACAGGCTGGTCAAACTCATCCTTCTCATCTTCATGGGCAAACCATCTGTAGCGCATCAGGAAGCACCCCCAAAGAAAACTTTCCTGGCTCCTGCAATGAGTTCCGGCAGCCTGGCGTACAGATTATTCCACGCTCCCACAGCCCCCGGCAGCCAGCTGCTGTCCAGGGTGAAAAATGTAATTTTTCCAGGAATTCTCTACGTTCCATACCAACCGCCTATCAATGAATACATATATTATAGGCAATAGCACACAAAAAATCTAGTGAAGAAAGTCATATTCTTGACGTTTTTTCAGAGGAATTTTCTGTGTGCATACAAACTTTTTCTAATTTAGCTTCTCGTCCTTCCGCCCTTTCAGATAGCGGAAAGCTGCCACCCTCCCTGACCGTCCAGCAGGAGTTTTTCCTCATGCTGCCTGAGCAAAGTGGAGCGGTGGCCTACGCTCATTATGCCCAAATCGGGCAGCTCATCCTTCAAAAGGCCATACATTTCCTGCTCCCGGTCTTCGTCAAGGGCAGATGTGGCCTCGTCAAGGAAGACCCAGAGGGGCTTTGCCAGAAGCACCCTGGCAAAAGCCAGCCGCTGCTGCTCGCCCAGGGAGAGGATGCGGCTCCAGTCATCAGTTTCCCCCAGCTTGTCTGTCAAGGAGGCAAGGCCCACCTTCTCCAGCACCCCCTGCAAGGTCTCCCTGTCTGCGGTCACTTCTCCCGGATAGGAAAGGGCCTGCTCCAGGCTGCCCAAAGGCAGATAGGGACGCTGGGGCAGGAAGAGCACCTGCTCGGCAGGCAGGGCAAGCCCGCCCTTGCCGTAAGGCCAGATACCAGCCAAAGTGCGCAGGAGAGTGCTCTTGCCGCAGCCAGAACTGCCCATGACCAGCACCCTGCTGCCAGCAGCAAAGTCTGCTTCCAGCCCCTGCACCAGTTCCCTGCCATCCGGCAGGGCTACCGTCAGTTCCCTGATGGCCAGGGTCTCCCCGTCGCTTTCCTTGCGACTGACTCCGTTTGCCACCTCGGACACCTCCTCCATATGGCGGCTGAAGGTACCCAGACGGCGAATGACCGCCGCCAATTGGGCGATGCTGTCGTAAGAAGTGACAAAATAGGAAAGGGCATCCTGCACTCTGCCGAAGGCAGAAAGGGTCTGCATGAAGCCGCCCAAAGCGATGGTGCCTGCAAAATACTGGGGCGCCGCCATCACGATAGGCACGATGACAGCCAGCTGGGCATAGCCGTTGATATAGAAGTTCAGCAGCTTCGTCTGACGCATGAGCTGCCAGAAATTGCCGATGACCCTGCCGAACCTCTCCCTGAAGCCCGCCCCCTCCGGAGCCTCCCCGCGATAGAAGGCAATGCTCTCGCTGTTCTCCCGCACCCGCATCATATTGAAGCGGAAATCAGCCTCATATCTCTGCTGGTCAAAGTCCAGACCGATGAGCTTTCGGCCCACCAGATGGGCAGCGCCAGTGCCCAGGACAGAATAAATGAGAGAAAACCAGAACATATAGCCATAGATGACGAACTCATGGCCCCCGATGGGCACCGTGAAGGCACCGGAGAGGTTCCATAGCACCACGGAAAAAGCCCCCAGGGTGGTGAGTTCCTTCAGGAGCCCCACAAAGAGCTGCAAAGAGAGGCTCACAAACTGGTTGATGTCCTCGCTGATACGCTGGTCGGGGTTATCCGTGTCACTGCCCAGCACCTGCAGGCGGTAGTAGGACTGGTCTGCCAGCCAGGCGGTGAGATACCTGTCCGTCATCCAGCTGCGCCACTTGATCTGCAGCATCTGCCTGATGTAAATAGCGTACACCGCAATGATGATGTAGAGCATAGCCAGGCCGGTAAACTGCCCCACCAGCGGCAGGAAACTATCCTCATCATAGCCCTGCAGGGCATTGTAGAAGGTGTTGTACCAGTCGTTGAGCAGCACCAGCAGATACACGGCGGCCAGGTTCAGGGCAATGACCACCCCCAGAAGCCCTATAGCCTTCCACTTCTCCTCCGACTTCCAGTACCCCCGGCACAAATGCCAGAAGGTCTTGAAATAGCTGATTTTTTCCCTAGCCACGAACATCCACTCCTTACCCTTTTCCCGCCTTTATGATAGAATATCTATTGTAACATCTATCCTCCAAGGAGGTTTTTATGATTATCTACTCTTTAGGGGCCATTGCCCTTGTACTTCTTTTCATCTTATACAAGAAAACCCGCAGCCGCAAGGCCTTCTACGGCTTCACCCTTACCATCGGACTGGCAGGAGCCATTGCCTACTTCGCCTGGCCTGCCGCCCAATCTCCCCAGGAGGGCATCACTGACGAGCAGCGCTATGCCGTCATGCAGGAGCAGCAAGTCTTTGCCGCCTGGTATGAAGGCTACCAGAAGGACCTCAACGAGCTGGACCGGAACTGGCAGTGGTACCACCACATCCTGGAAAGCTTCAAAGAAGACAACATCAGCCTGCAAACCACCTACGCCCTCCTGAAGCAGCTGGAGCTGGACAGCAACCAGCTGAAAGAGCGCATGGCTGCCCGCAAGGTGCCCCTGGAGCTTTCCGACTACACCTACGACCAGACAGCCCAGCTCCTGTCCAAGACAAATGACTACATAGGAGCTCAATGCCGTGCCATCTCACTCACCCGGGCCGCAGCTGACCCTGCCCTGATGCCCGCTGCCGAGCAGCCTCAGCAGAGCCAGCTCCTGCAGACGGTGATGATACGTGAATCCCCGGTGAAGCTCTTCATCGCCGATGAAATCGAAGCCATCAGGCACCAGCTGGAACTGCCCAAGGAAAAGACTCCCCTGCCAGAAGAAATTTCTCAAAACACAAGCAACGTCAAGCCTTCCCCTTGAGGGGAAGGCAAAAAACTGCCGGTCCGTGCCCCAACGAGCACAGGCCGGCAGTTTTCTTCATCTCATTTATCTTGCCATGGCCGCACGCCGTGCCCTCAAACGGGCTCTCAGGCGATACCAGGCCATAGGCAGCAGCAGCATGGGCACACCGGCGTAAAGGGCTTCACGCAAATCGGGGGTGAAGGCCATCACCGCCAGGCAGAAAACCTGGGCCCAGATGCCGAAATAGGTCACATAGGGGAACAGGGGCATTTTATACGCCAGCTTCTCCACCTCTCCTGCTGCCTCCAGCGCCCTGCGGCGCCTGAGCTGGCTCCAGCAGATGGAAATCCAGGCAATGGCTCCCGTGAAGCCCGACACAGCCAAGAGGTACGTGTAGAGGGCAGAATCTGGATTGAACGCGTACAGCAGGATCACCAGCCAGCAGGTGCAGATGGAAAGCACGATGGCATGGGAAGGCATGCCCTTCCTGCTGATATGGGACAGGGACTTGGGTGCCATATCCATCTTGCCCAGGGCATACAGGGCGCGGGCGGCCCCGTACAGGCCGGAGTTGGAGCAGGAAATGGCAGCCGTGAGGATTACCATGGCAAAGAGAGCCGCAAAGCCGTTCAGCCCGTACTCAGCCATAGCCGCTGCAAAGACGCTTTCCTCCAGGGTTGCCTTATCCCAGGGCAAAATGCTGATCAGCAGGGTAATGGGAATGATATAGAGGGCAATGATGCGCCAGGTCACATTCCGCACCGCAATGGGAATGCTCTTTTCCGGGCGCTCGCACTCCCCGGCTGCCAGGCCGATGATTTCCGTACCCTGGAAGTTCACCAGGATAATCACCATGGTCATGACGATAGCCCAGTAGCCATTAGGGGCAAAACCGCCGCTGCCCAAAAGCACCAATGAGCCGATATAACCCTGGTCGCCAATCAGCCCCAGGCAGATAAGGCCTGCCACGATGCTGAACGCCACCAATGCCACTATCTTGATGAGGGAAAGCCAGAATTCGCTTTCACCGAACTTGTCCACATGAAAGAGGTTCACGGCAGTGACAATCAAACCAAAGAGTACCGCCCACCAGAGCTGACTGATCTGGGGCAGGAAATTTTCCATGATGATGCCCGCCGCAATCATCTCCGAAGGGACGTAGGAAACCCAGGTAAGCCAGTAAGCCCAGCCCACCCCACAGGCCCAGGTTGGGGAAATATTGTCCCGGGCGTAGTTTACGAAGGAACCGGAAATGGGTTTTTCCACTGCCAGCTCCGCCAGGCACAGCATGACGCACAGCACGATGAGCCCTCCCAAAAGATAGGCAAGTATCGCTGCCGGGCCAGCCTGCTCCAGCACATACCCCGTGCCGAGGAAGTAGCCGCTGCCTATGACTCCCCCCAGGGAAATCAGCTGCAGATGGCGGTTCTTCAGCCCTCTGTTCATTTTCGACTCGTTCATGGCCTCATTAACACAACCTTTCCAGCCCCGCTGCTGTAATGCGTCTTGCATGCCAGAAAATCCGGTCATCCGCGGGACTTAAACGCAGAGAAAAATTCTCCCCTCAAGAATACTACAAAAGGAAACCAAATACTATAGTTTTGAAAAATTTTATACCCACTTCCTAGCCAAAAACTTTTTCATGTATTATGATACCAATATAGTTCATAAGCATCGGAGGCAATCATGGAAACTTACCGCACCATAGAAGAGAAAGACGAGGGCCTTGAGACTCTCTATGAGATACAAAAGTCAAAGTTCATCACCCACCTGCGCCATGCAGACAGCGAAGAAGAGGCCCGTGACTTCATCCAGGCCATGAAGAAGCGCTACTACGATGCCCGGCACAACTGCTCCGCCTATATCTTGGGCCAGCGCGGGGACAAGCAGAAGTCCAATGACGATGGGGAGCCTGGGGGCACTGCGGGTGCTCCCATCCTGGAAGCCATCAAGCAGAAGGGCCTCACTGATCTAGTGGTAGTGGTCACCCGCTACTTCGGCGGCATCAAGCTGGGGGCAGGTGGGCTTATCCGCGCCTACAGCCACGCTGCTTTCCTGGGGCTGGAGGCCGCTACCAAATTGGAAATCACGCCTTTCCAGGAAATCAACATGACTTTAAGCTACGACCTGCTGGCCACATTTGAAAATTACCTGCGGAAGGAAGCCATCCGCACAGGCGAGACGGAATACGCCGAGAATGTGACCATTCCCCTGCTGCTCCCTCCTGATGAAGTCGGGCAGCGACTGACCGAGCTTACCGACCTGACTTCCGCCAGATTCACATACGAAAAAGGCAGGCTTGTGAGCCTGCCCATCAAGGTCGAATAATTATTTGGTGATGTTCTTGCCGAACCACTTCTCGGAAATCCTGCCCATGGTGCCGTCCTTCTTCATCTCGTTCAGCACCTTCTGCACCTCGTCGCGGAGCTGCTGGTTATCCTTGGCAAAGCCAATGCCGAAGGTGCTTACAGGGCCTACAGCCACATCCACGGCCTCCAGCTTGTCAGCGTGCTTGCTCATGTAGTAGCGGCCCACAATCTCATCACCCACCACGGCATCAATGCGGCCATTCTCCAAATCCATGAAGGCAGAGACGAAGTCGGAATACTTCTTGACTTCCTTGACTTCCTTCTTGAAGAAATCATTGCCATCCATATATTCTTCGGAAGTGCTGGCGCTCTGGGTGCCTACTACCTTGCCAGCCAGGCTCTTCTCATCTTTGATGGAAGTCTCGCCCTTCTTCACGAAGATAATCTGGCGGTTATCCATATAGGGGTCGGAGAAGAGCATATTCTCCTTGCGCTTCTCGGTGATGTCCAGGCCGTTCCAGAGCACATCCACGCGGCCGCTCTTGAGCTCGGCCTCCTTGCTGGACCAGTCGATGGCCTTGAACTCCACCTCGCGGCCCAGGCGCTTGGTGGCCTCCTTGGCCAGGTCAATGTCGAAGCCCGTGATCTGCCCGTCCTCGCCCTTGAAGCCCATGGGCGGGAAATTGTCATCAAGGCCTACCACGATGGCCTTGCCTGCAGAAGCTGAGGAAGAAGAACCAGGATTCGAAGCATTCTGCTGTCCGCCGCAGCCTGCCGCCACCATCATCGCAGCTGCCATGCCCGCAGCCAGCAATCTCTGCCATTTCATAAACATCGCTCCCATCTCTCACTTTATCATATTAAAGCACTAATACAGGGTTATTATACCTAAGAGTTGTAATATTGTCAAGAAATCCACGAAAATAAACCGGTCAGTTACGACCGGTTTATTTTCATTCGCTCACTTATCAGAAACCATTCTGCTCGCTGACCTTTTTCATCCAGTACCCTGATTTCTTGATAGTCTTCTTCTGAGTCGCCAGTTCCACGGCAATGAAGCCATAGCGATTCTTATAGGCATTCTTCCAGGACCAGCAATCTATGGGCGTCCACATATGGTAGCCAAAACAATTGGAACCTTCCTCTATGCCTTTGTGCAGCCAGGCCAGATGCTCTTCCAGGAAATCGATGCGATAATCATCCTCTATGAAACCATCCTGATTGCAGAATCTTTCTTCTCCTTCTACCCCCATGCCGTTTTCTGAGATAAACCACGGGATATTGCCATACTTTTCCTTCATAGTGATTGCTATATCGTAAATTGCGCGTGGATATATTTCCCAGCCG
Organism: Pseudoselenomonas ruminantium; assembly: GCA_015058655.1. Taxonomy (GTDB): domain Bacteria; phylum Bacillota; class Negativicutes; order Selenomonadales; family Selenomonadaceae; genus Selenomonas_B; species Selenomonas_B ruminantium_C. The sequence continues at coordinate 182,090 of SVBX01000001.1, forward strand.
CGATAAGGATTCATGCGCGCCTCCGGGTCCTCGTACTCCTCGAAGTACTTTTCCGGCAGCCAGCCGCCTGACTGATCGAAAGCCTTATCCCTGGCTTTGGCCCTGAAAGGATGGTAATAATTCACCCCCAGGAAGTCCACGGTATTCTCCCGTATCACTTCCAGTTCCTTGGGCAGGGACTCCCACAGCACGCCATCCTTCTCCAGGGTGGCAACCAATTTCTCTGGGAAACGCCCCTTGAGGGCAGGCTCCAGGAAGAGATTGTTTTTGAAATCTTCGGCAAACTCAGCTGCTCTCACATCCTCTTCACGATCAGAGCGCGGATAAGCAGGTGTCAGATTAAGCACTATGCCAATCCTGCCGCCCTGCCTGCCACAAGCCGAGTCACGGAAGGCTTTGATGGCTTTGGCTGAGGCCAGGTTGAGATTGTATATTACCTGGCAGGCTTTTTTCCCATCCACCAGGTTGGGATAGTGGAACTGATAAAGGTACTCGCCCTCTGCCACCACCATAGGCTCGTTGAAAGTCACCCAGTCTTTCACCAAATCCCCAAACAGGTCAAAGCATTTCCGGGCGAAGATGGCGAACAGCTCCACCACATGCCTGGACTCCCAGCCGCCATACTTATCATAGAGTTCCACCGGCAAGTCAAAATGATGCAGATTGATGATTGGGCGAATCCCCTGGCGGATAAATTCCTCCAGCATGGCACGATAGAACCCTGCAGCCTCCTCATCAGTCTCCCCGGTTTCAAAATCCTTCAGCAGCCTTGTCCACTGAATGGAGGTACGCACGGAATTCAGCCCGATTTCCTTCATCAAAGCTATGTCGCGCACATAATCGTTATAAAAATTCGAGGTGACATCAGGCCCTACGCCGTCCCAGAAAGCCTCCGGCTCCGTATCATACCAATAGTCGAATACATTGCGGTGCAGCTTATGGAAGCGTCCTTCTGTCTGAGGGCCGGAGGTAGCAGCCCCCCACCAAAACCCCTTGGGGAATTCATGCTTCATGGAACTCATCCCTTCTTGCCAAGATTCTCATACATATCCACCATCAGCTGCGCCATATCTCGCACAGCCAGAGCCGTCATGAAATGATCCTGGGCGTGGATGAGCAATATGGATTTTTCCACCGGCTGCCCGTCACACTCTGCAGAAATCATGGCCGTCTGTATATCATGGGCTTCGCCTATCTCCTGCCCGGCCTCCTTGATCTTTGCCCGGGCGCCGCTGACATCTCCCGTCCTCAGAAGATCCCTTACAGCTTCTATGACCATAGAGCGTCCGTTCCCCGCGTGAAGGATCAGCTGCATAGACTGTTCTACCGTCTTTTCATCCATTATCAAGACTCCTCCTCATCTATCTCTTCATCTTTCATCTTATTAGCCGCAATGACAAAGGGAGCGTAAATCACGATATCCATCAGCAGCCACACCAGCTGCAGCACCCCGCCCATCACCGAGCCTGTGCCAATGGTCCCGCCAAAGAAAAGCGGCATCGTCCAGGGGACCACATACTTGAACACCGGCACCAGCCCTGCAGAAATTGCCAGCCAGCCTACCACAGTATTGGCCAGGGGAGCCAGTATATAAGGCACCAGAAGGATGGGATTGAGCACAATGGGCAAGCCGAAGGCAATGGGTTCCTGGATATTGAAGAGCATGGCAGGGAAGCCCAGCTTTGCCACCGCCCTCCAGCTATCACGCTTGGAAAAGAGGAAAATAGCTATCAGCAGCCCCATGATGTGCATGAGACCCGCCTCGAAAAAGCCATTGCTGAATATATAGGCAGCATCCCCGGCCTGATTGGCCAGCTGGGCAGGCATATACACCATGTTCTGTATGGCAGCCGTAACATTATGCCCATGTATGCCAAACCACCAGAAAAACCAGGCAATGCCCTGATACAGGATAGAAAAGCCAATGCCCTGGGAGAATCCCATCAGGGGCGCCTGAATGACAGCATAGATGAGATCGTTCAATGCCTTCTTGTCCAGGAACTGGGCCTGGGACAAAATCGTGGCAAGCACCGTGAACAGCGATAAGGTGATGAAGACAGGCACCAGCACAGCGAATGATTTGGATACGGCAGGGGGGACGGTATCCGGCATCTTGATGCGTATCTTTTCGTTCTTGGACAGCTTCACGAAGAGCCAGGAAGCTGCCGTAGCCACGATGATCGAAGTCAGCACAGCTTTATTGCCGAAATAGTCCAGGCTGAAAGCTCCCATGACATCGCCTGCCTTGCCAGTCACCTGCTGGGGAGTCATGATGATGAAGGCTCCCATAGAGGTAAGGGCTGTGGCAAACTTGTCACCGCCCCAGATTCCTCCCAGGCGATAGGAAAAAGCTGCCACCAGCAAAAAAGAGAAAATGCCAAAACCCACGGTCACCACATTGTTGCAGAGGCCCTGCAGCATCTGCATGACAGCCACGAAGCCCGAAGCCTTGTAGGCTTCACCGGACAGCCCCGTGAGAGCCTGCCCCAGATTCAGGCCATCCTCGCCCATGATCGTGCCCCAGGGGTCCAGCACCACCCATTCGATGATGCCGAAGAAGGAACCCACGATAATGAAGGGCAGCAGCATGGAGAACGCATCGCGCATGGCCAGGAGATACCGATTGCCGGAAATCCTGTTTGCCAGCGGCATCATGACCTGCTCAAATCTTGAGATAACGGAATCCATCGTTCATCCTCCTAAAGACGCTTTGCAGGGAGGGACTGGCAGCGCCAGCCTTGGCCGCCGCACAATCCCTCTGCCTGAAAATAACAGTTCACCCCACCAGCTTCAAGGCCTTGTCCAGCACCTTTTCGCCTCTGATCATACCGTAATCCCTCATATCTATGACTTCCACAGGGCATTTGCCGGCCACGATCTTTTTCACATCCTCCAGCATATGACGGATCTGGGGTCCCAGGAGCACCACATCTGCCGTATCAGCCTTCTGATCCAGCACCTCCACAGAAAAAGCCTCGATATGCGCATCAGCCATGCCCCTTTTTTCTGCTGCCTCCTCCATCTTCTTCACCAGGATGGAAGTGGACATCCCCGCATTGCACACCAGATAAATGTTCATGATAATTCTCCTTCCTAAACAGCCGGAATCCCTGCGATCTTCACCGCTATGACTGTATTATATACCTTTCCTTATAACTTTGTCAATAAAAGATATGTCTTTTATTTTATAAAATATTCCTATTGACAAAAGGGCATATCTTATCGTAACATCGAAAATCATAGGATTCCCACAAGTCTATGAGCAGGGAGAAAACATGCAATCCTCCCCTTCCGGACAGCAAGGCCATTAGCGAGCAAAGCCCCTGCACCCGTACATCCTTTGATTTTCTGGTGGAAAAAATAGGGTTATGACGCTATAATGATAGTGAATATCTTTAAGGAATGATAAGCATGCTGAAATACGAAAAAATTGCGGACGACCTCTTGAAAGCCATCCGCAAGGGCCAATACTCCCCCGGTGAGCAGCTGCCTTTGGAAAAGGAGCTTTGCGAGAAATACCAGGTGAGCCGCATAACCATCAAAAAAGCCATGGACGAATTAGTCCAGCAAGGCCTGGTCACCAAGCGGCGCGGCTCCGGCACCTTTGTCAAGACCCTGGAAGAAAACTACGCCAAGAGGCTGAGCCTGGGCACCAGCAATCAATTTTCCGGCTTCAAGCAGACCTATCCTGGCAAAAAGGTCAAAACAAAGGTCCTGCGCTTCGAAATCGTCCATCCTTCAGAAAAAGTTGCATCAAAGCTTCAGATGTCCACCAAGGACTTTGTCTATGACATCATCCGGGTGCGCTTCCTGGAAGATCTCCCCCTAGTGGTGGAATACACCATGATGCCCATCCAGCTGGTTCCCGGCATCCGCAATGAAATTCTGGAAGATTCCATCTACCAGCACATAGAAAAGACCCTGAAGCTGAATATACAATCCGCGCATCGCACCATCCGCGCTGTCCGTTCCACTGAACTGGAACAAGCGGAACTTTGCATCCCGCCGGAAATGCCCATCTTGGAAATCGAGCAGGTGGCCTTCTTCAGTGACGGGCATCCATTCGAATACTCCATCTCTCATCATCGCGCTGACAAAAGCGAATTCTCTGCCATCAGCATCCGCTGACAAGCAAAAAGCCTGCCCTTTTGCAAGAGCAGGCTTTTTAGCTTGTCATTTTGGATTATACTCGATGATCTTCAGCTCTGGATGGTCGTTGAGGTTGATGAGCTGCTCATCCTCGTTGCTGATGATGGGCTGGCCCGCGTAATCCTTGGGATAAGCGGCGATGATCCCCTTGGTGCCGTCATTGAGCATAACCTTCGAGCCCAGGAAAGCATCCGTGATATGGGTGAGCACGGGCATGCAGACACCTGGGTCAAGAGTGGTGAACATATGCTCCGTAAGGTAGGCAATGGCAGTGAAGGGAGTCTCCTTCACAAAGCCCTCCCGCTCCGTGGTGATATTATCATAAATATCGGCTACGGCAATTATGCGGGCGTATTCATGTATGTCCGCTCCCGTAGAGCCGAAGGGGAAACCGCTGCCATCCATACGCTCGTGATGCTGCAAGACAGCCAGCTTCACCCCATCGGAAAGATTCGGAAGGGAATTCACCACCTGCTGACCATCCACCGTGTGACGGATGTATTCTTCGTACTCCTCACTCGTAAGCCTGGACACATGCTTGTCCAAAAGCTTCTGGGAAAACCTGGTCTTGCCTATATCATGCAAGAAGCCAGCCAGTATGATATCCTGGGTCTTCTGCCTGCCAAAGCGCATCCATTTGGCAATCACGCCGGCCAGGATAGATACCCGAAGGGAATGGTTGTAGATATCGCTTGCCAGGTGGTTAAGCTCATAGAGATAATCAATCGCCCCGCTGTTCTTTGCCATAGGCGTCACATCATTTTGGATGATGGCATTAGTCTCCGCCACAGGCACTTCTCCTGTTTTATTGGTATCCTCAAAAATCTGCTTGGCGCTGCTCACCACCCCCTCATACTCCTGCAAGAAGGCATTGCTCCGGCTGAAGATGGAGGTGGCAACCAGATAGTTCTGGCTCAGCTCATATTCATCTTTCACATAGACAACAGGTATATTGAGAAACTCAAGCCTGGTGATATGCGCTTTGGTGAGCAAAGTATTTTCTGACAAGACCACGATCATATCATCATTGATGATGGTCCTTGCCAGTGTCATGCCAGGCTTCAGGTCTTCCACTGATACTGCGCGCACGATAAATCCCCTCCTAAAATCCGCCCTTCCTCTAGGGGTATAATTCTACCTCCAGCAATTAAAACCTGCCGCAGGGAAAAATAATCATAGGCACAGGCAAATAAAAGCCGCAGCCTCCATGCAGAAGCTGCGGTTTTCTTCCTATGCGCTCTTACAATTTGAACCTTGCCACTTGCTGCAAGAGTTTCTTGGTTCCCTCCAGCGAAGCGGTAACCCTTTCCATGATGGTATTGGCATTGCCTGCCATATCCGTCACCTTTTCCGCAATGCGGGTGTTGCCCATGGCCCCCTCGTGAGCAGCCTTGGCAATCTCATCCATGGCCACGCTCATGTTACCGATATCGGCGGTGAGCTTGTCGGCGGATTCCGCGCTCTGGCGGGTAAAGCCATTGAGATAAGCTGCATCCTGCTTGTAACGCTCAGCAGTCTTGCCCATGGCATCGTAATCCACATGGACGGTGCCATCAATGAAATTCAGGATGTCAAAAGCTCCTTTGGAGAGATTTTCCACCGCCACGGTGACCTGGCTGGTAAGTCCCTTGATCGTGTCAGCGGTATGAGTGGACTGCTCGGCCAGCTTCCTGACTTCGTCTGCCACCACGGCAAAGCCTCTGCCTGCTTCCCCCGCCCTGGCAGACTCGATGGCTGCATTCAAGGCCAGCAGGTTGGTCTGCTCGGCAATCTCGCTGATATCCCCCGTGAGCTCTTCGATCTTGCCCACCACCTTGGAAGACTCGATGGCTGTCTCAAGAGAAGCCTTGCTGTCTGCATAGAGCTTTTCCGCCGCCGCAATGGACTTGGCGGTGCTTTCCTGGAGCTTGCCTGCCCTCTCATCGATTTCTTCCGTATACCTCTGGCTCTTCCGCGCCTCGGCGGAATTTTCTTCGATAGAGGCCTTCAGCTGGTCGCTGAGGGTCTGCATGTTCACGGTAGAAGCGGCTGTTTCCTCCATGCCGGCAGCCATTTCCTCGGTGACAGCGGACATATCCTGGGCACTGTCATTGAGGCTGGCAATGAGCTGCTGGATCTCTTCCACCATTTCCGCATTGCTTTCTGACTCCTGCTGGACATCTTTGAGCACTTTTCTCAAGGATTCCTGCATAATGGACACTGCCTGCACCAGCTGGCCTATTTCATCCTGGCGTACAGTGAGTTCTTCAGGCATGGCATGGGTGAGATCCCCTTCAGCCACATTGTTCAGGCCATCCACCGTGCGTCTCAGCGGCCCCACGATGTCTTTGGCGATGTAGGTAGCGATTCCCAATCCCAAGGCCAGCCCCAGGACAATGATGACGATGAATATCTTTATGGAACGGCTGTAGGCCTCATTATTGGCAGCGAAGAGCAGCTTGCCTTGGAACACATTGTCCGGGGTAAGCACGGACATCTGCCCGGAAATGCTGCCCACCGAACTCAATGACTCGAAGGCCTTGAGCCTATCCTCCTGGGTATTGCCCAGGTTCTCTACGCTCTTCACCTTCCCCTTGGCTTCACCCAGAGAAGCTTCCAACTGGCTGATAGCTTTCTGAGCCCGTTCACTGCGGTCAATTTCCTTTACCTTGGCAATATCGCCCTCGATGGCTGCCAGAGCGCCCTCCATGTCCCCCACCAGGATCTTCTTTTCCTCCGGGGAGTAATTCTTCAAAAGGAGGTAGGCCACATCTGCATCCAATGTACGCAGCTGATTGTTGGCATCATTCAGGTATTGAGTAGTCATCAGGTTAGAGCTGTAGAGATCATCCACAGCCTGCTTTGACTGACCATTATAATAAATTCCCACGCCAGCTATGATGACAATGATAAAAATCATAACTGCCGTCAGCAGCAGGATTTTGATTTTTACAGACAAATTTTCAAGCATCTACGCCGCCCCCTTATTTCGCAAACTGGGAGACATTCTCCCGGGTGATGGAAGTATAGGGCACCAGCACATTATCCGGTTTCTGTCCCTGCATGGACTGCTGCACCAGAGAAAAGACTCCCTTGGCCTGACCGGCTGCATCCTGTTTCACCGTCTGGGCCATTTCCCCTGTCTTGATAGCAGCGAGAGCATCCCCCGTTGCATCTACCCCGGAAATCAATACGCCCGAAAGGCGCCCTGCTCCTTTCAGGGCAGCGATGGCTCCCATGGCCATGCCATCATTGCCGCAGATGACACCATCAATCTGTGGGAACATATCCAGCCACAGGGACATATCCTTCATGGCTTCAGCAGTGCTCCAGTTGGCATCAGCAAAAGCCAGGAGCTTCACATCCGAGCGCTTGTCAAGGCAGTATTTCTTGAAGCCCTCCCAGCGTCCCTCTGCTGCCGCATTGCCGCTGGCACCTTTGAGGTAGACCACCTTGGCCCCCTGGGGCAGCCTCGCTGCCATAAATTCCCCTTGCATCCTGCCAGCTTCCAGATCATCTGAATAAGACTTGGAATACTCTCCTCCATCAGGGAAGCGATTCACGCAGACAATGGGAATCCCCATCTCATTAGCCTTCTGCACGGTAGGCACGATAGAGGCACTATCCGCCGGCAAAAGCACGATCGCGGAAGGCTTTTTCTCCAGTGCTTCATTCAGCTGATCTATCTGGAAGTTGCCATCGTTCTTCCCATCCAGGTACTCAACCTGCCAACCGGTACTGCTTGCCTGGGCCTTGAACTCATCCCGCAGCGTATCGGTGAAACCGTCCCCATCCTTGTAATTGGCATAGATGACCGTACCGCTGCCGCCTCCGGCAGAACCGCCGCAACCGGCCAGAGCCATGACCGTCAATGCCAGGGCAGCTGTTGCTCCCAATGCTTTCTTCCTTAGCATAGATACCGACCTCCCATAAAAGCCCAAAGGCAACTCTACGGGGAATTATTTCGTTAAGAACCGCCAAAATTCCTACTGCGCAAATTAAAAGCAGGAAGAAAATTTTCCTCCTGCTTTTCACGCATCTATATCCTGTTTCTTCTCTGCCAAAGGCACCAGCAAATGTATCCTGGTACCCTTGCCCAGTGCGCTGTCCATGGAAATGATGATATCATGCTGCTCGGCTATCCATTTGGCAATAGACAGCCCCAGCCCCGTGCCGCCAGCCCCCGTGCCCTTGGTGCGTGAACTGTCCACACGGTAGAAGCGCTCAAAGATCTTCTTCTGGTCCTCCTGGGCAATGCCTATGCCATCGTCAGCTAAGACGATCTCCAAGGTCCTTGCATCCGGCATCTGCCTGGCCAGGGCAGTAATATGCCCTCCCTGGGGAGTGTATTTTATGCTGTTCTCCAAGAATATCCTCAGAAGCTGGCGCAAAATCACCTTGTCGCCGCAAACCAGCCCCTCACAGGTTTCCAGCAGTTCCACGCTGTGGGTCTTGGTCACCAGCTTCATCTTGCCCATGACTTCAGAGAGAAGCTGCCCCATATCAAGGATTTCCTTGTGCAGCACCTGCCGCTTTTGATCCGCCCGGGCCAGGAAGAGCAGCTTCTCGATAAGTTCCTGCATATTCTCAGCTTCCGAACGAATGGAGGCTATGCCTTCGTCCAGCACCTTGGCATCCTCCCTGCCCCAGCGGGAAAGGAGGTCTGAATATCCCAGAATGACCGTCACCGGAGTCCTGAGCTCATGTGAAGCATCTGACACGAACCGCTTCTGCTGCTCAAACCCTCGTTCCAGCCGCTCCAGCATATGATTGAAAGTTTCCGCCAGCACCGCCAGCTCATCCCGGGTCTGGGGCACCTCCAGCCTCCGCCCCAGCTGCGAAACCTCTATCACGCGGGCAGAATCAGTCATGTCCCTGATGGGGCTGAGTATGCGGCGACTGACAAAATAACCAACTACCAGAGCCATGAAACAGCCCACGAGGGTCGTTATGAAAAGGAAGCGCTGAAGCGTTGCCAGGAAATTCTTCTCAGCCGTGATGGTGCGGAAAAAATGCACCTGATATATCTGTCCCTGATAGTCCAAAGTCATCTTTGCATGATAGATGGAGAAATTCCTAAGCTCAGAGACCTTCATGCTCTGGTCAGCCCAAAACGGAGGATTGCCTATCTCATTCGCTTCTATTGTTTCTATAGAAGGATAATGGTCATCATTCTGGTAAACCATCTGCCCCGTAAGGTCTGTCACCCGCAGCACCACCCCGGGCATAACGGGGCTCTTGCGCCAGAAAGCGGGATTCTGCGCCCTGCCGCTGCTGAAATCCTCCACCAGATGCTGCATGCTCATTCCTATCTCCACCTCTGCCTGATGGTAAAAGGAGAAGTACACCCCTAGTCCCGTCACCACGCTGGAGAGTATGAGCACAACCATCAGAATAGCCGCATAAAGTATAGTTATTTTGGTAGAAATGCGCAGGCGCGTGATGGACTGCATTATCACCCTTGCCTTGCGATACTTTTTTTTAATCCCTGATAACATACCCTACCCCACGCACCGTGTAGATGTATTTCTTGTTGAAACGGTCATCCAGCTTGGCACGCAGATAACGGATATAAACATCCACCACATTCGTGTCCCCAGAATAATCATATCCCCAAACCTGCTCCAATATCTGGTCACGAGTCAGTACCGTGCGCTTGTTGCGCATCATAAATTCCAGCAAATCATACTCTCTGCGGGTAAGCTGCACAGGTTCACCTGAAACCTCAACTTCATAGGTATTGGGGTAGAGCACCAAATCGCCGACCCGATAGCTGTCCCCTTTGGCAACGCCATCGTTCCTCCCGGATTTGCGCAGGGCATTCCTTATCCGGGCGAACAATTCCTGGATGGCAAAAGGCTTGGTCATGTAGTCATCAGCCCCGATATCCAGGCCATTGACCTTGTCCTCCACCTCATCTCTGGCAGTCAGCATTATGATAGGCACCTGGGAGAACTCCCTCACCTGCTGGCAAATCGTCATTCCATCCATCCCCGGCAACATGAGGTCCAAAAGAATCAAATCGAAATTTTCCTTTTTAATGAGCTCAAAAGCCCTGGCACCATTTTCCTCAACAGTGACCCTGAACCCCTCATGTTCCATCTCTATCTGCAGGAACCTGGCAATGCGCAGCTCGTCCTCTACGATAAGAATATGTGTATTGCTGTTTTCCATGGAATACTTACCTCCGAAATCAAAACCTCAGCCTGATAAACTCCGTGCGAAACAGTTTTCCGCCCCCCCTTGCACGAACACCCAGCTACCGCTGCGCCTGCGGCTTGCATTCTCTAAGCGCTCATAATAAAAAGGGGTATAGCCGAGCCTATACCCCTACTATATACCGTTAGCAAAAAGTTGAAAAGATGCTTGATGAAAATTTAACTCATTTTTAATTTTTATTTAATGAACATCTAATGGATGTCCTCAGCTTCTCTCCCCAAGGTACATTTCCCGGAAAAGGCGGATGAGGTGAGCGCTGGAGGTAGAAAGGGTACGATTCTTGAGCCAGGCGATTACCGTATGCGTGCTCATCTCCGGCTCCACCAATTTCTTGTAGATGAGATTGCCGTCCGTGAGAAGAGTCTTGGAAGAAACCGGCAGGAGCGCCATCCCCATGCCCATTTTAGTTAGCAGCAAATCCTGCACGATACTGTCACTGACACAGACTATGCGGGGATCAAATCCCAGTTTCTTGCAGTTGGCAGCAAAAACAGACTGCCAGCGCAAAGGCACCAGCAGAGGCACATCCCTCAGCTCCGAAAGCTTTACCTCCCTCTCAGATTCCCCGATTTCCTGTTCCCTGTTCATGATCACCACCAGAGGTTCATTGGGCAGCACTATGGACTCGTAAACCTTGGCATCCACCTGAGTGCGGGTAATGCCTATCTCGATGACCCGGTTGTCCAGGAGTTCCAGTATGCGTGCTCCCTCCGCCTCCCAGATCTGGTAGGTAACCTGTGGATAGCGGCGATGGAACTCAGAAAGGAGCTCCGGCACCAGCATGGCTCCTGAGGTAGTGATGGTGCCCAAACGCACTGCCCCGGCCACACCGGACCCCATCTCCGTAATCTCCCGCACAGCCCCGTCCACAATTCCCAAGATATGCTCCACCCGGGCATACATGACCTTGCCCGCATCTGTCAGCCGTATGCGTCGGCTGCCTCGCTCAAACAGCTGCACCCCCAGTGAAGTCTCCAGGCGCTTCATCTGCCTGGAAAGCGCAGGTTGCGCAATATCAAGGCGCTGAGCAGCATGGCTGATATTCCCTTCCTCTACGATAGCGTAAAAAGCGCGCATATCCTTGATTTCCATATAATAACTCCCTTTCCGTCAAAGCCTAGTATAAGGATAGGTTATATCATCTATAACTTTTGGTTTACCATTACAGCTATTATACTTTTTCCTCAAAAAAACCGCAAGGGAAAAGGCAGATTCTGCATAGAAGATTGACTTTCCCAATCACCGCAGACCTTGCAAACTGTAAAAAAAGACATGGCAGAAGGACAAGGAATGATTGCAGTAATATGACATATGCAACTTTGTTTATCTGCTCTTATATTTCTGTCAATTCACACTTGTGCTCTAGATTATATATGGTATAATGGATTAACATAATAGCCTTGATAAAAGGTAAGCAGAAACATATATCGTATAGAAGGAGAAAGATTTTTCATGACCAGAATCAAAGACGCCCTGGATGCCGTAGCAGCCGCCATCATTGCACAGAAGGATTACCTCTGCAGCCTGGATGCCAAGACCGGTGACGGTGACCACGGGCTCAATATGGCTCGCGGCTTCTCTGCCGTACGCGATGCGGTAGATGAAATGACTGACACGACCAAGCCCGGCCCCGTCCTTGAAATCATCGGCAAGACTATGATCGAAAATGTTGGCGGCGCCGCTGGCCCCCTCTATGGCACAGGCTTCCTGAAGGCTGCCAAGGTCTGCGATGATGATACAGCCATGAACATCAAAAGCTTTGAAACCCTGCTTGGCGCTGCCATTGAGGGCATCAAGGGCCGTGGCCGTGCCGAAAAGGGCGACAAGACCATGCTGGATGTGCTCATTCCCATCCACCAGTGCTTCCTGCCGGAAAACGCCGAGGGCAAGAGCCTCTTCGCAGTGCTGGAGGATGCCAGCCACGCCGCCAAGGCCGGAGTGGACTACACCAAGACCATCGCTGCCAAGAAGGGCCGCGCCAGCCTGGTGGGCGAGCGCAGCATCGGCTATGAAGACCCCGGCGCTGTAAGCTCCATGCTCATGTACCGCGCCTTGTATGCGTTCTTGAAGAAATAAAGATTGCCATCCCCTTAATCCCTTGCATCGCGAGGGATTTTTTTCTGCCCTCCTTCAGGAAGGCTTTTTATCATGTCCTTTTCTTTTGCATTATCATGTAGTATACTCTATTAAGTTAAATGAAAGTGAACGAGTCTTATCTATAGGAGGAAGTAAATTGACTGAGAAACAAGTCCGCACCCGTTTTGCCCCCAGCCCTACGGGTTATATGCACATCGGCAACCTGCGCACCGCCCTTTACGGCTACCTCTTTGCCAAGAGCCAGAAGGGCACCTTTATCCTGCGCATCGAGGACACGGACCGCGCCCGCTATGTGGCGGATGCCGTGGACTTCATCGTCCGCACCCTGGACGCTGCCCGCATCGTGCCGGACGAAGGCCCGGATATCGGCGGCGATTACGGCCCCTATGTCCAGAGCGAACGCATGGAAATTTACAAAGAATACGCTGAGAAGCTGGTAGAGCTGGGCCATGCCTACTACTGCTTCTGCGACCCGGACGAGAATCATTCCACCGGCGAGTTTGGCGGCTATGACCGCACCTGCCGCGACCTCTCCCCGGAGGAAATCAAGGCTCATCTGGAAAATGGTGACCCTTATGTCATACGCCAGAAGATGCCCCTCACGGGAGAAACCACCTACTTCGATGTGCTCCATGGCAACATCACCATCCCCAACAGCGAACTGGAAGATCAGGTGCTCCTGAAGCGTGACGGCATGCCCACTTACAACTTTGCCAATGTCATTGACGACCACCTCATGGGCGTCACCCACATCATCCGCGGGGCAGAGTTCATCACCTCCACTCCTAAGCATGTGCTGCTCTATCAGGGCTATGGCTGGGAACTGCCCACCTTCATCCACCTGGCTCCTGTCATGGGCAAAAACGAGGACGGCAGCGTTTCCAAGCTCTCCAAGCGCCATGGCGCCACCAGCTTCGACGACCTGGTGAAGATGGGCTACCTGCCCGAGGCCATCACCAACTATGTGGCTCTCCTTGGCTGGAATCCCAAGACCACCAATCAGGAAATCTTCTCCATGGAAGAACTTATCGGCGCTTTCTCTCTCGAAGGCCTCTCCAAGTCCCCCGCTGTCTTTGACTATGACAAGCTGGGCTGGCTGAACGGCGAGTACCTCAAGGCTATGAGCGACGAGGAATTCGCTGAAAGAGCCAAGGGCTTCGTGGAGAATGTGCCTGATTACCTTGAAAAGAACTGGGGCAAGCTCTGCTCCCTGCTGCGCACCCGCGTAGCCCGCTTCGGCGAGATTGGCGAGCAGATTGCCTTCCTCATCGAGCAGCCCGCCTTCGATGCCTCCCTCTATGTGAACAAGCGCAACAAGGTCACGGTAGAAAAGGCCCAGGAACTGCTGCCTGATATGATTGCTCTCCTCGAAACCGTTGACGAAGCTGGCTGGAATAATGACAACCTCTATGCCAAGCTGGAAGCCTACATCGCCGAGAAGGAACTGAAGAAGGGCCTGGCCATGTGGGTGCTGCGCATCGCCGTAGCAGGCCAGAGCGTCACCCCTGGCGGAGCTACGGAGCTCTTGGAAATGCTGGGCAGAGAAATTTCTTTGGAAAGATTGAAAAAAAGTCTTGCAAACCTCACAGCTTTGTAATATAATTATCTCTGTCACTAAGGGCAACGCCCTTACAAACTGAATATGTGGCGCCTTCGTCAAGTGGTTAAGACACCGCCCTCTCACGGCGGGTTCATGGGTTCGAATCCCATAGGCGTCACCAACTGGCTCCTTCGTCAAGTGGTTAAGACACCGCCCTCTCACGGCGGGTTCATGGGTTCGAATCCCATAGGAGTCACCAATCGGCGCCTTCGTCAAGTGGTTAAGACACCGCCCTCTCACGGCGGGTTCATGGGTTCGAATCCCATAGGCGTCACCAAGAAATTACAGCCCGAAGCATTGCTTCGGGCTTTTTAGTATATAAGATGTGGCTTGATACTACTTATCGTGATAAAATCAATATATAAAGCCTACACACGAAACGGAGGGATACATCATGAAGCTATGGAACGCTGTAGCCAAACCTTTCAAGAACATCCACAGGATTTTCCCTACCCAACAGGCCGAAATAGCGAAAATGATTGATGTATGCAAGGCAATCCCCAACATCAAGCGTATCATAATATTCGGCAGCAGCATAACCCCTCAATGCAACCCGTGGAGTGACATTGACATTTTCTTCGATCTCAGCCAGGAAATGACCAAGCTCCCCGTGGTAAAAGACACCGAAACTGTCTGGGACAAGTGGGATACCTTCTCCGTGGATAAGAACCTGCTGGACGAAATTCTCAGCACGGGGGTAGTTGTTTATGAACGATAAATCATTAACCAACGATACTCTTCTTGGCATGGCCAGGATGAGGCACAATGTTCTCTTGTCTATCTGCCTATACTTTTTTAGGTGGCACCTCCTCCGGCAGTCCTTCTGACTGCCACTGCCTGGGAGCCCACTGGGCTCCCGCGCCTACGCGCCCCCTCAAGGGGAAAGCTTAACTTAATGACATTGGCACCACAATACGAGCAAAAACTGGCTATTTCATCAGAAATTTGCTTGCCACAACTATCACAAATCCTTCCCACAGTACATTCCTTCTACGATCAAGCATCACACACTTCCTTGTCATGTTCACATCTATTCTACATCTATCTCCAGTTCACCTGCTACATGAGCAAAAACGCCTACAGTCCTCACCGCAAGCGCTTTCTATTACAGTTATTTGATTCAGCTACATTTTTCTGAGAAGTTCCTCTGGAGTACAGATTGCTACTCCCAACTCCCAAAAGCCTTTCTTGTCCCGAGTGACAATGGTCTCACATCCTATTGCCTTAGCACACACTGCCACCAGACAATCCTCGAAGTCGTACGCCCTTTGCCGCAATGCTTCCTTCACATCAGATTCATGCACATCACAGACCTTCAAAATTTTAAGAATTTTGTTCACCGCATCATAGGCATCATCACTACTGTGCAGGTGTTTCCTAACAATGTAGAAAATATCTGTTATACAGGAGGCAGTAGTATACCCATCCAACATCCCCGCCTCAAATAAGCTCAGCACCTTAGCCGAAGCCTCTGCAAACGGTTCCTGGTCTAAGAGAACATCAAGAATTATGTTTGTGTCACACATGACTTTCATATCTTTCTAGACGCTCCTCTCTTATAGACCGCGCAGTTATCCCTGACGGCGCATCCTTCAAAAGACCTCTAAGAGAGTCCACGACGCTTTCCCTTGGCTGCGTCATCTGGGCAACGGTCTTCCCATTTGCCGTTATGAAAATATCTTCCTGACTGACCATGGCAAGATACTTATCCATGTTGGCCTGAAAGTCCACTGTTGTAACATACATAGTGCTCCCTCCTCATACAACCACATCCTTCTTTGTCTTTATTTTATGACTTTAGTCTTCGGAAGACAACCCTTTATTCCCATATGTAAAAAATAGCGCAGCCTCAACAAAGAGGTCTGCGCTATCGCTTCTGGCAATGTTCGTCGTTATTCATTTATGCTACGCTTTCTGCGGCCTGCTCGCCTGCTCTATCCAGCCACTGTCCCACAGCACTGCGCTCGTCGCTGCTCTCGCCGGCATAAGCCGCGAAGCTCTGACAGCCCATCAGTTTTGCTGCCCTGCTGAATTGCTTCACCCTAGCGGGAATAAATACTTCCTCCATCCACTGGGAATAAATCTGTATCTTCATGATAAGTCCCTCCTTGATCCTTGTTCGATTGAGGCCAGCGCCAAAGTGTCATCCTCGACACCAGTACGCTGGCTGCCTTCAGGTTCCTTTACTGAAGCTTCTTACAAATGTTATCGAACAATGCATCCCAAAACTTAAGCATCCCAACCAACATTGCCAGAGAAAAAATAAGTCCAGCTGAGGTGAGCTAACCCTTCCCTCAAATTCTGGACTTATTATACACTAAGTGGATGCAATTAGTCAAGAATTTAATAAATTTTCATTATTGTTTCATAAATGTGTAACATCATTTACACTAATGACACCAAAGAACGCTCCCTCTGGGAAAAATTCCACATCTTTGTAAACCCGAAAGAATGGGCGTATTTTACTGCCTCCTGGTGATAGGCACCGCAGTCCTCCGGCCTATGGGCATCGGAGGTGATGATGATGGGCAAATCGTACTTCTCGGCTATTTTCATGAAATCCGGATAAGGTGAAATCTCCTCGATGGGATAGCGGTAGTAAGTGCCCGTGTTCACATCAATGCCCATCTTCGCTTTGGAAAGAGCCTCTGCCACCCTTTCCAGATAAGGGGTCACATCGAAGTCCGGCAATATCTTGAACAGCCGTATATTGAAGGGGTGCCCCAGCACATCATAAAGGCCGGAGTCTGCCAGCTTCTCCGCCTCCTCCGCATACCACTCATAAATCTCCCGCAGGTCATGGTTCTCCCACTCTGCCTTGATTTCCGATGAATCATAGGCCCAGCCCCGCAGGAAGTGGACGGAGCCGATCAAGTAGTCGAAATCATAGTCCTTGAGGATATCCGCCACCTTGCCCTGGTCCTGGAAGTTGCACACCTCCATGCCGATCTTCACCTGATGGTCTTTCTGCAGTTCCCGCATAAAGGCAAAATATTCGTCTATGGTGTACTTGAATTTATTGCTCTGCAACCATTTCTGCTGAAAAGCCCCCACAAAGGAATCGTCCAGGATCAGATCCTCATAGTAAAGCTCCTTGAACTCCGGGAAGGTATGAGAGTGCTCAGAAATGCCGATTTCTTCCAAGCCACGCTCCTTCGCCGCCTTGAAAAATCCTTCCACCCAATCCTTGTCGTAGGAGCCCTTCTCAAAGTGCATATGGTAGTCTGCCTTCATTCTTCTCTAGTCCCCTTTCCCGGTCAGAAATCCCGCCGACCCAAGTAGTATACTTTAGAGTTAACTACTTTGGAGTATAACATGACAGGTGCTTCATTACCTCCCGCTTGAAAAGCAAGCGTATTTCTCTGTTAGGAATACGCATGGTACCGCGAACTTCATCTTCATAGGGGTCGGGGTAATCCACCATAGTGAGGTAACCCGTGGTGAGCAGCATGGTGTACAGAGCATCGCTGTTCCGATATATCTCGTTATATATGACACCTTCATCCAAAACTGCTTTTATTTTCCCACCATGCAGCAGATCTGCCAGAGCCTTGCTCTGAGATGGTTTTGCATGCTGCAACATATGGTGGAGGATGGTATTGCCTGAGGTGTTGACCCAATAGGCAGCGGGACGACAATTTTGACGGAAATAGTTGATGACTGACCAAGGATTATATATCTCTTGTCCTGAAAAATTGTATCCATCATACCAGTCCTTGATCTCAAGCAATTTATCCTCGGCCTGAAAGTCAGCCGCCATTTTTTTTATTTCCTCAAAGGTGAATCCCATGGCATCAAGGTATGCTCCCGAAGCTACGCTGGCCACATCCAAATTGTTGAGCGAACTGAAAATGCTCTCCTTGGCAATCCTGAGCACTCCCGTCAGCACCGCAAAGTCAAGATGAGAATTGGACTTCAGCACAGAGCTTAGGTAATTCCTCATGAAGACTATTGCCTCATCGTAATAACCATAGTCCCAGGCATACTGCAGGGGAGCGTCATATTCATCTATCAGCACCAACGCAGGCCGCCCATGAAAGCGAGCCAAAAAAGCTGTCAAATTCTTGAGAGAAAGCTGCAGATCTATTTCTGAAGCCTCTCCATCCCAGACTCTCTGATAATATTTCTTTTCTTGTGCAGAAAACATCGTCCCTTCTTGCAGATAAGAGAAGGAATCGTAGAGAGCCTGCATACAAGCCCCCAGCATCTCCAGCATTCCTTTCATGCTGGCCTGTTTGATGTCCTTGAGGCTGAGGAAGACCACAGGCCTCACCCCTTGCTCTGCCATGTACCGCTCCCCGGCCTTCTCTATCTTGCAGCCTTCAAAAAGCACGCGGTTAGCCTCGGCATCCTTCAGGGTAAAGAAATAGTAAAGCATGCTCATGGCCAGCGTCTTGCCAAAGCGACGGGGCCTGGTGATCAAAGTAGCCGCCGCATGGCCGTCAATCAAGGTCTTCACCAGGTCTGTCTTATCCACATAATAATACTGTTCCCGTACCCTCTTGAAATCATCTTCCCCCACGGGCATCACATAATGCTGCTTCATGCCTGCACCCCCTCCTTCTAAAATATTCCCCCCATATTAGCGTAAACAGCCACTTTATCAATCCATTTAAATCACCCTCATTACAGTCGTTGATACTACATGTAAATATAGCAATTGTGTAGAGAGAAATCCGATACATTCTGTCCTTTTCTATGTCATAAAATATAATCTGATTGCTTTTGGCATGTGCTTTCTCCCCAATTTCAAAAGTCCGTCCTTAAAAGTCCTTTTTCATTCATCTCAAGTATGCGATATAACATAGCTTTTGGTGTAACATGAAAGGCCTCAGCCAAAATTTTTATCATGTCTTTTATTAGAGTATTTTTTGCAAAACAGTCCTTTGTTAAAGCATACATTCTGTTGAAAGCACTACATACATCCTTCTCTGGCATAAGAAAACAAGCTGCAGCATAATTAGCCTGCCATTCTACTCTTTCCAGTGCTGTGGTAAATTTTTTATGTGGTTTTCGTGACTTAAAAAATTTATCCATTCGGTTTGCAACAGCAACACTCTTCCCTAATGGTGTAAAATAGTTCTGATGTAACAGCCAGTGGAAAACTTCATGCATGACAGTAAAATTTTCTCTACCTATAGGGCCTTTTTCTGATAAGCTACTTTCTATGAGAATAGTCCCTCTTTCCACAAGTAAAGGTCTTGATGTATCAGTAGGATTACCATAATTATCTTCAAATACATCAACGTATCCTGTCTGAAAAACTGTTGTACCCAAAATAGAACCATCTATCGAAAGGCGTTTCCAATCATATTGATTTATTTTTTCATTGTCCACACGCAGACATTTTTCTATAACTTGATAAACATCAAAATCATTCGAATGTTTTTGTGACATTTTGTCGCGATATTGTTGAAGTAGCTCCTCTGCAACAGCTTGGAGCTGCTTCTTGTTGTACATTTTATATGTGCTCATTTTTCATCATTAAATAAACGAATAACTTCTTCCCACTTATCTTCTGTTATATTATTTTTCTTTGCCGTTCGCAAAGCTTGGCGGGCTTTTTGTGATTCCATTATATAATCGGAAATATCCTGCGATACAGCTTCTTCTTTTTCATCAGCAGCCAAATCAAACATATCATCACGCTCAGCCTCTGTTAATTCAAGAATCCTGGCCATATCATACAGTTTTTCCCTATCTGGCGGATAGCGGCGTCCTTTTTCTATATCGCTCATGTAAGCGGGAGCAATACCTAACTCACTAGCCAATTTGCGCAGTGTCATATCTCTAGCTGTGCGTTTTTCACGGATATATGCTCCAAATTCTCCTGTCAAAGCAATGACCTCCCCATGTAAGCAGTACGCTTACATATAAATTCACCCCTTGATTATATAAGCACAATCAGGCAGTGTCAAGACATGACACTGCCACAACCACCAACCTTCAGAGCTATATTCACCGTATTAGCGGCTCTCCCTCATCCACCCATGTTAAATCTTTTTCTACCTGCCAAAAACTCTTTCCTTCGAAAATAGGTGCTATTAGAAACTGTTTTTTCAACATTTCCATATCAGTTCCGTGAATCTCTAAATCTTCCTTATACCCCTGTGGCTCCCCTATTTTATCTTGATATGTTCTATAAAATTTTCCATCTGGACACTCTGCTTCCCAAGAATCTACAAAGAAAGTAGAAATTCCAGTATCAGAATCAGTAAATCCTTCACACCAATAAACCCGACCTTCATAGTATAACGTAGATTCCATATACCAACCAGTATCCAAAAAAATCTCTATATCACCATTTTTCATTATTCAGTCCCCCTTAAATACCTAGAATATTTCTTTCTTATTTCTTCTGTTAACCTTTTCGCATTTTTTCTGGATAAGTCTTCCTCAAATGTATGGTAGTGTAAAACCTTTTCATGACGATTACCTGTCAGATGCTTTTCTCCATGATATCCAATTTCAATTATTGGAAATCCGGTTTTATCGTATTCTCTAAGCTCTCTGAATGAACCATCACTATTTTCTTTGATATAGATTCTATTTGGTGTATGCGAGTAGTCAGGCAATCCATGCTGAGTCCCTGTGCCAACTAACACTTTTGCTCCTTCAAATTCTCTTACACATCTAAACTCTTTAGTGGTTACATGCCCATTCTTTGTTCTAGACCCTCTTGATGACATTTTACACCCCTCCTGCCACTTTAGATACAGAACAATCCCAGTTAAAAAGTGCTGGCTGCCAATAATCTTGATACCTATCCCATGATCCAAAACTCTCTTCAAAAGGGATGTAACAAACATCGCTATCCATCCCCGGAAAAGCGTTACCAACACATATCAGCTTAGAATCCGGAAAGCGACTCCTAAGTTCATAATAACCAGCCAAAAATCCCTGACCATTGTTGATGCCATGCGTCCCTATAGTTGAGATAATAAATATACCGCCATTGCGGAGGCCACTGAAGGTAATGTTAAAATATTCCTCAGTTGTCCAGCCTACAGTAGGAATTACCATCTTTCCATTTGCCTGTAAAAAAGCACCTGACCATCTGTTCCTGAATGTCGCATCTATGATCTGCGCCTCCGTAAATGTATCATCCATACTGAAGTCAAGGGTTGTCACAGCGTAATACTGACCTATCTTCTGCAAAAAACGATATGGGTTGTTGTACTGACGCATTAACACTTCGTCCCTAGAAAAGCCATGCACAATTTTACGATATGCGTATTTATCCTTACTCCCTGCGTGGTCAAGATTGATTAGCCATTTCCCATTGTTCAGGTCAGAGATATCTATAGAATCAACCTCCACAAAAGGGATGCCATAGATATCACGCTCGACATATTTAGGTAACGGATGGACAATACGGACATATTCAAGATTCTTATAAACTGGCATAAGACTCCTCCTCCCTGTTGCATTTATGCTTGTTAGCTAATTTCTAACACATTTTAGCAAACGTCTGTTCTTTTGTCAACATCCTAATTGCAATCAAAACAAGAGCCGTTCTACCAGCCTCCTACACTCAACTGGTAAAACGGCTCACTCTGTTCACACTCTAGCCTGATATGTCTGGTCAAACACTTCTCTGAGCAGCCAGTTCTTGAAAGCCTCGTTCTCGTGTACTGCCTTGTAGAGTTCTATCCCCGTTCCCATAGTCTCCAACACGGCGTCCAGCGTGGCTCTATCGCTCTCCACTCTGGCATTTTGGGCATCCGAGTTTTTCATGGCATTTCGATAGAGCTCATCACGTTTCACGGCATCCGGCAAGCTGGCAATTTGCTTAGCAGCATTTTCCTCATGTTCAGGTGGGAAAATCTTGCCACCGCCCCATGTAGCATGAAAATCTTTGATGATAGCTGAAAGATTTTCCATCTCCGGCACCGGAACCCCGGTTCCTCTACTGATAGGTACAGGTTCCAGTTCTCCATCTTCATTAGCCAGCGACAAAGACATTTGCTCCTGCGCCTCTGCTCGATAAGATTCCAAATCAACGGATTCCAACAACCCTGCGGTCAAATCCTCCCCCTCTGGTGATGGCAATTTCATCACCAAAAGTTTCAGGAAAATCGCCTTTTTCTCCCACTCATGGGAACCATAAGGAAGAATTGCGGCCAAAAAGTTGTATGTGCGAACGAAACTCTTTGCCGAACTTTTGAAATCTATCTGGTCATCGACAGATAGTGCATTATATTCCTCGACCACAGCATCCAATATCGGGTCAAGCTCCTGTCTGGGCGCATTCCCCAAATAAAGCTCCACAAAACGGTCTACCTGTTCTTCCCCATATACCTGCAACGCCTCCATGTCCTCCAAAAGCTCATTGAGCTTGTTGGCATCGGTCTCCCCGGATAGAACCGTGGTCTTGTAGTATTTATTAAAGGCCGTTACTATATTCTCCGGGTCATTAGCGAAATCCAACACGAAAGTGTCCTTCTTGTCTGCATGGCTGCGATTCAGCCGGGAAAGCGTCTGTACTGCCATAATGTCAGCCAGCGTCTTATCAACATACATGGTATGTAGTAGCGGCTCGTCAAATCCCGTCTGGAACTTGTTCGCCACTACTAAAATGCGATAAGGGTCTTCCTTGAAGCGTTTCTCAATATCCGCAGAAGGAAAGCCATTGAAGGACGCTTCTGTCATTGGCTTACCGTTGTACTCCTTTTCTCCAGAAAAGGCAATGATGGCCTTGTATGGACTCTTGCGCTCCTCAAGAAGCCTTGTTATCGCCTGATAATACTCGATAGCCTGCTTGATGCCCTTGGTTACAACCATAGCTCTGGCCTTGCCACCAATCTTTCCACGAGAAATTACCTCGGTATGGAAATGCTCAACCATAATGGCAGCCTTGGCCGCTATGGTCTTGGGCTGTGACTCCACAAAGCTGCGCAAAAGACGCTCCGATTTCTTCTTGTCAAACTTGGGGTCATCTGCCGCCGTCTTGATAATGCGGTAGTAACTCTGCACCGGGGTATAGTATTTCAGCACATCCATTATGAAGTGCTCCTCGATGGCCTGTTTCATCGTGTAAACATAATGCGGCTTATAGCCGTTCTCATCTTCGTTTTTGGGCACCTTCTTGCCGAAAACCTCCAAAGTCTTGTTCTTTGGCGTGGCAGTAAAAGCATAATAGCTGGCGTTTTTCAGCATTTTACGCTTCTTTATGCGTTCATCCAAAGCAGCGTTCACTGAATCCTCGAAAGCATCTGCGTCCTCTTCATCCGAGAGCACCATGTTCATCTTGGCCGACAAGCTGCCGTTTTGGCTGGAATGCGCCTCATCAATGAGTATAGCAAAGTTAGACTTATGATGTATCTCGTGTATATCCTTCAGGATAAACTGGAACTTATGAACGATTGTGATGATAATCTTCGTCTTGGCGTCCAAAAGTTTCCCAAGCTCCGCTGAATCCTTAGCCCAGCCCACAGTGGACGACACCTGCATAAACTGCTTAATGGTGTCACGAATTTGCCTATCAAGATTGACTCGGTCTGTCACGATAATGACGCTGCCGAAAATCTCCTTGCCGTCCTTGCCCTTCAGTGCCGCCAGCTGATGCGCCAGCCATGCGATTTCGTTAGATTTGCCAGAACCGGCACTGTGTTGTATCAAATAGCGATGCCCCACACCGTCCCTCTTGGTATCGGCCAACAAGGATTCCACCAAATGCAGCTGATGATAGCGCGGGAAAATCTGTTTGTAGCTCTTGCGCCCTGTGATTTTGTCCTTTTCCTCAGTAAGCTGGACATAATTCTCGATGATACAGGCAAGATTCTCTTTGGTCAAAATACTCTCCCAAAGGTAAGATGTCTTCAGGCCATGCGGATTCGGTGGATTGCCAGCGCCATCCTTATAACCCTGATTGAAGGGTAAGAACCATGATTTCTTCCCTTTCAGCTCCGTACACATCTGCACTGTGCTATCATCCACAGCAAAATGTACCAAACAACGCTTGAAGCTAAACAGAGCCTCCGAAGGTTCCCTGTCTGTCCTATACTGATGCACCGCATCGGCAGTGCTCTGCTTGGTCAGCTGATTCTTCAATTCAAAGGTAATGATAGGCAGGCCATTGAGGAAAATGACCAAATCCGGCGCTAGCTTGGGATTGGTCGCCGAATAATGCACCTGTCGAGTGACGCTAAAAATATTCTTGCGGAATAGCACCCCTGCCAAAGGATTATCCTCTGAAGGGCGCACATAGAAGAAGTCAAGATGAAGATGGTTATACTTCAGCCCCTTGCGCAGAATATGGATTATTCCCTCACTCCGCAGCCGCTTATCCAGATATTGCAAGAACTTCTTCTTGGTAAGCTCGCTGTCACATATATGGAGTTCTTCAAGCTTCCGGGGCTGGGTATCCTCCAGAAACCAGAACAGACGGGTAGCATCCACTGCAAACGGCACAGAATAATCCTCATTCGTGCCTACCTCATAATCATTCTGGTCATGCAGGTAGTCAACAATCAGTTTCTCCAGCCCGTTCTCCTTCGTATTCGTCGCCATCCTCCGTCACCTCCATGTCCTGCTCTTGGACATATTCCGGCACCACAACGTCCCTTACATCCAACGCTCCTGTTACCACATCAGAAATCAAACGAGTGCGGCGCTCTCGTAAAAGCTCTATTTCCTTTTGCAAAGAAGTTCGTGCCTTATCAAGCCTAGCATTTTTCTCTACTAACGAATCTAGTATCTCTTTCTGTTCATTTAATGATGGAACTGGAAGAACAATTGTATTGAAATCATCAGTATATAGTCGCCAAAAACCTTCCGTTATCCCTCTTACCCTGATTCGTAACTCTCGTCTACAAGCGTCTGATTTCAAAACCATTTCAGCAAATTTTGGAAGTATCTTTTCCTCTTTTACCCTTAAAACGGTATAATCAGGACTAACTACACCTAATTGTGGAGCTAACGCAAATACTCCTAAATGAGCCTTTAATCTATTCAACACCAAATCATTTTTATGACAAATTTTTGCTCCTGCATAAGATTCGGAAACAGTATGCCTTTCCTTAAGTTTTTCCTCAGGTATAAGTCCATATTTTTGACTCATGGAAAGATGCGTTTCAGAACCATCTAAAGACCTTAAATCCAACTCGGTAAAGAGCATTTTACAACGCATTGTTGGCCAATGTTCAGGAATATATCCCAACCATTCCACGCCGCTATCCTTCATCGCTACGCCCTTACGAATCCCCTTTGTAACGGCCTCGTTGATAACTGCTGTCTTGCGCTCCTCAAGCAAGGAAATCAGCCGTTCATAGCCATGAATCAGATGATTGATTTGCGAAGTTTTCCAATCAAGATAACGGACTATTTGTTGCTGTTCTTGCAACGGAGGAACGGGAAACTGCATCTTCTTCATATCAGAAAATGACATTGTTAGTCTTATTCCTGTCCCCATACCATGAAAAATCTTTTTATCATCGATTGTTTTCAACAAATATACAGCATAATTATTGTCATAAACCGGGCGACAATTCATAGAAATATATGCTGATGTTATGATTCCTTCTTCTTTTACAATACCTACTCTTTGGCTTACAAAATCATAGTTAAGATTCAAGCCGTTAATCATTATTGTATTAGGTGTGACACGAGTATATTTTTCATAAACATCTATATCACCATCCCACACATTTTGAAATGATTTCGGTACTATTTTACCATAGTTAAATTGCAGAATTATTGGTTTTGTACCCGCTATGTATTTTTCTTTATTTTCTGCGAAACATGCGCTTCCATACAGAAAACTCCAATGGCTTGGAATAGGTGTTTCTTGTGTTTGAATTGTGCATTTTTTGTAAGAAGGATAAGCCATTATTTATCCCCCACAATCTCATCCAAAAGCCCGGACATTTCCTGCTTAGTGGCCAGAATGTCAGCATCAATCTCCGCAAGGCTGCGCAGCTTGACCGGCTCATAGAAATACTTCGTGAAGCTCAACTCATAGCCGATAGTGATGGACTTTTCTACCATCCAGCCGTCCGGAGCATAAGGTCTGACCTCCTGCTCCATGAACGCTTCTAATCCGCCAGGATAGGTTAGAGGCACCTGTTCTGTCTCTTTGAGGTTACTGTCTGCCTCGTACTCTACACAGCCTTTCTCGGCCTTATAGCGGCCATACAGAGGCTCTGCCTCCCCTTTGCTATGTTTGGCTATCACAGGCTGGGCTGTCTCGCTCACCTCGGTGAGGTGGACACGCAGCAGAGTTTCCATTTTCTTGGTAAAGCGGATGTCCTTTTCCTTAGCTATACTCTTCACACGCTCTAGGAAGCCCGTGAAGGCCTCTGAATAACCTTTTGGGTATTCAGGTATACATTGCACCACTAAATCCGCCAGAGAGGCGTCTGCGCGTCTCAGAGAGGCTATATCCTCCTCCCCCAGTCTTACATGCAAACGCAAAGGTCTTGCTACATCCACGGAGTAGTAGCCAAATTCCTCATTGGGGAAGACCTTGCTATACTTGGGGTCAGCTTTATCAAAGGCCTGATACAACTCCATGATTTTCTTTCGGAGAGAACGGCTGATTTCGCAGTTCTTCTGTCCGATGTTCTTCCGCAGGGGCTTTTTCATGCTAGTAGCATCTATGAGCTGTACCTTCCCCCGGCGCTCCTCACTCTTGCGATTGGTGACAATCCAGAGGAACGTGCCAATGCCTGTGTTGTAGAACATGTTCTCCGGGATGGCCACGATGGCCTCCAGCATGTCCTGCTCGATGATATAGCGGCGCAGGTTGCTGTTGCCGCTACCAGCCTTGCCGTTGAAGAGAGATGAGCCATTATGTACCTCCACGATACGACTCCCCAGCTCCGTGTCCTCTTTCATCTTGCTGATATTGTTGGCAAGGAATAGCATCTGCGGGTCACCAATATCCGGCACCAAGCGGAATTCTTCGCCCTGATACTGCTTAACAAAGCGCAGGTCAGTGATTTCCTCTTTTTTCTTGTAACCCCATGCCACCATGTCTTTCTTCCACGGTGTACCGAATGGAGGATTGGATAATGCGAAGTCGAAAGTCTCTGCCGCAAACTGGTCATCAGAGATGGTGGAGCCGAATTTGATATGGCTTGTTTGTGCATCCTCGCCTTTCAGTAGCATATCGGCCTTGGCAATGGCATAAGTTTCATCGAAGTTCTCCTGTCCGTAGATGTGAACGGAAACTTTCTCCCCTGTTTGTTCTGCCAACTCTTTGATACGCTCTTCACCTACCGTGAGCATACCACCAGTACCACAAGCCCCATCGTAGATACGATAGGTGCTAGACTTAATCTTGTCCTGTACAGGGACGAAGGCCAGCTCTGCCATCAGACGCACCACGTCACGAGGGGTGAAATGCCGCCCTGCATCGGTGACATTCGTTTCCTCGTTGAAACGACGAATAATCTCCTCAAAGGCTGTGCCCATTGTGTGATTATCCAAAGCAGGAAGCCTCTCTGAGCCGTCATCATTGAGTACAGGACGGCTGGAAAGGTTGATTTCCGGGCTGGTGAATCGTTTGATTAAGAGCCCCAGCACATCATTGCTGGAGAGCTTTTCTATCTGCTGACGGAACTCAAAGCGGTTGATGATGTCCTGTACGTTGTCACTGAAACCGTCCAGATACAGGTTGAAGTCAGCCTTGAGCTGCTGCTGGTTGGTACGTGAACGCAAATCCATCAGTGTGTAAGGGGAGCTATTGCAAAAAGCCTCTCCTGCAACTTTGCAAAGAGCAGGAGCAATATTCGTCATTCCCTGACCTTCCAGATTCTCCTTCATTGCTAGAACCTTCTCCTTGGTAGGCTCTAGTACCGCATCGAAGCGGCGAATAACCATGAAAGGCAGTATTATCTTGCGGTAATCTCCCACATCGTAGATGTCTACTAAGCAGTCTGAAGCGATAGCCCAGATGAAAGAGACGAGTTTGTTATAGACTTGCTGTTCCATGTAACATTCTCTCCTTGTTATTCGATAAGTCCATTATAATGCCTCTATTCCTGATTTGACAAAGGCAATATTCCTATTATGGTGAAAAATTACATTGAACCATTGTTGCAACAACATAGCAAGAAAGCGTCGAATGCTGTAAAGCCCCTAATATCAAAGCTTCACAATACATCGACGCTTTCTTCACATTGAAACGAATTATAAGGCCATTGTTCCAGTTTTGCCGTAGGCAAAACTTCCTCTTGGCCTTTCAACGAGGCGGAAGATATTAACTCGCCTTATGTTAGTAGTTTGTCCCCCCACTTATGGAAGTGGGGGACATCTTGTTACTCGTTATACTTTCTTCACAGCCCCATATTTACTTCTTCTCTCCGCACATGCCGCTCTGCAAGAGTTCCCTGATCTGCACCATGACCCCGTGCTCGGCGTTGCTCTTGGCCTCGAACCTGGCCAGTTCCTTCACCTTGGGGTGGGCGTTGGCCATGGCGTAGCTGTAATACACGGAACTCATCATCTCCGCGTCATTCATGTAGTCGCCGAAGGCAGCACACTCCTTGGGAGTAATCTTCAGCTTTTTCTGCACCTGCTGGATGGCCATGCCCTTGTTGATGCCGAAGCCTATGACATCCACCCAGTAGGCGCTGGCCAGCACCACCTGCAGGCGGCCGTTGAACTTCTTCAGATAGGGATAGATGGTCTTATCGGCCTGGGCGCTGGGGTCAAAAAAGGACACCTTGATAATCTCATCATCTATGCCATCGAAGCTCGCCACGGTTTGGGCATGGGTGAAATACTTGTGCATCTCTGCCTGGAATTCTTCCGTATACTGATGTTCCAAGGCGTAGGCGCTTTTCTTGCCGCAAGCTACAGCATAGCCGGAGGTATTTTCCAGCGCCGTCCTGAGCACCTTCAGGGCCAGTTTCCTGGGCATGGGGCTGGAGGAGATTTCCTTGCCTTTATACATCACCATGGTGCCGTTTTCGGCCACAAAGAGGAATTCATCCTTATAAGCCGGGAAACTGTCCAGCAGAGAATAATACTGGCGGCCTGAGGAGGGGGCAAAAAGCACCCCATGGGCTTTCATTTCCTCTACCACCTGGGGAAATTCCTCCGGCAGATTCCCCTGCTCATCCAAAAGAGTGCCGTCCATATCCGAAAAGATGATTTTTATCATGGTGTCACTTCTCCCTGTCACTTTCACTTCTTGCTGAGACCCTGGGTGAGCCAGCCAAAATGCTGCTGCAAATACGCCCCTACCCGCTCACCGATATGCTTTTTGCCAATATAATCAGGATGCAGACCATCAGAAGTGTATTCTGCTCTCAGATTACCCTCCGCATCTGTCAAAGCGGAAGACACATCCAGGCTATGGGGCTGGCTGAGCACCCACTCATTCACATACTGCTGGTGCACCTGCCAGTCAGACGGCGGTACAACAATGCCGGGAATGCGATGCACCATCATATAGGCATTGATAGGAGTAGCCGTGAGGAACACGGGGATAATGCCATAGGCATGGCATTTATCCCGGATGGCAGAAAGATTCTCCACCGTTTCCCAGCCCAAGGTGCCCTGCCGGAAATCATTGACTCCCCCCATGATTACCAGCACTCTGGGCTTCCAGGGCAGTACATCGTCTTCAAAACGCTCCAGCATGGCCGCCGTAGTGTTGCCGCTCAGGCCCAGATTCTTGATGGGCACAGCGCTGTAAGTCTCCCAGTTATACATGGTATAGCCTGGCGGCACAGAAACAGCTCCGCCCCCGTGGGTGATGCTGTCCCCCAGAGCCGCTATAGGCGCCGGCTCACCGCTGATGGAAAAATGGCTGGGTTCTGACCAGCTGCTCCTGGCCCCGGAAGGATACACGGAGCGCACACGCCAATAGTACTCCCCCGGATGAGTGTAGCCATAGTATTCATATACATCATATTCCCCGGCTTCGAGGCTGCGGATCTTCACATCGCCTCCCGGACTCTGACGGTAAACCTCTACCTCATGCTCCTTGACCCCGGCCTGAGGTATCCAGGAATAAACGGGGTACATGGGCATATAGTCCATCTTTTCAAATTCCGTCGTGGGCTTGGGGGCAGGAGGATTTATCTCAGCTCCCTCCACAGGCTGAGGCTCGGTGAAGCTTCCCATATAGTTGCCATGGAAATCCATGGCGCAGACCTTCCAGTAGCAGTCCTTGATTTTATTTCTGAAACGACTCACTTCCACATCCACGCCATTGGTGTAGATTTCCCGCTGGCGCAGCAGCACATTGGCCTTGATGTTCTCCGGGCCCTTCAGCAGCACGAACTCATACTGCACAGCCCCGGGCACGGCCTCCCACTGAAAGCGCATCTCGCTTATCTGGCTGGCTTCGACACCGGCAGTATTTTCCGCTGCCACAGGATCCGGGTTCAGCACCCCTGCCAGGAGGCACATCAAGCCCGCCAAGATATTTTTATGACAAGAACCAAAATTTCGCATCTTACAACTCTCCCACAAATGAGGCAGGCGGCCCTTCACTGCCGCCCGCTATACTCTTCGGGACGCATCCCAAAGGATTTTCCTCATTCTATTTTAAGAGCCACGGCCTGCTTTTGTCAAACCTTTAGAATAGTCCCGTAATGCGCCCTTCGGCATCGATGTCCATCTTCTCTGCCGCAGGGTGGGCGGGCAGGCCCGGCATGGTAAGGATGCTGCCCGTGAGGGCCACAATGAAGCCGGCCCCGGCGGAAACACGCAGCTCGCGCACAGTGATGGCAAAGCCCTGGGGACGGCCCAGCTTCATGGGGTCATCGGAAAGAGAATACTGGGTCTTGGCCACGCAGACAGGCATCTTGTCAAAGCCCAGGGCTTCGATTTCCTCCAGCTGCTTCTGGGCAGAGGGAGCAAAGATGACCTTGTCTGCCCCGTAAATCTTCTGGGCAATGGCCGTGAGCTTTTCGGGGATAGTCTGCTCAGTCTCATACATCAGCTGGAAGTCAGCAGACTGCTCCATGGCAGAGAGAACCTTCTCAGCCAGAACCTGACCGCCCTCACCGCCTTTGGCCCAAACTTCGGAGATGGCCACCTGGGCGCCATGCTTATTGCACTCATCTTCCACGAACTTCAATTCCTCAGCCGTATCCGTGGGGAAGGCATTCACTGCCACCACAGCAGGCAGGCCGAAACCCTTGATGCTCTCGATATGCTTGGAGAGGTTGGCCAGGCCCTTCTTCAAGGCCTCCATATCTACCTGGCCAAGCTGATCCTTGGCCAGGCCGCCGTGCATCTTAAGTGCCCTGACCGTAGCCACAATCACCACCGCATCGGGGTGAACACCCATAAAGCGGCACTTGATATCCAGGAACTTCTCCGCCCCCAGGTCGGCGCCGAAGCCTGCCTCCGTCACTACGATGTCGGAGAGCTTCAGAGCGTGCTTGGTGGCCATGACGCTGTTGCAGCCGTGGGCGATATTGGCAAAAGGCCCGCCGTGGATAAAGGCAGGGGTTCCCTCCAGAGTCTGAACCAGATTGGGCTTGATGGCATCCTTGAACAGCAGGGTGAGAGCCCCGGTGACGCCCAGCTCGTCAGCCCGCACAGCCCTGCCGCTGCGGGTGTAAGCCACCACAATCTGCCCCAGGCGCTTCTTCATATCCTGCAGATCGGCAGCCAGACAGAGAATGGCCATCATCTCAGAAGCCACAGTGATATCAAAGCCCGTCTCACGGGGCACGCCGTGGGCTTTGCCCCCCATGCCCACCACCACATGGCGCAGGGCGCGGTCATTTAAGTCCAGCACCCGCTTCCACACGATGCGGCGCACATCCAGATCCAGGGCATTGCCCTGCTGCAGGTGGTTGTCTATGACAGCTGCCAGCAGGTTATGGGCGGTGGTGATGGCGTGGAAGTCTCCGGTGAAGTGCAGGTTGATGTCCTCCATGGGCACCACCTGGGCATAGCCGCCCCCGGCAGCGCCCCCCTTGAGACCGAAGCAAGGCCCCAGGGAAGGTTCCCGCAGGGCCACGCTCACTTTTTTCCCCATGCGGTGCAGGGCATCTGCCAGTCCCACGCTGGTGGTTGTCTTGCCCTCCCCTGCAGGAGTGGGGTTGATAGCAGTCACCAGCACCAGCTTGCCGTTCTCCCTGTCCTTTACCTTCTGCCACACCTCAGAGGTGAGCTTGGCCTTGTACTTGCCGTACAGCTCCAGATCGTCCTCCGTCAGTCCCAGTTCTGCGGCAATCTCCTTGATAGGCTGCATCTTGGCTTCCTGTGCAATTTCCACATCGGTTTTCATGGCATTTCCTCCTAAAGTTTCAGTCAACAATTCAGCCCAGCTGCATTTCTGCAGCCTGCACCACATTTTCCATCAGCATAGCCACGGTGAGGAGCCCTACGCCGCCCGGCACAGGGGTGATGGCGCCCGCCACCTCTTTCACCGCCTCGAAGTCCACATCGCCCACCAGCTTGCCCTTGGCTCCCGGCTCGGCGGGAGGCAGACGGTTGATGCCCACATCGATGACCGTTGCTCCTTCCTTCACCATCTCGGCGGTGATGAATTTGGGACGGCCCACGGCTGCCACCAGGATATCTGCCTCCCTGGTGACGGCAGGCAGATTCTCTGTGCGGGAATGGCAGACGGTGACGGTGGCATTCTTGGCCAGCAGCAGGTGCAGCATGGGCTTGCCCACGATATTGCTGCGGCCCACCACCACGGCTTTCTTCCCCTCCAGGGGAATGCCCGCCAGCTCCAGCATCTTCAGGCAGCCGTGGGGAGTGCAGGGCAGCAGGGCCTCCTCTCCCTTCACCATGCGGCCCACATTGACCGGGTGGAAGCCGTCCACATCCTTCACCGGGTCAATGCTGTCCAGGATTTCCGCTTCGGCAGGGCGCAGAGCCTTGGGCAGGGGCAGCTGCACCAGGATGCCGTGGATTTTCCCGTCCTTGTTCAGGCTGTCAATCCTGGCCAGGATTTCCTCTTTCGTGCTCTCCTCCGGCATCTCAATGACCTCGGAGTAGATGCCCAGTTCCTCACAGGCCTTGTGCTTGTTCCGCACATAGACCTCGGAAGCTGGGTCATGGCCCACGATGATGACCGCCAGCCCCGGGCGCACACCGTATTTTTCCTCCAGCCTGTCTGCCCTTTCTTTGGCATCTTCTTTGAACTGCCCGGCAAAAACTTTTCCTTCCAGTAATCTTGCTGACAAATGAACCCCTCCATACGATAATAAGCTGTCTTCAATGAGGTGAAGCCAAGCCTGTTTAGGGCGTGTTGATTAAATGAACTTGGCACAGATTTATGGGGATTGGCTGTCCATTGCAAGGCGACAAACCGGAGGCATAGCGGTGCTATGTCGAGGATTTGTCAACGACGCAGGGACAGTCAAGACCCGTGAAGATGGGCTGAGTGAATTAATCAACACGCCCTAGCTGGCACAGTTCAAAACGCCGCACCTCATCCACCGCTTCGCGGTCCCCCTTCCCCTCAGGGGGAAGGCTTTATATCAGAAAAACGCCGGCAGAAACTGCCGACGTTCAACTCAAAGATAATAGCTCACCCAGGCGCAAAGGCAGATAGCCACAGAAACAATGCCGTTGCGCAGGAAATAAGCCTGGGTCACCCGGGAAAAATCCGCAGGGGACACAATGCTGTGCTGATAGTACAAGGTGCCTGCGGCAATGCCTACGCCCACAAAATAAAGGGAATGCAGGGAGAGCATCATGCCCACGGCAAAGAAGCAAGCAACACAAATAACATGAAGCACCTTGGCAATCCTGAAGGCACCCACACCACCATAGGAAACCGCCAGGGAATGGAGGCCCTGGCTCTTGTCGAATTCTTCGTCCTGTGCCCCGTACATGGCATCAAAGGCCCCAATCCACAGGGCCACTGCCGTGCACAGCACAATCATGGGCGCATCAATAGTGCCCCGGACAGCCACCCAGCCCCCGGCGGGAGCCATGG
Organism: Pseudoselenomonas ruminantium; assembly: GCA_015058655.1. Taxonomy (GTDB): domain Bacteria; phylum Bacillota; class Negativicutes; order Selenomonadales; family Selenomonadaceae; genus Selenomonas_B; species Selenomonas_B ruminantium_C. The sequence goes on from SVBX01000001.1 coordinate 216,004, forward strand.
CAATGGCCAAGCCCAGGAAGAGATGCACCCAGCCTGTGACGCGCTTCAGATAGGGATAGACCAGGCAGGGAATAGCCGCTACCGGCAAAAGGTAGAGGCAGATAGGCGGCAGCTGGGCCACGGACAGGACCATGAGCGCCAGGCAGATGACGATGAAGACCTTCGCCTCCCCCTTGGTGATCTCCCCCCGCACCATGGCACGGTAAGAAAGCCGGGGCTGCTGGCTGTCGTATTTCAGGTCAGCCAGATTGTCCATAGCCATAGCCGCAGCCCGCCCCGTAGTGATGGCCAAAGCCACCCAGAGAAGCACCATGGGGTCCGGATGACCATCAGCGGCCAAAACCGCAGCCATCAGGCCAAAGGGCAGGTCGAAGATGGTATGGTGCAGGGCCACGTTATTGATATGGGCCTTCAAACTAATCAATCCAGTCCTAGCTCCTTCCATTTTGCATCTACACGCGCCTTGATGGCGTCAGGGGTGGCCACTTCCTCAGGCCACTCACGAGCATGGCCCTCCTCGGGCCAGGTCTTGGTGGCATCAATGCCCAGCTTGGCGCCCCACTTGGCCATAGGCGAGGAATGATCCAATACATCCAGGGGGCCATGCACGATTTCCAGATCGTGGTCGGCGTCGATGTTGTTGAACACCCGCCAGGCCACCTGGGCATAGTCCTGCACATCCACATAGTCATCCACCACGATAATCATCTTCACATTCATCATCTGGCCCATGCCCCAGAAGGCATGCATGACCTTGCGGGCGTGCATGGGGAACTGCTTCTTGATGGAAACAAGGCAGCAGTCATGGAAAACGCCCTCAATGGGCATATTGATATCCTTCACCTCCGGCAGCATCTGCTGCAGGAGAGGCAGGAAAATACGCTCCGTAGCCTTGGCCAGGTAGGCATCCTCCATGGGTGGCCTGCCCACCACCGTGGCAAAGTAGATGGGGTCTTTCCTGTGGGTGATAGCGGTGATATGGAACACAGGGTACTCGTCCGCCAGGGAATAATAACCTGTATGGTCGCCAAAAGGCCCTTCGATGCGGCTCTCATGGGGCAGCACATAGCCCTCCAATATGATTTCCGCCGTGGCGGGCACCTCGATATCCACGGTCTTGCACTTCACCATTTCCACGGACTTGTGTCTGAGGAACCCGGCGAAGACCATTTCGTCGATGTCCCTGGGCAACGGCGCGGTAGCCGCATAGGTCAGCACCGGGTCGGTGCCGATGGCCACAGCGCACTCGATTTTCTCGCCGCCGGCAGCTTCCATATCCCGGTAGTTCTCCGCCCCGTTCTTGTGGATATGCCAGTGCATGCCCGTGGTGCGGCTGTCGTACTTCTGCAGGCGGTACATGCCCACATTGCGCTTGCCGGTCTTGGGATTCTTGGTAAAGACCAACGGCAGGGTCACGAAAGGCCCGCCATCCTCAGGCCAGCACTTCAAAATGGGGATTTCGTCCAGATTGGGATTTTCCGTCTCCACCACTTCCTGGCAGGGAGCGTTCTTCACATACTTGGGGAAATTCACCGCATTCTTGATCATGGGAATCATGGTGATGACACTCATCTTGTTCTGCAGGGACACATAGGGCAGCTTCAGCATTTCCCGCAGTTCCTCTGCGATATCATCAAGTTTCTCCACTCCCAGAGCCAGGGACATGCGTTCGTAGCTGCCAAAGGCATTGATGAGCACAGGCATGGAGGAACCTTTAACATTCTCAAAGAGAATGGCCACATTCTTGTCCTCCGGCCCCTTGGAAATGCGGTCCACAATCTCCGTGATTTCCAGCTCCGGGTCAACTTCCGTCTTGACGCGTTTCAAGAGTCCCCGGCCTTCCAGCACCTCCATGAACTCGCGCAAATCCTTATATGCCAATGAGATTCCTCCTTAAAAAAAGCCCGTTTGTTCCTTACTTATGCAAAACATAACGGACAATGACATACCCCACGCCGTAAAGCAAGAACATGGGCAGGGCAATCATAGACTGGGTGAAGATGTCCGGCGTGGGGGTGATGATGGCGCCTATCACGAAGGACAGGAATATCACGATGCGGAAATGCCGCCCCAAAAAGGCCGAGCTCACCAACCCCATCTTGCCTAAGATAGTGATAATGAGCGGCAACTCGAACACAAAGCCGAAGGGCAGCACAAAGGTCAGCACGAAGTCAAAGTAATTCCCCACGGAGAACATGGCCTCCAAATCCGCGCCCCCAAAGCCCATGAAGAACTTCACCGCCGTAGGCAGCACCAGGAAAAAGGAAAAGGCCAGGCCGATGAAAAAGAGCACCACCGAAGCAGGCACGATAAGCCCCAGCACCATGCGCTCCCGCACTGTGAGAGCAGGCAAAAAGAACCGCCAGACATGGAAGAAAACCACCGGCAGTGCCAGCAAGAAGCCCACGAATACCGACACCTTCAGATAGGTGAAGAATGCCTCCGAGGGCTGCATGAAGTAGAGCTTCCCCACGGGCAGGGTGAGGTAGTGCATGATGGTCTCGATGAAGTAATAGCCCACGCAGCTGCCCAGAGCCACGGCAATAAGGCTCTTGATGAGGCGGCTCCGCAGTTCCGTCAGATGGGCCGTCAGGCTCATGCTGCCGTCGTCGTCCGCCTCCGTCACCTCGGAGATGATCTCACCGCCCGCCTGAGCCGCCGGTAAGGCCTGCTCTGCCTGTTTGTTATTCTCTAACTCTGCCAAAGCCATCAGCCCTTATCATTCTTTTCGGAGAGTTCCTTGGGCTGCTCCGTCACATTCACCATCTTCTCCTCATTCTTCTCCGGCTCCGTAGTGGCAGACTTGAACTCCCGTATGCTCTTGCCCAAAGCCTTGCCCACATCAGGCAGCTTGCCGGGGCCAAAGAGCACCAGACCGATAATCAGTATAATAATAAGTTCCGGTACACCTAAACCAAACATTGATAATACCTCCCCTTCCTCAATATAAACAGATATTATTATTGTAACACTATTGCTCAGATTTTGTCGACAGACAAATTCGCAGTAATCACTTCTCTACTCTTATCGCTCCCACCGGGCAGTCCTCTGCTGCCTGCAGAGCATCATCTATGGCGTAGTCAGGCAGTTCCCGATAGCCCTCTGCCAGCCCCTGCTCTCCCATGCGGAACCCTTCGGGGCAGGCCTGGGCGCAGAGGCCGCAGGCCAGACAGAGTTTTTCGTCCACATATCCTCTCATGGCTGCCTCCTTACGCCCCTGCCGTCGAAGTCAGGCACATATTCCTCGCTGGCGGCTCTCCGTTCCTGGATATAGCAGCGGGTAATGCCCAGCTCACGGGCGTGCTCCACCACAGACTCATACTCGAAGGTAGTGAGGCGGCGGTTCAGATGCTTGAACTCTCCAGCCCGGTACATGGGAGTATACTGGCTCATAAGGCTTATCTGCACCTCATCGCCGAACTCCTGCCAGAGCCAGTCGAGAATGGCCATGCTCTCATGGCGGTGGCCGGGCAGCACCATGTGGCGGACTATGACACCACGCTCAAGACTGCCTTCCTCATGGAACCGCAGCGGCCCCACTTGCCGGAACATAGCCCTGATGGCAGCTTTAGCTGCCTCAGGATAGTCCGATGCCGCAGAATATGCCCCCGCGCTTTCCCCACTGAGGTACTTCAAGTCAGGCAGGTAAATATCCACATACCCTTTCAAAGCCTCGATGGTTTCTTCCCTTTCGTAAGCGCCGGAATTGTAAACCACAGGCAGGACAAATCCCCTTTCCTTCGCCATGGCCAGGGCATGGATAATCTGGGGCACATAGTGGGTGGGAGTCACCAGATCAAGGGTGGCAGCTCCCCGCTCTTGCTGCTCCAAGAAGATTTCCGCCAAACGCTCGTCCGTCACTTCCTCCCCCTTGCCCCCATGGCTGATTTCATGGTTCTGGCAAAAACAACAGCGCAGGTTGCAATAGGAAAAAAAGACCGTGCCCGCCCCCTTGTCCCCCGTGAGACAAGGTTCCTCCCAAGGGTGCAGGGAAACAAGGGCTATGCGAGCTTTTTCACCCGCACCGCAGAAGCCGGCCCGCTCATACCTATCCACGCCGCAAGCCCTGGGGCAAAGGCGGCAGTCATGCAAATCAATAGTCATAGTCAAAACACTCCTTGCTAAAAAGGCTAACACCTGCCGCATCACTTGGCAAGAGGAGAGGAAAAACTTGCAGGAAAAGCCTTTTATGATATGTCCACGATGATATAACTCGGAAGAAGATGTCCCCCACCTCTGTAGGCAATGTCATTTAGTTAAGCCTTCCCCTTGAGGGGAAGGTGCCCCGTTAGGGGCGGATGAGGTGGAGCGTTCTCTCGTTAATCTGCCTTATCTTGTTCATTTGCACCTCATCCGTCAGCCTTCGGCTGCCACCTTCCCCTCAAGGGGAAGGCTGTTGAGACAATGATGCTTAACTTAATGACATTGCCTCTGTAGGTGGGGGTGGCTAATATCATAACAGGCGGGAGCGCATATCTCCCGCCTCGTGCGACGCGAAGCTAGTCCCTGTGGGAAAAGGCCAAGAGGAAGCTTTGTCTATCGACAAAGCTGGAACAATGGCCTTATAATAGAGAAACACTATCCTAAGGAGGAATTTCATGTCAGAAGAAGAACTTGCCCGGGTGCGGAAGGACACGCCCCATTTTTTCTGGGAACTTTTCAAATCCACCTTTCTCATCAGCGCCTTTACCGTAGGGGGCGGCTTTGTGATCATACCGCTGCTCCGCGCCAAATATGTAGACGAATACGGCTGGCTGGACGACAAGGAGACCCTCAATCTCGTTTCCATCGCCCAGTCCATGCCAGGAGTTGTGGCCTGCAACTCTGCCATCATGCTGGGCTACCGCATGGCGGGCCTTGCAGGCACCCTCACCACCCTTTTTGCCACCATTCTGCCGCCGCTCATCACCATTTCCATCATCTCCTGCTTCTATGATCTCTTCGCCCATAACGAATATGTGCGCTACGCCCTCAAGGGCATGCAGTGCGGCGCCACTGCCATCATCATCAATGTGGCCTATGACCTCTTGAAGAAGCAGCTCAAAAAGAAACTGGCCCTGCCCCTGGCCATTATCGCAGGCACTTTTATCGCCAATTACTGCTTCGGCATAAACATCATGCTGCTGGTAGTGCTGGACGGCCTTATTGGCCTTGCCCTCATGCGTGACAGCAAGTACAACTAAGGAGACCCCCATGATATATTTACATCTTTATCTTGAATTTGTTAAAGTAGGCCTCTTCTGCGTAGGGGGCGGCTATGCCTCCATGCCCCTCATCCAGGCTGCCGTGGTGGAAGGCAATCACTGGCTCTCCCTCAGCGAGTTCGTGGACATCTTCACCATCTCCCAGATGACCCCCGGCCCCATCGGCATCAATGCCGCCACCTTCGCAGGCATGAAGGTGGCGGGACCAGGCGGCGCCATCCTCGCCACCCTTGGCTTCGTCACCCCCTCCCTCATACTCTGCATCATCGTGTCCAAGCTCTTTTTCAGATACGGTGATATCGGCCCCATACGCGGCCTCCTGAATGGCCTGCGCCCCGCCGTCATCGCCCTCATCTGCTCCGCGGGCCTGGGCTTCATCATTCTCTCCCTCTGGAACGAAGAAACCCTGCCCGCCAGTCCCCTCGAAAACCTCGACCCCATCGGCATCATCATGCTCATAGCCACCTTCATCGCCGTACGCCTGAAGGTCAGCGTCATCAAACTGCTGGCAGGCTCAGGGGTCTGCGGTCTCCTGCTGGGCATGATGGGAAAATTCTTCTAAGGCCTCATTTCAAAAGGGCAGTCCGATTAAATCGACATTCCACTGTTGATTTAATCGGACTTTTTTGCTATACTTCGATTAAACAAACAATCCACTGCTGATTTGATCGAATGGTAACAAAATATGTATATAAATCGTACTATTGAAGAAGCCATCAAGAAGATGGGCGAATCATTTCCCTGCATTGTCATATACGGTGCCAGACAGGTAGGTAAGTCCACCACCATCAATCACATCTTTGGCGAAAACTACGCCAAAGTTACCTTAGACGATGCAGAGGATCGCAACCTTGCCCTAAACAATCCCAAGCTGTTCCTCGAAACCTACGGCTGGCCCCTAGTCATTGATGAAATACAAAAAGCTCCTCTGCTGCTCGATGAGATAAAGAAGCGCATAGACGAACAGCGGCTAGCCTGGCTGAACAGCAACCAGACTCGACAGCTCATGTATATTCTCAGTGGCTCCAACCGCTTCGAACTCCAGCAAGGGGTATCTGATTCACTGGCCGGACGCTGCGGAATCCTGGAAATGACCTCCTTTTCCCAGGCAGAAAAGCAAAACTCCATCGGCAGCCTTTTCCAGCCGGAAATCCCCCCACTGCTCAAGCGTGAGAAACAACTGAAAATCCCCTATCGCTCCCGCAAGGAAATCTTTGCGGACATCTTCCAAGGCGGTATGCCGGACATCTGCACCCAAGTATCCGAGCGAGAACTATACTTCAAGTCCTATGTCAATACCTACATCGAGAAAGACATCCGCAAAATAATCGCCGCCGACAATGAACTTACCTTCCGCAACTTCATTTCCCTCCTGGCCCTGCGCACCGCCCAAGAATTCCATCCCGGAGAGCTGGCCAATGCCGTGGGCATCGACACCCGCACCTGCAAAAGATGGCTTTCCATACTTGAAACCTCTGGTATTATCTTTCTCTTGCAACCCTATATGGCCAAAATGTCCAAGCGCATCATCAAGGCTCCAAAGGTCTATTTCATGGATACGGGTCTCTGCGCCTATCTCTGTAAATGGCCCAATGCCGAAATGCTGGAAAGCTGCGCCATGAGTGGTGCTTTCTTCGAAACCTATGTGGTAAGCGAAATCCTGAAAAACGCCCATGCCCACGGCCTTGACCCCAAGGCTTATCTTTTCTGCTACAGGGATATAGACCAGAAAGAGGTAGACCTTATCTATGTCCAGCAAGACAGTATCTATCCCATAGAAATAAAAAAAGGCCTGAACCCCAATAACCCCACCAAGAACTTTTCCGTCCTAAAAAAATATAACCAGCCCATAAAAACCGGACTGGTTATTGATACCTGCGATAAAATACGTCCTATCAACGAGGAAGCCTGGACATATCCTGTATATTTGCTTGGAATGTAAATCCTAACTTCAGCAATGGTGTATAATATTGGTATAACGAGTACAAGATGTCCCCCACTTCCATAAGTGGGGGCGGCAAACTACTAACAGGCGGCGAGTTAATATCTCCCGCCTCGTGCGACGCGAAGCTGTTATGTAGTGACTTTTGTCAAGCCCCAATTTTGGGGAATTTTCACCC
>SVBX01000024.1 GCA_015058655.1 Pseudoselenomonas ruminantium
TGAAAGCGATGGCCCCGCCTGTCAGTATCAAAACTACTATGAGGAATACGCCGTACATCTGCTGCTGCCACCTTCCCGGGTAAAATTCCTGCTGCTTGTGCTGCTGTATTACTTGGAAGCTCTCCTGATGAGGAAGCCGCCTGCCAAAAGGCCCACGATATTAGGTATCCAGACTGCCAGCAGGGGAGCCATGGCACCGCTGCGGGCCAGAGCATTGCCCATAGTCATAAGCGCGTAATATATGAAGATAATGACCACGCTCATAGCGAAACCGGCAGAAGAGGAATTGCGGTTAGGCTGAAGCCCCAGGGGCACGCCTACCAGGGCAAAGATCAGGCTTGCCATAGGCACGCTGACACGCTGGTAAAGCTCTGCCTCCAGCTTGCTGGTGTTCACATACTGGGTCCTCATGATGTTGATCTCTGCCCGCAATTCCTTCATGGTAAGTTCCGAAGGATCTTTCTGCGCCCTTATGACCTGCGTGGGAGTGGCTGCTACGGGCAAAGTCTGCTTGTCAAAGCGGAAGCTATGCCCGGCTTTGCCCTCCCCTTCGGTTATGTCATAGATGATGCCATTGTGCATGGTCCAGACCTTGCCATCCCAGTTCGCATACTCGGCATTCTCCACATGGCTCACATTGCCCTCGGCATCGAATTCCTGCATGGTTACCCCTGTCAGGCGCTCCTTTTCAGCCTCAAACAAGCGGGCATACACCAGGCGCTGGATCTTGCCATCATTTATTTCCTTCAGGATGACATGCTCCTGGGACTGCATGGCGGTGTTGCCCTGTATCTCATAGTAGAGCACATTGCTGTAGGCAGAATTAGCCCAAGGCACTACATGTTCGTTGAAGAGCACCGCGCCGATGCTCACCACCAGTCCCATGACAACGGCAGGAGCAGAAATACGAGTGAAGCTCACACCGCAGGATTTCATGGCCGTGATTTCCGAAGAGCCGGAAAGCTTGCCAAAGGTCAGCAGCGTCGCCAGCAGCATGGACATGGGAAAAGTCCAGATGATGACGCTAGGCATGCTGAAAACAAAAATCTTCACCACTGCCGACAGAGAAGCTCCGTAGTCCGTAATGAACTTGGCAATCTTGAAGAGGGTCCCGGAGCCTATGAACACCGCCGAAAAGGCGCAAATGCCGAAAATAAAGGACAGAAAGATTTCCCTGAATATGTACTTGTCTAAAATTCTCAGTTTCATCCTGCTGCTCCTTACAAAGTGAAATTATCGCCCAGATAGAACTTCCTGGCGATAGGGCTGTTGGCGATGGTGTCGCTGTCGCCTTCCAGTAGTATCTTGCCATTGTTGAGGATATAAGCCCGGTCAACAATATGCAAAGTCTCCCTGACATTGTGGTCAGTGATGAGTATGCCCATGCCACGCTGCCTGAGATACTGGATGATTTCCTGGATGTCCGCCACAGCCAGCGGGTCTACGCCGGCGAAAGGCTCATCCAGCAGGATGAACTGCGGCTCCAGAGCCAGGCAGCGGGCAATCTCCACACGGCGGCGCTCGCCGCCTGACAGTTCCGTTCCCTTGCGCTCCCGCACATGGCCGATATTGAATTCATCCAGCAAAGATTCATACCTATGCCGCTGCTCTGCCTTGGAAAGATCCGTGGTCTCCAGAATGGCCATGATATTTTCCTCGACCGTAAGCTTGCGGAAGATAGACGCTTCCTGCGGCAGATACGAAATGCCCAACCGCGCACGGCGATACATGGGCATGCCGGCAATGTTGACTCCTGACAGGTTCACTTCCCCGGAATCAGGCCTTTCAAGGCCCACTATCATGTAAAAGCTGGTGGTCTTGCCGGCGCCGTTAGGGCCCAGGAGGCCCACTATCTCGCCTTTCTCCACCCGCAGTGACACCCTGTCCACCACGGTGCGCTCCTTGAACCTTTTCACCAGGTTCTTAGCTTCGATATGCAAAGCTATATCCTCCACTCCAATACTATCACTGCTGCGCCTTGGCTGAGCCATCCTTCGCCATGTACAGGGTCAGCTTGTTGCCCCGCAGAGTGTTATTGTCCTGCACAGCCCAAGCATGGCCGGTCATGACAGCCTTCCCCGTGTCCTTGCCGTAGTAATCCACCCTGTCTCCCCCGGCCTCCAAATCCTTGGTGGGGCTGTTGACATAGGCATTGCCCACGCCCACATAGTGCTCGTCCTTCAGCCAGCCCTCCAGGAAATCTGCCCGGAAGAAACCGTCCTTGCTGCTGGCTGTGCCGCCATTATCAAGCCTCACATAGTCATTCTGGGTCGGGTAATAGTCAACCCGCTCCCCCTTGAACTCCCTGTCCTGCTGAGTGCCATGGACGCTGCCCATGGCCAGCATGTGCTCCTGCCCTTCGGAAATGAGCTGGTCGCAAGTGATGCGTATATCACCCTTGACGGCGATGACATTGCCAATGACGGAACCAGCCATGGTATTGATATTGTAAGTGGCCCTTGTCCCTGTAACCTTGGCATCGCCCCGCTTCATGAGCACATTGTCCGTGGCGACGACTTCGCCGGTGCGCATATCGTACTCCACAGTATCTGCATCCAGGGAGGCAGGCACCTTGTTGTCTGCCGCCAAAGCCCAGGAGCTTGCCAGCAGGCTGAGAGCCAGCCCTGCTCCGATTACTTTCATCTTATTCATCTTTCTTGCCTCCCGACTTCTTCAGTTCCTCTGCCATGGCCTTCGCCTTTTCTTCATTCTTCTCCAGATGAGCATGGCCCACGGCCTTTACCTTGTTGAAGCTGTCGCTGCTCTCTATCTTGTCAGCAGTAATCAGCAGGTCTTCGCGCACGGATTTCACATCGCCCAGAGCTGTGAGGATTTCCTCCTGGCTCTTCCACTCCATCTCCTTGCTGACGAGGATTGCCCCGTCGCTGTAGGTGACCACGATGCCGCCCGTGAGCTTGATGTCCTTGGACTTGCCCCCATAGACGCCACTCTCGGCTTTCAGCTCGGCCACCTTGCCATCCTCGGCATAGAAATGGCCGGTGATGCCCTGCATGGTCACATCCTGGGTGTCCACATCCACTTCAATATGCTCGGAGGTAAGCTCCCAAATTTTCCTGCCGTTCTTTTCTTCGCTGATGGTATTGCCATCGTAGCTCATTGTTTTTTTATCAGGCTGCGGCACTATCTTCGGCGCATCCGGCACCGTGGCCACTGCCCACACAACCAGCCCTGCGGCCAGTACGGCAATGACTGCTGCCAGTGCCTTGGCTCTAATACTCATGCCTTTTCCTCCTTGGACAGCGCTGTGTGGTGCTTGCCCGATTTCATCATATCCGGCGTGGTATTCCAGCGTTTCTGGAACCAAAGCCACTGGGTGGGATTCTCCCTGACAACCTGTTCCAGGATCTTGGTCATCTCCACCGTGAAATCATAGAGATCCTTATCCGGATCCCCCGTATCCTTATAGCGCATGACTTCCTTGATGATAACTTTGTGCTTGCCATTTGGCTGCCTGATGATGAAGGCGGGCAGCACAGGGGAATGGAACTTGCGGGCAAAGACAGCCGGCCCCATGGGCGTGGCGGCAGGCTTGCCCAGGAAGTCGATCAGCGCCCCGCCGGGGCCACCGTCCTGGTCTGCCAGGAAGCCAAGGATTTTCCCCGCCTTCAGGGCCCTGGCTGCTGCCATCAGCTCGCTGGTGCCACGGGAGAAAATCTGCACATTGATGGTCTTGCGCAGGTCATCCAAAGCATTGGTATACTGGATATTGGGCTGTGGCTTGGCGATAGCCGTCACCGGCAGGTCATTCATGGTGAAGGCGGCAGACAGCCACTCCCAGGTGCCGATATGCCCCGTGAGCACCACCACCCCGTGACCTTCGGCAATAGCCTCCTGCATGCGCTCCAGATGGTCGATTTCCACGAATCTGGAAAAATTTTCCCTGTTCTTCAGTGCAGGCATATAAAGGATTTCCAGCACATTCCGCGCAAGGTTCACAAAGGATTCCCTCACCAGTTCCCTGGCCTTTGCCTCATCTACCCCCAACGCAGGCATCATCTGGGCCACAGCCCTCTCCCGCTGCTTCTTGATCAGGAGATAGTAGAGGTTTCCCAGCACCCTCCCCGCTGCCATCAGCAGACCATAGGGCAGGCAGCAGCAAACCTTGCTCATGAACATTACCAACTTGTACTGCATGGATAGAACGCTCCCATCACTGTTGCAGCGCCTCCGTAGGAGCTGCAATATTCTCGCTTTGCTCGTTTATATCATGGAAAGAAGCAACGACCTGCGCCCACTTTCCCTGAGCCTTCAGTATGAATTCCAGAAGCTCGCGGATGGCGCCATGCCCACCGGGCTTGCCGGAGATAACCAGCGAAGCATCCTTCACTTCGGCCACGGCATCAGCTACGGCCATAGGAAGCCCCACCTGGAGCATGACTGGCAAGTCAATGAGGTCATCACCCACATAGGCAATCTCCTCATCCGTCAGCCCTTGCCGCTCCTTGAGTTCCTTATAGGCCCCCCGCTTGTTGCGGTGTCCCTGCATGACTTCGGTGATGTGGAGTTCCCCGGCGCGATAGGCCAGCTGCTTCGACTCCCTGCCCGTGATAATGGCAGTGCGCAGGCCGGAGCGGTGAGCCAAGGTAATGCCCAGCCCATCCTTGCAATTGAAGGGCTTATAAAGTTCCCCTTCAGGCCCCACATAAATGCCGCCATCAGTCATAACGCCGTCTACATCAAAGATGACGAGTTTTATTTTTCTGGCCCTTTCCAGAGCTTCAGCTTTGATTTCCATCGTTTCCTCCTCGCCTCCCAAGTAAGTGAAGCGTTGCTGCGCCTGTGTCCTGAACGCCTCATTATGGAAAAATCCGTCACACCACACCCTGACGCAGCAGATCCGTCAGATGGACAATGCCCACCGGGGTATTGTCTGCATCTATGACAGGCAGCACTGTAACCGGGCGAGGCTTGTGCTTCTCCATGACGGAGAGGGCAGCGGCCGCCAGCTTATCCTTGGAAATAGTAAGGGGCGTCTCGAACATGATATCCTTGACCGGCTCATCCAGGAACTTGTAATCCTTGGCCAAGGCCCGACGGATGATGCCATCTGTGATGAGGCCGATGAACTTGCCCTGCTCGTCCACCACGGAAACCGCCCCCAGTCCCTTGTCAGTCATGATGAAGAGGGCATCCTTGGCAGTCTTGTCTGCCGTGACAATAGGATTGTCCTCTCCTGTGTGCATGACATTCTCCACCTTCAGCAGCAGTTTCCTGCCCAGTGCCCCACCAGGATGGAACATGGCAAAATCCTGGCTGGTGAAATTCCGGGCGCTCATGAGGGCGATAGCCATGGCATCTCCCATGGCCAGGGTCGCCGTAGTGCTGGCAGTAGGAGCCAGTCCCAAAGGGCAGGCCTCGCGCTCCACGCCAATGTCGATGAAGTGGTCAGCGTGGCGCCCCAGGTTGGAATCCCGCCTGCCGCAATAAGCGATGATGGTCGCCCCAATGCGGCGGATGATGGGCAGGATATTCACTATCTCAGAGCTTTCCCCGCTATTGGAAATGGCAATGACCACATCCTTTTCCGTCACCATGCCCAAATCCCCATGAAAAGCCTCCCCGGGGTGCATGAAGAAGGCAGGGGTGCCGGTGCTGGCAAGGGTAGCAGCAATCTTCCTGCCGATGTGGCCTGACTTGCCCATGCCCGTCACTACCACTCTGGCAGTGCAATCCAATATGCACTGCACCGCCGCCTCGAACTCTTCCCCAATGCGCCCCTTCAGAGCCGCTACGGCTCCTGCTTCTATCTCCAGGGTCTCTATGGCTTTCTCCGTTATCATGGACATGGCTGCAACTCCTTCTAGGTCAGGACATCAAAGCTTCTTGCGGACAATCTCATGGATAGCCAGAGCATCCTTCAAAAGGTCTTCCAGCTTGTCCAGATACACCATATTGGCACCGTCAGACAGGGCCTCTTCAGGATTGTCGTGGACTTCCAGGAAGAGGGCATCTACGCCCACGCCGATGGCAGCCCGCACCAGATACTCCACATACTCACGGTTGCCGGAGGAAGTGGTGCCAGCCCCGCCGGGAAGCTGCACGCTGTGAGTGCCGTCAAAGACTACAGGATAGCCGAAGGAACGCATGATGGGCAGGGACCTCATGTCCACCACCAGGTTGTTGTAGCCAAAAGAAGCGCCCCGCTCTGTGAGCATCATCTGGTCGCAGCCGGACTCATGGAGCTTGTCCACCACATTCCTCATGTCCTTGGGAGCCAGGAACTGGCCCTTCTTCACATTCACCACCCGACCCGTCTGGGCAGCGGCGTGGAGAAGGTCAGTCTGACGGGAAAGGAAAGCGGGAATCTGCAAAATATCCGCCACCTTCGCCACAGGCCCAGCCTGAGCCTGCTCGTGGATATCCGTCACCACCGGCACGCCCAGTTCCTTCTTGATGGTCTCCAGCATCTCCAGCCCCTTCTTCAGGCCGGGGCCACGGAAGCTGTGGAAGGAAGAACGGTTGGCCTTGTCAAAGGATGCCTTGAACACATAGGGAATCCCCAGGCGGTCGCAGATATCCTTGATGGTGCGGCCGATGTAAAGGCAACGCTCCAGGCTCTCCAGCACGCAGGGGCCTGCCAGCAGGGCCAGGGGCTCGCCGCCACCGATTTCAAAACTGCCGACCTTGACTTTATTCATGATGATTCTCCTTCCATCACTTCATAAAAACGCTTAGGGTTATTTTATCACATATTCCTGTAAATTTCATTGACCCGCTCAAGGTCTTCCGGCGTATCAACGCCTACAAAAGACGCCTTGGTTTCCACCACCTTGATGCGGAAGCCGTTCTCAAGGGCGCGGAGCTGCTCAAGGGACTCTGCCTTCTCCAGGGGCGTAGGCTCCATCTTGGCATATTTCAGCAGGAATTCCCTGCGATAAGCATAGATGCCGATATGCTTATAAACCGGGCAACCGCCCTTGCGCGGATAGGGCATAAGGGAACGGGAGAAGTACAGGGCATAGCCTGCCTTGTCGCAGACCACCTTTACATTGTTGGGGTTTCTCTGCTCGTCCTCATCTTTCATCTCGGTCTTCACCGTAGCCATCTGCAAGTCCGGCTCATCTGCAAAAAGCCCTGCCAGCTGGTCAATGAGCCCGGGCTCTATCAAAGGTTCATCCCCCTGCACATTGACAATGAGGTCAACCTGGGGATATGCCTCTGCCACCTCCGCCAATCTGTCCGTACCCGTGGCATGATCAGCCCTTGTGAGCATAGCCCTGCCCCCGGCAGCTTCCACAGCGTCTTTGATGCGCTCGTCATCGGTAGCCACCAGGGTCTCATCGACTAATCCGGCCTGGCTGGCCCGCTCGTAAACTCTCACCACCATGGGCTTTCCCGCGATATCCTTCAACGGCTTGCCCGGCAAGCGGGTTGAAGCGAAGCGCGCTGGTATGACACAAAGTACCTTCATAAGCAACTATCTCCTTAGCGATTCCCCAATTTTTCCTGCAATTTGGCTTTCAACAGGCTGTAGAACTCACTGCCGCCTTCCTGGAAGGTGACTTCCACGCAGATGACATACACTGGGATAGGCCAGCGGGACTGTATGACTTCTGCAGGAATCTTCACCGCATCCTTTTCCGTGATGACAATGGCTTCTGCTCCCTGGCTCTCTGCCCTCCTCAGCACATCCTGCATTTCCTGCATGGTGTAGTCATGGTGGTCAGGATACCGCAGGCTCTCTATAATCTCGGTGCCCAAATCCTCCAGGGTCTGCTCAAAGGAGGCCGGATTGCCGATAGCAGACACAGCCACAATGCGCTTGCCTTTCATTTCCGTCACGGGAATGCCATCCCCTGCAATATCCACATACCAGTCGGGCAGGGGGATGAAACAGCGTGGCTGATGAATGCTCTCCACTATCTTGGCGTCGCTGTTGTAATGGGCCAAAGTCTCCCTTATATACTCTCTGGAGCCTGCTGCGGCCTGATCCACCTTAGTCATGAGGCAGACATGGCTGCGGTTCAAATGCGGCATAGGCTCGCGCAGGGTACCCCGCGGCAGCATGTAACCGTTGCCGAAGACATTCACTGCATCTATGAGGATGATATCCATATCCCTGGCCAGCTGCCAATGCTGATAGCCATCGTCAAGGATAGCCACTTCTGCCCCGAAATGCTCAATAGCATAGCGGCCAGTCTCAGCCCTCTCGGCACCGATAAGCACCGGCACCTCCGGCAGGTGCTTGGCCAGCATGAAGGCCTCATCCCCTGCTTCGGCAGCGCTCATGTGCAGGTTGCTGCCATCGGACACGATGCCCACCTTGCCGTGCCACTTGGCCCGGTAGCCGCGATTGAGGATCACCACGCGATAGCCCATATCGCGAATGTCACGGGCCAGCCGCTGTGCAGTCGGAGTCTTGCCTGTGCCGCCTACGGTGATGTTGCCCAGGCTGATGACGAAGCAATCAAGGCTCCTGGTCTTGAACACGCCCAATTTGAAGAGGGCCAGCTTGAAATTCACCAGCCCGCGGTAAATCAGGGAAAACAAATAGAGAATTCCCATGAGGAAATTCTGCCCTATGCCGTCCACATCCTTGCTGTGCACCAAATCCACGAAGTAGGTCTGGAGGTTGGCAATCTTCTGAGTGGACTTGACGCTGGAGCCCTTGGAAGCCTGCTCACGCTCGAAGCGCTCGATGGTCTCCCTCAGGATCAGGGCAGACTTGCGGGAAGCCCCCTTGTTCTCGGAAACGATGGCCAGAGTCTCCGCCTCCATGCGGTGGCGTTCCTCCGGCTCATCAAACAGGCGTGACACCTCTGCCGCCAGTCCCTTGGCATCCTCCACAGTGATGCAGGCATTGCGCTTCTTGAACAGGGCGTGAGTGTCCTTGAAGTTGAACATATAATGGCCCACGATGATGGCCTTGCCATGGGCCGCAGGCTCCAGGATATTGTGGCCGCCGTGGGTGATGAGGCTGCCGCCCACATACACTACATCGCCGATGCTGTAGACCTTGCCCAGCTCGCCTATGGTATCGAGAATCACGATATCGGTAGGCTCGCCATGCCGGGCCTCCTTCTGAAGCTCCGTGCGAAGAGAGACGGAAAAGCCTGCGCTCTTGCAGATATGGGTGACCTCCATGGTGCGAAGAAGCTCGCGGGGAGCAATCACCAGCCGGGCCTTGGGATGGTTCCTGCGCACGGCCTTGAAGGCCTGCAGCACGAACTCCTCCTCCCCCCGATGGGTGGAGCCTGCCAGGAAAATCCCGTCGTTGTCCTCCAGATTCATCTCCCGCAGGATCTGGGCCTTTTCCTCAGCGCTCACATCCGTATAAGTCTGGTCAAACTTGGTATTGCCCGTCACTGTCACCAGTTCCGGGGGAGCGCCCAAGCGCATGATGTACTCTGCATCGATGGGTGACTGCATGGCAAAGCGCTTCACCGTGCCAATCATATCCCGCAGGAGCCCCCGCATGTACTTGTAGCGCTTCACGCTCTTGTCGCTGATGCGCCCATTGACCATCATCACCGGCACCTGGCAGCGCCGGGCGGTCTTGAGGAAATTGGGCCAAAGCTCCGTCTCCACGGGCAGGAAAACCCGCGGCCCGATGCGCCGGAACACATGGGAGGCCAGCCAGGGCAGATCCAGCGGGAAGTAGATGATGGCATCCGCATCCTTGATGATGCGGTTGGCCATCTCGTAACCGCTGGTGGTGACCACGGAAACCAGAATGGGGCTCGTGGGGAACTCCTTGCGGAATTCCTTGATGAGCGGGCTGGTAGCCACGATCTCACCTACGGAAGCTGCATGAACCCAGATACAGCCTTTTTTAGCCACCGGCTCAAGAACATGGTCCGGGAAAATGCCCAGGCTCTGCTTGATGCGCTCCACGAATCCCCGTTCGCGCACCGCGCGGATCATGAACATCGGGATGATGAGCACCACGATGATGATGGCCGCTATGTTATAAAGCAACTGCATGTCTTATCCCCTTTACTCAATGTTCTTCCTGCTGAACTGGATATTGTACAGGTAACTGTAAAGCCCGTCCTGCTTCAAAAGTTCCTCATGGGTGCCATGCTCCTTGATCCTGCCTCCGTCGATGACATAAATCTGGTCAGCATTGAAAATAGTAGAAAGCCGGTGGGCAATGACGAAGGAAGTGCGCCCCACCATGAGCTGATCGAGAGCAGCCTGCACCACTTTCTCGCTTTCCGTATCCAAGGCCGAAGTAGCCTCATCCAGGATCAGGATGCGAGGATTTTTGAGTATTGCCCGGGCGATGGCTATGCGCTGGCGCTGGCCGCCGGAAAGATTCAGCCCCCGCTCCCCGATGGGCGTGTCATATCCCTGGGGCAGCTCACGGATGAAGCCGTCGGCATTGGCTGCTCTGGCCGCTTCTTCCACTTCCTCATCCGTGGCATCAAGCCTGCCGTAGCGGATATTTTCCCGCACGGTGGTGGAAAAGAGCATGGTTTCCTGGGGCACGATGCCGATCTGCTCCCGCAAGGACCTCAAGGTCACATCCCTTATATCATGGCCGTCAATGCTGATGGAGCCGCTATCTATCTCGTAGAAGCGGGGCAAGAGATTGGCGATGGTGGACTTGCCCGCGCCGGACGGCCCCACAAAGGCAATCATCTGCCCGGGCTTTGCCTCCAGAGTCACATCAACCAAAGCCAGGCTGTCCTTCTTATAGCCGAAAGAAACATGATCCACCACCACATGGCCCTGAATCTCAGGCAAGGGCTTGGCCTCGGGCCTGTCAGCCAGAGGTTCCGGCAAGTCGATGACCTCGAATACGCGGTCCACGGCTGCCATGGCCTTCTGCATATTGCCATAAACCCTGGACAGGCGCTTCACAGGATTGGCCAAATTCACCGCATAGGTCAGGAAGGCAATCAGGGCACCGGCAGTGAGTTCGCCGTTCAGCACCTCATAGCCGCCGAACCAGACGATGAAGGTGACGGACACCGCAGCCAGGAACTCCACCGTCGGAGTCAGGAGGCTGGTGAGCTGCACATTCTTCATGGCCGCCCGGAAGTTCAGTATATTCTGCTTCTGAAAGCGTTCGATTTCATAATCCTCACGGACAAAAGTCTTCACCACCCGCACAGAAGACACGCTTTCCTGCAGCAGAGAAGTGATGTCAGCCATGCGCTCCTGGATCACCGTGCCGTTGCGCTTGAGCTTGCGCCCGAAGATCTTCATGGCCTGCCCCACCAGGGGAATGACCACCAGAGTCAGCAGGGAAAGCTTCCAATCCAGATAGACCATCATGACCAAAGAACCGATGAGAATGGAGCCTTCCGTCACCATCTCGATGAGCTGGGCCACCAGGGCAGACTGGATGGCGCTGACATCATTGGTGATGTAGCTCATGGTCTCGCCGGTCTGGTGCCTGTCGAAGTAGGCCATAGGCAGGCGCTGGAATTTCCTGAACATGACCTCCCGGACATCGATGATGACCCGCTCGCCTATGTAGGACACCAGATAGGACTGGCCATAATAGAAAATGCCACGCACGAGGAAGGTAATGACAATGCCTGCGGAAATCACATTCAGCATGAACATGTCCTTCTCCGTCAGCACCTTGTCCACCATGTCCTTGATGATCCAGGGCAGGTAAAGGTTGGCGCCTGCCGCCATGATGATGCAGAAGACCGCCAGGATGAACCGCCTGGTATAAGGCCGCATATATTGCAGCAACCGCTTGTAATTCTTCATGAAAAGCTTCCCTCGAATTCTCTGAATTATTATCGCAAATGCCGTCTGGCACAGGCCAGCACCTTTTCAGCCACTCTGTAAGCCGCCCCCGGCTCCCCCAGCTTCTTGCAGGCTTCCCTGAGCTTTTTGCAAGTGATTTCCCGTCCGGCTTCGCCGGGATAAAGCGGCAGCATATGCGCCGCAATGTTTTCAGGCGTCACCTGCTCCTGCAGCAGCTCAGGCTGGAAGCCTTCGCCCAAGAGTATATTAGGCAGGCTGAAATGCTCCACATGCACCACCAGCCTGCCAATCAGGGCAGAGAGCCAGGCAAAGCGATAGAGCACCACGCAGGGCAAGCCCATGAGGGCCGCCTCCATCACCACAGTGCCGGAGGTGGCCATGGCCGCCGCCCCCATGCCCATGAGAGCATACCGGTGCTCCGTGCCCGTGAGGGTGATTTCTCCCTCCAGGCCTGCCGCAGCAATCTTTGCCTCTATGAGGGCTTTCAGGCCCGCATCTGCCACGGGCAGGTAAAAGCGCGTCTCGGGACGCTTTTGCTTCAGCAGCTTCGCTGCCCCCAGCATATCGGGCAGCAGCATCTCTATCTCCTGCCTGCGGCTGCCGGGCAAGAGCAGGATGGGGATTTCCCCATCCTGCAGGCCAAATTCCTTCTCTGCCGCCTTGGGCGGGATTTCAGCCCTCACCGTGTCCACCAGAGGATTGCCCACAAAGGATATCCTCGCCCCTGCCGCCTCATAGGGGGGCAATTCATGGGGAAAGATGGCCACGAACTCGTTTGCTATCTCCGCGCAGGACTTGGCCCGCCCCTTGCGCCAGGCCCAGGCCGAAGGCGGGATGTAGGAAAAAACCGGGATGCCCAGCGCCCTGGCTTTTTTCGCCAGCCGCCAGTTGAAATCCGGGTAATCTATGAGCACCAGCAGGTTTGGCCTTTCCTCCCGCATGGCCTCTTCCAAATAGTTCAGGAGCTTCATGATGCGCCGCAGGTTCTTCAGGACCTCCCAGACACCCATGACATTGTAATCGGCAAAGTCCTTCAGGAGGCGTACTCCCGCCCCCTCCATTTCCTTGCCGCCAAAGCCGAAAAGCTGCACGGAGGGGTCAAGGCTCAAAAGCGCCTCTGCCAGCCTTCTGCCGTGCAAGTCTCCCGAAACCTCTCCTGCCGAAAGCATGATTTTCACTGGCTATCCCTCCATCCATCAATCTAACATTGTATCATATAGACCTGCCTGTAGCAACTTGCCGCACTATCCACAAAAAGCAAAATGCGGCAGAGAAAAGCGCCTGCCGCATACAATATCACTTAATTCACATAGCCACAATGGCAATACCATGCTCCTCGGCCAGCTTCACCACAGCCTCGCGCTCCACCAAGAGGGTCTTGTCTGCCTCGATGGCCAAAGCTGTAGCCCCTACCTCGATCATGGACTCAAGGGTAGTGCGTCCCACGGTGGGCACATCGAAGCGATTGTCCTGCTCGGGCTTGGCCACCTTGGCCACCACAGCGCCACCGCGAGCCAGCTGCCCACCTCGCTTGATGCAGGCATCCGTGCCCTCGATAGCTTCGAGAGCCATGACAGCTGCATCTTTCACCACTGCAGTCTGCCCTACATCAAGGCGTCCGATTTCCTTGGCCATGCGGAAGCCGAACTCCATGTCCTTCCTCTCACGCTCATCAGGCTCGCGGCTGGTGATGGTGCCGCGATGCG
Organism: Pseudoselenomonas ruminantium; assembly: GCA_015058655.1. GTDB lineage: Bacteria > Bacillota > Negativicutes > Selenomonadales > Selenomonadaceae > Selenomonas_B > Selenomonas_B ruminantium_C. The sequence continues at coordinate 13,398 of SVBX01000024.1, forward strand.
GCATAAGCTTATGGATAAGGGCCGTCTGGTCAAAGGCAGTGAAGCCTGCCCTAGCCAAAGCTTGGACAAAGGCCAGCATGATGGTGTCATCCTTCCTGTCAGGCAGGGACATGAGCAGCTGCATGGCCGTCGCATCGGGTACGAGCTTGCCAGAGAAAAGGAGCTCCTTGGTCACCTTGCCGATCATGGTAACCTTCTCCACCTGCTTTTCCTTCAGATAAGCCAGCAGCTCGCCCATCTTGGCAATGCTGATATGGGCACACTCAGTAGCCACCTCATCAAGTTCGGAATCCGTCTCATCCAGCAAGGCCACAGCATAAACCTCATAGCCCAGGAGCTTTGCAGCCCGCGCACATTCCACAGGCAACTTGCCTACGCCTGCCAGCAGTCCTATCTTTTCCATAAACTATGCTCCCTATCTCCAAAAATAAATTCCAGCTCAAATATCTTTATCCCCATCCCTGCGACCTCGGCAAATACCTCTGTCAGCATTGCGCAGGAAACGCAGGAAATGCTCGATTTCCTCGCAGGAATCCACATCCTGCTCGATGACGGAAATAGCTTCCTTGAGGCTCAGCCCAGAGCGGTACAGTATCTTGTAGGCTCGCTTGATATTGCGGCGTACCTCCAACGGGATGCCCGCCCGGGCTATGCCCACGCTGTTGAGCCCCGCTGCTTTGGCAGGATGGCCTGCCACGATGGTGTAGGGCACCACATCCTGAACCAGGCGGGACATGCCCGCCACCATGGCATTGCGACCGATCTTCACGAACTGATGGACACCTGCCATGCCGCCGATGACAGCCCGGTCCTCCACCACCACATGCCCTGCCACGCTGGCCAGATTGGACATGATGACATGGTTGCCAATGACGCAATTATGCGCCACATGGGTCAGGGCCATCAGCAAGCAGTCGTTGCCGATGCGCGTCTCTTCCCCCTCACCGGTAGCCCGATGTACAGTGACGCCTTCGCGGATGGTGGTGCGGTCGCCGATGAATACATAACTCTTTTCGCCCTTGAATTTCAGATCCTGGGGTTCCTCCCCCACGGAAGCCCCTTGGAAAATCTTGCAATCCTTGCCTATCTGGGTCCAGCCGGTGATGACCACATGAGGGCCTATCTTCGTGCCCTCGCCAATCTCCACATGCTCCCCGATCACCGAATAAGGACCTATCTCCACATTCTTGGCAATCCTCGCCCCCGGTGATATGACAGCAGTATCATGTATATATGCTACCACTTTGCTTTCAGCGCTCATTTGCTCCAACTCCTCTGTTCACGAAACCCATGTGCCAGGGTGAGCAATTCCCTGCACCATCGGCTTTGCTCATCTTTTATTTATACTCCCAAATAAACTTTCAATCTTAGTATGCAGTATGACAGCAAATCCGGGCATTCTTCGAATTGAACAAAGACTAGGTCTGTTTTACTTGCTAATATCAGTTATTTACAACAAAATCCTCGCAATTCCTCAGCCAGAGCTTTAATTCTCTGCCTTCTCCTTGGATTTTTTAGCCTGATGGTTCTCGTCCTCCACGAGGGCAAACTTGAAATCGGCCTGGGCCACCAGCTTGTCATTGACATAGCCATCAGCATGAAGGACACCGAAATTGCCCCTCACCTTGGTGATCTCTGCCTTGGTAACCAGCACATCGCCGGGCACCACAGGCTGCTTGAAGCGCACATTGTCCATGCCGCCGAAGAAGGCCATCTTGCCACGGTGCTCATCAGGATAAAGCATAGCCACGCCACCGACCTGGGCCATGGCCTCCAAAAGCAGCACCCCCGGCATAATGGGATGGCCGGGGAAATGTCCGTTGAACTGGGGCTCATTCATGGTGATGCACTTGATGCCCGTGGCAGACTTGAAAGGCTCTATCTCCACGATGCGGTCCACCAGGAGAAAAGGCGGACGATGGGGCAGGATTTTCATAATTTCATTGATATCGAGTTCCATAAACATATCCCTCTTTCTATACTCAGCCTCGCGGCGCTGCCGCAAGAAGTTTTGCCAATGCTGTATTCAGGGCATGGCCGGAAGCCGCAGCTATCACATGCCCTCTGATGGGACCAGCCAGTCGCAAATCTCCGATTACATCCAGGATCTTATGGCGCACCAGCTCATCCTCGAAGTGCAAGGGGTTGAGCCAGCCCTCGTCATTGTAAACAATGACGCTTTCTATAGTTCCTCCAAGCCCCAGCCCCATCTGGCGCAAGGCTTCTATTTCCTTCTCATAGGCAATGGTGCGGGCAGGCGCAATCTCCCTGTGATAAGTTTCCTCATCGATCTCAAAATCTTCATACTGGATGCCGATGAGCTTATGAGGATTCACGGAAGTGAAGCTTACCCGGAATCCGTCGTAAGGAAGCACCATGACAAAGCGCTCTTTCTTGTCATCATCAATGCGGTAGACCTTGTCCACCAGCACCTCGGCGCGCGGAGCATCCAGCTCCAGTTTCCCTGCGCCACGAATAAGCTCGAAGAAGGCCAGCGAAGCTCCATCTGCCACCGGCGGTTCCTCGGAATCCATCTCAATGCGGCAGTTGTCGATGCCGGCCGCATGAAAAGCGCTCATAAGGTGCTCGATGGTGAAGACCTTGCAACCGTTTTCCTCTACGGTGGTAGCCCTGAGAGTCGATGTCACATTCTCAGCCACAGCCCGTATCTCAGGCTGCTCAGGCAAATCTGTCCGCACGAAAACCAGGCCCGTATCCGCCTTGCCCGGCTTCAGGACCATGTGCACCTCACGCCCGGAATGCAGTCCCACACCCGTATAGGATGCTTCCTTCGCCAGCGTTGTCTGCTTCTGCAAAAGTAATTCCTCCTATGATATCGCCCTAAAGGCAAAGCACACAGTCGCCTGTGTGCCCGTAGAATCAAAATTTCCCCATTTATTTTATAAAAATTCCGCAGGAATTGCAAGTATTTGTCAGTATTCCTCCCGCATGGACTTCCATCTGTCATGGAGCCAGAACCAATCCTCAGGGTAGCGTCGTATATAATCCTCCAGCATCTTGTTCAGCTGCTGCGTGGTCCTTCTGATATCTTCCTTTTTGTCCTTTGTCTTCTCCACCCAAACCGGCTCGGAAATCCACTGGGTATGATGACCATCTGGTTCTTTGTGAATCTGTACCATGAAGATGGGCACATCCTTGAAGCGAGCCATGGTGGCAGCTCCCACCACGCAGTTGGTGGGCCTGCCGAAGAAATCCATCACCATGCCATCCTTGCGGCTGGGATCCTGATCTGAGAGAAGCCCGATAACCCATCCCTCCTTCAGCATATCGTACATTTCCCGTACACTCTTGCTATATGTGACATGCATGCCCATCAGAGCACGATATTCGTTGATGAACCTGTCCATACCTTGGGCTTTCTGTTTTTTTGCCACCGCAACAAGAGGAATGCCATGATGCGCCAGCGCGCCTCCCAGCAATTCCCAGTTGCCGGCATGCGATGTGGCAACGATAAATCCCTTGCCAGATGCCAATTGGGCACGCATCTTATCCACAGCACCCGTCAGAGTAACATACTCAGCCATATTCTTCTTGATGACAGGCGACCTCAATACTTCAAAAAGCATGGGGCCAAAGCGCAGCGTGCTCTCCTTGGCAATGCGTTCTGCTTCCTTCTCTTCCACATGCAGGCAATCCAGGATTTGCTGCTTGGCCAGGCGCTTCCGCTTCCGTGGCACAAAGGGCCATAAAAGAATTGCCAGGCCTCTGCCCAGACAATCGCTTGCCCCCCTGGGAACCAGGCACAATATACTGCTTAGAGCTTTCACCAGATAATATGCTAACATAATTGATCTCTTGCTCCTAAAAAAGGAGCCGCGCAAAGGCAGCTCCCTGTTTATTCATTCTAGATTTGCAGGTAACAGCTCTTCTTCCGAATCACTTTCCTGACAGCTGCTTTTCCCACTTCCTGATTTTCTTCATGAGCTCCGGCAGCTTTTTCATGGCGGCCTGCATGCGCAGCCACTCAGTATGTGACTGCACAGGGAAGCCGGCGCAGAACTGTCCCTCCGGCATATCGCCAATGATGCCGGAACGGGCTGCATAGACGGAGTTGGCACCGATCTTGATGTGGCCCACGGTACCCACCTGGCCACCGAAAGTCACATTATGGCCTACTTCCGTGGAGCCGGAAATGCCCGTCTGGGCCACAATCAGGCAGTTCGGCCCAATCTTGCAGTTATGGCCGATATGCACCAGATTGTCAATCTTCGTGCCCTTGCCGATGACCGTAGAGCCCATGGCCGCCCGGTCAATGCCATCGTGAGCGCCGATTTCCACATCGTCCTCCAGCACCACATTGCCCACCTGGGGCACCTTGGTGTGGACACCGTCTTTCGTAGTGAAGCCAAAGCCATCCGAGCCGATCACCGCTGAAGCGTGAATCACGCAGCGCTTGCCCACACGGCAGTGCTCCCTGACAGTGACGGAGGAGTAAATCACCGTGTCGTCACCGATTTCAGCATACTGCCCCACATAGGTATGAGGATATATGACTACTCTGTCCCCCAGTACGGCATGGTCATCAACCACAGCAAAGGGCATGACTATGACGCCCTCGCCGATTTTCACATCCTTGCCAATATGTGCTTTGTCGCTGACCCCTTCCGGAAAGACGAGTTTCGGCGTAAAAATCTCCAAGAGCTTCGCAAAGGCCGCCCTGGGGTCATCCACATAGACAGCTGCCTTGGGAAAGTCCTTCGCTGCCTCATCTCCCTCCGGCAGCATAACAGCTGCTGCCCGGGATTCCTTTGCCTCCTCGATATGGGGATCTACCGCAAAAGTCAGGTCGCCTTCCCCCGCTCCTGCAATATTGTCCAAGCCGGAAATGAGAATCTCCCCATCACCGGCTACCCGCCCCCCCACCAGAGAGGCAATCTCAGCCAAAGTCTTCTTCATGTCATGCTCCTTCGGAAATCATCACTGCAGCTTCTCGATGGCCTTGTCCGTAATATCGATGCATCCTGACACAGCCACAGGCTGATCCGGAGCGTTCTGCACCACGGCATCCAACTTCTCGTTGCGGGAAATCTCCCCCAGCGCCACATCAAGCTTCTGGCGCATCTGCAAGGCATAAGACTGATTGATGCCCTGCAGCTTCCGCTGCACATCCATCTGGGCTTTCTGAGCTTCTTCCTGGCTCATATTGGGATTTTCCTGCAGCTTTTTCTCTGCTTCTTCCACAGCCTCTTTGTACTTCTGGCTGCCTTCTTCGTCAAGAGCCTTGATCTGGGGAGCTTCTTTTATTACCCGTTCTGCATCTATGTAACCGATCTTAGCCTGACCGCAGCCGCTTGCCAATGCAGCAACCATCATGGCAGCTGTCACCAGCAGGGCCTTCTTCTTCAAATTCATCTCTTGCTCAGCTTCCTTTGTGTTATTTTTTACTTGAACTTTCCAATGTACGGACCTCTGATGCCAGTTCTTCTGTCACATCATCCAGGCTGCCCGTGACCTCGCCGTAGATAGGCTGGGAAAAATCCCTGCCCAGCGTGCCCGGGAAAAGGCCTTGCAAAGTAGGCATAGGCACCGAAAGTATCATGGTGTAGTGATGCACGATAGCTACCTTGGCCCCCTTGCCCGCAATATCGTTGGCTATATGGTTTTCCAGGGCAGTCAGGTCCTGACGCACCTGCGCCAGTTGCTGCCGCTTCTCCAGATGCTGCTGTATCTGCAACGACAGGGCCATCTGCTTGGACATGAGGTCCATATTCCTGGCCTGGGCTGCTGCCTCGGCCGCTACTGCTTCTGCCTTTTGCTGGCTCAAAGCCTCCTTGGATTTTTTATCCCACTCTGCCAGCTTGGGAGCCATGACAGCATCCACATGTTCCTGCACCTGCCTGTCCCAGTCCATCTTCAGCTGATGCTGGCGCTCTCCGCGCTCCATCTTGAGCTGCAGGATTTCCTGCTCCCAGGCTTCACGCTCCGCATCAAGTTCTTCCTGCTTGGTCCAAGGGTGGTGCATCTGCTGCTGATTATCCAGCTTCAGATTCAAGTTCAGGATGGCATTGAGATATTCGTCATCGAGAGCCGACCTCTGTGCCTCATAAGCGGCCTTGGTCTCTTCCCGATATTCCTGCTCAATGGCCTTGCGTTCTCTCTCCAGCTGCACTCTGGCCCCTATGACAGTCTGGGCATTTTTCTGCCAGACAGAATCCTGGAAAGGCTGGCCATCAGTCTGCGGAGGCTGCACAGCGAGCACAGGCAATGCCTGCAAGTCGTCTAGCTCCATTTCCAGAGCCAGGGCCTGTCCCCGCAGCTGCTGCAGCCTTTCATAATCCGGATGCGCAGGCCACACCTTGCGGGCATCAGCATAAGCCATCTCACTGGCATGCGCTGCGGTTGTTCCCGCCTGGTCCTCATTCCTGTCCAGGGCAACTTTCACAAGCACCCCCGCACCTGCCGCCAGCAGCAGCACAAGCACAGCAGCTCCTGCCATAATCTGGCTGCGGTGGCTGTGCCAGAACCCTCTGAGGCTTATTTCTTCCTCACTTCCGGAAGGACTTTTTTTGAGGGACGAATCTTCTTTATCCTTCAAGGCCTGCCCTCCCCATACTTATACCCATTACGACAAATACCGAGCGCCCAGGCCCGGTATTTGCTGATATGTCATTGGCTGTCTTACTTGCCCAATTTGGAAACAACATCCTGAGTGATGTCCTGACCGCCATAAACCACAGCGCCCTTGTCGAGGACAACCTGCAGGCCCTTGGCCTCGGCCACCTTCTTCACCGTGTCTTCGATATTCTGGCGGATGGGCTCCATGAGCTCATTGTTCTTCTGCTGGAGACGCTGCTGGGTCTGCTGGTAGTAGTCCCCCTTCTCCTGGTCGTTCATGCTGGCAGATTTCTCCTCGAATTCCTTCTGAGCATTCTGCACTTCATTCTGCATGGTCTGCTCAGCCTGCTGGAGCTGCGGATGCTGGGCTGCTACCGCGCGGTAGTCGATGACACCCACGCTGGAGCTGGCTGCGGAAGCCAGGCCGGAGCCGGACTGAGTGAGGGCCAAGGCCACCACGGAGCCGATGAATGCCAGCGCAATTAGTACGCTTACGATTTTAACCTGCTTTTTTTCTAACTTAACCATGTTTCATTTCTCCTTTACCCTTTTCGGGCTGCAAAATTTCCATCCAACTTGCACAGAAACATAATAATTATAACGCAATCGTTCGGATTTTACCATAGGCAAAATCTACATATTGGCGTTTCGCTCAAAACGCGCAAACGCTTCGAGCATATCTCATCTCAGAAAATCGTGCCACAAGCAGTATTCCCTCAGAAGTACCCTATGACTCTCAGCCAGTTGTCATGCCTGTCCACCACATACTCCAGAGCCATGAAATCGTGAAGCTGATAGCGCAGGGCAGTCTCCCAGATGCGTCCCCCCCAGCGGTACTCGTACCGCAGGAGCCATCGCCTGGCCAGCTGTTGGCTGGCAGCCATGATCCACTGGCTGTCCCTGAGGTCATAGCGGACTTCTGCCCTGCCTTTGGAGCTCAGGCTGCGGCCATACCCCAGCTGCCAGCCCCAGTCCGGCTTTTCCGGATAGACATCAAGCAGAGTGAATACCTCATCCTTTCTGGAGAGCATTGCCCCTGCATGGAGCCTCAGGGTTATGTCCCTGTTGCGGCCCTGGTCTGACCTGCGCCCCACATCCAGCCAGCCTTCCAAGCGAACGCGATAGCTGTCCGTATCGGAACGGCTCATGACCTGAGTATTCTCACCGGGCCGGATTTCCGCCCTGGTGGTCAGCTTCCAGCGGCTAAGCCCGCCTTTTTCATCCATTTCCCTGATAAATTCTTCTTCAAGGGCGGCCTTGTGCCTGGAGACAAAGCCTACGGGCACTCCCACCAGCTCATCGCATTTTTTCTGGACCTCGCCGCGATGGGATAGAAGAGTCATATTCGGTATCGTGTCCGAGCGCATGGAAAGGTCTACCGTGCGCACCACCGGCAGCCTGGGATAAAGGACAATCTCCGCCCTTGTTTCCCTGCCAGGATACACCTCAAAGTCTGCTCTGAACTCCGGCAGATGCTGCTCCAGATATTTCCTGACCTCCTGCCTGATAAGGCCCGTAGTCCATTCGCCTGCAGCCACAGGCAGCCCCAGGAGAGCCTTCTGGAAAACCTCTCCCAGACCTGCCGCATCCTGGCGCACCAGCTTTTCCACCATGTCGGGCATGCCCTCCACGGCAATGGCAGGCACCACCTTTTCAATGGTCGCATCCCAGGGCGCAAGCATGACCCTGACCGAAGCAGTTTCTCCCGGCTCTATGACAGCGCCTGTCACCGTGTAGCCTATGAGCACCTTGTCAAAGACTTCCACTATCAGCGATTCATCACGGGCTTTCTGCGCTTGAAGCTCCGCTATCTCCCGCCCCATGAGAAGCTGAAGGGCTATGGCTTCAACGCTCTTTTCCATGCGGTTCTTTGCCAGAGCCGGCAGGGAATGCAAGGCCGTGACCTCCACCTGCACTGCTTCCACCCGTCCCGCCGCCTCTGTCCTGCCCATAAGCAGGACAGACAGCAGCAGGCAAAGGCCGATGAAGCCTGCTGCCTTCAATGGCATAGTATCCGCCATCTGATTTAGAACATGCCTCCTATCGTGAAGTGGACACGGCCGCCGTTCTCGCCCTTACCATAATCGAGGCGCAAGGGGCCAAGGGGCGTGCTCAAGGAAATGCCGAAGCCCACGCTGCTGTGGAGATCACCGCTATGCGGGAATGCGCTGCCGCTCCAGGCGCTGCCCCCGTCGGCAAAAATAGCGCCCTGAATCTTTTCTACCAGAGGGAACCTGTACTCCACTGACAGCAGGCCCATGCGATCGCCACGGAACTGGTCATCGCGATAGCCTCGCAGGGTATCCTGGCCGCCTATGCGGTACTGGTTGAATTCGGACAGGTGCCCTCTTCCGTAACCAAGTTCCCCTCTGACAGCAATGACCTGGGCATGGCCTACCTTGAAGTAACGGGTATCCGCTATGGAAGCCTTCTGGAAATTGAAATCGCCGCCAAAGCCTGCCACCTCAGCAGTGAGGCTGACCCTGCCGCCCTCGGTGGGGTTGTAGATATTATCACGGGTATCTGTCGCATGCTGGAAGATGATGGAACGAGTGGTGCCGAAGTTGTAATCCTTCCACGCCTGATCATGCGCCCCCCAGTGGATGCTGCCATCCGGGTTCTTCCAAACTACATTGCCGTCGTCCACATGCTTGATGTATTTATCCTTGCGATTCCTGAGCGTGACATAGTTGGTAGAATACTCGCTGACAGGACGGCTGAGAGTGATTTCCCCGCCGGAATACTTGCGCATGTAGCTTTCTTTCTTGTTGCCATTGGTATCATAGTCCGAATACTCATAGGTGCGGTTATAGATTTTCAAAGTGCCGGAAGTCTCCTTGCGGTCAAGCCAGGGATGCCTGTAAGAGAAGACAAAGCCTCTGGCATCCCTGCTGCCACCCGACTTCTGGATGGTGAGCGAGACTGCATCTCCTGTACCGCGGAAGTTGGTATCAGCCACATTCACCATGCCCAGGATGCCATCGGCGGTGCTGTAGCCCAAGCCCACGCCGAAGGTGCCCGTGCGCTTCTCCTTCACATCCACTTCCATGATCACAGCATTGGGTTCCACGCCCGGATTCATCTTGATGTTCACATCTTCAAAGAATCCCAGGTTGTAAACGCGCTGGATGCTGCGGCGGGCCAGCTTGGAATTGAACGGCTCTCCGGGCTTCTGGCGCATTTCTCTGAGGATGACCTTATCCTTGGTCTTCTTGTTGCCCTTGACAGCGAAGCCCTCCAGCGTGCCCTCATTGATCTTGATGGTAAGCTTGCCTGAAGGATCGATGTTCATGTCAGAAACCTTCATGAGGATATAGCCATCCTTGCGGTAAAAGTCCTGGATGGCCTGGATGTTCTCGTGAAGTATGCGGCTGTTGAGGATTTCTCCTTTCTTTACACCCATGCGGGCATAAAGGTCTTCGCTCTTCTCGACGGTATTGCCGATGATTTCGATATCCGTCAATACAGGGTTTTCCAGCACATGATAGGTAACGATCACACCTTCGGGCACCTGCTCGAAAGTAGGATAAATATCATAGAAATATCCCGTATTGTAAACGGAATCCCTGGCCTCCATGACCAGCCTGGAGGTAAACATATCTCCGGCATGCATGGAAATAGCCGCCTTGGCGGTAGGCTCCGTCTTTTCCGTAGCCCCTTCGAAGCGTGTATCGACGATGGTCTGGCCCTCGTACTGCCCCAGCATGCCCTCGATGACTTTCTCATCCGGGCGGTTCTTGTTCCAGTTCATGGTACGCTCGTCCAAATGAACCGGCTCAGGCGCTTTTTCCTCTGCTGCTTTGGCAGATGCAGGCACGCTTCCGGCTTTGTCTGCAGTTTTAGCCTCTGCTGTTTCCTTTGCGGCATCCCCTGCTTTATCTGCTGAAGACTCCTGACGGACTGCCGCCTCTTCTGCCGCATAAGCATAGCCTGGCAATATAGCTGCACCAGTGGCAATAGCCACAGCGGCGGCCAGATATCTGTATCGCTTTTTGTTCAAAAGTCAAACCTCCTAATAATCCCCTTGGTAAAAAGGCTCCTGCCTCAACCACATTGCTCCTTGCAATCACCATTCAATAATATATCAAAATTCCTTGGAAATACAAAGAACTTTTTATCGTCTGAGCACTGCACCAGCCTCTTGCATGAGTTTCTGCTTATCTGAGTCCGGCACCCTGGGAGGAGCATATGTAAGGTGTGGGCTGGCGGCAGACTGGGGCGTGCCAGCCTCAAAAGGCCCCTCCTTATCTGCTGTATTTTCCTGCACGGCTGGCGCAGGTGCAGTATCAGGAGTTTCTCCCCCAAGCGCCGCCCTGTCTTCAGCCGGCGCAGGTTCTTCTATAGGCTGGGGATTTTCTTGCTTTGCCTGCGGAGCGCTTGCTTCCTTCTGCACCACAGGCAGGGAAGGTTCTTTGGCAGGCTCCCTGACAGGGTTCCATACCTCCAGAGCCAGCACAATGAGCACTGCCACCGACAGAGCCGCCCCCCGGAAAAGCCATCTGCGCAACCTGCAGGCGGCCCTGCCGGGGGATGCCCCCTCCAATTCAGCCTTAGCCAGCATGAGCTTCAAGTCTCCCTGCAACTCATCAGACTGCCCCAGAGATGCATCGGCCTGTCCCAGCCATTCCCTGGCGGCCTGTATCCTGGCCCGCTTGCTGTCCTTGCTCATTACTCCGCCCCCTTTCAACATTACAGTCTTGCCAAAGAGGCAGCTTTTCTCTGGATAAAATAGCTCTTCCCATGTCCTGTGAGTCGATTTAATCAAGTAAAGTCTTATTTTGGGCCTTATATGGCACATTTCCTCAAAATATTGCGCCTGCAGGCAGTGTCCCTTGCATAAGTTTCCTCAGCTTAGGAACTGTTCAGAAATGAATTAAGCATTCTGCTTGTCTTAGTTCGTCTATACTGCGTTGTCGTCAGTCGACATAGCACCGCTATGCCTCCTTCCTCCGCCTTGTCTAGCCAAACTAATCCTTCGCATTATGCTCAATTTATTTCTTGCCAGTTCCTTACCAATTGCTCTTGAAGCGCGCCAGCATGCCGCGAACCCGTTTGATGCCTTTGTCCCGCAGCCTGTAGACATGCGCCAGGGATATGCTGAGGTCATCTGCCATCTCCCTGGCATCTGATGCTCCCAGATACATGCCCTCCAGCACAGCCTTTTCCTTTCCCGGCAGCCGGTCAAGTGCATTGTGGAGCCGTTCGGAAAAGACAGCGTCCTCCACCTGCTCAGGTACGGTCAGCGATGAACTGTCTGCCAGGCTTTCCTTGAGATTCACCGTACCGCCATCTTCTGTCATCAGGGCCTCCAGGCAAGCAATATCTGCTCCCCCTTCTCTCCTGATGAAGTCAAGTATCCTGCCCCTGATGCGATGCATGCCATAAAGGCTGAAGGCCACGCCTCTTTCCGGGTTGAAGGTTTCCACGGCTTCAATAAGTCCCACGGTGCCTTCCTGCACCGCATCCATGATTTCAGGATGCCTGCGCCAGGGCATAGCCTCCCGGCAGACCAGAGGCTGATAAGATTCTATCAGCTTCTGGCGGGCTTTCATATCACCTGACTTGCACTTTCGCCATAGCTGCCGCTCCTCTTCCGGAGCAAGCATCTTGACAGCCGAGATAGCTGTCAGGTATTCTCCAAAATTCATGGGCTTGCTCCTTTCCTAGGGCGTGTTGATTAAATGAACTTGGCTCAGAATTGCAGGCGGCTGGTGAAGCCCACGATGGTATCATTGTCCCCACGCTCCATCACTATGCTGAAGCGGTCATTCACCTTATATTCTACTCCGTAACGCTGCTTATGGGCATAGCCGACTCCCTGACTGAATTTCAGCATGAGCTTATCAGTGACATACTTGCCTATCTCCACGCTGTAGTCATCTTCCCGCTTATTGCTCTCGGAAGATGTCGAAACAAAGTCAGACATGGGACCGCCCCTGTGAATGCTGAAATAATCCAGGAACAGCACATTCCGTACCGCCTGCTCCAGCTCCGACAGCACCGTCAGCTGCAGGCCCAGGGAAAGCATGTCTCCAGCAGTGATCTTGCTGTTGCCGGCTTCGTAATCCCTGCCCAGGGTCAGCACCTGCATGATTTCCGTCTGGCTGTGTTCCGGCAGAGAAGAAAGGTTCAGCTTCATCTCCCCCAGAGGGCCGCTTATATTCAGGAAAATTTTCGTGCGTCCCACAGTAGCATCTGCTTCAAAAACAAGGCTCGGCAGGAAGGAATCAACCTGATTGAAATAAGCCCACCCCTGACGAATCTTGAAGGGCGTCTTGAGGTAGCTCACTGTCCCCCCATTTTCCACTTCCACCTGCCCGCTGGTTTTAGGATGCCTCGTGGTCCCACCAAAGTGCACAGCACCCTTCAGGTACATATCATAGAGATAGGAGCTGTAGAAGTGAACATTTTTGCCCACATTCAGCTGGAAATCCAGAATGATATTGGGAAGGTCTCCTTCCGTCTCAGGAATCGTGGGCACGGAAACAATGCAGTCATGCAAGTCCAGCTGACCTGAAAGGCGCGGCAGCGTACGGCCGAAAATCTCGCCCTCCTGAAGATGGAATTCCCCATCCAGAGGTCCTTGGAAAAAGCTGCTCTGAACATCCAGCCTGCTTGCCGCGAAATCGAAAGCATAATGAACGGGGGTAAGCCCTTCCAGCTGCAGAGAGCCGGAGCCCTGGTAGCTTCCATCGCCCATTTTACCAGAAAAGTCCCTGACTGTCATTTGAGTGCCATTAAAATCCAGCCGCGCTCCCATTTCAGTGATGGGCAGCCTGAGTTCCTTCAGCTTCAAGGAGCCGCCAGCGACGGACACCACGCCATTGAATTGCGGGTGGGCTGCCGTCCCTGTTATGAGCAGCCTTCCCTGGGTTTGTCCCATGGCCCAATCCACTTGCTTGGACAGCGCTGGCAAAAGGGAGAGGTCCGCATCGTCAAGAGATATTTCCAGCCTTATTTGCTCGTAATCATTGAGCGCAGCAGGATCATCCACCTTGATGGCGCTGGAAGGCACGATGCCCTTGGCGCTGGCCTGGTAAGTTCTCTCTCCTACGGTTTTCTGCACCTGCATGCGCTTGATATCACAAAGGCCATTGCGCAGCTGCAGGACAGCCTCCAGCGTATCGAAAGTAGAGCCTGCCACGCCGCCATCCTGTCCCTTGATTTCAGCGTCAATGGATGGGTTGTGCAGATAACCGCTGAATTCAGCTTTCATGTCAGCTTCGCCGGTAATATCCGTCTCTGCCCCCGCCAGCTTGGCGAACATGCCCAAGGCCAGTTTCTGGGCAGAAAGGCTGGCGGCTATTTCACCATCACGATTGAAATCCACCGTCCCGCCGGCCAGGAAGCTGCCCTCCCCCTGGGAACCAGAAAGTTCTTCCAGATGAAGCACCCTGTCTTGCAGGTGCCCCTTCAGTTTCACATCAGTTATATCATAGCCTGCCGCAGTGCCCCGGGCAATGCCCCCCTGCACCAGCAGGTCAGGATTGCCCAAGGTCCCTCCCATCTGCACGCCGACCGATATTTTCCCAGCCAGCTTGTCATTGTGCTGATTGAGGATATCGCAAAGGGCTTCGATATCAAAGTTCTCTACCACAGCATTGCCGGAAATAGTTTCATCCTCAGTGTCAAAAGATGCTTCAAGGCCGCAGTATCCATCCTCTCCCTGTGAAAAGCCGAATTCAGACAGCTTGATCCTGTGAAGGGCATAGTCTACTGTACCGTGGATATATTTTATCTCCTGGCCATTCAGCACCAGGCCCTGAGAATTCAAGATGCCGCGAAAAACAGGCGAGGAAATGCTGCCACGGATGTTGCCGTCAAACCTGCCATGGCCGCTCACCTCATACGGCAGCTTGTGCTGCAGGCGCTTCATGTCAATATCATGCACCTGTGCCACAAGGTCAAGATTTCCCGTCCTATCAACCAATCCATTCACATCCATGTCCACCATAGGTGAATAGATATGGAAATCCTGGAGCCGCACCTTGCCATCCTGCAGGTAATAATCGCCATCCATGCCGGAAAGGAGCACACCCATGTAACTGCCAAGGTAGAAATGTATATATCCCACGGCCTGCGGATTATCCAGGGTTCCCGTGAACCTGATGGTATTATCCACATTGCCGGTGATGGGCTGGTCAGGAGCCACCAGGGCTGCCAGATTTTCCATGCGCACCCCTACGGTATCGGCACGGAGATCCAATCTCCTCTCTCCCGTCAGGCCTATGAAGCCATCCACATACCAGGTTTGCTTGCCATCCTTCATCAAAGAGAAATCTTCTATGGCCACTCTGTCCAGGCTGCCCTGGGCATGAAAGCGCAGGGAATCGAAGGGCTGCTTGAAGAGTTCTCCCCTGGTGGCTGAGAACTTCAAATCCAAATCAGGGTTTGTCCTGGTACCAGAAAGCACCCCCTTGAAGTCAGCCAGGCCTCTCATATCAGCCTGCGGCAGCAAGGTCTGCAGCAGAGCCAGTTCCACATGTCCGCCATAAAGTTCCAGATTCAGCTTCTGGTCACCGTAAAGGTCAGTTATTTTCCCTTCCATGCCTATGTCGCCATGGTTGGGCAGGCGGGCACTTAGCGCGTCTATGGACAGCTCCTCCCCCTGCAGGGCAAAAGAGGTGCCGACTTTCTCCAGAGCCAAGCCCCGATAAGAGCCATTTTCCAGCTTCAGGCTGCCATAGCCCTCCATCTTTTCATAATCCGTTCCCCTGCCGCTGAAGCCCACATCCAGGGAAGCCCGGCCTGTGAATTCGCCCAGCGCGCCTGCCTCAGGCAAGTACGCAGCCACATTCTCCAGATTTACCCCTTGAGCCTTCACATGGCCCGTATAGGCAAAATCTGCAGCGCTAAACTCAAATTCTCCCTGGATATTGCCTCCCAGGGACTGGGCCTTCGCTTCCTGCACATAGAGCCTGCCATCTTCATAGCGCACTTTGCCCGCAGCCTCGGCAAACGGAATGCCATAGACCTCTCCTGCCGCCACTTTTGCCTCGGCATTCACCACGGGGGCGGATACGGTGCCGGAAATCCTGGCCTTGAAGCTGGCTGCCCCCCTATAGGGGATATTGGCCATAACAGCAGCGGGATCAAAGGAATCAGATTCTGCTTCAAGGTCGAGATAGGGCGTGCCCTCCAGCAAAGTCACCTTGCCATGAGCGCGGGTCTGCTGCCCCGCGGCCTCTGCCCGTGCATCGAAAAGCACCTGGCTGTCAGTGAAGAAAGCCTGCCCCTCAATCTTTTCCACCTCTGTGTCAAAGGCCTTCAGCCGCCCTTCTTTGACCTCGGCAGAACCTGTAAGGCTTATGAGCCCCCCTCGATAAACCACTGTAGCCTCAGCCCGGTTGAGGTGACCGCCCTTGAGCTCCACCTCCTGGGGCAGCAACCCCGCAGGCAACAGCTGCAGATAATTTTCCAGCTCGGCCTCGCCGGCCTTGAGGCTCAGGATCTGCCTGTCACTGCCGAAAGTGCCGTCAAACTCCAGGTCAGTCTCCCCCTGACGCGCCTTTATCTCCGTCTTTATCACGGGGTACTGGGCAAAATCAATATTGCCCGTCACCTGCGTGAAGGCCATGGCCTCGGGCAGGCGATAGCTCTTCAGATTTACCTGGGCATCTTCCACTTCCACTGTGCCGGTGAAACTCTTTTTCTCCTCTGTCGAGGAAATGAGCTCCTGCACATTCCAGCTGCCGTCCTCTTTCTCCGTGACAGTCGCTGCGACTCCCTTCAGTCGCACATACTTCACTGCGTCAGAGGGCTCCTTGAACGCGGCAAGCAGGCGAAAGCCCACCCGTGCCTCATCGGCATGGAGCATGGTTTCCGCCTGCTTGTCGTAAATGTTTATGTCATGTATGGTCAGATCATGAAGGGAAGATACCTCGATAGAGCCCACTGCTACCTCTGTTCCCAAGGAGTCTGTCACCAGGCTGCCGGCGGTCTTTCCTGCCTCCTGCATGAAAGATTCCGTACGGGAGACGAACAATATGCCTCCCACCAGCAGCATGGCAGCCAAGGCAAGCCCGGCTCCGATTTTCAGTAACCCCTTCATAAACCCACCCTTTTAGCTAAGACTTACTTGCCGAGAGAATCTGCCACCTCATTAGCAGACGCTGACTCCTGCTGTGGCTGTGCCACGGCAGCCTTGTTTTCCTCCTGCGCAGCCTGCTTGGCATCGGCAGCCTGCTTGTCAGCAGCAGATTTGCTTGCTTCGGACTTATTGGCATCTGCCTTCTTCGCACGCTCAGGCTTGGCAGCCGCTTTCTCGGCTTTCACCTTTTCTTTGGCAGCTTTTTCCTTCTCCTTGCGCTCGGTGCGGCCTTCACTGAGCTCTGCCTTGATCACTTCTTTGGGAGTCTCGAAAAGAGCGCCCTCATGGAGCTTGCCTGCTTCACGAGACTTGGCAATCGACTCGCCAGCCATGGCAGCCTCAGTGTACTTCAAAGCATCCAGATCCACAGGAATGCCCATGGACTTATCGAGGGAAGCCTTGCTCACATTGTAATTGTAAAGCGCCGTGTAGTAATTGGTGCGCGCAGAGGTCAGCTTTTCCTCTGCATCCATGACATTGAGGTTGGTGCCCACGCCGGCATTGTAGCTGACCTGAGCGATCTTATAATCTTCTTCTGCCTGAGACACTGCCACATTGGTAGTGTGGATATTCTTCTCCGCTGCCCTGAGGTTCAGGAGAGCCGTACGCACATCAAGGCGGATCTTCTCATCCGTCTGGCTGGAAACCTCCTGAGCCTTCAGCAGGTTGGCCTCTGCAGCGTGGACACCGGCAGAAGTCACACCGTTGTCAAAGATATTCCAGTTGGCAGAAATTCCCACTGCCCAGGCATCGCTGTTGGTATGGTCATCCTTGAAGGGACGCTCGCCACCGATGGCATCTGAGCCGTTGGCAGTGACTGTGGGCAGATAGCCCGCACGAGCCGACCGCACGCTCGCCTCAGCCTGCTTTACGCTGTAGTAAGCAGCCAGCCCGTCTGCCCTGTTCAGCAGGGCATAGTTGGTGCAGTCATCAAGATCCAGATTATACTTGTTATACTTCAGTTCATCCTTTATCTCCAGCACCGTATCAGTGGGGAGGCCGATGAGGTTGTTGAGGGTAGCCACAGCAACATCGTAATTATTCTGGGCAGTGACCAAGGATTGCTGCGCGTTGGCGAGCTGCACCTCGGAGGACAGCACATCGGACTTGGCCACAGTACCCACCCTGTACTGAGCGTTAACCTGGTCGAGATGCGCCTGCAGTGTCTCTACATTGTCCTGATAAACCGCTATGAGATTGCGGCACTGCAGAATATTATAATAGTACTGGGTTGCCTGCTGCACGATGGATTGCTTGGTATTCTCCAGGGTCAGGTCTGCTGCATTCAGCGCATACTTGGCAGAATCGCGGCTGGCCTTGAGGGATTCATTGAAAAGGGGAACCGAGATAGTCCCCGTGTTGCCATAATTGTACCTGTAGGCAGGATCAGTGGCCCCATCGTAAGTCTTGCCGCCAATGCGGTTGGCTACCGTGCTCCAGGTAAGAGTCGGTCCCATCCTGCGGCGAGCCTGGGAAAGGCTCCAGCGGGCATTGTCCACGCTGGCAAAGGCCTGCTTGATGGTGCGGTTGTTCTCCAGCGCCATGCGCACGGAATCATTCAGATCCAGCTGCACCGTATCGGCTGCAAAGGCAGAGGAGGCACTGAAAGTCATCAGGCCACCCAGCACCAAAGCCACGAGCTTTTTATGGAAATTCTTCTTGTTTTTCAAGACAATATCCTCCCTTGAAAATAGTATGCTAAGATAAATTCACTCTTTGATTCTATATGGAAAGGCCAGTTCCTGCCGGCCGGGATTATCGCAGTCAAAAACTCTGCCGAATGCCGAAGTACGCCCTGCGCCTGCTGCTATCGTTCACATGGTCCCACTGCGCAGCCAGGGCAGTGCCATTTCCGGTGATGTCATAAGAGGCATCCAGCCGCAGCTGCATTTCATCAGGATCATATCCCTCTACTGACATCTGAAAGCGCTTGCCACTATAGATGTCAAGACCAAGTCCGGGTTTGCCGTTTACCACCCCGCCCCGGACACCTAAGCGGCTATTGGCAAATTTGGATCCCAACTGTGCATTGACATTATTTTCATTGCCAATATCATCCACGCCCAGTTTGAAATACGCTCCATCTTTTTTGCCCACATCTATATTGAAATCTGTTTTCCAGTCATGAGCGCCACCACTGTACAACACATCCATTTCCGGCTTGACTTCTATAGAGCTGACCTTCTTCAGCATACCGTCAGCTCTCTCTGTAAGCTGTCTGGCATTGTGAATGGTCGCCTTCAGATCCTCCTGGGTCTTTTCATCAGCGATAACATTCTCCAATCCCTGGGCGATGCGCACCACCCGGGCAGAAGCATCTGCCACATTGTTCAGCGTCTGCCGCAAATTCTCCGCCGTCTGAGGATCAGCCCCCACGGTCTCCAGATTCTTCATCATGGCCTCTACGCTTTGCATGGTGCGATCCATGCCTGCCGTAGCCGAGTTCAGCTGGGTCAGTATGGAAGTCATCTGCCCCTGATTCGATACGGCGAGATTTTCCAGCACTGCCATGGTGCGGTCAAGGCTCTTGGTCGCAACCTGAATATTCACCATGCTCTGTACCAGGGAATGCTGGAGGTCCTTGTTGCCGAGAATGTCATTGACAGAGCCCAGGAGCTCCTGCACCTGTCCGAGAGTCTTGTCGATCCCATCCATGAGCGTATCCATGCCCTTCTCATCTTCTCCGATGAGATAGTCGCCATCGGCAACCCAGCCATTTTCAGCTCCGGCAGGAAGGATATTGATGAACTTTTCACCCATGACCCCTGCCGAACCTATGGTAACCCGGGAACCGCGAGGAATCTTCACATCCCCCTTGATGTCCATGGTGACAGTGACCCCGCCACCATCATTGGCCACCTCCCGCACAGCCCCCACCGGCACCCCGGAGAGGCGCACCACGGATTGAGGCTCGATGCCCACTACCTGACGGAAACCCACATAAAGAGCATAACCCTTGCTGCCCCCAAGGCTCACCCCTGAAAGCAGCAGCACTGCCGACACCAGGAGAGCCAGCCCTGCCACGGTGAAGGCGCCCACCTTGGCTTCTGTACTCATACCGCTCCCTCCTTTTCTGCAGTGCTCAAGGTTCTGAAGAAGGCCTGCACCCGTTCATCCTTGATATTTTTAAACCTGTCCACTTTATCCACAGCGATCAGCTCGCCCTCATAAATCATGGCAATGCGGTCTGCAATGCGGCAGGCGCTGGCCATGTCGTGTGTCACCACCACAGAGGTGACCCCCAATTTCTTCTGAGTATTGACAATCAGTTCATCTATGCGGGCTGTCATGATGGGGTCTAGACCGGAGCTGGGCTCGTCGTAAAAGATCACCGACGGCTCACAGGCAATGGCCCGAGCCAGCCCTACCCGCTTCTTCATGCCGCCGGAAAGCTCGTTTGGCATCATTCCCGCAGCATCCGGCAGGCCAACCAAAGCCAGTTTTTCCTTCACAATACGGCCTATCTCTGCTTCGCTCTTATCCGTGTGCTCCCGCAGGCCAAAGGCCACATTGTCTCCCACGCTCATGGAATCGAAAAGGGCCGAGTACTGGAAAACCATGCCCATGCGCAAGCGCAGCCTGTCCCATTCCTCTTCGCTCAATCCAGCCACATCCCTTCCCCGCACCAGGATCTGCCCGGAGGTAGGTCGGATGAGGCCGATCAGCAGCCTGAGCAAGGTGCTCTTGCCGGAGCCTGAGCCACCGATGATAGCCAGGGTCTCCCCTTCCTTGATTTCCAGGTTTATATGGGAAAGGGCTATATTATTGTCAAAAGACTTGCAGACATCAACTAATTCTATCATGATAACTTACGCCTATCAAAACAAAATGAAAGTCAGCACAGCATTCAGCATGAAGATGACTATGATGGAGGTCACCACGGTGCGGGTAGTTGCCTTGCCTACCCCTTCCGCCCCTTCTGGGCAGGTGAGGCCATAGTAGCAGCCCAGCACAGCGATGACATTGCCGAAGAACACGGCTTTCACCATGCCCCCGGTGAGGTCAAAAACCTCCACGAAGGTATGTATGCCATTCATAAAAGTATAGGAGCTGATGCCTGAGTAATATACAGCCGTAGCCCAGCCACCTGCCACGCCGATGATGTCTCCGAAAACCGTGAGAATAGGCACCACCACCATGCAGGCAATCATGCGCGGCAGGATCAGGTACCCCTCAGGACTCACCGCCATGACCCGCAGAGCATCGATCTGCTCCGTGACCTTCATAGTGGCAATCTCCGCCGTAATGGCGGCCCCCACCCGGCCTGCGCAGACCACGCCCACCAGCACGGGGCCGAGCTCGCGGCCGATAGCCATGGCCACTACGCCACCTATGGTGCTCTGTGCGCCGAACTCGATGAACTTAGCCGCCGTCTGCAAGGTTATGACCACCCCGGTAAAAAGCAGGGTCAGGCTCACGATCGCAAGGCTGTCCACGCCCAAATGAGACATCTGGGAGATTATAGAACGCCAGCGCAGGCGTCCCCTGAGCTGGCGCGCGATACTTGCGTAAAGGAGCACTACGGTGCCAAGCTCAGCACAGCGCTTGATGACAAAGGCACCAACCGCCTCAAGTAATTTCATTGCCATGCCAGGCCTCCCTCCACACTCTCACCCTTCGATTCTAGCAATTTTATCTCCAATAGTAAAGTCTTATTTACTATTTCGGTCCTACATAAATTTCATGGCCTCTGCCTTGGCCAGCTTATCGCAGCGCTCATTGGCCTCCACTCCCACATGGCCCTTGACCCAATGGAATTCCACCGTTCTGGCATGAAATGCTTCATCAAGTGCCACCCACAGTTCCTTATTGAGCACAGGCGTCCCTTTGGCAGTGACCCAGCCCTTTCTCTTCCAGCCCTCCAGCCAATGCTTGGTAAAACCATTCTTCATATACTGGCTGTCGGTGTAAAGAGCGATTTTTGCCCCTTCAGGCACAGCGGAAAGGGCACGGATGGCAGCCGTCAGTTCCATGCGGTTATTGGTCGTGGATGGGTCGCCGCCGGATAGTTCCCGCACTTTCCCCGTGGCCTGCTCCGCAAGCACCGCAGCCCAGCCACCGGGGCCGTCAGGATTCCGCAAGCAGGAACCATCAGTGTAGATAACATAATCGGCTTCCCCTGCAAAGGAAGCAGGCTCCTTCTCTTGTTTTTTCGCCACGGGCTTCTTCCCGGGGCTGAAGAGGGACATCTCTCCCTGCCCTCTCGGAGCCTCCTCCCCCTTGAGCCAGCTCATGGCCTCCTGGGCTGTCATGAAGCCCTTGAATTTCGCCCCCATAAAGCCCCGCACCTGAGCCTCGCACTCTGCCCAGGTATTGAAGAGCCCTGTCTGCCGACCAACCTTTACCGCATAAACCTTCTTGGCCATTCCCGTCTCCTTCAAAATTTTCTAAGATATCCAACCAACACCAAAAGGGACGCTTAAAGCGTCCCCCTTTGATATGCAATTACTCAGCGGGCCGAATGACCTCCACGCCTCCCATGTAGGGAACCAGGGCCTTCGGTATCACCACCGAGCCATCCTCCTGCTGGTAGTTCTCCAGGATAGCTGCCACCGTGCGGCCCACAGCCAGGCCGGAACCGTTCAGGGTGTGGACAAACTCAGGCTTTGACTTAGTATCGCGACGGAACTTGATATTAGCGCGGCGTGCCTGATAATCGAGGCAGTTGGAGCAGGAAGAGATTTCCCTGTACCTGCCCTGGCTGGGGAACCAGACCTCCAGATCATAAGTCTTGGCAGAAGTGAAGCTCATATCGCCAGTGCAAAGCATCACCACATGATACGGCAGCTCCAAAGCCTTCAGGATATCTTCAGCAGCTTCCACCATGGTCTCCAGTTCCTCCCAGCTCTCCTCAGGCTTGGTGAACTTGATCATCTCCACCTTGTTGAACTGATGCTGGCGGATAAGGCCGCGGGTATCGCGCCCGGCGCTGCCGGCCTCAGCGCGGAAGCAGGCAGTATAGCAGCTGTAGCGCTCGGGCAGCTTGCTGCCATCGAGAATCTCATCACGGTGATAATTGGTCATAGGCACCTCGCCGGTAGGCACGAGGTAATAGTCCAGGCCTTCCAGCTTGAACATATCCTCGGCAAACTTAGGCAGCTGGCCAGTGCCGATCATGCTGTCCTTGTTGGCAATGTAAGGAGCCAGCATCTCTGTATAACCATGCTTGTCTGCGTGCATGTCCATCATGAAGGCAATGCAGGCGCGCTCCAGACGAGCTCCCAGCCCCTTGTAGAACATGAAGCGGGCACCTGACACCTTGGCAGCCCGGTCAGCATCCAGGATATCCAGATCCACGCCGATATCCCAATGAGCCTTGGGCTCGAAGGAGAACTCCTTGGGCTCACCCCACTTGCGCACCTCGGGGTTTTCCGTATCGTCCTTGCCGATAGGCACATCTTCCTTGGGCATATTGGGGATGTGCAGCATGATATCGCGAAGCTTTTCCTCAACCTCTTTCAGATCTGCATCCAAAGCAGAAATATGCGCGCCCACTTCGCGCATCTCAGCCATCACAGCGGTAGCATCCTCGCCGTTCTTCTTCATCTGGCCCACCTGCTTGGAGACAGTATTGCGACGAGCCTTCAAGGTCTCAGTCTCCTGCAAGAGCTCACGGCGTTTCTGCTCCAGGCCCTCAAACTCAGACAGATCCAGGCTGTTGCAGCGATTCTTCAGCATGGTTTTGACTTCGTCCAAATGCTCACGCACAAATTTAATATCCAGCACGATACTCACACTCCATATTTTAATAAATCCCTGACAGGGGACAAATAATCACACAGCTTACATTATACCAAGTTTTCCCACGAAAGTCCAAAAAAATAGCCCCGGTTATCACTCCGGGGCAGCCACCAAACCGGCAGCTGAATAGAACTGAATGAAATGTATGAGCAACTTTCTCCCCATGGTGTGTAACCACAGGGAAAAACCTTCCGACACTTGAAACAACGCCACAAAGCCCTTCTCCCGGCAGGGAAAAGGGCTTTGCTGAAAACATTCAGTTCTATTTATTGCCAGGTCTTGCCCGGCTATATCTAACGAATGCACAAAGTCCCCTCCCCATCGCTCGCAGGTCCAGCGGTGACTGTCAATTGGGCAGTTCTCCTGGCTCCAGTTCATAGCAGCTTCGCGCCTTCCCAAGGTTTCCCCCAGTGACATATTTGCGAGCCGCTCCCTGTTACAGTGGCGGGACCGCGCCGGCTTGTACCGGCTTCCCTATTAAGTCGTTGACACCCAATCCAACCATATTCTCTTTTCATTTACCACGCTTATCTTATCATTCGCACGAGGCATTGTCAATTCTTCTTCAAAAGATTTCTCGCGGCAAAGCTTGCACATTGGTGATATAATGTTAATCATCAACGAACTCCGTGCGAAACGATTTTTCGCACTGCGCTCTTGCATGAACGCTGAGTTGCAGCTGTGACTTCAGCTTGCGTTCACTGAGTGTTCACAGTAAAAATACAAGGCTTGCGAGCCTGAAAGGACTTTCAGCATGCATAAACACCTAGCAAAGAAAAAACTGGCGGGGCTCTTGGCGCTCTCCCTGCTCTTCTCCTCCGTCCCTGCCTGGGCTGCCGAGGACAGCGCAGCAACTTCCACCGAAGCAGCCGCCCCCGCCTTCTACGACCTGAATTTCAGTGCCAAGGAATACACCCAGAAAACACTTTACCTCAAAGATAAGCCCGTAGCATTCCGTGCCTTCGAGGGCTGCCAATACACAGCTTATCCCGTGGCAGGCTATAAGGAACAGCTGAATATCTACATTCCTGAAGCCTACTTCCAAAAAAAGAGCGTGGGCAACTATAAGGCAGCGACGGCCCCCATCTTCATTCCCCTTGCCGCCTCTGAAGCAATAGACGGAACCATCGCTGCCCCGGAAGAGGCCACCAGCGAAAACGGGCAGGGAAATCTCGCCCTGCTGGCCCTCGCCCACGGTTATGTGGTGGCTATCCCCGCCGCCCAGAGCCTCACGCCGCCTGCCACTGAGCGCTTGGGCAAGGCTCCCCAGGCCATAATTTCCTACAAAGCCGCCATTCGCTACCTGCGCCGCAATCAGCACAGCCTGCCGGCAGGAAATACGAACCGCATCGTAGTCATGGGCGAAGGTACCAGCGGCAGCCTGGCCCTGCAGCTGGCGGCCTCTGCCAATCAGCCCATTTACCAGCCCTACCTGTACGCTCTTGGCGCTGCAGGAAGGTCCGATCAGATCTTTGCCGCCCAGGTCTATGCGCCCGTAACGGGCCTTGCCAAGGATTACGCCCGCTTCGGCTGGACCCTGCCAGACGGGCGCCCCGACCCCAATGCCTTCAACAACTATGCGCCCCTGCTGGACACTGAAGCCAGCCTTGCTCCCAAGGCCACGCCTCACCAGGAATCAACCGAGGCTGTAGAGGAAAAAGCTGTCATAGAAGAGGCCGCCCATGATTCCTCCAAGGCTTCCCTGAAAGCTGCTGGCGAGGATACCCAGGCTGCAACTGGCAAAGTTTCAGGCGAGGACACCAAGGCTGCAAACGACAAAGTTTCAAGCCAGGACACCAAAAAACAGCCTGTCCCCGTCATCTACGATACCAAAGAGTATCGCGACTTTCTGGCCAGGCAGGCTGAATATGAAAAGGTAGCCGCCGAAACCAAGGAATTTATCGAGACCTACACCCCTAACGGTCATACTGCCCGCTATTTGCGCCTCTGCGCGCCCAAGACAAACGATCCTGAGCTGCAAAGCCTGGAAGAAGCCTTTGCAGCTAGCGATACTGTCGTAACCGGCCTCGATGAAAGCATCGAGCCCTTGCAGGATGCCGAGGGACTCTTTGCCTGGATCGATGCTGCCAATGCCGAGCGCAATGAGATAGACCAGCGGCTAGGGAAGCTCTGGCAGAAACAGAACGCCAAACTCGCCAGAGCAAAGCTGCTGGCCGACCGCGCCGCTGCCAAAGCAAGAAAGGCTCAGTCCAAGATTGAGCGTCAGGCCAAACAGAACGGCGGCCAGGTTCCCTACGCCATAGTAAAAACAGATAAACAGTAAAGCACGCATGCCAAAAAGCTGCAACAGCCCGGCTCACACAGCCGTACAGTTGCAGCTTTTCTCTTTTGTTGCATTGCCTAAATCCGCACCTCAAAGCGCTGGCGCTCCTCTTCCTGGGGAGCCTTCCTGGGGCCGGCCTTGGTCTTGGGCGGCTTCTTGGGCGCAGCCTTGGCCTTTGGCTTGGGCTTCTGGCTATAAGACTGCTTGATTTTGGCCTTGGCAACCTGTGTCCTTGCAGCTTCGGCCTTGGCAGGCTCCTGTTCCTGCGCGTCCAGCCTGGCCAGCACCTCGTCCGGGGTAAGGCCGCGAAGCTCACGGCTTTCCACAGCCCCCAAGGCATCGGTTTCGATGTCGGCCTTGGTGAGCTCTCCCTGGCGGCCCTTGCGATGCAGGAACTTTTTCACCAGCAGGACAGCAGCCACGATAGCCAACGCCAGCATGGGCAGCCAATAAGCTAGTCCATGATAATCAAGCTTCGGCGCCTGGTCAGCCTGCAAAGTCGCCGTCTCAACCTCCTGCCCCGGCACAGCCTTGCCATGGCCGCTGTCCTGCGGCACAGCTCCCGCACTCCCCAGGTCAGCCGCCTGGGCCGCCTGGCTTCTTCCTGTGTCAATAGCAGCTTGGGCCTGACTTTGCCCGCTCTGCTGCGCCTCCTTGGCTGCCGCCTTGGCAGCCTTGGCCTCTGCAGCTGGGTCCTTATGAGTGGTGCGGGATAATCCACCGCTGCCACTCGCCACCGCCGCCCTGGCCTGCTCCTCCAGCTGCTTCTCGTTGTCCGTAGATTTGCTGGTGGTGCCATTTGCCGGAGGCGCATTGGACTGGGTCACGGTACCTCCCTCAGAGAGGGTCACCCCCG
This sequence comes from Pseudoselenomonas ruminantium, assembly GCA_015058655.1. GTDB lineage: Bacteria > Bacillota > Negativicutes > Selenomonadales > Selenomonadaceae > Selenomonas_B > Selenomonas_B ruminantium_C. Next base: position 39,945 of record SVBX01000024.1, read on the forward strand.
GCACCGTGGGAGGAGTCGGGGGCGTAGGAGGATTTGGTGCTCTTACCGCCATGTTTTTATCTCCACAAAAGGCAGGCCTTCCCGAAGGAAGCTGCCTGCCTCATAAATCAATAGCTAGGATGTGCCTTCACATAATCTACCGGTCTTGACCAATCCACATGCACCTTGGTCTTGTTCCAAAGGCGGGTCAGAGCCAGCTTCAGGCTTTCTTCATCAGCCTGGGGATCCACCGTCTTCGCCGCGAAATCCATGAGCGTCTCATGCGGCACATTGATTTCGTGAGTAGCTTGCAGATATTCTTCCACCAGCTGACGCCCTTCGTCGTTAGCCAGATTCACTGTTGCCTTCTTGGCCTCTGCATCGTAATCTATCCAGCCCAGATCCTTGCCATAGCTGATGGCTACGCTGTAGGTAACTGCCATGTTGATTTCTCCTTTATGCCTATGTTGAATTCTATAGTCCTCCCCGCTATTATACCGCAATCATGCAAGTTTTGCTACAGGCAAAAGGTGCCTTGCTGCCAACCTTTATTCTAAATCGCAAAAATCCCTTAAAAATTTATATTTTTCTCTAAAATACCAACTATCCTTGCTTTGTCAAGTCTTGCAAGGCATGTTTTTTTGTGCTATCATACCTATAAAGAAGGACAAGCCTGGAATGTGCGCGGGCTTTAATAATGTCTAACCTACATAATTTATAGGGAATCCGATTTGATCCTGGTGGAGGTTCGCCTCGGCGAAACACTGAAGCCAGGCTTAGGGTACCCACCTGCTATTCGCAGGTTTTAGACATTTAAAGCGAACGGCATTTTGGACCCCTGCTTTGAAGAGGGATTGCTGCATGCGGCAGTCCCTTTTCGCGTATAAGGAAACAAGCAAGGCAGACGCACCGCCCCCCGGCGGCTTGTCTGCCTTGTCTTTATTTCTCAGGCACCACCGGTACCTGCAGATAGCTTCCGTATTTTCCTCCCAAATGAATGATGTGCCTGCCCTTGTTGCGTGACTTAGGTGGCGCCACAGCCTTTTTCACATAACTCTTGCCGTCAAGGCCACCTACCGTCTTCATGCTGACCTTGCTGCCCGGCTCATATGTATAGCCGCTCTCCGGCACAGTGATCTTGGCTGAACCGAAAGCAGGCACCGTATCTGCAGAGGGCGGATTGTAGGCCTGCACCGTCAGCCTGATTTTCTCCCCGGCATGGTACTTCATGCCCATAGGCCAGATGGGGATATCCACGGGAACAATCTCGCCTTTCTTCAGCGGATCTTCGCGATCGTGCTTCAGCACCGGCTCGATATCCGTGGACTTGCTCTCATCAAGCGCCCTTTGGGATACTCTCAGATACCCCTCGGCCACGATGGGCTGACGGGTCACCCTGTCGAGAATAGGCTTTCCTTTCTCGTCCAGTTTCTCCACCTGCACATGAAGTTCCATATCATCAGAGCCAGCTGCTTCCACATAGGCGTGCAGCTTCATATAGCCGGTAAGCTCCGTATCCTTGTCAAAGGTCATGGTGAAAGCAGCAACCTCCTTGGCAGAAGTATCATAAGAAGCACTTTCCTCCTGCTGCTGTGGCTTGACGGAAAGGCCCTGACCGCCAGTAAGGTAGAGCTTCTTGTACTCGGTCCTGGCCAGAGGGAATTCCTGCTCCACCCGGTTCACCACATCTTCATGGCCGGGGTCGAGCACAGACAGTCTGACCCTCGGCGTTGTCTCCCAGCCGTTGTCTGCCCCCAGCAGATAGTGGTCGAAGAACTTCCGCAAGTCTTCCACATTGCCCGGAGTGTAGTAGTCAAACCATTCCTGGGTATTATGCACCCGCAGCCATTTGTCCTTGGCAGGGATTTCCCGGAAACCCGCAAAGGTGCCGTGGGTGTGGACAGGGTTGGTATAGCTGGCCACCACATAGGCGGGGATCCTGATGTTTTCCAGCTTGGCAATCTTATCCCGCCAGTAGGCATCCATCAGGGTATGGGTCACCACCATGCGGGGCTGGTCTTCGATATAGTTCTGGCTGGCGAAGGTGTCAAAGATGGCCTCCGGAAACACGGGATTGGGAATGCCGCCACGATTGGCAGTCTCCCGGAAATGGTCTACAAATCCCTCCCAGGGCGCGATAGCCGCCAGATGAGGCGGCTGCTCCCCTGCAATGAACCATTGGGACACCGTCAGCCAGGAATTGCCGCTCATGCCGATCTTGCCATTGCTCCAGGGCTGGGCAGCCGCCCACTCGATGGTGTCGTAGCCATCCTGGGAGTTCTGCGTGCCCCAGTAGTTGAGGTTGCCCTCAGAGTAATAAGCTCCACGGCTGTCAGGATTGATGATGGCGTAGCCGTGATTCACCCAGTAAGCAGGGTCCGGGCCTTCGAACTTCTCCAACCCGGAGGTGGCAGCTACGGGAATGCCTGCCCGCATGAGCACATCGTCCAGCATCTGGCCGCCGATTTCCTTGCCATAAGGGCTCCAGGCCAGCAAGGCAGGATGTTTCTTATTGTCATCGGGACGGAAGATATCGGTGTAGATTACCTTGCCATCGCGCAGGGTGACGGGGACATCCTTCTCCATCACGATATCGCAGGGCAAGGGCATGGCTCCTTCCCTGCGGATAGTTCCCTTCTTCAAAAGCAAGGTTTCCCTCTTATGCTCTGCAGACCGGACTCTGGGGGCAGTGAGAGGATTGCCCTTGCGGTAGTAAACTTCTACGGTTTCGCCGTTGCCCATTTTTTGCGGAAGTGTGATTGAAACCGGACCGGCGGCTTCTGCTGCCCCGCCTATGCCAGTTGCCACTGAGAACATCAGGCTTGCACATAAGGCAAGTTTCAAAGATTTTTTCATACCATCATACCTTTCTGCATCTTTGCCGTTTTATTATGTTATAACACCATTGTTCAAATTTTGCCGTAGGCAAAATCTTCCAATTGGTGTTTCAACGAGGCGGGAGATATTAGCTCGCCGCCTGTTAGTAGTTTGCCGCCCCCACTTATAGAAGTGGGGGACATCTTCTTCCGAGTTATAATGTGAGTGCTGCCCCTTCTCTCCAACGGAAGGAGGTGAGTCAGGTGTCGTTCAATGATTTTTTGCTTTCGGTAGTGGCGAGCTTGGTGGCATCTCTAATTGTCCACTTTGCGAGCAAATGGTTAGATTAGCAGCAATCTAGCCTCTAGCACAAAAAGCCCCCTTGGGAGTTGCACCTCCCTTGGGGGTTCTTTTTGTTGTGAGTAAGTGTCGTTTACTCAATGATTTTGCAACTAAATTATATCACCTGTTGCCCCAAAACACAATAGTTTCATTTACACCGCACTGGGCTTAGGATTACTGGGAGGCTCTTCCATGGAGGACTTCTGGGAAAGCTTGTTTTTCTTCTCAGTGATGAAAGCCTGCATGACGATGAAGACGCAGAGCAGCCCACCTACCACGATCTTCGTCCACCAGGCAGACAAAGTGCCCTGGAAGGAGATGAAAGTGAGAATGACCCCCTGGATCAATACGCCGAAGAGGGCGCCGGGGATGAAGGCCACGCCGCCGGACAGCAGGGTGCCGCCGATGACGGAGGAGGCGATGGCATCCATTTCCATGCCCAGGCCGTGAAGGTTGTAGCCCGTCAGCATAATGAGAGCATAGGCCACGCCGCCCAGGGCGGAGCAGAAACCGCTGATGGTATAGACAATGACCTTGGTGCGGAATACCGGCAGACCCATGAGAGCAGCAGAGCTCTCGCTGCCGCCGATGGCGAAGACCGTACGGCCAAACTTGGTGAAGCCAAGCACCACGGCTGCAATGGCCAGCACGATCATAGCCAGCACTGCGCCTACGGAAACAAAACCGATGCCCAGGTCAATGCGGTAGCTGGCAATAGCCACGAAAGTCTCATTGGTAATCTGGATGGTATCACGGGAAATCACAGCCGTCATGCCGCGGCAGAAGAACATGCCTGCCAGGGTGATGATGAAGGGCTGCAAGTCAAATTTCGTGATGATATAGCCCTGAAGTGCGCCAAAGACCAGGCCCATCAGGAGCACGATGAGCACAGCCAGTCCCACAGAGACGCCGGTATTGGCCAGCAGCCAGGCCAGCACCATGCAGGAGAGGGCCAGCACCGCACCTACGGAAAGGTCAATGCCCACGATGATCAAGGTGAAGGTGATGCCCACCGTCACGATAATGAGGGCCGCGTTGTCAATAAAGAGGTTTAGGAAAACCTGGGGCCTTGAGAACCCCTTGTAAGCCATGATGCCTGCCCCGTAGAGAATGGCAAAAAGCGCCACGGTCACGAAGAAGGAAAAATACGGAGAGGCAATGAGATCATTCAGTCTGCGTTTCATGCTTCATTCACCATCCTTTCAGCCAGCCTGTGAGGGTCCTGGGTTGCCGCCTTGCCTTTCTGGTTGCGCTTTTCCTTCCAGGCAGCGAACATTTCCTGAGCCTTCTTGGACTGGATGAGGCAGATGATGATGACGGCTGCAGCCTTTACCACCGGCAGCTGGTCAGAGGAAACCCCCAGAGCATACATGGTAGTGGTCAGGGTCTGGATGGTGATGGCGCCTATCACGGAGCCGCCGATGTAGAACTTGCCGCCGGAAAGCAGCGTACCGCCCAAAGCCACGGCCAAGATGGCATCCATTTCCATATTGAGGCCGGCATTGTTGGCATCAGCTGCCCTGATAAGGGAGCTTTCAATGAGGCCAGAGACACCGGCGCAGAGGCCTGAGAAAGCGTACACCAGGAAGATGACCATGGTGACATTGATGCCTGCATAGCGGGCCGCGGTGGGGTTGATGCCCACGGACTGGATAAAGAGGCCGATGCTGGTCTTCTTCATGAGGAAGGCCACCAGCAAGACCATAGCCAGCGCGATGAAGATATTTGTCGGCAGGATATTGCCGGGAATGACGCCGGAGATGTACTCAAAGGGCTTGTAGTACACGGTGATGATCTGCCCGCCGGTCATGAGCTGGGCCACGCCGCGGCCTGCAGTCATGAGGATCAGGGTTGCCACCATGGCCTGGATCTTGAACTTGGCCACCAGGAGGCCGTTCCAGATGCCGCAGAGGACACCCACGCCGATGGCAGCCAGGATGGCCAGGAACATGGGGGTCTCTGCCACGCCGTCCCCGCGCCCCCCAATGAGGCTGCAGACCACGGCGGCGGAGATGGCCACCACGGCGCCCACGGAAATATCAATGCCGGCAGTGGCAATGACGAAGGTCATGCCCAGAGCCAGAATCACCAATGAGCAGCTGCGGTTCAAAATGTCAATCAGACGCCCGTACAGCCTGCCGTCCTCGGTAAGCTGTATGGTCAAAAATCCGTCTACAAACAGGGCATTGAAGGTCAGCAGCACCAAAAGCGCCACCACCGGCAAAAACAGCGAGCTGTCGCTGAAAGCCTTCAGTTTCTCCTTCATGCCGACTCACCTCCTGCAATGGCACGCATGACATTATCGGAACTTACCTCAGCCCCTGTGAGCTCCGCCACCTTGCGGCGGTCCTTCATGACGATGAGCTTGGTGCAGGTGCGCACCATTTCGTCCATCTCCCCGGAGATGAACACCACTGCCATGCCCCGCTCCTTGGCCAGCTTGATAGCCAGCTTCTCGATTTCCGTCTTGGTGCCCACATCGATACCGCGAGTAGGCTCATCCAGGATGAGGAGCTCCGGCTGGGTTGCCAGCCAGCGGGCGATGATCACCTTCTGCTGATTGCCGCCTGACAGGTTCTTGATGAGCTGTTCCCTATCGGACACTTTTATCTTCAGCAAATCAATGTACTTATCTGCAATCTTGCACTGTTCTTTATAGGGGATATGCTTCATCATGCCGTCTTTCGCCTGCATGGCCAGAATAATGTTCTCGCGCACAGAAAGATCCCCAATAATACCGGAGGTCTTGCGATCCTCCGGACAGAAGGCGATGCGCTCCCGCATAGCCCCCATGGGACTGCCGAATTTCACGGGCTTGCCCTTCACCTTCAGCTGGCCCTTGGTCAGTCCCTCCACTCCAAAGAGGAGTTCTGCTGTCTCTGTGCGGCCGGAGCCCAAAAGCCCTGCAAAGCCTACCACTTCGCCCTTGTGGATCTGCAAATCCACATCGGCCAGCTTGCCTACCTGGCTCACATGCTCAGCCTCGATGAACATTTCTTCCTGGGGTTTGCTCTTGTCGTTGGCATCGTCCATATGCGCCACCTCGGAAAGGTCCTTACCCACCATCTTGGCAATGAGTTCCAGCCTGGGAAGCTTTGCCACCTCGTAGGCTCCCACCAGTTCGCCGTTGCGGAGCACTGTGATGTGGTCGCACAGGTCGTAGATCTGCTCCAGGAAGTGGGAGATGAAGATAATGCCCATGCCCCGCTTCTGCAACTGGCGGATAATCCTGAAAAGGCGTTCCGTTTCCTTTTCATCCAGAGAAGAAGTCGGCTCGTCGAGGATGAGTATCTTGGCCTCGATATCCACTGCCCTGGCAATGGCTATCATCTGCTGCACCGCCACTGAGTAGTGGTCCAGGGTCTTGGTGACATCGATGTTGACCCCCAGTCCACCCAAGAGTTCCTCCGAACGCTTGTTGATGGTCTTCCAGTCAATGAAGCCGTATTTCCGCGGCTCCCTGCCGATGTAGATATTCTCTGCCACCGTCAGATTCTTGCACAGGTTGACCTCCTGATACACGGTGGAAATGCCGCACTCCTGGGCTTCTTTCGGCGTGCGGGGGGAAATCCGCTTCCCCTGCAGGGTGATGGTGCCACCATCACGCTGATACACACCAGTCAATACCTTGACCAGAGTAGATTTCCCTGCTCCATTTTCCCCCATCAGGGAGTGAATCTCACCTGCATGCAGGGTAAAGTCCACATTAGAGAGAGCCCTGACACCCGGGAAGAACTTGTCAATGTTCCTCATTTCCAGTAAGGCTTGTTCTGCCATAAATCCCACCCCATCGATTCAGCTATGATTCCTCAAAACAACATACAATATGAAAAAATTTCCGCAACCTGCCCATTTCAAGGCATAGAAAGGGCCGCACCTGCCTCTGGAGGCTATTTGCACTCCCCGGCGGGCGCGGCCTTTCCTGCTTGCTGTGTCTAGGTTTCGACTGGTTTTATCTTAGTACTTGCGCTCCGGCAGAGTCTTCGCAGCCACATCAGCGGGGAAGATGCCCTCGTCAACATAGACGAGCTTTTCTACCTTTTCGCCCTTCAGAATCTTCTTGGCAGTTTCCATCAGGAGCTGGCCCTGGAGGGGGTTGCACTCCACGGTGCAGTTTGCCTTGCCATCGATCATGGCCTGGAAGATGCCCTTCACGCCATCGATGGAGATGATGGTGATGTCCTTGCCGGGCTGGAGGCCTGCAGCCTCGATAGCCTGGATAGCGCCGAGAGCCATATCATCGTTATGAGCGAAGAGAACATCGATCTTATCGCGGTCGGACTTCAGGAAGGACTCCATGACCTCCTGGCCCTTCTGACGGGTGAACTCACCAGTCTGGGAAGCGAGGATGTTGAACTTCTTGCCATCAGCGGACTCAGCCATGGCATTCTTGAAACCTTCCTGACGGCGGATAGCCACGGAGGAACCAACAGTGCCCTCAAGGATAACTACCTGGAACTGGTCGCCACCTGCACGGGGAGTCTTGTTTTCCTTCTTCATGTACTCATCCAGCCATTTGAAGACATTCTGGCCTTCCTTTACGGAGTCGGTACCGATCTTTGCTACATAGAGGCTGTCGTCAGCCAGCTTCACATCGCGGTCAACTACGATAACGGGAATCTTGGCATCCTTTGCTTCCTTCAGCACCGTGTCCCAACCGGTCTCAACGATAGGCACGAAAGCGATGATGTCAACGCCCTGGGCGATGAAGGAGCGGATAGCCTTGATCTGGTTCTCCTGCTTCTGCTGCGCATCGGAGAACTGGAGCTCGATGCCAGCGTCCTTGGCGGCCTGCTTGACGGATTCGGTGTTGGCGGTTCTCCACTCGGATTCCGCTCCAATCTGGGAGAAGCCCATGGTTATCTTCTTTTCACCGCCGGCGCTGCTGCCAGAACCGGAGGATTTCGCATCGCCGCCGCCACAGCCTGCGGCAACTACCATCATCATGATGGCCATTAATAGTGCAAGAATCTTTTTCATTTCTTCGTCTCCTTTGGGATCACCAAAACCTAGACTGAAAACAAAACCTTAAATTTTCCCTTTCCTCGCTCTCCTCATCCCTCCTCAGATTTGCCTCATCGAGCTAGTTTGCTCGAACACAATTTCAATCTACTTATAAGATACACACTTATCAGACATTTGTCAAGTTCTTTCTTGAAATTTATTTATACAAATCGGTTCGAGCACACTGTTTCTCATTTTCGCAATCGAGTAGGAGACTGACCATTATTTGACCAGCCGACCTCTCACACCACCGTGCGTACCGTTCGGTACACGGCG
>SVBX01000002.1 GCA_015058655.1 Pseudoselenomonas ruminantium
TGCCTAAATACCATCTTAAAGAAATTTACTCCATTTCGAAATTTATGCTTGACTTTTTATTTGCAGGCTACTCGATTTGCCTGGATGAAGTCAAAGTCAGCGCTTCTGGAAAAAAATAGCTGCGTCATTTGAATATTTTTCGGTGATTGATATGCAAAAAATGAGATTCTTACAAGAGCTGTGAAAAATAAAAGGTTGATAAAGTCTTGTATTTTTCACGGATATTTCTGAAAAATACAATCAGTGCGCGAATTTTTTCTTGCGTATGTGTATATATGTATTATATAATTACGCCGTTGGATTAAAACGGGATTAGAAAGTTGGGGTTGGGCGTAAAATTTCGTAAATGATAGTTTGAGAGGGAGTATGCAATGGCGACACAGCGCTGGGCGAAGAGGCCCTGGTTGTCTGCCCTTAAGACACATAATTTAACTTTTGCTGGATTCCCCTCTTTCGGTAGGCAAACTGCTGAAAGAGGGGAATTGGCAAGTTATGATATATTTACTATATCAAGGATATTTTAATTGGAAGGATGAGTTTGTTTGTTAAAATTTCACAAGCGCAGTGAACTGAAGAAAATTTCCGGAGCAGTAGCCATCAGTCTGCTGGCAGGGGGGCTGGCAGCATCACCGGCTCAGGCAGCGCCTGAATTTGAACTGCCTCCCACAGCTGGCGAGCTGGCAAATGAGCAGAGGGAAAATCGTGAGGCCCGGGAGTTCAAGAAAGATGCTGGCAATGCGAAAGTAGAGGCGCCGGAGGAACGGCCGCAGCTGGATTTGCCTGATGAATTGAAAGTTGAAGTGAATGGCTTCAAGATTACCGGCCAGGATATTTTCCCTGAGGAAGATTTGCAGGCCATTTTGGAGAAGCGCAAGGGCAGTCTAATGTCCTTCAAGGATTTGGAGGCAGGAGCCGATGATCTGGCAGCCTATTTCCGCAATCACGGCTATGTGGCTGTGCGTGTGTATTTGCCGGTGCAGAAGATCAGCAATGGCATAGTGGAGTATGCCATTGTGGTAGGACGCTTCGACCAGCTGACAGTGAGGAACAATACGGATATCCGTGAGCGGGCTGTGAACCGTGAAATCCGTTGCCTGAAAAAGGGTGAATATCTGACGAAGGAAAAACTCCAGCGAGCTGTCTGGCTGCTGTCAGACCTGGCCGGTGCTGATGCCAAGGCCACCCTTTCCCAGGGCAGCGAGCCGGGCACCGTCCATGTGGAGATTGACCTGAACAAGCACAAGGGCAAGCAGGGGCTTATCACCGTGGACAATTATGGCAACCGCTATACTGGCTATGGCGAAGTCAGCGTTGATTACGACTTCCTGAACCCTGCCAAGGAAGGTGACCACTTCGCTGTGGGGGGCCTTACCACCGGCCGGCACCTTTACAACTATGGTTTGAACTACACTACGCCCCTTATCACAGATGGTCTGAAGTTGTCTTTGGGTTACAATGTGCTTCAGTATCATCTGGGCAAGGAGTATGAGGCGTTGGATGGCCGCGGTACTGCCCGGATAGCTTCTCTGGGCTTTGACTACGCCATTCGCCGCAGCCAGAAGAACAACCTCTATGTGGGACTCAGATATGAGTACAACAAACTGAAGGATGAGTACCGCGAACTGGGATTGACTTACGCCCAAAAGCACAGTGACGCCGGTATCCTCTCCATCTATGGCGATGAGACCGATGCTCATGGGTCTACCTGGTGGCGTTTGGAGAACAAGCTGGGCAGCGTGGGCTTTGACAGCCTGGAGACGGAATGGTTTGCCGAAGGCTCCCGCACAGAGGGGCGCTTCTTCAAGGTCAAGGGCAGCATCCTGCGCCGTCAGGACCTTTCTCCCCGTGCCTATGCTCTGCTTTCCTTCCGTGGCCAGTGGAGCAACCATAATCTGGACAGCTCCGAGCATATCAGCCTGGGCGGCTTCAACGGCGTCCGCGCCTATCCTCAGAGCGAGGCTTCCGGTGACTGCGGCTTTATCGCCCGCGCCGAGCTCCGTTGGCTCCTGCCCTTGAAGAAGCAGGATCAGCAGCTTCAGCTTGCTACCTACTTCGACCACGGTGCCCTGCGTATCAACAAGGATGATGGGACGGCCTATGGCGGCACCAATTACCGCCATCTGGACGGTGTAGGCATCGGCCTTATCTGGTCCCGTTGGGAAGATTGGTTCCTCCGTCTTGACTACGCTTGGCGTGTAGGCAAGGAGCGTCCGCTGAGCGATACTCATCACAACAACGGCCACTTCTGGATTCGTGGCGGACTTTACTTCTAAATTTCAAGGCTTTTTGCAGCTTTGCGGAGAGGATGGCGCCTCTTCGCAGCGCGAGGTATCTGAAAATAAGTTGATTAACGAAAGTAAAAGGAGTTGTGAGAATGGGAAATATTGCGAAATATAGAAAGCGCAAGATAGCGCTGCTCACGGCAGCTGTGGTTGCTTCGGCGTGGATGCCGACAGCCTGGGCAATGCCGCAGGGGCCGAATAATGTGCAGAATCTGGAGATACCCAAGAATGAGGACAAGACGCTGAAGGTTGTGGATGGTGAACTCAATATTAGAGTTAATGGTGCTAGAGGTGCCGTAGACTGGGAAAAGTTTAACATAGCTTCTGGGGAAACAGTGAGATTCGATGGTGTGGGCAAGTGGATGGTCTTGAATCGTGTCTCTAATGGTCCGAGATCTGAGATTTTTGGCAATCTGTTCGGACAGGGCGGCACGGTATTCCTGGTAAATCCCAATGGCATTCTTTTTGGTAGAGGTGCTCAGGTGGATGTGGGTAGTCTGGTGGCTTCAACCATGGATATTGATCAGGATAAGTTCCTTCATCCGGAAAAATATCAGGAATTAGACGATAAAACTTTTAAACTTATCAGCAAGGGAAATGCTTATATCACGATAGATACAATGGCAAATATCACGGCCCGGGATGGCTATGTGGCAATACTGGCCCACAGTATAGACAACAAGGGCACTATTACGGCACCTGAGGTTGCCATGGCAGGAGGCAAGAGCGTTGAACTCAGCTATGACAATAAGATAAACCTGGTTGTGAATGTGTCCAACGACAGCAAGAAGGCAACTGTTGATACAAAGAACAACTACGTGCTGATAAGTGCCAAGGATGCCAGCAATATTATAGGTGACAGCATCATCAACAACAGCGGTACCATTAACGCTGCCACCAAGATTGAGAAGGGTGCGGATGGCAAGCTGATTCTTTCCGGCGATGGCGGCAATATCGTCATGACTGCAGCCAAGGTACTGGTGAACGGTGAGCTTTCGGCAGATGCCCAAAAAGATGGGAGCAAAGGCGGCACTATCACCACGGCAGGCTATGAAAGCTTGCAGGTGCGTGATGGCGCTGAGATTCATGCCAAATCAGATCCAGAGACAAAGGCGGGCACATGGAATATCAATGCCAAGAATGTCAGTGTCACGGTTAACCCGGATAACGCAACCGACGATGACAAAAATCCCAACAGGGTAAGCAACGCGGTGTTAAGCAATACCCTGGAAGATACGAATGTCGATATTGTGGCAAGTCCTGACCTTGAGAAGTACTACTCAGATATTGTCATCAAGGACCAAATAAAGAAGACTGGCGAAAAGGAAACTTCACTGACCCTTACAGCTGGACGCAATATCAGCGTGGATGCAGATATTACATCGGATAAGGGAGCATTAAATCTCACCCTGAACTCCAGCAATAGGGAGCGAACTAATTCCAATCGTGAAGATGGAGCCAGCATTATCAAGGCGAATATCAATACTAATGGTGGTGACTTCACCACCAACGGCACCCATGGCACTTATTTTGGCATAAAAAGAGATAGTGCAAATAAAAAGGAGATAAGTACTCAGAGGAGTGTTGTTACCAACGGAGGGGATATCACTCTGAACGGGGCTGAGGTGTTGGTGGCCTCTGGGGGGACTGTCCTCTTGGATGCTGGCAGCGGCGATGTGAAGATTGAAGGCAATGTGAACTCTGCCAATGCTTACTATGATGGCGGCTATGGTGCGATTTCCTGGATAGATGCAAAGAAGGCGGCAGAGAAAGCCGGTCAGGACTCAGGCACCAAAACTCATCTGGCAGTCATCACCGGCGCTCTGGAAGATGCCGTGGCAACCTCTGCCATTGCTACTAATTATAAAGAGAATTCCCAGGCATATGTGGGTGGGCATGTTGTAAAGGTACAGACTGATACGAATGGCAACTTGCTGGCTATGAACGGAGAGATTCTTAAATTTACCAGAAATGAAGAGGGGGAAATCGTCCTTAGCAGCGAGCCGGTGCTGGCGGAGGATTATCTTCCTATAAGCGATAAAGCTAAGGTGGCAGATTTTGGTACTGTCAATAAAAAAGGCTGGTATAAGATAGTAAACGCAGATAATCCCGACGATGTCTTGAATGTGCGCTTCTGGGCCTGGACTGAAGGTGATGAAGCGGGGAAGGTATTCTTCGTGCAGACCACCGGCGAGAACATTGTCGGAGATATGAACAACCCAAAAGTAGAAGAACATCCGGAGTGGTTCGAGGCACATGGTTTTGCCTTGAAAACTGGTGTGGGCGATGAGGTGCGTTACACCAACTTTGCCCCCACCCAGCCTGACGATGACAAAGGGCATGATAAGACGAATTATACGGAGATGGCCCTGGCTGTAAATTACGATAGTCATATGGGAGGTAATGAAGTTCTTTATTCTCAGTGGAATGATACCTGTGATTCTCGTGATAATGTCAAGCATTATGTGGTAGAGGAGGAACTGGGCAAGACTTCCCTGCACATCAACGCCAATAATGTGGATGTAGGCTACAAGGACACAGAGGGGGGCGGAGAGATCGGTAATCTCACGTCGCTTAATGATGTCCTGGTGAAAGCTGATGGGCATGTCAAAATAAAGGGCCTTGTCAATGTGGAAAATGATGTCAGAGTGCAGGCCAAGGGTGATGTATCAGTCAATGATATCACTGCAGGCGATGTGATAGGCCTGGCAGGCAAGGATGTGACTCTGGGAGGCAAACTGGTTGCCAAGGCAGAAAACAATGAAGAAGCCGTGAAAGTCGTAGCCCAGGAGCGGTTTATCAACAAGGCTGGCGCAGATGTCATGCAGCTTGGCGAGGGCAGCCATTGGAAGGTTTATTCCAAGACTCCCTACGAGGATGAATTTGGTGGCCTCAACAGTGGGGCTTTTGCAAGCTGGGGCTGGAATGGTGAGGCGAATGTGCTCCCCTTGCGCAGGGCTTTGTTGCGCAGCAGTGCTTCCACGCAGAATACGGAGAATACAGCCAATAGTTCTTTTGCCGGTCTCTATATCTTCAAGTACAATCCTACCCTCACCTTCCATGTCAAGGAGGGCGGACAGAAGAAACTGGGAACGCAGATGGATCCTGTGGGCTTCACGGTACAAAATGAGCTGGAAGAAAAGTATACCGGCAATTTCCGTGATGGACAGGGCGGCACATATGACCAGAATGCAATCTTTACGGAAAATGCAGAGGCTAAGGCTAACCTTGGCAAGATACATACTGTGTCTGATGGTTATGCTTCCAATGCTGCACCTGGCACATATAGGATTAAGCTTGTCTACGGGGATACCAATGCGGAGCTGACCGAAAGCACGCAGGTGGCAGCGGGGTACAAGAACAAGCTGGACTTCAGTGCTGTGCTGATGGTGCCGGAGGATAAACCCGGTCCGAACCCACCCGGCCCGAACCCGCCGACCCCGACACCGGTGCCGACACCAACTCCGACCCCGACGCCAACGCCGACGCCGACGGCAACACCATCGTCACCTATGCCAGCGCCGGCTTCAGCTCCTGTACCTGGCCAGGAAACACAGGCAGAGGCTGAGCCTGTCCAGATGTTGGAGAAGCCTCAGCTTGATGCTCTCACCACCTCGAATCTTGCAGGTACCGCTTCCGTTGCTGAGGGACAGAGAGCACAGGGGCCCAGCGCTGACAGGGTCTTGGGTTTGCAGAGCGCTGAGTTGCCCTTCTTCAACGAGAAGAACGGCGTGGTGAAGCTCTATGGCACCTATGATGTGACCGTGGATCCGGACAGGGTGAAGATGGAGCCTACCGCCAAGGTGCTCCCGGAGCCTGACCAGCCAAAGAATCAATACCGTGAGTATGAGAGGGAACTCGCTACCGAGGATGGCAGCGCCAGATTCCGCATCACTTACAACGGCTCTACTCTGGATATCTATCCCACAGATGAGCAGTCCAAGTCCCTGCTGAGGACTGGTGACAGCAAGAAGAATGTGGAAGTTGAGTCTCAAGCGCTTTATGAGGCCTTCAACCACATGGGCATCACCCTGGATGATCTGGATGGTGTCTACACCCATTTTGAAGCGCTAAGGGGGGATTCATTTCGTAGCTGAGGATAGTACGGAGGCAGCTGCCATTATGAAAGACCTGCAGGGCAGAAGCGGCCCAATCAAAGTCGCGGAATGTGACAGCGGCATAGTGCTGGATGCCGAGGCATTGGCTGTAGGCCCTGACAGTGAATAACTGAAATTAATTTAGTGGAGCTCTTGCTTTCGGGCAAGGGCTTTTCTTTATCTGTAAATTTCCTGTAAATTAATGTATAACGAGTACAAGATGTCCCCCGCTTCCATAAGTGGGGGCGGCAAACTACTAACAGGCGGCGAGTTAATATCTCCCGCCTCGTTGAAACGCTGATTGGAAAATTTTGTCTGTCGACAAAATCTGAACAATGGCGTTATAATAGGTTCTATCCAATTTGAAAGAGGAGGGGAATTCATGCGTATTGTGGTGGTTGGTGCTGGCAAGCTGGGCTACAGCATTGCGGAGCTTCTGTCAAAGGAGCAGTTTGAAGTAGTGGTCATAGATGAGGACGAGGCACAGCTGGAGGCGGTGAAGAACACCTTGGATGTGCTCACTATTGCTGCCAATGGTGCCAGCCCTGTCACCATGGCTGACCCGGATGTGAAAGGGGCGGATATCCTCATTGCGGTTACCGCTTCCGATGAGGTGAACATGGTGGCCTGCATCCTGGCCAAGAAGCATGACATCACCCATACGGTGGCCCGTATACGCGATATGCAGTTCGTCAGCGAGGGCAAAGATTATCTCAAGGAAAATTTCGGCATTGACCTCATCCTGAATCCGGAGCAGATTACCGCAAGCGAAATCAACCGCATACTCATGACTCCGGCGGCGCTGGATGTGGAGGATTTTGCCAGTGGCAAGATACGCCTCTTTGAGACGAAGGTGCCCAAAAAGTCGAAATTTGCCAATGTAAAATTCAAGGATATCAAGCTGCCTCCCGGGGTGCTGGCGGGCATGATTTTCCGCGACCATCGCATGATTATACCCCACGGCGATGACAGCTTGCAGCCCCATGACAACGCCTATTTCATTGGCATCCCTGAGGAAATCGAGAAATTCAGCCTGAATTTCGTCCAGCGCAATGCCAGGAAGCTGCATAGGGTCATGATCATCGGCGCAGGCCGTACCGGGCGTCTGCTGGCTGAGTCTTTTGATAAGCAGGGGGTGGATGTAAAGGTCATCGACAAGAATCGTGAGCGTTGCCGCATGGTGGCTTCGCGCATGAACAAGGGCATGGCTATCTGCGGCGATGGCACAGACCTTGACCTCCTGACGGAGGAAGGCGTGCAGGATGCAGATGTGGTGGTATGCCTCACGGAGGATGACAAGCTGAACCTGATGCTGGCGCTCCTCTCGCGGCACCTCTCCGGCAACAAGACCAGGACTGTGGTGAAGGTGTCCAGAAATGAATATATCGAGCTGATGGAAAAGGTGGGCGTGGATATCGCCTTGTCGGCTCGCCTGCTGTCTGCCAGTGAGGTGCTGGCCTTCGCCCGCAGGGGCGGCGTGGTGGCTGTATCCTTGCTGGAAGGGGCAAAGGCCGAAGCAGTGGAAGTCATCGTCCAGCCCGGTGCCCCGGTGGCGGGCAAGCCCTTGATGAAGGCAAACTTGCCCAAGGAGTGCCTGGTGTGCGCCTATGTGCGCAGCGAAGAGGCCAGCATACCGAACGGCCATACCATCTTGCAGCCGGGGGACAGGGTAATACTGTTCATACAGACGAAATTCGCCCAAGAGGTCATGATGTATTTCAAGTAGAATAAAGCCTCCCCCGCGTGCGGGGGAGGTGGCAGCCGAAGGCTGACGGAAGGGGGACCGAGGGGGCGTATTGCGGCTCCGAAGCCCCCCTTCCACCACCTTTGGTGGTCCCCCTCCCCCGCACGCGGGGGAGGCTGAATCGGAAAGGAGGTGTGCATTCTGATGGAGCTTTTTTGGCATTTGATGAGCCGCATGGGGCAGGTTTTTGTATTGGCCATGGTGCTTCCCTTTCTGCTGGCTTGCAGGCTGAAGGAATGGGAGCCTGCAGGGGCTTTTTTGATTACCGGCTTGGTGACGGCTGCGTTGGCCTGGGAGTTTGGGTTAAAGGCACGGCAACGGGAACGGCGGGGGCAGATGACCCTGCGGGAAGGTTCTCTTTTCATGGTATTGGTGTGGTTTCAACTGGGACTCTTGGGGATGCTGCCCTTTCTCCTGTCGGGGATGACGGAGAGCATTCCGGCGGCTTTTATGGAAAGCATATCAGCCCTCACTACCACGGGGCTGCCTGCAGTGACGGCTACCCGTGAGGGCTGGCCCTGGTCGCTGCTGCTGTGGCACGCCATTATGAGCTGGCTGGGGGGCTTTGGCTTCGTGGTGATACTGGTCACCGTCATGCCCCAGGTCAGCGGCTGCTTTGGGGTGACCCTTTCTGCCCGGCAGATGATTTTCTTCAGTCCTATCTGGCAGAGGATGCGGACCTCTATACGCCAGGGTGCATCTATTTACGCGGTGTTGACAGCCTTGGCAGTGCTGGCTTTTTATCTTTCGGGGCTGCCTTTGGGACGCTCTCTGGTAGTGGCTATGCTCACTATTTCCTCCGGGGCTGATGCCTGGACGCTGGATTTTGCTATCATGCCAAATTCTGTCTGGTTGGCCGCGGGGGTGGTGATGCTCCTGGGAAGCTTGAACTTGCTGCTTTTGTGGAAAAGCTGGCGGCGCAGGAGCATATCCATGTTCCTGCGGGACACGGAAATGCAGTTTTTCTTGCTGATGCTCTTTGGCGCTTCGTTTCTGGTGATACTGAATCTTTCTATTACGGGCTTTTGCTTGCCGGGAGAGGCATTGAAGGTTGGTTTTTTCCAGTGCCTTTCCTTCATTTCCACTTCTGGCTTGGCGGTTGCTCCCTTTTGGGGCTGGCCGGGGTTTGAGAAATACATTCTCTTCTTGCTGTGCTTTGTCGGTGGCTGCATGGGCTCTCCTACCGGGGGATTGAAGATGGTGCGCCTTTTGGTGCTGAACCGTCTGCTGAATCTGGGGCTGAGAAATGCCCTGCACCCCAATATGGTGCCGGTGGTAAAGCTGGATGGACTGGCGGTGGAGGAAAAGGTGGTGGGACGCATCCTTTCCTTTTTCTTCCTCTATGTGGTGACTTTTGGCCTCTTTGTCCTGTTGCTGTCCATCTCAGGCATCACCCTCATGCAGTCTGCGGGCTATGCTGCCGCCTGCCTTACCGGTGACAGCGGTGCGGCCCTGCTATATGGCGGCCCGGGGGTGGCAGCCCTGCCGGGGTGGAGCCAGCTTTTGATGGCGCTGCTCATGATTGTGGGGCGGATAGAGGTGTTTTCCTTCATACTTCTGGCAGGATTCGCTGCTGAGTCTTTTAAGGAACGGTGGTAATGAATAAGCAAGTTATCTTTTATGTCCTCAGCCGCATGATCTTTGCGGAGGCGGTAGTGCTCTTATTTCCCATGTTTATCGCCCTTTACAACCATGACCACAATGTGGTGAGTTTCCTCATGGCATCGGTGCTGGCTGGTACCGTGGGAATTATCATGCGCTCCCGCACCCGTATCAAGGCGGAGAAGCTGACCTTGAAGGAGGGCATTGCCATCACGGGACTGGCCTGGGTGGTGACGACCTTTCTGGGGATGCTGCCCTATGTGAGTGGTGGCTATCTGAATGGCCTGGACGCTGTCTTTGAGAGCATTTCCGGCTTCACCACTACGGGAGCTACCACCTTCACCACCCTGGAGGGGCTGCCTCAGAGCATCCTTTTCTGGCGGGCCATGACCAACTGGCTGGGAGGATTGGGCATCATCGTGATTTTCATTGCCCTGCTGCCCCAGGCAGGAGCCAGCACCGTGAATATGTACCGGGCTGAGGGGGCGGGGCCTACGGATGACCGGGTGCTGCCCCGGCTGCGGGATATGACCAAGGCTCTTTTCATCATCTACATTTCCTTTACGGCGGCTGGCACTTGTCTCTTCATGGTGGGAGGGCTGGATCTTTTCCAGTCCTTGGTGCACGCCATGGCTTCCATAGCCGGGGGCGGTTTCTCTTCTTACGATGACAGCGCCATGCACTTTGACAGCGTGTGGCTGGAAGGCTGGATGACGGCCCTTATGGCTATAGCCGGGGGAAGTTTTGGCCTTTACTATCGAGCCTGGCACAAGGGACTGCATGTGCTGTGGCGGGATACGGAGTTCCGCTGCTACGTGTGCTGGCTGGGGGGCACTTCCCTGCTGATAGCCCTGGTGCTGATGGCAGAGCTTGGCTACACGCCGGGCTATGCCCTGCGGCTCTCGACTTTCCAGGTAAGCTCTGTGGCCACCACGGGTTTTGTGTCCACGGATTTTGACCTGTGGCCCGAGTTCACTAAGGGCATCCTCATCCTCCTGATGATAGTAGGGGGGTGCGGCGGCTCCACTGCCAGCGGCCTGAAGGTGGCGAGAATTATCGTCCTTTGCAAGAGCACCTGGAATATCGTGCATCAGAAACTTTCCCCCAGGAGGGTGACTCCTGTGCGCCTGGGTGGTGCCAGGGTGGAGGAAAACCAGGTGCTGCGCATTGGCCAGTATTTCTTCCTCTACATGGCCTGCCTGGCCCTGTGCACTCTTCTTATGACCTGGGACGGCATCGGCACCTTCGATTCCTTCGGCATCGCCGTAGCCACCCTGGGCAATGTAGGCCCCGGCTTCGGCGTCATCGGAGCTACCCAGACCTACGCGGGGCTATCGGATTTTGCGAAAGTCACTCTCTGCATCTTCATGCTGCTGGGTAGGCTGGAGATACTGACCCTGCTGGTGATGCTGCGGCCTAGCTTCTGGCGGGAGGAGCGGTATTGGTGAGGTTTGTGGCATATTTTGTTATTGCTTTTAGGGGGCGGTGGGTGGTATAATCAAGGTGCAAAGAAAAGTCGAGCATATGACACACAACAAAAACCCCGCAGGGAGTGGTTACCCTGCGGGGTTTTGTGATTCGTGTATTGGCTTGGTTAGAGCTTGCACAGAATCATAGAGGGTTAACGCTTCTTGCTGCCCTCCAGGGCTTTACACACGTAAAAGGCGATAACACCGCCTAAAACGCTGGCAGCCGTGGCAATTGCAAAGTCGAGCATGATCACACCTCCCTTCGTGCGAACTCCGGGAGTAAGAGGCAGCACCTATATTATGAATCAATTGTTCGCTGACAGTCAAGGCAAAACTTCTTTGAGAAATTTTTCCCTACCCTCTTAAGAAATCCCCAAATCCTACGATATATAGAATAGATATATATGTCAGACAAGGGCGGGGGACTTCCACCGCCCTTTATGGGCAATAAGAGCATAAGCCTTGGGCCTTACAGGGACAGTAGGACAGAGGCTATTGTGAAGGATTTGACTAGGCAGCCATTGGCTGCCCACCAGGGAGGATGTGTCAACAATGGCAATGGTTGTAAAGAACAACATGTCAGCAGTGAATACGCTGAATGTCCTGAATGCAAACTCTGCCGCACTGGCGAAGGATTTGCATCAAGTGGCTACGGGCATGAAGGTGAACTCCGCTGCCGACGACAACTCGGGGTATGCCATCTCGGAACGGATGCAGGCACGCATTCGTGCACTTAACCAGGCGGATCAGAACACTCAAAATGGCGCCAATATGCTGAAGGTGGCAGAGGGAGCGGTCAGCTCCACAGTGGATATTCTCAAGACCATGAAGGAAAAGGCCATCAACGCAGCCAACGACAGCAACACGGATGCGGATAGGGCCACTATCCAAAAGGAGCTGGATCAGTCCATCGATCAGATTGATGATAATGCGCTGATTACTTATAACAGCAAGACTTTGGTGGATGGCAGCAGGATGGCGAAGGGAGTAGCTACGAAAACTTCGCTGACGAACCAGAGCCTGAGTGAAGACACTAAAGGGGCTACCAAGCTGGTTGATTTGAAGAATCGCAATGGTGAGGGGCTGAATATACAGAGTACGGATAGCCTGAATATTTCTTATGTTATTCAGGGGCGAACATATACTACCGATATTGACATTGATGAAAATATTACATTGCAGGAAGCTCTTGACAAAGCTGCTAGGACATATTATGTAAATAGTCCTGTTGGTTCACAAATTGAAGGAAAGTTCAATAGTTCGATGAAGGCAGCGGAAGTTAAATATAATGATACAATGGCTCAGGCAGAAGTAACATATAATGCTACCTTGAACCAAGCTACAGTTCAGGCTGTGACAGGATATACTGGAAATAATTTGAAGGCAGCGATAGCAGCTGCAGAAAATGCAGTGACAGATGCAGATAATATTATTAAGACTGCTAAGGCTGAAATTAATGATCGGGGGTGGCCGTATACTGGTGCTAGTGGATGGAGCGACGAGGTGTTTGTTACTAATACATCGAATCTGATGTATAAATCCGACGGTACTGACCCTGTGCTTGCAGGTAGCGCAGATGCTAATCATCAGACAACATCTGCTGGCATGGTTCAAAACAAAAAAGATGCACAAAATATCCTTGGTCAACTAAATCAAGAATATAAAGATGTGGATGACGCTGCAAAAGAGGTAAGAAAGGCGACCGAAGATCAGGCGCAAGCGGTTAGAGACCAAGAAGAAGCTGCTGCATGGGCTGAATATGCTGATTCTCTCGGTGAGTTGACACCGTATGATTTAGTCGTTGATACTGGTAATGTAGTAGGTAAGGCGGCTTCCGGTGATACGGTTTATACAGCTAACCGTGAAAATGCCATCACTATTAAATCTGCCACTGCTGGGGTGAAATACCAGATTTCCGGTTTGACTTTTAGCGTGTCTGATTCAAAAGGGCAGGTAAAGAAATCTGTTAATGCGGTGTTGGATAACTTCACTGAAACCGTCAGGGCGGTCAACAAGTCAAACGACAACGCCATTACCCTGCAAATGGATGCCAAGGCTAACCAGACTATTCGCATCAGCCTCACAGATATGCGCTCAGAGGCTCTTGGGCTGAAAAGTTCTGATGGCGTGACACTCAGCGTGGCCACGCAGAAGAATGCCAATGCAGCGGTGAATGTGCTGGACAACGCCATCCAAAAGGCGCTGAATCAGCAGACGGATATCGGTGCTGTGGCGAACCGTATGGAGCAGACTTCCAATAACCTCCATATCGCCCGTGACAACGTCCAGGCCTCTGAATCCACTATTCGTGATGCCGATATGGCCAAGGCCATGACCTCCTATACCAAGAACAACATTCTCCTGCAAGCAGCCCAAAGCATGCTGGCCCAGGCCAACCAGTCCAGCTCGAATGTGCTGAGTTTGTTGCAGTAGATTCAAAATTGAATATTTGGCAAGAAAAGTCTCCCGCTACGGGAGGCTTTTCCTGTTTGATGTGGTATAACTCGGAAGAAGATGTCCCCCACTTCTATAAGTGGGGGCGGCAAACTACTAACAGGCGGCGAGTTAATATCTCCCGCCTCGTTGGAACAACGGTGTTATAATATCAGGTAAGGAAGAACTTCAAAGGAGGCAGAATAATGATGTTGTATGCAACCTTTATATTAAAAGAAAATATTTATCTTAATGTGTTTGTCATGAAAGAATATGAGGACAGAGACGGTGGGGATAACCTTATTATCCGTGTAGAGCAAAAGGAAAAGGAAGAAAATTTTAGTGAATGGAGACTGCCGGATATGGCCTGCTATAAGTCGTATGGATTTTCAGAGCTTGATTTATTTGCTATAGAAGATTATTTGACCGTTAATGAATCAATTATATGGGATGATTGGAGGGAACAGAAAAATGCCCGAATTGCTTGATATGTATTTGGGGTATGGACATCACATTTCAAACATTCTAATTTGATACGATAAAAGATAGGCTTTTGCAAGAGGTAGGGATGATTGATTGCAAGCGTATTGGAGAGGATATGGCTATGGAAGAAGTATTAGAATACCAGAAGTCAGAATTGATTGACGGAGTGGTTTACGATATGAGTCCGGCGAATACGAAGCATATAAATATACAGAACAATCTTATTACTATTATCAGACAATATTTGAAAGGTAAAAGATGCAGGGCCTTTACAGAGATTGGTGTTTATCTGGACAAAGACAATTATTTTATTCCTGATTTGGTAGTGGTATGCGATCGCAACAAGATAACAGACAGAGGCATCGAGGGGGTGCCTGATTTTGTGGTGGAGGTATTGTCTCTTAGCACCAGAAAAAAAGATATAACTGTAAAAAAGAATACCTATGAGAGATTTGGCATAAAGGAATATTGGATTATCAGCCCAAAGGATGAAGCTATTGAGGCTTATCTTTTGAAAGATGGCAAGTATGAACTGGATAATGTTTACCACAATGCCTCAGAGGCCGAGATGGAATACATGACTGAAGAGGAGAAGAAGGAGATACATTTGTCTTTGAAGATAAGCCTTTATGATGATTTGGAGATACAGACCAAGGACATATTCGAGGAATAGTGTACCACCTCGTCCTTATGTGTAAAAATAATTGTTCGAGATGTGGTCAGATGCAAGGAAAAGTCCAAGATCACACAAAAAGCCACCCTTTTGCGGTGGCTTTTTGTGTGTAGCGTGATGAAACTGGTGTTCTTATTTATGCTCAGGCTGGGCCGGGAGTTTTTTCTCCTGGGGGGCCTGCTTGTGGTTCTGGTCATACTTTGTTTCCTTTACCTCTTTGGACTTCTGCTCATGAGCAGGGGCCTTGGCGGTGGGCTGCTTGTCCGTCTTGGCCTTCTTGTCTTTGGGGTTCTGGCCCTCGAAGTCCTTCATCTGCTCGATCTGGATGGCTTCATTTTTCTGCTTGGCTTGCTTATCCTGCTGCTTGCTTATCTGGGGGGCGGGCTGCTCTGCTTTGGGCAGTTCTTTATGGGGGGCTTCTGCTGCGTAGGTGGTGGATGCTGCTACGCCGAAGGCGAAGGTGCCTGCCATAGCGAGTGCGGTGAATTTTTTAAGGTCGAACATAGAACTCCTCCTTTTGTTTCCTGCGCCAAGCTGGCGCTTATCACGACTGTCGCGGGAGTTTTCTTCCCTGACGATGATTTCATTATAGGCGTTGCTTCTTAGAGGAGCTTTAGAGGGCAATTAACTTTCTATTAAAAGTTGATGTAAACCAGCTGAAAGCATCAATACGCCCTAACTTCCCTTGACATATGTCATACGCCTTAGTAAAGTAGAAGTGACAATCGTAATGACATATATATGTATGTTTGCGGCCTGTGGAGGGCTGCTTGGGGAGATATTAGGGGGTATTCTATGGGATTCTTGTTCAAGAGGCTTCAGGAAATAGGCAAGGCGCTGATGCTGCCTATTGCTGTGCTGCCGGCGGCGGCTCTTTTGCTGCGTTTGGGAGCGACTGATGTATTGGACATTCCCTTCATTGCGAAGGGAGGCGGAGCGGTTTTTGATAATCTGCCCTTGATTTTCTCCATAGGCATTTCCGTGGGAATCGCCAAGGATGGCAGCGGCGCAGCTGGGCTGGCCGGGGGCATTGGCTATTTGGTGCTGGTGGGCGCTATGTCTGCCATAGATGCTACTCTCAATATGGGGGTATTGGCGGGAATAATCTCAGGCATCGAGGCGGGATGCCTTTATAATCGTTTCCACAATATAAGGCTGCCTGAGTTCCTGGGTTTTTTTGGCGGCAGCCGCTTTGTGCCTATTGCCACCGCGCTTTCATCTATTGCCCTGGCCCTGGTCTTTGGAAATGTCTGGGGCACATGCCAGTCAGTGATACAGGGAATCGGCGAGTGGATTATTGGCGCCGGTGCTGTGGGGACTTTTGTCTATGGCGTGCTGAACCGCCTTCTGATTCCCGTGGGGCTGCACCATATATTGAATAGTTTTATCTGGTTTGTTTTTGGGGAGTACACTACGCCTGCAGGGGTGGTGGCTACCGGCGACTTGAATCGCTTCTTTGCAGGTGACCCTCATGCAGGCATGTTTATGGCAGGTTTCTTCATCATGATGATGTTCGGCATGCCTGCTGTGGCCCTGGCCATGTATTATGCTGCGCCGGCAGCTAAAAGGCCTGAGATTGCGGGGATGCTGGCTTCGGTGGCTTTTACCTCTTTTTTGACGGGCATTACGGAACCGGTGGAATTCATGTTCATGTTCATTTCGCCCGTGCTTTTCGGCATCCATGCAGTGCTGACGGGGCTGGCGCTGGCGGTGGCGTATTCTTTCGGTATTCTGCACGGTTTCGGCTTTTCGGCAGGGTTTATTGACTATATCATGAACTATGGCCTGGCGACTAAGCCGCTTTATATACTGCCCTTGGGATTGGTGTTTGGCGCGGTGTACTATGCTGTTTTCAGCTGGGCTATCAGGCATTATGACCTGCCTACCCTGGGGCGCTATGAGGAAGAGAAAATGGCTGCTGCGGCTGAAGAGACGCGGACAGCACCGGCTGAGGAGACGGCGGAGAGCGGCAGGGCAAGGCAGGTGGCTGCTGCTCTGGGCGGTTTTGAAAATCTTCTCGTCATCGGCAATTGCGCTACTCGCTTGCGGTTGGAGGTAGCTGACCCGGAACTGGTGGATGAGGGGGCTTTGAAAGCGCTGGGAGTTCGAGGTGTTTTCAGAGCGGGCAAGAATGTTCAGGTAGTAATTGGCACTCAGGTGGAGTTTTTGGCAGGAGAAATGAAACGGCTGAAGAATATATAACGAGCACAAGATGTCCCCCACTTCTATAAGTGGGGGCGGCAAACTACTAACAGGCGGCGAGTTAATATCTCCCGCCTCGTTGAAACACCAAGAGGAAGATTTGTCTTCGACAAATCTGGAACAACGGTGTTATAAGCTGATAGGTATGAATTACGACATAAGGCAGGAGGTTAGCGATGTTAGCGATTGTAAATGGCAGGCTTATCCTGCCGGATGATAGGGCAGGGGGGCGCTTTGAGGCTATTTCCGGGCTGGCCCTGCTGATAGAGGATGGACGCATTGCAGAGGTCATGCCGGAGGTGCGCCTGCGGGCTGATCATAGCGACTGTCCCGTATGGGATGCAAGGGGGCAGTATGTGTCCCCGGGCTTTATCAGCATCCATATCCACGGCTGCTTCGGAGCAGATACCATGGATGAAAAGCCCGATGCCATGAAAACCATGTGCCAGAATCTCCCTTCTCAGGGCGTGACTTCCTTCCTGCCTACCACTATTACGGCGGATATGGAAGATATACAGGCAGCTTTGGGCAGGGTGCGGGAATACATGAAGAATCCTTGGCTGGCCCAGGGTGCGGAGGTGCTGGGAGCCAATATGGAAGGGCCTTTCATCAGCCCTCTTCATAAGGGGAGCCATCAGGCAAGGCATATCAAGACGGCTCATTTTTCCCATATAGAGCCTTATGCTGATGTGGTGAAGTATGTTACCGTGGCCCCGGAGGAAATGGGGGGCGATTACGGCTTCGTGCAGAAATGCCGTGAGGCAGGCATCATCGTAGCCATAGGCCATAGCGGCGCCATCTATGAGGAGGCGGTGGAGGCTTTCCAGCATGGCGTCAGCCATGCGACTCACCTCTATAATGCCATGAGTCCCCTGCACCATCGGGAACCGGGGGTAGTGGGGGCTGTGCTTGACGAGGATTATGTGGCAGAAATCATTGCCGACGATGTCCATTGTCATCCCGCTGCCCAGCGTCTGGCCTATCGCCTGAAGGGGGACAAGCTGGTGCTCATTACCGATTCCTGCCGGGCCTGTGGCCAGGGGGATGGCGTTTCGGAACTGGGGGGCCAGCAGATTTATGTGGAAGGCGGCCTTGCCACGCTGGCTGACGGAACCCTTGCCGCCAGTGTGGCATCCATGGATATGGTGGTTAGGAATTTTGCCCGCAATGCAGGGATTTCCATTCCTCGTGCGGTGGAACTGGCTACCAGGGTTCCTGCCCAGGAATTGGGATGCCTTGACCAGAGAGGCATTTTGGAGCCGGGACGGCTGGCCAATATCACGGTCTTCGATGATGAGGTCAATATCTGCGCCACTTTTGTGCGAGGTCAGATCTGCTACAGCAACTGAATATAACATAAAAAAACAGCAGGTGACTGCTGTTTTTTTATGTTATATTCACGCTGGTAACGCCTGGGATGCTTCGCAGGGCTTCGATGATTTCAGCGCCCTTCAGGCTTTTGTAATTGAAGACATCCAGTTCTACATACAGTTGCCTTGTTTCTTCATTTTCCATCTCATCTTCGTCCGCTTTGACTTTGATGCTCTTGACCTTTAACTGCATTTTATCAACATAGTTGTTGATTTGCATGAGCTGTCCCGGCCTGTCTATGGTATGGATGATCAGGTATAGCCTTTTCTCCTGGTCTACCAAGTCGTCCAGGCGTGAAAGCCTGCCCAGGGCGATGAAAACCAGCAGTCCTGTGAAAATTGCTCCCACATAGAAGCCGCCGCCTATGGCCAGGCCCACCCCTGCCACTACCCAGAGACAGGCGGCGGTGGTGAGGCCGGTGACGGTGAGCCCCTCCTTCATGATGGCACCGGCACCTAGGAAGCCTATGCCGCTGACTACCTGTGCTGCCAGACGGGCCGGGTCGGCGTTGGTCTTGCCCTCTACCTGTTGGTACATATCCTGGGAGAGCATCATGATGAGACAGGAACCGAGACAGACCAGCATATTTGTACGCAGTCCCGCTGACTTTCGCCGTGACTGCCTCTCGTAGCCGATGAAGCCGCCCATGACGCAGGAAAGCAAAAGGCGGAAGCAGAGCTCCCAATCGGAAATCATAGCGCTCACCTCCCCGTAGTATCGGAACTATTATGAGAATATTTCCACATGGAAACCTGAATTCCTGCTACGGGCAATAAAAAAAGCCTTCCCCTTGAGGGGAAGGTGCCCCGACAGGGGCGGATGAGGTGAAGCTTTTTCTCGTTTGTCTGCTTATACCACCCTGCAGGTGCCACCTCATTCGTCAGCCTTCGGCTGCCACCTGTCCAGGGTGTCTACCGGACACCCGCGGCTTCGCCGCCCCCTCAAGGGGAAGGCTTTACAAGTGACCTTCCTTTTGGGGGATAGACTTTATTTTTGTGCTTACTTGCTCATCTCGTCCCACTTCTCTTCGAGTTCGCGGACGATGCGGGCGTGCTCTTTCTCAGTGAGGGTGACCTTAGCTCTGTAGATGAAAGCAGCCAGAGCGATGAGAGCCAGGGGAGCGGCGAACATTACCAGCTGGAAGTTCCTGAGACCATCAGCAGTGATGCTGTCGGCAGTAGCGCCTGCGGTCATGCCTACCCAGACGGCGGTGAGGCCTACGATGCCGCTGGTGATAGCACCGGAAAGCTTGTCAATCAGAGGACGGACGCAGAGCACCAGGGCTTCATCGCGGTGGCCCAGCTTCAGCTGGCCGTACTCGACGGTATCAGTGATGGTCATGAGCACTACCAGGAAAATCAGGGGCTGGGGCAGGCTGAAGATGCCGGCGCCGGCGAGAGCCATAGCCACATTCTTGCCGGACATGGCATAGCAGAGGACACCAAGCAGCATGATGGCAATGGAAGCGAAGAACAGCTTGCGGCGGCTGAATTTCGTGGTGAGAATGGGGAACAGGGCCACGGCAGCAAGGCCGATGACTACATTGATGATACCCAGGATGGAGAATTCAGAATTATCGCCGATAACATAGGTGAAGTAATAGAGGTTGAAGTTGTTGATGATGTTCTGACCCAGGCCGAAGACGAGGTAGGCAATAGCTACCCACAGCAGCTGGTCATTCTTCAGGAGAATCTTGAAAACATCTTTGAAGGAAGTCTGGGTCTTGTTCTCACGGAGATTGGATTTCTGCTCCTTGGTGAAGAGGCCCAGGATGATAGCGCCCAGGGTGGCGATGCCGCCGCCGATGCAGGCGAAAGCGAACCAGCCGGTGGGGTCACCGGCGCCGCCGTTGGCATCATGGGAGAAGAACATGACCACGGGGATGACCATGATGGTCACCAGCTGGCCACCGAAAACAGAACCGATACGGGCAAAGGTAGCGGTAATCTCGCGCTCATGGGAATCGAAGGAGAGAGCCGGGATCATGGACCAGATAGCCACATCCTTGGCGGAGTAGAACACATCCATGATGAAATAGATGATGGCGAAGAGTACCAGATAGGTGATGGGGGAGCTGACAGCCAGGCCACCCATGTCGGTGAAGAGGAAAGCCAGGGTCAGGGCTGCCACGAAAGCGCCTACGATGACCCAGGGCTTGAACTTGCCCCAGCGGGTTTCTGTCTTGTCGATGATGTTGCCGATGAAGGGGTCGATGAAAAGCTCGCCGATGCGCAGCACCAGGATGATGGTGGTGACAATGCCGATCATGTAGGCATCCCGGCTGGGATTGTCGGAGTGGAACAGGTTGCTGGTGACAAAGATCATGAAATAGGTGCCCAGCATGGCGTAGAACACGTCATGCCCGAAGGTGCCGCAGGCATAAGCCACACGGGGCCAGAAGTTGCTTTTGTTCTCGTTCATGGTTGATTCCTCCAAAACTGCGGTATTATCCATGCTCAAAGTTTTACTTTTTCAATGTAGGCAAGGATTGCATCGGCAATCTTATCCAGAGGCTCGTGGCTGGTGTTGACCACCAGGTCGTAGTTGGCGCCATCGCCCCAGGTGCGGCCCGTGTAGTAGTCGTAGTAGCGGGCGCGCTTCTCGTTCTCCTTGTTCAGCTCTTTCAGGCTCTTGCCATCGTAGACTTCCTTGCCGCGCTTCTCGCGGAAATCGTCATCAGCGCAGACAAAGATGGAGAAATGATTGGGGTCATTGCGGAGCACATAGTCGCCGCAGCGGCCCAGGATCACGCAGGAGCCGTCTTTGGCCAGCTTCTTGATGGCGGAAGACTCAGAGAGGAACATGCCGTGGCTGCTTTCCCCCATGTGGGTGCCGAAGGAATGGAAGGGGACGAAGCTCATGGACAGGGGCTTCACCTGATTTTCCATCTGCAGCAGTTCTTCCTCGCTGAGGTCGTTGATGCCAAGCTTGGCAGCGGCGATATGGACGATTTGACGGTCATAGAGCTTCACGCCGAGCTTATCCGCAAGTATCTGCGCCAGCTCCCTGCCGCCTGCACCATACTGGCGGCTGACGGTGAGCACAAGATTCTCCTTCATGATACTACCTCCTGATTTCGTAAACGATTTCATTTTCTTGCCATTATAAAGGGGGATAATCCCCCTTTATAATGGCAAATATACCGGAATTACAGGGTGGAAAAAAGTATTTTTCCTTGAATCGTTCGTGTTTATCACAGTAAACGATTTCTTTACTCTTATTATACACGATTTCTTCCGATATGCAATATGCTTCGTAAAAGAAAATAAATTCTGACATATTTCACGGCATGCCCGGGCGTATATAGATTGCTTGAGAATGATGACCCCATATGTAGTGAAAAATAAATTTTCATTCTTTTTATATTAAGATAAATATTTGACATCTGTACACAGTTACACATTTGTGGTATAATAAAAGCGCCGCGAAGTAGCATCTCAGGTTGGAAACATACTGTGGGGGGATTCGGTATGGCAATCAAGAACATTGAAATGGACCGTCGTGACAGCGCAAGTTATCGCAAGATGTTGAAACGAGGAGGTTTCCTATCAGCAAGCTACCTGTCCGTCAGTGGTTTTGACGTGGCTTCGCTCAAAAAGCTGGCCCTAGCAGGAGAGCTTGATGCCGTTCGCTGTGCTATTGGCAAATCTACCCGCTGGTATTATCGGGAGAATCAGGCAGAAAATGCGCATTTGCGCGGCCTGGCTTAAGGATTTATTTATTGCGGCATGCTTGAAGACCGGTTCGCCGGTCTTTTTTTTGACTCTTGGCAAAAGGAAGCAAGAAGCCGGTGCAGAATATTTACAGTATATTTGAAGATATGTAGCAGATTGAGGAGGAGTCCTTTTGGGTGGTTTTATGACTTTTGTGCTGGCCTTCGCTACGGCTCAGCTGATTTGGTCATTCTTTGCAGGACGCAAGGTCTGGCGAGGGTGGCGGCTTTGGCTGGCCTGCTTGTTTTTTTCTGTGCTGGACTTGGGGCTGGTGTGGCTCCTGATGAGGCACATGCCCGGCTTATACGGCGTGAACAAGGTCCTGCTCTGGGGCATGGTTCTGTGTTTGGTGGCACAAATCATCTTCAATGGTTTAGTGACCATGGCTATATTCATAAGGTTCATACTGAGGCGGGTGCGCAGGGTGCCGGTGGATTTCAAGCGGAGGGACATGCTGAAGAAATCCTTCCTCTATCCGTTGGTGGCGGCGGGGCTGCCTGCCTATGGCGGTTTCGTGGAAAGCCGGGAACAGGTGCTGCGGGAGGTGGAGATTCCCGTGCAGGGGCTGACGGGGCCAGATGGCTACCGTATCGTGCAACTGAGCGATGTGCATTTGGGGCAGTTCTTTTCAGTGGAGGACTTGCGGAGGCTTCTGCAGCAGGCTGCCGAACAGGGAGCTGATGTGCTTGCCGTGACAGGGGATTTGTTTGACGATGAGCGGATGAATGAGGAGGCTGTGCAGGTTTTGGACAGCTTCGTGCCCAGTTTCCCCGATGGCGTTTACTATGTCTTTGGCAACCACGAACATTTCCGGGGCGTGGGGCAGCTCAAGAGGTACCTTGCCGGTACTAGCATCAATGTGCTGGAAAATGAGGCTCGGCAGGTGCCGGGCAAGGAGCTGTGGTTCGCGGGAGTGGATTATCCCATGCGGCGGGACCGCTTCGAAGCGGACAGGCAGCGAATGCACCGTCAGGCCATGGCGGAGGTGCCGGAGGGGGTGACGGCGGTGCTGCTGGCCCATCACCCGGAGTGCATCGATGACGGGGCAGAGTCGGGGGTGGCCCTGACCTTGACGGGGCATACCCATGGAGGCCAGTTCGGCATTTTCGGGTTCCCCATCTTTCCTTTCTTCCGCTATAACCGGGGGTTGGTGAAAATCGGGGACAGCTACGGCTATGTCCACAGCGGCAATGGCAGCTGGTTTCCCTGCCGTATCGGCTGTCCCCCGGAGATTGTGACATTTACGCTGGTATCCAGAGGCTAATGAAGTGCTACCCTTTGCAAAATTTGAATCGCGGCAGGGGGCTAGTCTGTATGTCTCCAAGGCGTTATAATCTTATGGAAGACAATGAACGATACAGAAGAATGTTGAAGGAGTAGCCATGTTTTATCATCTGATCAAGAATAAATGCGAAGAATGGTATCAATCATCTGATTGCACAGTGGGTGGGGTTGTAGAATATATAAAATCGGCAGGTTACATGCGGGATGCCCAGCTGGAGGCTATTAAAATATATCTCTTTTTGAAGATTGCTGGAGGCAATCGTCCATTGTATGATTTGTTCGTGGAAGGTTTTTTCAATACTTTGGATATTGATGAACTTCCCTTGTCGGTTTCGGCGAGGGAAGCTTTTAGGGCTAACCCTGCGGCGGTTGCTTTGTATGAGTTTGCTGCCTTTAAGGATGATAGTGGCAATGAATTTTCACCGCAACTGGCCAAGCGTATGAGGGAAAATCCTTTGGTGGTGGATAGCAAGGAGGCGTTACGCCAGATTTTTGATGGAAAGCATTATACAGAATATCTATATAGTCTTCCTATGGGGGCGGGGAAGACATTTCTGATGGCAGCTTTTATCTATCTTGACTTGTATTACGCCATGCTTGAGTCGAAAAATCCTGTTTTTGCTCATAATTTCCTTATATTGGTGCCATCCGGACTGAAATCCTCTGTGGTGCCCAGCTTGAAAACCATTCAACGCTTCAATCCTGCTTGGGTTTTGGCTGAGCCTGCCGCATCTCAGGTCAAAAAGATGCTGAAGTTTGAGTTGCTGGATGCCCAGAAAACTCAAGCCAAGTCTAATAAGGTCAAGAATCCTAATGTCCAGAAAATTGTTCTTCACCAGGCTGACCCGGATTTGATGGGACTGGTAGCGGTTACCAATGCAGAGAAGGTTATTTTGGACCGCTTGAAACTCAAAGCAGGAGAGATTGATCTATTTGCTGATACCAAGGATGAGAAGGACCGCCAGGCTAATGAGCTTCGTAATCGTTTGGGCAAGTTGCCCTACCTCGCTATATTCATAGATGAAGCACACCATGCAGCTGATGACGATATCAAGCTTCGGGGCGTGGTGACGAATTGGACACAGACTGGTGGCAACATAAACTCGGTGGTGGGCTTCTCTGGCACTCCTTATCTGGTCAGGCCCATGAAGATTGAATTAGGGGAGAAATTGGGCTTTAAGTCGGAGGAAATTCCCACTATTGTTTACTATTACCGTTTGGTGGATGGCATAGGTAATTTCTTGAAACGTCCTACTGTAAAGAGAGCGGTGCAGGGAATGGAAAGCGTGGCCATCGTCAATGAAGGTTTGCGGGAGTTTTTTAGGCGTTACAAGGATGTGCGTTATGAGGATGGAACGCTGGCTAAAATTGCCGTTTTCTGCAGCAATATCAAGAATCTGGAAGGAATCTACAGTGATGTGGCCGCTATTGTGGAAGAGACGGGACTGAACCCTGAAGAGGCAATTCTGAAATTCCATCGCGGCAACAAGGAATTCAAAGCCCCGGAAGGAGCACAGCTGGAGTTTGATTCCCTTGATACGGATGTATCGAAAAAGCGTGTAATCCTGCTGGCCGAGATTGGCAAGGAGGGCTGGGATTGCCGCAGTCTAACGGGAGTTATCCTTTCTCAGAAGGGGGCTTGCCCTCTGAATAAAGTCTTGCAGACTTCTTGCCGTTGTCTGCGTCAGGTGACGAAGGAAAGCGCAGAATCGGCCCTTATCTATCTCAATGAGGACAATGCTGTTCTCTTGGAAAAACAGTTGAAAAAACAGCATCATCTTACAGTGTCAGAGTTTGAGCGTGGCAATGAAAAGGGCAAGACCACGATTAGGCGCTATGACCGCACAGAGGTTCTTGGACTTCCCAAGGTAGAGTTTGTCCAGTTAGAAGTGGAATATACATTGGAGCGGAGCAGGAAGGTCAAGAATATAGACAAGGAAATACGGGCGGCAGTTTCGTCTGAGGCTCGCCGCAAGACTGAGCTTATAGAGCAGGATTTTGCCGGTTCAATCCGTGAGCGTTCGCAAATTTCCTATGGCATAGTGAGGAAGGAACCGGCGGTTTTCGCTTTTTTCCTTCAGCAGATTGCCAAAGAAAGTTTTGGCACTTTGGCTATGGATGTTTTGCAGGAACATGAGCCAGCACTGCGTGAAGTGTTCGATGAGATAACGGCTGAGGAAGAAGGAATGCTGTACTATCGGGGAGATATTGTCCCGTCGGTGGTGCGCAGCAATATCCGCAAGGCCTTTGTCGAAGAGTGGCATTACAAGACTAGGCAGGAACAGATTCCCCAGGAGTCCAGTCTGCTGAGGGTGGAGAATTTTACGCCGGAAGTGCTGACGGCGGAGCCACAAAAGTATTATCCCGAAACGGAAATGGTCGAGAAAATAATCCGTAATGACAGGGGCGAGTTTGTGCTGAGCGAGAAGCTGCAGCAGGCGATTGAGTTGCTGATGGACATTGACCCCAGGAAAGCCGAAGAACTGAAAAGGGAGCAAGGGATGCCCTCTGGCAGTGACCGTTCCTATCATTACTTGCCATATCACATGGATAGCAATTTTGAGATAGAATTTTTGAAGGAACTGTTGCCGGACGAGATTTTGGCCCAAAGAAATTTGGAAGTTTATTACAATGGTGACCGTAGCCTGACGGAGTTCCGTATCAAGTGCTATGAAAAGCAGGGGCGGGACTATCGCTATGTGGGCATGTATACGCCGGATTTCCTTATCTTGCAGAGGGTGAAGGGAAAGATAGCCAGGGCTGTCATTGTGGAAACCAAGGGCAGTCTTTATGCCAATGACCCAAATTTTGCCAAGCGGAAGGCCTTTATGGAAACAACTTTCCGCAAGCTGAACCCTAATTTTGACTATCTGTATTTGGAAGATACGATGCCCTCTTATGAACGGCGGCAAATAACCCATGAGAAAATAAAGAAGTTTTTCCAGGAGGCACATTGATGGCTATTCGTTATATACCTTTTTATCCTGAGCCTATAGAGGGACAGGCGGTGCTGAACAATTTCAAGCGCACTTTGCGCTATCATGGCACAGACAAGCTGCAGGACGATTTGCGGCGGGGCATGCCTCTGTATGAGTTGGAGAAAAAGGAAGAAGTGGGCACCCCGGGTGACAACCTTGTCATTCGCGGCGAGTGCATCTCTGCCTGCGCCTACCTGCGAGAGCAGGGAAAGAAGGTAGATCTTGTCTACATTGACCCGCCTTTTGCCAGCGGGGCAGACTATGCCAAGCAGGTCTATGTTCGTCGCAATCCCAAACTTGCCGCAGAAATCAAAGCTGCCGGGCAGGAACTGGAGGACGAGGAACTGAGGTCCTTCGAGGAAAAGATGTATGGGGATGTGTGGGACAAGGAGAAATACCTCAACTGGATGTATGAGAATCTCACTGCCATTAAAAGTGTTATGAGCGAGAATGCCAGCATTTATGTGCATTTGGATTGGCATATCGGGCATTATATGAAGGTTTTGATGGATGAGATATTTGGGGAAGATAACTTTTCCTGTGAAATTGTATGGAAAAGAACTACTTCCCATGCACAGAGGGAGGGATTTGCACAAATAAATGATAACATTCTGTGTTATCACATTAGCGATGAATACACTTGGAATCCCCAGTATGAGCCTCACTCGCAAGAGCATATAAACAGGTATTACACGAACATAGATGAGGAGGGCAGGAAGTATGCCCTTGATAACTTAACTGCTCCTGGAGCAGGTGAGGCAAGGTCGTTCTTTGGCAAGATGTTGGAACCACCGGCAGGGACACATTGGCGATATTCACAGCAGAATATTGACAAGTTATGTTCTGAGGGCTTGATTGTTATGACTGGCAACGATAGGCCGAGGTATAAGCGGTATCTTGACACATTGCCTGGCAGAGTTATTAGTTCCTTATGGGAAGATATACCACCTGTCAATTCTCAAGCAAGTGAACGAATTGATTATGCAACCCAAAAACCTGAAGCGTTGCTTGAACGTATTATAAATGCCTCTTCTAACGAGGGAATGCTAATAGCCGATTTCTTCGGTGGCAGTGGCGTGACGGCGGCGGTGGCACATCGTTTGGGGCGCAAGTTTATCCATGTTGATATAGGTGTCAACTCCATGCAGACTGTTCGCGACAGGCTGAGGGCGGCGAAGGCTGGCTTCTCTGTGCTGGAAATTAAAGACGGCGTCCAGCTCTATCGCAATCCTGTACAGACTATGGACAAAATCAAGCAGCTTATTCCTGGCCTAAAAAATGAAGATGCTGTGGATGAGTTCTGGGAGGGGGTTATCGAGGACAGTCGTTATGGCATGATGCCTGTCTATGTGCCAAACCTGATGGACGATACATCCAAGCTCCTTACCAAGGATTTGATGAACCGCATCCTGCGTGAGGCCCTGCCTGATTTGCCAAATAATGTGAAGCGGGTGGTTATTTATTACATTGACATCGAAGATGAGGATTCCATCCGTAAATTTATCGCTGAGGATGACAGCAGTGACATCGAAATCGAGTTGCGGGATATGAAAGCACTTTTGGACGATATGGTTCTGGAGGATA
The DNA here is from genome assembly GCA_015058655.1 of Pseudoselenomonas ruminantium. GTDB lineage: Bacteria > Bacillota > Negativicutes > Selenomonadales > Selenomonadaceae > Selenomonas_B > Selenomonas_B ruminantium_C. The sequence continues at coordinate 27,916 of SVBX01000002.1, forward strand.
AGGCAGAGTTTTCCTTGGAGGGCGGAGAGCAGGAACTGTCCTATACCGTGAGAATCAAATCTTTCCTGAGTGACAGGCTGGCGCAGAAGATAAGCGAATATAACCAAAAGGCTTTGGCCAACGCCAAGAAAAAATATAAACCTATTGCTCTTAGTGAGGAAGGCCTGGAAACCATAGAAGCCCTGAGCCTTGATTGTACGGCATCTGAAAAGGGCGCTGTTTGGCATAGCGATGCAGAAATAAAAATAGACAAGCTCGGCTATGTGATACGGGATGGCAGTAAGACAGCGGATTTCTGGGACGGGACAATTTCGTCAGTGAAAAAACCCTTGCGTTTGAAAATCCGCAATATCTGCGGTGATGAAACTATATACCAACTTTGATATTGATAGCAGTGAAGCCGGTGGTGGCTCACTGCTATTTTTTTGAAGGCAATTTTGCAGCAGTAAAGGGAATGACGGGACAGATAGAGAATTTAAAAGCAAACAGGTCATTGGGGAGGGGGAATCAAATGGAACGGGATGCCCATTACTATGAGGAAAAGGCAGAAGAATTCAAGCTGGCAGGTGATGCCGAAGGAGTGGCGGCGGCCCTCTATCAAGCGGCGGCGCATGACAGGTATCTGCGCAGCCAGCGGCAGCATTACTCGGGGTATCTCTTCGCCTTGCATTATCTGGAAGGAATCGGGGCTGATGATTTGCGGGCGGCTCATCTGGCTTATGGGGAGCTTTATAGGGATGAGGAAGTGCTGCCGCCAGTTGGAGCCTATAAGCATGAGAAAATCCGTATAGGCTATCTGGCGCCGCGCTTTGTGGAGAGCTCTGCAATGAGGTTTGCCGAGCCGCTTATGCTGGGCCTGGATAGGGATAGATTTGAGGTGTTTGCTTTTTCCGTTGGGGAAGAAGAGGACAGCTTCATAGTGAGGCTCAAGGAAAATCTTGACAGGCAGGGGGCGGGAGGACATTATTTCTGCCTTTACGGCCTGTCCCTTGGGGAGGGGGCCTTGGCGGTCAGGGAGAAGGAAATAGATATCCTCTTTGATTTGGGCGGTCATAGCGAGGGCGGTCAGACCTTGATGATAATGGCAAAGAAGCCTGCTCCTGTGCAGCTTTCGGGGCTGGGCTATTTTGACACCCTGGGACTGCTTGAAGGCATAGTTGATGGCTTTCTGGCAGATGAAGTTTTGCTGCCTTTGGGAGAAGAAGAAAAGTTTCTCGAGCCGCTTTTCCGCCTGCCGCAGGCTCTGGCCTTTCAACCCACAGCCGCCATGAGAAATTTCCGTGCCGGACTCGCTTCAAGGAGGACTCAGGGCGGGGTGGTCTTCGGCGTGGTGCAGAACATGCTGAAGATAACGGATTCAGCCTTGAAGGCCTGGGGACGGATTTTGCAGGATGTGCCGGGGAGCAGGTTGCTTATCAAGGATGTGCTGCCAAAATCGGAACGCATAGAGCGGCTTAGGCAGAGGGCGGATAGCTTGGGCTTGCCTTTGGAGCGCATTGAGCTCAGGGGCGGCAGCCTGAGTTTCTGGGATATTTACAGGGAATTGGACCTGGTGCTGGATACCTTCCCCTATCCCGGAGGTTATATGACGGCCCTGGCTTTGTATTTCGGCGTGCCGGTGGTGACCCTGCGAGGGGATAGCTACGGCTCACGGTTTGGCGCAGCTATTCTGAAGGCGGCGGGCAGGGAAGAGTTGATTGCTGATAGCGTGGAGGAGTATGTGGAGAAGGTAATTGAACTTGGCGGTGATGAGATAAAGTTGAGACAGGCGCAGGAACGGCTGTTTGACGAAATTGTTGATTCATCGTTGCTGGATGTCAGCACATATGTTAGAAAGGTGGCTGAGGAGTTATCATGCCTCCACCGCTTGCGGGGGGGCGCGTAAGCTGCTTCGAAGTGCATTTTTAATCCTATCATTCCCCCTTCCACCGCCTGGCGGCGGTCCCCCTTCCCCGTTTCACGGGGCAGGCATGGCCGATATGTTTAGTTTGCTTAGTATTTGCGAGGTTGAATATATGAGGGACATACTGGAATTCCTTCCTGCAGGGGGATTGCGTCAACGGGCAGATATTCTTGCGGTTGATAGCAGCCGTTTGCTGCCACGGCTTCGCGCTTTGTGTCCTTATGCCAAGATAACAGCCGTAACTCGCCTGGAGGAAGTGCCGGAACTGCCTGCCCTGCAGAATCTTGACATTGAGTGGCATGTCATTGACCAACGGAGGGAAAAACTGCCATTTGAGGAGGAATCCTTTGACTATGTGCTGGCAGAGGAAGCCTTGACTACCTGCTATGAGCCGTACCTTGAGCTGATGGCTTTGGGCAAGCTCATAAAGGGCACAGGGGAGCTTTTCACTCAGTTTTACAATGTCCGTTACCGGGCGGTATTGGAGGCGCTGAAGCTGGGCGAATTCAGTTACCGCGCCGAACATCTCTGGGCCAAGGCAGAGGTGGTGCGGCTTATGGATGATACCCTGTTCAAGGAAGTATCCTTCATGCCGGGAGAGCAGGATGGGGAGCGTTTTGAAGAGGAGTGGGAGGCTCTGGGCTTTGACAATTTCAGCCGTGACCTGTCCACTTCTCTCTGGCTGGTGAAGGCGGGGCGCTCTACTGCCACCGTGGCTAATCTCAAGAGTTTCTACAGTCCTGAGGTGCGGAAGAAAATCTCAAGGCTGCTGCATCGCCTGGAATATGGGATAGAGGTCGAAGCAGGTCTTTCCGAGCTGGCGGCTCTTTGCCTGGAGCAGCAGATTTTCCAGGAGTACCTGGAGGATTTTATTGATGAAGCATGTATTCACAAGAAAAAAGTTTTTTCTTTGCTGTCAGGCAGGAATTTTTTCAATAATCTATAATATAAAGCCTATGGAAGCCCTATGAAATTGTAATCCGGAGGGGAGGCGACGATTAAGAGGATTGGGGACAAATGGAAACCAGTTAGAATGGGGTGTATTGTATGGTAACTTTCCTTGTGGCTTTGCTGGCACTAATACTAGGTTTTTTCATTTATGGCAAGATCGTGGATACCCTTTTCGGGCCCACTGACAAGCCCACTCCTGCAGTGGTGCACAATGATGGCGTTGACTACATTCCCCTTCCCACCTGGAAGGTCTTTATGATCCAGCTCCTGAACATCGCTGGCCTGGGGCCTATCTTCGGCGCTCTGGGGGGTGCTATGTGGGGGCCAAGCGTTTATCTTTGGATTGTGTTCGGTACCATTTTTGCAGGCGGTGTCCATGACTACCTCTCAGGCATGATTTCCTTGCGCGAGGATGGCAAGAGTATCTCTGAGGTGGTAGGCCATCACATGGGCGGCACCATGCTGATGATCATGCGCGTGTTCGCCGTGGTGTTGCTGGTACTGGTAGGTACCGTGTTTGCCACGGGCCCTGCCGGGCTCCTTTCCAAGCTCACCGGCGTGGCGGTGACCTATGTGCTGCCCTGCGTGTTCCTTTATTACTTCCTGGCCACACTTCTGCCGGTGGACAAGATCATCGCCCGTTTCTATCCCCTGTTCGGCGCCTGCCTGATCATCATGGCTCTGGGCATCATGGCAGCTATGCTTTTTGGTGTGGGCGGTCATCACATGCCGGAACTGACTCTGGAGAACCTGCATCCCCTGGGAGCAGAAAAAATGCCCATCTGGCCGCTGATGTTCATCACTGTGGCCTGCGGTGCTATCTCAGGTTTTCATTCTACCCAGTCTCCTATCATGTCCCGTTGCTTGAAGGATGAGCGTCTGGGGCGTCCTGTGTTCTACGGCGCCATGGTGGCTGAGGGCATCATCGCCTTGATTTGGGCTACGGCCGGTATCACCTTCTATGAGAGCACCGGGGGCCTGGCTGCAGCCATGAAGGCTGGCGGTGCCGGCACTGTGGTCTACGATATCTGCGTGGGCTTCATGGGCACCGGCCTGGGCGCAACTCTCGCCATGCTGGGTGTCATTGCTTGCCCCATCACTTCCGGCGATACGGCTTTCCGCAGCGCCCGCCTGACTTTGGCTGACTGGATTGGCATGGAGCAGAAGTTCCCTGCCAAGCGCCTCATGCTGGCTGTGCCTATCCTGGCTATCGGCGGCGTGCTCTCTCAGATGGATTTCAACATCATCTGGCGTTACTTCTCCTGGACCAACCAGACACTGGCCATGATTGTCCTCTGGACCGGTGCTGTGTATCTCTATCGCACTAAGCCCGGGAGCAAGGCCTATCTCATGCCTGCCATACCGGCAACTTTCATGGCAGCGGTGACCAGCACCTATATCCTGCAGGCGCCTGAGGGCTTCCAGCTGGCAAGTTCCATTACCTATCCGATAGGTATTGTGTTTGCAGTTGTATGCGTGTTCCTGTTTGCCAAGTCTACCTTGATGAAAAAGTAACAAAAGAAATCGCGGCCACGATTTTGTCCGTAAAATCGGATGTGCAAATGCCCATCCATGGGCTGAAGTTTGAATTATTGGGGCTATTTTATCCGGCCATTTTCTTACGGAAGTGGCCGGATTTTTTAAGAATCTTAGGGGGGATAATTATGCGCAGCTTTATGGACAAGGATTTCCTGCTGCAGACGGAAACAGCCAAAACTCTCTATCATAAGTACGCAGAACCTCTTTCTATCGTGGACTATCACAGTCACCTGTCCGCCAAGGATATTGCCGAGGACAGGCAGTACCACAACCTCACGGAGGCCTGGCTCGATACGGACCCTTACAAGTGGCGTCTCATGCGTACGGCTGGCATTGAGGAAAAATACATCACGGGCAAGGATACAGACCCTTATGAGCGCTTCCTGAAGTTTGCGGAAATTCTGCCCAGGGCCGCGGGAAACCCTGTTTTCCACTGGTCGCACATGGAGTTGAAGAAGTTTTTTGGCTTTCAGGGCCTGCTGTCTGCTGAGACTGCCAAAAAGGTCTGGGAGCTTTGCAATGAGAAACTCCTGGGGCCGGGCTTTTCTGTGCGGGGACTGCTGACTCAGGCAGAAGTCGAGGTGCTTTGTACTACCAATGACCCCACTGAGGATCTGCGCTGGCACAAGAAGCTTTCGGAGGATGTGGATTTTTCCATGCAGGTATTGCCGACCATGCGTCTTGATTATGTGCTGCGCATCGAGCATCCTCAGTGGAGCAACTATATCAAGCATGAGTTGGCGGTGGCAGCAGAGGCCGAGGATGTGGCCACCATGCATGACATAAGGCACATTCTCAAGCGACGCATCAACTATTTTGAAAAGATGGGCTGCCGAGCGGCTGATATTGTCCTCGACCGCATGTACTTTGCCGAGGCCGATGAATACGAACTGGATGATATCGTGGGCAGGACTTTGGGTGAGCGAGGCAATCCTGACCAGCATCAGGCAGAGAAGTTCAAGACGGCTATGATCATGTTCCTGGCTCAGGAATGCACCAAGCGCGGCTGGGTCATGCAGCTCCGCTTCTCTGCCCACAGGAGCGTCAATACCAGGATGGCAGAGCAGCTGGGCATAGAGGCAGGCTGCGATGGCATGGGAGATTACCCCTGCGCAGAGGTGCTGGCGAATTTCTTGAATGCCTTGGATGAGCGCGGCACCTTGCCCCGCATGGTCATCTACTCGCTGAACCCGGCTGACCAGGCTGTGATAGGCTCCATATTGGGAGCTTTCCAGGAAAGCGTGGAGAATCAGGAAGGGGAGGGCATCCGTGGCAGGCTCCAGCAGGGCACTGCCTGCTGGTTCAACGATGCCAAGCGTGGCCTGGAGCGGCAGCTGATTACCGTCAGCTCCCTGTCTCTCTTGGGAGAGGATATCGGCATGCTGGCAGATGCCCGCACCCCCTTCTCCCTGTCCCGGCATGAGTATTACCGCCGCATCCTCTGCAACTTCATAGGAAGCATGGTGGAAAACGGGGAGTATCTGGCAGACAGCGGCCGCTTGGGAAAGATGGTGCAGGATATCTGCTATAACAATGCCCTGCGCTATTTCGGCTTCAGGGTTTGAGCAAAATATTTGTCACAGTCACACAAGAGAAAGGAACAATACATATGCCAAAGAAAAGCGATGCAGAAAAGAAGGCCCAGGGGGTAGAATCCAACGAGAAAGCCCTGAAATTCCAATCCTTCCTGGTGGACAACAACATCAATGTCTTCAGCACGGAGTCCCTGGAGGATGAATACGAGACAGTGCTCTTCCGCTCCCGTATAGAGGTGCGTGGCCAGATGCTGCCCATGGTCATCATCATCGACAAGAGCGTCTTCACCATCATCCGCACCCAGATAGTGACGGGAATCGAGGATAAGCAGGCAGAGAAGCTCAAGGGCTATCTGAACGATTTGAATCGCGAATTCAAGATTTTCAAGTATTACCTGCGTGAAGATGGCAATGTCTATCTCGATATCTGCTTGCCCTTTGTAGACGAGAGCTTCGACAGCCAGATGGTGCAGCTGATGCTTTCTATCCTGGTGAAGCATCTGGAGGCTGTTTACGGCGATGTCATGGCCATTGTCTGGGCCAAGGATGACAAGCCGGAGAAGAAGAAGAAGTGATAGTGTATCTTGCAAGCCTTCCTGGGGCAAGGAACTGTTCATAAATAAATTTTAGATTTGACTTGTCTGAATCTCCATATGCGTCGTTGTCGTCAGTCGACATAGCACCGCTATGTCTCCTTCCTCCGCCTAGCCTATGAAGATTCATCCTGCGTCCTATCTTAAAATTTATTTATTGCCAGTTCCTGATCGACACGCCCGAAGGGGAGGCTTGTTTCTTGAAGAGGGGATGGCCTTTGGGTGAGGAAAGGATAGACAGGGGAATGGAGGGGACTGCGGTCTTCCGTCCTCTGCAAAAAGTCACTGGGGTCAAGGCGCAGCAGGAATTCCGCCTGAAGCCTACTCAGACTATTTTGCTGAGTTTCATGTTGATGATTGCTATCGGGACTTTGCTCCTGATGCTGCCTGTAAGCTCTGCCAGGGAGACGAGCCTGCCTTTTATCGACGCGCTGTTTGTGTCCACCTCTGCTTCCTGCGTCACGGGGCTCACGGTGGTGGATGTGAAGAATGACCTGAGTTTCTTCGGCAAATGCGTGATGCTTATGCTGATACAGGTGGGCGGCTTGGGCATCATGACCCTGGGCACCATGGCAGTGCATGCTATGGGCTATCGCTTTCGTTTGAGGGAAAGCCTGACTTTGCAGGAGTCCCTAGGCCAGAGCGGCAGGGCAGGGCTTCTTGATCTGATACGCCGCATGATAAAGTACACCCTGGTGGTGGAGGGATTCTTTGCCCTGCTGCTGACGGTGCATTTCATCCCGGAGTTTGGTGTCAAAGCCATAGGCTACGGCATCTTCCACGCGGTTTCTGCCTTCTGCAATGCCGGGTTTGATCTCTTCGGGAATTATGACAGCCTTTGCAAGCGGCAGGACGATATTTTCCTGCTGGCAGGGATTGCCCTGCCTATTGTTTTGGGAGGCATCGGCTTTACAGTCATGCATGATGTCATACACAGGAAGAAGTGGCGCAGGTTTTCCCTGCATACAAAAATAGTCCTCTCGGTCAACAGCGTCCTGATTGTCGGAGGAACCCTGCTTATCTTCGGCGTGGAAAGCAACTATAATGGCGTATTGGTGGGCATGCCTCTGCTCGAGCAGCTGGCCAATGCCGCCTTCATGTCCATTTCCTGCCGCACGGCGGGGTTCAACAGCTTCGATATCGCTGCGGCCACTCAGGTCACCAAGTTCGCCATGATCATCCTCATGTTCATCGGAGCTTCGCCCCTGTCCACGGGGGGCGGCATCAAGAGCACTACTATCTTTGTCCTGCTGCGCTCTGTGTGGGCGATTTTCCGCGGTGAGAACGAGGTCACTGTCTTTGGCAGGACCATCGGCATCAGGGCTCGGAATCAAGCCTTTGCTGTCTTCACGGTGGGCACCCTCTGGGTAGTGACCATGGGAGTCCTGCTGGCGATAGTGGACGGTGAGACCAATGACCTGGGCAGGGTGATTTTCGAGACTGTGTCTGCCTTTGGCACCGTGGGCATGAGCATCGGCATTACCCCGGAGTGGGACGAGTGGGGCAAGGCTCTGCTGTGCCTTACTATGCTGCTGGGCAGGGTGGGCATCATGACCTTCCTGTTGTCCCTGATACAGCAGAAGCAGTCTGTTATCAAATATCCCAAGGAAGATATCATGCTTGGCTGAGTCTTATTGATTAGAGGAAGTGATGGAAGATGGGAAGCAAGAAGCAGTTTGCCGTGCTGGGGCTGGGCCGCTTTGGCCTCAGCGCTGCCAGGACTTTGGAAGAGATGGGGGTTGAAGTCCTGGGGGTGGATATGGATGTGAATCTGACTGAGAGCCTGACGGGCACCCTGTCCCAGGTGGTGAGCTTTGACATCCGCGATGCCAGGGGGCTTGACCAGGTGGGCATAGACCATTTCGATGCAGTGATAATTGCCTTGAAAAATCTGGAGGCCAGTCTCATGGCAACCATGCTCTGCAAGGAGCGCAATGTCCCGGAAATCGTGGTGAAGGCCATTGATGAGCGCCATGCAGAAATGGCCCGCAGGCTGGGAGCCACCCAGGTGGTTTTCTCGGAGCGGGATATGGCCCGTCGCACGGTCATGCATCTGGTGAGCAATAATGCGGTGGACTACATCGACCTGGCGGGCAGCATAAAGATCATCAGCATCATCGTGCCGGATTCTCTGGTGGGCAAGAATCTCATCGAAGCGGACCTGCGGGGGCGGTACAATATCGTGGTCATAGCTATCCGCCACGGGGCAGAGACTATGGTCACCCCTTCGCCCTCCTACTGCTTTGCCGAAGGAGACAATCTCTTCATCATCGGCACTGAGCAGTCCCTGGCGGAGTTTGAGCGGAGCTTTTGAAGCGTGCGGGAAGGGGGAACCTTCCTGCATACATAATACATAGAAAGTTCTAAAAATTTGCTTGACTTTTTCCTTCTGCTGAAGTATGATAAAAGCAAGCCGAAAGAGGTGAGGTGTTCCACCTCGAGGCAAGCCGACATGAAAATTCAACTGGGAGGGGAGTCCGATGGGCCACTAAGCGCCATGGGGCGAAAAGGAAAATGAGTGAAGTGAATATCGATAGCGTATGGTAACCGCCTGAGGTGACGAGAAAGCCTGGGCGGTTATTCTTTTGCCTGAATTCCTTTCTGAAAACAATCTAAAAGCGTGGGGGAAATCTATCGTTTTTCAAGTAGTTTTGTGGTATCATATCATGGTTAAGTATTAGCATTTTGTTTGAAAGAAGGAAAGAATCGATAAACATGGCAAAAGAGCTCCTGCGCCTTGAGCGTGTCAACAAATCCTTTGACGGACGGCAGATCCTGGAGGATTTGGATTTGACCATACATGAAAATGAATTCGTAACCCTTTTGGGGCCCTCGGGGTGTGGCAAGACCACTATCCTGCGCCTGATTGGCGGCTTTGAGATGCCCGACAGCGGGAAAATCTGGTTTGACGGGCAGGATATCACGCGCCTGCAGCCGGAGAAGCGCCAGGTGAATACGGTTTTCCAGAAGTATTCCTTGTTTTCCCATATGGATGTGGCGGAAAATATCGCCTTCGGCCTGAAGCTGAAGGGCAAGAGCGAGAGCTACATCAAAGATAAGATAAAATATGCCTTGAAACTGGTCAACCTGGACGGCTATGAGCATGCCCGGGTCACCCAGATGTCCGGGGGGCAGCAGCAGCGCATTGCCATCGCCCGGGCTATCGTGAACGAGCCCAAGGTGCTGCTGCTGGATGAGCCCCTTTCAGCTCTTGACTTGAAGCTCCGTCAGAATATGCAGCGGGAGCTGGTGAAAATCAAGCGGGAGCTGGGCATCACCTTCGTCTTTGTCACCCATGACCAGGAGGAAGCCCTTTCCATGTCCGATACGGTGGTGGTCATGAACCAGGGCTGGATACAGCAGATAGGCACCCCTGAGAATGTATACAATGAGCCGGAGAATGCCTTTGTGGCAGACTTCATCGGAGATAGCAATATCATCGATGGCATCATGGTGCGGGATAAGCTGGTACATCTCTTGGGGAAGGACATTCCCTGCGTCAATACAGGCTTTGGGGAAAATATGCCTGTGGATGTGCAGATACGCCCGGAGGATATCCAGATCTGCGAGCCTTCTGAGGGGCAGTTCTGCGGCACCATCAAGCAGGTGGTGTTCAAGGGGACAGTGTACGATATCACCATCGAGGCCGGCGGCTTTGAATGGTTGGTGCAGACCATCACGGGCCATGAGCAGGGCAGCGAAGTAGGCCTCCGACTGGCGCCTGCCAATATCCAGATCATGGCCAAGCCTGCTTCTGAGGACGAGGAGGCTGTGAGCGATGAATGAGCGCCTTGCAGCTAAGCTTGCTGCCCACCGCTTCCTGGCTCTGCCTTTCGCTCTTTGGGCAGCTCTCTTTATTGTGTTGCCCCTGTTTTTTGTGCTATTCGCCGGGCTGACGGACGGAGCTGGCAAATTTACCCTGGGAAATATTTCTACGGTGTTGCAAAGCGAGTACCTGAGAGCGCTGGGCCTTTCTGTGGAGCTGGCTCTCGTCAGCACCTTCATCTGCCTTTTGCTGGCTTATCCCCTCTGCCTTATCCTAAGAGAGAAGAAGGAAAGCCGGGGGCTGCTGGTGTTCCTGCTGTTCCTCCTGCCCCTGTGGATGAACTCGCTGCTCACCACCATGGCCTGGCAGACCATCATGGAAAAGCATGGAATCATCAATACCTGCCTGGCAGCCCTGGGGCTGCCGGAGCTGCACCTCATCAATACGCCCGCTGCCATTGTCATCGGCATGGTGTATAATTTCCTGCCCTATATGGTGCTGCCCCTCTATGTGAGCATCAGCCGCATAGACGAAAGCATCATTGAGGCGGCCAGGGACTTGGGGGCAAACTCCTGGCAGACCTTGCGACATGTGCTGCTGCCTCTTTCCCTGCCGGGGATTGTCAGCGGCTCCACCATGGTCTTCATCCCTGCCCTCACCACCTTTGTCATCAGCGCCCTTCTGGGGGGCAACAAGGTGCTCCTGGTGGGCAACATCATCGAGCAGGAGTTCACCGCCGCCTATGATTGGCAGCTGGGCAGCGCCCTGTCCATGGTGCTCATGGTCTTCATCATCCTGAACATTCTCCTGGAGGCCTTCACCGACAGCGGGGAGCGGGGCAAGAAGGGGAGGCTGTGATGGAAAAGTTTAAGAAAATCTATTTGGGAGCCATTGTGCTCTTTCTCTATGCGCCGATTCTGGTGCTTATTGCCCAGTCCTTCAATGCCAGCCGCTACCGGGGGCAGTGGACGGGCTTTACCTGGCAGTGGTACGAAAGGCTCATCGAAAACGAGGAAATCATCAGTGCCTTTTCCAACACCCTGACTATCGGCGTCACTTCGGCTGCGCTGGCTACCTTGCTGGCGCTGGTGACGGCCCTGGGCATGAGGCAAATGGGGCTGAGGGGCAGGATGCTCTTTCGGGGGCTGGCCAATGTGCCCCTGCTGAATGCGGATATCGTCACGGGCATTTCCCTGATGCTGCTGTTTCTTGGGCTGGGGCTGCGCCTGGGCTATGATACCATCCTGCTGGCCCATATCGTCATCAGCCTGCCCTATGCCATGCTGTGCATTTTGCCCCAGGTGTTGTCCATGGACGATGTGTGCTACGAGGCGGCCAGAGATCTGGGAGCCGCCCCGGTGACGGCTTTCCGCAAGGTCATCCTGCCGGAATTGGTGCCGGGCATCGTGGCGGCTTTCCTGCTGTCCTTTGCCATGAGCGCCGATGATTTCATCGTCACTTATTTCACCAAGGGAGCAGGCATCGAGACCCTCACCACGGAGATATATTCCGAGCTGAAGCTGGGAGTCCATCCTGAGATGTACGCCCTCAGCGCCTTGTTCTTCTGCGGGGTGCTGGTGTTCGCTGCCCTCCTGATGGTGAACTACAAGGTCATCCGTCGCTACCGCGAGGCGGGCAGAGAGGAGGCGGCAGCATGAAGCATCTGCGTTATCTTCTGTCCCTGCTGCTCCTGCTCGTGACCTTTGCCCTTGCAGGCTGCGATATGTTTGCCGAGGAAGAGGACGAGGGGGCGGATGTGCTCTATGTCTACAGCTGGGGAGACTATATCAATGAGGAGGTGCTGGCGCAGTTTGAGGAGGAAACGGGCATCCATGTGGTGCTGGATGAGTACGATACCAACGAAAGCATGTATCCCCGCATAGCCGAGGGGGCGGAGGCCTACGATGTGCTGTGCCCCTCGGACTACATGATCAACAAGCTCATTGAGAATGACCTGCTCCAGCCCCTTGATTTTGGCAAGCTTGCCGAAGCCCGGAAGAACATTGCCCCGGATTTCTTCGAGCAGGCCAAAGCCTTTGACAAGGAAGGGAAGTATACAGTGCCTTATTGCTGGGGCACCGTGGGCATCATGTATAACACGAAGCTGGTGCATGAGCCGGTGGATAGCTGGAAGATTCTCTGGGAGGAAAAGTATCGCGACAACATCCTCATGCAGGACTCTGCCAGGGATGCTATCATGATTCCCCTGAAGCTTTTGGGAAAATCCATGAACACCCATGACGAGGAGGACCTCAAGGCCGCCAGGGATATGCTCATCCGGCAGAAACCTCTGGTGCAGGCCTACGGCGTGGATGATATTCGGGACAAGCTCAGCTCAGGTGAGGCGGCCCTGGGGGTTATCTTCTCCGGGGAGGCCATCAACCTCATGGAGTCAAACCCGGACCTGCAGTTCCAGCCCGCCCCCAAGGAGGGCACCAATGTGTGGATTGATGGCTGGGTGATACCGAAAAATGCCCGCCATGTGGAAAACGCCCACAAATTCATCGACTACATGTGCCGCCCGGACATAGCTGCAGAAAACTTCCGCCGTCTGGGCTACTCCACCCCAAACACCGCCGTCAGGGCGCAGGTGGAGGAAGAACTGGAGGATAAAGTGGAAGTGGCCTTCCCTCCGGAAGAAGTCTACAAAGGCCAGGAATCCTACAGCTATCTGGGTGAGGAACTGGACAAGCTCTACACCAAGCTCTGGCTGCAGGTGAAGGTATCGTAATCGTCCAAGTGATGCGGGCGTTCCCCGAAAGCAAGCAAAGTGCATAAAGAACCACGGCGGCATGCAAAAAACACGCACGAAAATCTCATCGTGCGTGTTTTTTTATTATGCGGAATCAGTGATTGGCCAGCTGGTAAATCTTCATGGCCGTTTCCTTGTCAATGGGATGGAAGGTGGCCACGGTCTTGGTGCCGTTTGCGGTGACCATATCTGCCAGGTATTCAATCATTTCTTTATTCTGCACTCCTATGCCCAGTTCAGTGAAATTGACAGGCATCTCGATTTCCTTGAAGTAGGCGATAGTGGCTTCGATGCCCTTCCGGGCCTTTTCTTCGGCAGTGCCTTCGGTGATATCCCAGACTTTCTCTGCGTATCTGGCGAAGCGCTCGGGGTTATCCTGCCATACATATCCTGCCCAGCTGCCCCAGACTGTGGTGAGGCTGGCGCCGTGGGTGACATCGAAGCGGCCGGAGAGCTCGTGGCCCAGCTTGTGGCAGGCGAAGTCCTTGGCCCGGCCCAGGCCAGTGAGGTTGTTGTGGGAGAGGCTGCCGCAGTACATGATCTCGCTCATGGCATCGTAGTTCTGCTGGTCCTGGAGGAGGACTCTGGACTGTTTGATGACATTTCTCATGAGGCCTTCGGCAATGAGATCCGTCATTTCGTTGGGGGCAGGGTCGGTGGTGAAGTACCGCTCAAGAGTGTGCATGAGGATGTCGGCAATGCCGCAGAAGACTTGCCGCTTGGGGGCGGTGAAGGCCAGCTCAGGATTCATGAAGGCCAGGGTGGGGCGGTTGAGGTCGGTGTTCAGCCCTGCCTTCTTGCTTGTTTCCTCGTTGGTGATGACCGCCGAGTCGCTGGTCTCGCTGCCGGCAGCCGCCAGGGTCAGCACAGCTCCCATGGCAGTAGTCCGGGTGAGCTTCACCTTGCCACTCCAGAAGTCCCAGATATCCACACCCGGGTTGGCTACGCCATGGGCTACGGCCTTGGCGGAGTCGATGACGCTGCCGCCGCCTACGGCCAGGATGAAGTCGGCTTTGAAGAGCATGGCATCGTTTATGGCACCGCGCACCCAGGCCAGGCGGGGATTGGGCTTGACACCGCCACGCACCTGCAGGGAAAGGCCCGCTGCCGTCAGCTGGCTTTCGATGCGGGGGAGCAGGCCGCTTTCGATGACGCTGCCGCCGCCGTAGACGATGAAGACCCGGCTCTTGCCATAAGCGTGGATTTTTTCTGCGATGTGAGTTTCTGCACCTTTGCCGAAGATTATTTCTGTGGGGCATTTGAAGTTAAAAGATTGCATAGGGGTTACCTCCGTTTGGCTCCAATATGGCAACTGTCTTTGGGTTGTACAATCATACCTCTATGGAAAATTCTCTATGAATGCTTTTTATCCTGCTGTTAAGCGAGAAAAAGCGATAAGGTGTAAAAAAAGGAATTTTGTCTGCTTTGTAGAATATAGGAAAACTGAAATAATGTTTTCAGATGGGAGCGCTGCGGTATGTATAAATATCTGCCTTTGGCTATTGTTGCTTTGCTGCCGGTGCTCCTGTCGGCTGTGCTTTACTATGCTTATAGCAAGCCCCTGGCTCACTGGAGCAACAGGAAAAAGCAGTTGCTGGCAGGGTTGTGCTTTGGCCTGGTGGCGATTTTTGGCACCGAGTTTGGGGTGCCCATGGACGGTCTCAAGGTGAATGTGCGTGATGCAGCGCCTATTTGCGCAGGCCTGATATTCGGTGCGCCTGCCGGGATTATGGCGGGGCTTATAGGCGGCATAGAGCGGTATCTGGCGGCCTGGTGGGGGGCTGGCTTCTACACTCAGCTGGCTTGCACCCTGGGGACGATTTTTGCCGGTTTTTTCGCGGCGGCGCTCAGACGCTATATGTTTGATGACAAGAAACCCGGCTGGGTTTACGGCCTGGCGGTGGGGGGCGTGGCGGAAATAGTCCACATGACACTGATTTTCTTCACAAACATGAATGATGCCAAGACGGGCTTTCACTTCATTCACCTGTGTACCATCCCCATGGTCACCGCCAATGCCTGCTCCGTCATGCTGGCTTTGCTGGTAGTGGGCATACTCGGCAAGGAAAAGATTATCCGGCGGGAAGGGGTGCCACAGATTGCCGAGACCTTCCAGAAATGGCTGCTCCTTTGCATAGTGGTGGCCTTTGGCTGTGCCTTTTCTTTCACCTATGTGCTTCAGACGGGGATTTATCAGCGTAATACGGAGGAAACTTTCCGGCAGAATATTGAGGATGTGAAGAGGGAAATCATCTCTGTGGCAGGACGCAATGAAATCCTCAATGGGGAAGGAGGGGATGAGGAAGGGCGGCATCTCGACAGTTCACCGGAAAATCTCGGACTGCTGATTGGCAGTATCACCGAGAACTGGCATGTGGGCGAAGATGGGTATATGCTGGTTTTTGATAAGGAGGGCAATCTGATAAGCAAGGCGGTGGGCGCAAAAGAGCATTTGAATGAAGAAAACACCCGCCTGGACTGGGATAGCCTGCCGGAAAGAGAGATGTCCCTGACGGCTATAGGGGGCACCGAAGCTTATGTGATGCCCCTGAATGCAGGGGATTACCGCATCCTGGCAGTGGCGCCTGCGGAAAAGGCAGACTTTTCCAGGAACCTTTCCGTTTATCTGATGACCTTTGTAATCGTGCTGATTTTCTCGGCTCTCTTTATTTTGATTTATTGCCTGATCAGACGTATGATAGTTGACAAGATACACACGATAAACAGCTCATTGGGGCGCATTACCGCAGGTCAGCTGGATGAGGTAGTGAATGTGCGGGACAGCGAGGAGTTCATCTCCCTGTCAGATGATATCAACAACACGGTAGCTACCCTCAAGCATTACATTGATGAGGCGGCGGCCCGCATTGACAGGGAACTGGAGTTTGCACGGGAGATACAGTATTCTTCATTGCCTTCTATTTTCCCGCCTTTCCCCCAGCATAAAGAATTTGATATTTTTGCTTCCATGGATACGGCCAAGGAAGTGGGGGGAGACTTTTATGACTTCTACTTCGTGGGGCCGGATAAGCTGGCTTTCCTGGTGGCAGATGTATCCGGCAAAGGCATACCTGCGGCCATGTTCATGATGCGGGCCAGGGCGGTCATCAAAGCGCTGGCAGAAACAGGAGCAACCGTAGACGAGATTTTCCGTGATGCCAATGACACCCTATGCCAGGGCAATGAGCGTGGCATGTTTGTGACGGCGTGGCTGGGGATATTGGACATTCATACCGGGGAGCTTGACTATGTCAATGGGGGCCACACGCCGCCTTATATCCTGCATCCGGATGGCAGCGGTGAGTGGGTGAAGAAGAAATCCGGCATCATGCTGGGGAGCCTTGAAGATGTGCCCTATGCTCCCCGCCATATCACCTTGAGCCCCGGGGACACCATTTATGTCTATACTGATGGGGTGCCGGAAAATGCCAATGAGGCAGGGGAATTCTTTGGTGAGGAGCGGTTGGAAAAAATCCTGCTGGCAGCCAGGGGATTGGAGCCTGTCCCGCTTTGCATAAAAGTGAAGGAAGAACTTGATGCTTTTACCGGGGGAGCAGAGCAATTCGATGATATTACCATGCTGGCCTTGCGCTATACGGGCGAGACAGCAGAGTAATAAATATAGTATTCATTGGAAACAGTATAAAAGGAGATTTTACGATGACTATCACGGAAAAGAAGCAGAACGATTGGCTGGTGCTGGCGCTGGCAGACCGTCTTGATACCCAGACGGCGCCGGAGCTGGAACAGGCTGCTATGAGCAAGATGACGGATGGGGCGAAGGTCGCCCTGGAGCTTTCTGAGCTTCAGTATATCAGCAGCGCAGGCTTGCGGGTTCTCTTGATGATGATGAAAAAATCTAAAGCTGTGGGAGGACAGGTGGCCTTGGTAGGCGTAGGAGGCATGGTAGGCGAAATACTGGAAGAATCTGGTATAGATGCCTTTTTCAAGCAGTATGACAAAATGGAGGCATTGCCGTGAATAGGGAAGAATGGAAGGATTTTCCCGCTCAGCAGGATAGCTATGAGGAAATGCTTTCTTATGCGCTTGCTTGCGCCGATGAGGCCGGCGTATCCATGAAGAGGCAGCTGAAGCTGCAGCTGGGGTTCGAAGAGGCAGTGGTGAATGTGATTTCCTATGCTTATGAGCCGGAAGAGGAAGGAAAAGTATGGCTGAAGGTGTATGCCGATGGCAATGACCTGATCATTGAGATCAAGGACAGCGGCAAGCCTTTCAATCCCCTGACCAAGGAAGATGCCCTGGCAAACAGGCCTGAGTCCTTGGAAGAGACTGAGATAGGCGGCTTGGGCATCGCCTTCATGCGGCGGGTCTTCATAGATATTGCTTATCATTACGGAGAGGAAGATGGTTTGTATTGCAACCATCTGACTTTGAGATTCCCAATGTCCCAGTAGGGAGGGGTTTTTATGAAAAATCCTTTTGAGGCTGCCACTGAAGGGATGAGCCATGAGGATAAGAGTATTCTCAGGAGTTCCTGCGGCATAGGCACCTATGTCCTGGCGGCGGATGTAGAGGCGGTGGAGCCTCTTAGTTCCGAGGAAAGGATATTCTTTGACCCTAAGGGGTTTATTTCCCCTTATTATTCGGTTCAGCGTATCTATAAGGTGCAAGGCAGCATTTCTCCCCTGCATTTCAACCGCGTGGTTTATGCAGCTTTTTCTGCGAAGAAGTTTCTCAGGAGCAATTACTGCCAACTGACAGACAGGTGGGTGAAACTTGTCTCCAAGGTGCGGCGCACCCAGCCGGAAATCATCTACCGCAACATCAGCCAGCAGGGATTAGCCGGGGAAGAGCTTGATGCCGCTTTGGAAAGGCAGGCTGAAGCTGAGAGGCGCAGGCCATTCTCATTGGAAAGGGAGCCCTTGGTTCGTTTTGTGGTGATAAAAACCTCCAGCAATGAATTTGCGGTGGTGGTGACAGGCCTGGAGCTGGCCGTGCGCCATCTGAACATGGAAAAGATCCTGGTGGAGTGCCAGGGCTACGAGTACAAGGGGAACGAGGCGCCGGGACAGCAGGAAAGGGTCTTGCGCAAAAGCGGTGAGCTGACGGGAAAAATCATGGGCTACTGGCAGAAAGTGCTGGACAATCTGCCGGTGAAACCCGGATTGCCTGGCTTCAAGCCCCATGCCGCCAGTTTTGTCCAGAGTGGCTATCGAATGGTGATACCGGCTGAAACGGTGCGGCTGCTCAAGAGCACCGGGGGCGATGTTTATCGCATGAAAGAGCTCCTTTACATGGCCTGGGGACTCTTCCTGCAGTATGAGAACCATATAGGGGATACTTACTTCCTGCTGCTTTCCGATGAGGAAGCCAAAGGGGCAGGGGGGAATCTGAGCATGATACCGGTGCGCCTGAAATGCCCTCCCAAGGAAACTGTGGAAAGCGCAGCGGCAAGGCTCTCGAAGCAGCTTTCCCTTTCCCACCCTTTCAGCTGCTTTGAAAGCGAAGGCCTGGAGCAGATTTTGGGAGAGCGGAGGGGCTTATTTGACCACTTTCTGAATTTCCATGCTTTTACCGGCGGGGGCGTAGATTATGCCCGGACAGCAGGAACTTTTGCAGGAGTGCGGGTTTATGAGCAGGCCTGGGATGCGCAGGGGATGCCCTTGGGCATTTATTTCCAATATGTGGAGGGGAGCGTTTCCATTTCTGTCCTCTACAACCGCTACAGTATCAGCGAAAGAGCTCTGGAAGAGCTGTGCCATCGCTATGCTATGACTCTGCACACCATGCTCCTGCATATGGACAGGCAGGTGGCATCTTTTGGGCAGAGCCTGAAGCTGCGGATAGAGAGCCAGAAAGAAAATATGGCAGAACTTCAGGAGAGGAAGGCTGTCTCTTATATCTGGGAACTGCCCTTCTTCCAGGATATCAGGGAAGAGAAGCTCTACAAGCTTGCACGGGCTGCTAAAGTGCGCACCTATTTTGAAAATGACCAGATTATCATGAATCATGATCTGGGGCTGTTCTTCTTCCTCTTGGAGGGCAGGGTGGCGCGGCTGATGGACCCGGGCTCCGGTTGGTACAACATGCTGGATATAGCAAAAGAGGGAAGCATTCTCAATGAAACGGTGATGATGGAGAAGTGCAAGTCCAGAATCATGGGCGAGGTGGTAAGCGAAAAGGCCAGGGTGCTTGCAGTGCCGCTGCCCCTGATCATAGATCTGGGCCTTGAGAGCCAGCTATTCCGCAAAAGGATGTTTCTGCATGTCATGGGGGAAATGGAGAAGTACCAGCGTCGTTGGGTCAATAGCTAACTGTTCATAAATAAATTTTATTTGAGAAAAGAAAGGCAAGCATGGCCGTGCATAGCGGCTATGCTTTCTCTTTTTTGAGACAAAAATAAACAATAGGACTGGATTTTTATGCAAATATCTGTTATCATGTAAAGCATATTGCTAATAGATTATAGCTTGTATGCAAATAAGTTATATTGCAAACAAAATTTGTGTGTGTTTTGGAGGGGTGGCCCATGCAATCGGAGATTACAGTAAAAGAGGCCAGGTGCAAGGGATGTGGCATCTGCGCGGAGTTCTGTCCCAAGCAGGTGCTGCAGGTCAGCGAGCTGGGGAAGATACAAGTGGTCAAGGGCGAGGCTTGCATCGGCTGCGGTCAGTGCGAGCTGCGCTGCCCGGATTATGCAATTTTTGTGGATAAACTTGCAGAGGTAAAGGGGGCGAGGGCATGAAGAAGGCAAGGCTGATGCAGGGCAACGAAGCCTGCGCCGAAGGCGCTATCGCAGCAGGGGTAAGATTCTTTGCCGGCTACCCCATCACTCCCTCTACGGAGATAGCAGAAGCCATGGCCAAGCTCCTGCCCCGGCATGGGGGCAAGTTCGTGCAGATGGAGGATGAGATTGCTTCCATGGGGGCTATCCTGGGGGCTGCCATGGCCGGTGACAAGGTGATGGATGCCACCAGCGGCCCGGGCTTTTCCCTGAAGCAGGAGCTCATCGGCTATGCTGCCTGCGCGGAGATTCCCTGCGTGCTGGTGGATGTGCAGCGGGTGGGTCCCTCCACGGGCCAGCCTACGGCTCCTTCCCAGGGTGATGTGATGCAGGTGCGCTGGGGCACCCACGGTGACCATCCCATGATTTCCCTGTGCCCCTGGAGCGTGCGCGAAACCTTTGATCTCACGGTGCAGGCGGTGAACTACGCCGAGCGCTTCCGCACTCCCGTCATCCTGCTGATGGATGAGATGGTGGGCCACCTCCGTGAGCGGGTGGAACTGCCGGAGCCTGAGGAAATCCAGGTCTATCCCCGCAGGAAGCCCAAGAAGACCAGGGCGGAGGGCTATCAGCCCTTCGAGCCGGATGAGGATCTGGTGCCCAATGTGGCAGACTTTGGCCAGGGCTATCACATCCATGTGACAGGCCTTATCCATGATGATACGGGCTTCCCTGTAGGCAGCCCCACGGTGACGGAAAAGGCCATCAAGAGGCTCCATGAGAAGATTGACAGGGCTGCTGATGAGATCATCAAGACGGAAAGCTATTTCATGGAGGATGCGGAGTACGCGGTGGTAGCTTTTGGCGGCACTGCCCGCACTGCCTATGAAGCGGTGAAGAATATGAGGGAGCAGGGCATGAAGGTGGGACTCTTGCGGCTTGTTACCATCTGGCCCTTTGCCGACAAGGTCATCGAGGACCTGGCCAGGAAGGTCAAGGGCATCATGGTGGCAGAGCTGAACTACGGCCAGGTGGTGCACGAGGTGCGCCGGGCTGCCCAGGGAGCCTGTCCGGTAGTCCTCTGCGGCAAGTACAATATGAAGTCCTTCGAGCCTGTAGAGATAGAGGCTGAGATTGAGAAAATGGTTATGGATGTGGAAGGGGGCAGAGCATGATGGCAGAACTTACGAGAAGCTATGAGAAATACTTCCGCCAGAACCGCCTGCCGCACCTCTGGTGCCCCGGCTGCGGCAACGGCATTGTCATGAAGGCCATTGTCCAGGCCATTGAGAAGAAGGGGCTGACCCAGGACAACACGGTGATTGTGTCCGGCATCGGCTGTTCTTCCAGAGCCTCCGGCTATATGGATTTTGACACCATCCACACCGCCCACGGCAGGGCTATCCCCTTTGCCACGGGCATCAAGCTCTCCCGTCCTGATCTGAATGTGGTGGTCATCACCGGCGATGGTGACTGCACCGCCATCGGCGGCAATCACTTCATCCACGGCTGCCGCCGCAATGTGGACCTCACGGTGGTGCTGTTCAACAACAATATCTACGGCATGACAGGCGGTCAGGCATCTCCCATGACGCCCTTGGGGGGCAAGGCCACCACGGCGCCTTACGGCTCAGTGGACAGGACCTTCGATGCCTGCGCTCTGGCAGAGGCTGCCGGTGCCACCTATGTGGCCCGCTCCACCGCTTTCCATGTGCAGCACCTGACGGACATGATTGCCCAGGGCTTGGGGAGCAAGGGCTTCTCCTTCATTGAAGCCATGGTGCAGTGTCCCACGGCTTTCGGCAGGAGGAACAAGTTCAAGAGCCCTGCGGATATGCTGAAGTGGATGCGGGATCACTCCGTCATGAAGGCCGCCTGGGACAAGCTGGACGATATGAAGAAGGGGGAGGCTGTTGGCGCAGGCAAATTCCCCATCGGCCTGCTCTATGCAAGCTCCGGCAGTGAGCTTGATTATGATGCGGCTTATGACCAGGTCATCGAGAGGGCAGGAGGTGCAGGGAAATGAGGAAACAGCTTAGACTATCCGGCTCCGGCGGCCAGGGGGTCATCACCGCCGCCATCATCCTGGCAGAGGCGGCAGTAGCCGAGGGCAAGGAGGCAGCCCAGTCCCAGTCCTACGGCCCTGAGGCCAGAGGCGGCGCTTCCAAGGCAGAGGTCATCATCGACACGGAGACCATCTACCATCCCCATGTGATTCATCCGGATTTGGTACTGGCCATGACCCAGAAGGCTGCTGACAAGTATTATGAGGATATAGTTCCCGGCGGCCTCCTGGTACTGGACGAGCAACTGGTGCCAAATCCACCGGACTTCCCCAAGACCGTTCGCATTCCCATCACCAAGCTGGCTGTGGAGGAGGTAGGGAAATCCCTCTTTGCCAATATCGTGGCTCTTGGCGCCCTGGTGCGGCTGACGGATATTGTCTCCTTCGATACCATCAAGGAGTCCGTAGCCCACAGAGTGCCCAAGCACACCGTGGAGCAGAATATGCATGCCCTGCAAGTGGGCTGGGAGGCTGCAGACAAGCTGGCCTGACTGATGAAATCATGCCCTTTGCATCAGCAGAGGGCATTTTTATTTGAAATATCCCTTGTGTTCGGCAGGAGGCAGGGAGGAAAATCGCGGTATGTTGGCGAAGATAAAGCAGCAAAAGGAATGGCAGCAATTCGTGAGAAATGAAGAAACCAATTGTTGTATGTTCGATATTTCTTGGCAGATAAGGAGGAAAATATCATGGCACAGGAGAATGTGACGAAGTTCATTGAGATGATAGATGCTGACGAGTCGTTGGTGAAGAAAGTAAATGAGCTATTGGCTGATGCTGCAAGTGAAGATGATATTGCCAGCAAACTGGCGGCCTTCAGTACAGAGCTGGGCCTTCCTTTTACTGTAGAGGAGTACAAGAAGGAACATCAATGACCCGGCTTCAGAGCAAGGGAATTATGTGCCTGCCCGATGATCCGCAAGATTATCGGGCAGGCTTTTGTCTTACTGGCAAGCACATTTTTTGTCTATTTGTGAAGGATTTTCGTGGATGGGGGAGAATACTTATCTCCATAGGGTGAAATCTCTTGGCGTGTAATTTGCACAATAGCGGGATTATGGTGTAAATTTTGCTCTTTGTATACATGATTCTTTTTTACAAGGACAAAGTATTTGCAAAAGATGTAAAGGTGTTATATAATATGAAACATCGTTACAGTTCCAAAGCTAAGAGACAGGAACTCAAGCATGCTATGGGAGGGATTTATATGTTTTTTTCAAAAAAGACAGCAAAGCTCATGTCAGTATTGGCAGGCACCATGCTCATGGGCGGCGTGCTCTCTGGTTGCGGCGGGGATAGCGCCGCTAGCAGTGATGAGATCAAGATTGGCGCCAACTTCGAGATGACCGGCAATGTGGCCAATTACGGCCAGGCCACTCTGGATGGCCTGAACCTGGCCATTGATGAGATCAATGCGGCAGGTGGTGTCAATGGCAAGAAGCTGGTGGTGGTTTCTGCAGACAACAAGTCTGAGGCCGCTGAGGCAGTGAACGCTGCCACCAAGCTGATTTCCGATGACAAGGTGAAGGTGCTGGTAGGCCCGGCAGTCACCGCCAATGTCATTGCCGAGTCACAGGTGGCTACGGACAATAAGGTGCCGGTTATCGCCCCGGATGCTACCAGCCCGGATGTCACCGTGGAGAACGGCCAGGTGAAGCCCTTCATCTTCCGCAGCTGCTTCATCGACCCCCAGCAGGGTACGGTCATGGCCAAGTTTGCCACGGAGAACTTGAAGGCCAAGACTGCTGTCATCTATGTTGACAACAGCTCTGACTACTCCAAGAGCCTGGGCAAGGTCTTCAAGGAGGAATTCGAGAAGGCTGGCGGCAAGGTGCTGATGGAGGAGGCTTTCCTGGCCAAGGATCAGGATTTCAAGGCCACCCTTACCAGCGTCAAGACGGCTAATGCCGATGTGGTCTTCGTTCCCGCTTACTATGAGGAAGTGGGCAAGATCGTGAAGCAGGCTCGTGAGCTGGGCATCACTTCCCCGATCCTGGGCACTGACGGCTGGGATGATTCCAAGGTGGCAGATATCGCAGGCGTCGATGCGCTGAACAACACCTATTTCAGCACCCACTACTCCGATAAGGACGAGTCCGTGAAGGGCTTCCTGGAGGCTTTCGAGAAGAAGTACGGCCATGCTCCTAATGTGTTCGCGGCTCTTGGCTATGATGCAGGCAAGCTCCTGGCAGATGCCATCAAGCGCGCTGGCAGCGATGATTCCGAGAAGATTCGCCAGGCCATTGAGGAAACCAAGGATTTGCAGGTGGGCACGGGCATCATCACCATGGATCCCAAGACTCACAACCCCATCAAGCAGGCAGTTATCCTTCAGAACAAGGACGGCGGCCGTGTGATGGTGGCCAAGATCATGCCGGAGTAAGAGGCGTCTGATCTATAACGAGTACAAGATGTCCCCCACTTCCATAAGTGGGGGCGGCAAACTACTAACAGGCGGCGAGTTAATATCTCCCGCCTCGTTGAAAGGCCAAGAGGAAGTTTTGCCTACGGCAAAACTGGAACAATGGCCTTATAACGAGGCCCGTGTCTGGGCCCTGACAGGAAAGGCAATGGGGCCGCTGGTGGCGGCCCCTTTTGTATTATTCGGCCCTATACCAAGGAGTGGGAAAGGCGCCGCATGGAGGTTTTATTATGGAAATGGGGCAGCAAGTTCTGCAGCAGCTGGTGAACGGCATTTCGCTGGGCAGCATCTATGCGCTGATTGCGCTGGGCTACACCATGATTTACGGCATCATCAAGCTCATCAATTTCGCCCACGGTGATATTTACATGGTGGGCGCTTATATCGGTTTCTTCGCTATTACCCAGGCAGGGCTGTCCATCGTGCCGGCTCTCCTGGTTTCCCTGGTGACCACGGCCCTCTTAGGCATGCTGGTGGAAAAATTGGCTTACAAGCCCCTCCGCCATGCGCCCCGCCTGTCTGTGCTCATCACGGCTATCGGCGTGTCCTTCTTTCTGGAATACGCCAGCATGTACTTTGTCTCTCCCACTCCCCGCACTTTCCCTGCGGTGATGGACAGCGTGGCCATCAATGTGGGGGGGCTGGTGATAAACGGCCAGCAGATGCTGATTCTGGGCATCACCTTCGTGCTCATGGTGCTGCTCACCTATATCGTGAAATTCACCAACACGGGCAAGGCCATGCGGGCGGCTTCCTTTGATACGGAAACAGCTCAGCTCATGGGCATCAACTCTGACCGCATCATCTCCATCACCTTCGGCATCGGCTCTGCTCTGGCGGCGGTGGCCGGCGTGCTGGTGGGCATCTACTACAATTCCATCGACCCCCTGATGGGCATCATGCCAGGCTTGAAAGCCTTCGTAGCGGCAGTCCTTGGGGGCATCGGCATCCTGCCAGGAGCAGTGGTGGGCGGCATCATTCTCGGCGTGGTGGAGGCCTTCGTGTCAGGCTTTATTTCCTCCACTTTCCGCGATGCGGCGGCCTTTGCCATTCTGATCATCGTGCTGCTGGTGCGGCCCACGGGCATTTTTGGCAAGAATACCAAGGAAAAGGTCTGAGGAGGTGGCAGCATGGATAAGTTTAGCGGTATGAAATATTTAAGGAAGAATGATGCTGTCCTCCTGGGCTTTGCCATTGTGCTCTTTGCCCTGCTGCAGGGGCTGATTTCTGGCAAAGTCCTGAGCTCCTTCTGGCAGCTCAATGTGCTGATCATCGGCATCAATATCATCATGGCGGTGAGCCTGAACCTCATCAATGGCTACACGGGTCAGTTCTCTCTGGGCCATGCGGGCTTCATGGCGGTGGGGGCTTATGTGGGAGTGGTGCTCACCACTAATTTCCACGCACCCTTCGTGGTGGCTCTCCTGGCCGGGGGGCTGTCGGCAGCTTTCCTGGGGTTCCTCATCGGCATACCTACACTCAGGCTCAACGGTGACTATCTGGCCATTGCTACTCTGGGGCTGGGAGAAATCATTCGCATTGTCATCATGAATATCGAGTATGTGGGTGGCGCTGCAGGTTTCAAGGGCATTCCCCATCACACCAATTTCGCCTGGGTCTTCTGGCTCACGGTGATTGCCCTGTTCTTCATCAAGAACTTCGTGAACTCCACCCATGGACGGGCCTGCCTGGCTATTCGCGAGAATGAGATTGCGGCAGAGTCCATGGGCATCAACACCACCAAGTACAAGGTGCTGGCCTTCTCCATCGGGGCAGGCTTCGCAGGCATTGCCGGAGGGCTTTTTGCCCACTGCTTCTACCTCATCAGCCCCAACTCCTTCACCTTCATGGCTTCTTTCAACTACCTGATCATGGTGGTCATGGGAGGCATGGGCTCCATTACGGGCAGCATTGCCGGGGCCTTTGTGGTGACCTTCCTGTCAGCGGCCCTGGCCAGTTGGCCGGAGTTCCGCATGATTATCTACGCGCTGGCTTTGATTTTCCTCATGTTCTATCGTCCCCAGGGACTGTTTGGCTACATGGAAATCACCAGCATGAAGCCGCTGAACAGGATTTTCAGGCGGCCTGAGAAAAAGGAAGGAGGCAGGACAGATGGCTGAGGAAATGAAGCATAGCAATGTCCTGCTGGAGGCCACGGATGTGTCCGAGGTTTTTGGCGGCCTCAAGGCGGTTTCGGATTTTAATTTCCATATAAATAAAGGGGAGCTGGTGGGGCTTATCGGGCCTAATGGCGCGGGCAAGACCACGGCCTTCAACCTCTTTACGGGAGTGTACCAGCCTACCACGGGAGACATTACCTTTGGGGGCAAGAGCATCGTGGGCCTCAAGCCCTATCAGATCACCCAGCGGGGCATAGCCCGCACTTTCCAGAATATCCGCCTGTTCTCGGAACTTTCTGTGCTGGACAATGTGAAGATTGCCTTCCATGACCATGTGAAATACGGCGTGGTGGAGGCGGTGCTGCGCATGGGGCGGTACTATAAGGAAGAAGACCGCATTGAGGCAGAAGCGCTGAAGCTCCTGGATATCTTCCACTTGAAGGACAAGGCCGGGGAACTGGCCAAGAATCTGCCCTACGGCGCCCAGAGGCGGCTGGAGATTGCCCGCGCTCTGGCGGCAGGGCCGAAGCTCTTGCTGCTGGACGAGCCTGCGGCAGGCATGAATCCCCAGGAAACTCAGGAACTCATGGAGATGATTCGCTGGATACGGAAGAAATTCGGCCTGACGGTGCTCCTCATCGAGCATGACATGAATCTGGTCATGGGCATCTGCGAGCGCATCTATGTGCTGGAGTACGGCATGGTCATTGCCAGCGGTACGCCGGAGGAAGTACAGAAGAACCCGGAGGTCATTAGAGCATACTTAGGGGGAGAGAGCTGAAGATGAGCGAGAACAAAGAAAAGAATGCACAGATTCAGGGCAAGGCTCCCATGCTGAAGATTGACAACCTCCACGTGTACTATGGGGCCATTCACGCCATCAAGGGCATCAGCCTGGAGGTAAACCAGGGGGAAATAGTGACCCTGATCGGGGCCAACGGAGCGGGAAAATCCACCACCCTCCGCACCATTTCAGGATTGCTGAAGCCCAAGGAAGGCACCATTGCCTTTGAGGGAAATTCCATCGGCGGTGTTCCCGCCCATGAAATCGTGAAGATGGGCATTTCCCAGGTGCCGGAGGGACGCCGCATCTTTGCGGATATGACGGTGATGGAAAACCTTGACCTGGGGGCTTTCACCCGCAGCGACAAGGACGGCATCAAGGACGACCTCAAGAGGGTATTTGAGCGTTTCCCCCGCCTGGAGGAGCGCAAGGAGCAGCAGGCAGGCACGCTCTCAGGCGGCGAGCAGCAGATGCTGGCTATGGGCAGGGCGCTGATGAGCAGGCCCAGGCTCCTGTTGCTGGACGAGCCTTCCATGGGTCTGGCGCCGCTGCTTATCAAGGAGATTTTCTCCATCATCGTGGATATCAACAAGGCGGGAACCACGGTGCTGTTGGTGGAGCAGAATGCGAATATGGCGCTTTCCATCGCGCACAGGGCCTATGTGCTGGAGACCGGGAGGATTACCCTCTCCGGGGAGGCTGAGAAATTGGCGGCCAGCGAGGAAGTCAGGAAGGCATATCTTGGGGGATGACGGCTGTGTTACTTTCTTTGGCGCAAAGAAAGTAACCAAAGAAACAGCGGCCACGGTTTGATCCTCAAACCGAAAGTCCGCGTTTGGCGGTCATCCATGACCGCCGGGCCGTAGCTTTGAGTTCGTTATAAAATGTATACTTGAAAGACAAAAAAGGATTTTGTCCACATATGGCGAATAAGAGCCATGAGGGGGTTGATAGTGATGTTCGTGTCCAAGAGGATGACGCAGAATCCGGTGACCATCGCGCCGGATGATTCCATAGGGGCAGCTATAAGCGCCATGCGCAAGGGAAAGTTCCGCCGCCTGCCGGTGGTGGAGGAGGGACGGCTGGTGAGCTTCATCACCGACCGCGATCTGATGCGGGTGGCGCCCAGTCCTGCTACTACCCTGTCCAAATACGAGGAACTGTCTTTGCTGGACAAACTGAAAGTCAAGGATATCATGTCCAACAAGGTGATTTCCATTTCCGATGAGGCTACCATAGAGGAAGCGGCCCTCCTCATGGAGCAAAACCGCATCGGCGCCCTGCCGGTGATTTCCAGCGTAGGGGCCGTGGTTGGTGTCATTACGGAAACGGATATTTTCAAGGCCTTCATTGATGTCATGGGACTGGCCGGCGGCAAGACCCGCCTCACCATCGAAGTGGTGGACAAGGTAGGCGTGGTATTCGATCTGGCCAGCATCTTCAAGGAAGCAGGACTTTCCATAGACAGCCTGGTGACCTGCAAGCAGCCTGACGGGAAATATGAGATTGTCATTCGCGGCAATATTCCCGACACAGAGGACATTAAGTCTAAAATAGAGGCACAGGGTTACAAGGTCATTCACTCTGCCAGGATTGGCTGACATTTCATAGAAGCATATAGGGGCACAAGTTGTTGAGAGTTTAGGTCGCTGAATTGGTTTGCATTGGTGTGGGCAGTTCAGCGGCCTTTTTGGATAAAGCTTCCCTTGTGCAGGAGCATTGGTCGTGTATACAATATTACATTTCTAATTGCCTGGATAGTCTTGAACATGTATAGTAGCTATGATATACTGTTATACATGTTAAGGATAAGGATAAATGTTGAGTATGGAACATAAGGAGGTTATCAAGATGAAGTTCGCAGGGTTGAAGAAGATGATGGCTGCAGGACTGGTAGCGGTAATGGCTGCAGTGGCCTTCACGGGCTGCGGCGGCGATGATAAAGCTGCCCAGAAGCAGTTCCTGAACATCGGCACCGGCGGCACCGCAGGTACCTACTACCCCTTGGGGGGAGCCATGGCTGAGATTCTCAACAAGGCCATTCCGGGCATGAACGCCAGCGCCCAGAGCACTGGTGCCAGCGTGGCTAATATCAATATGCTGAAAGATGGTTCTGTGGATTTGGCTATCGTTCAGAATGATATTACCTACTATGCCGTCAATGGCACGGAGATGTTCAAGGACAAGAAGGTGGAAGGCCTGCAGGGCATTGCCATCCTTTATCCTGAGACCTGCCAGGCTGTGACCCTCGAATCCAGCGGCATCAAGGATCTGTCTCAGATCAAGGGCAAGAGAGTAGCTGTGGGCGCAGCAGGCTCCGGTGTGGAGGCTAATGCCCGCCAGATTATGGAAGCATATGGCATCAGCTATGATGACATCCAGGTGCAGTACCTTTCCTTCAGCGAAGCTGCCAGCGCTCTGAAGGATGGCAACATCGATGTAGCTTTCCTTACGGCAGGTTATCCCACCGCAGCTGTGCAGGACATTTCTTCCCAGAACAAGGTTCGTCTCCTGCCGGTGGCTGCTGACAAGGCTGATGCCCTGATTGCCAAGTATCCCTTCTACACCAAGACTGTTATTCCTGCAGGTACTTATGCAGGCTTTGATGAGGATGTGCCTGCAGTTTCCGTCATGGCTATGTTGGTGGCCAACGAGAAGATTACTGAGCAGCTGGGCTATGATGTTGCCAAGAGCCTCTTCACCAACCTTGACCGCCTCCAGGCAGCTCATGCCGTAGGCAAGCAGATTGCCAAGGACAAGGCCATGAGCGGCATGCCCCTCAAGATGAATGCCGGTGCTGAGAAGTTCTTCAAGGAATGATGAGTGACAGTCAGTGCTGAATAATTTAATCGGTCAAAAGCTGCGACTCTGGCCGTGCCTGACCCTGGGGCTATCAATCATAGCCCTCATTCAGGTGCTCCTGACGCCGTGCCTGACGCTGTCGGCGGAGGGACGGCGTCTTGCTATGTTTGAGGCGGGGCGGGATTTGCAGCTTACCATAGATTTTATCCATTCTGTGCAGAAGACTCCGGTGGAGGAAATATTGCGGGTTTCCGCTGATGGAAGAGAACTTGAGCTGACGGAAACCCGCTATCATTCATTCGGGGTGGGGTTGCCTTTCCTGGAATCTGAGGGGGATTTCAGGCAGGAGGGCAACGATTTCGTCATTACAGGGCTGGACAGGCATTTCCCATCTCTGGCACTGCGCACGGGGGTGGGTACAGAGCTGACGGTGACATTGAGAAGGGGCAGCTTTGAGAAGGTTCTTGAGCTATATCGGGCTTATGAGTCGGGAACGCTGATAGAAGTGAAGTTATTGCCATTATACGAAATTTTAGCCATGGGAGCATTGCCTTCCCCTTGAGGGGAAGTGGGACCACCGAAGGTGGTGGATGAGGTGCGGAGTGAATTGGCACTGGCAAGATGCAAAGATAGGTGCCACCTCATCCGTCAGCCTTTCGGCTGACATCTGTCCAGGGTGTCTACCGGACACCCTCGGCTTCGTCGCTCCCCTCAAGGGGAAGGCTTATATAGACATGGAAAGGACTGGGTGATATGAAAGATATAGAGAAAAAGGGGACGCCGGCTGAGATGCTGACCGAAGCTGACAAGGCTGAGGCGATCCTAAAGAAATACGACAAGGAATCCGACAAGATGGAGTATACGGGCTTCATGGCGAAATTCGTGACTGCTCTGGCGATTGCTTTCTCCGTCTTCCAGATCTATACTGCCACTTTCGGTGTGCTGGATGCCCAGCTTCAGAGGGCGGTGCATCTGGGCTTTGGCCTTTCTCTGGTGTATCTGCTTTATCCCACCAGGAAAAGCTGGTCCCGGCACAAGCTGCATCCTTTTGATTTATTGCTGGCAATTTTGGGGGCAGCGGCACCTGCCTATATTGTCATTGAGTATCAGTCACTGGTATTGAGGGCAGGTCTTACCTCTGGTGTAGACTTGTATATCGGCCTGTTAGGCTTGCTGTTGGTTATTGAGGCTGCCCGTCGGGTGGTGGGGATACCTATGGTCTGCGTAGTGCTGGCTTTCCTGGCCTATGCCTTTGCCGGACCCTATATGCCAGGAGTGCTGGCTCATCGGGGGCTGACCCTTTCCCAGCTGGTAGGGCATCTTTTTTACACCACTGAAGGCATCTTCGGCATTCCACTGGGAGTGTCTTCCACCTTTATCTTCCTCTTTATCCTCTTTGGCGCCTATCTTGAGTCTACGGGGCTGGGCAAGTTCTTCATCGACCTGGCCAACTCCCTTGCGGGCTGGGCAAGCGGCGGCCCTGCCAAGGTGGCAGTGCTGTCTTCTGGTCTTATGGGCACCGTGTCCGGCAGTTCCGTGGCCAATGTGGTGGGGACGGGTTCTCTCACCATCCCCATGATGAAGAAGCTGGGCTATCACAAGAATTTTGCCGGCGCCGTGGAGGCAGCGGCTTCCACCGGCGGCCAGCTGATGCCCCCTGTCATGGGGGCGGCGGCTTTCCTCATGGCTGAGTTCGTGGGTGTTCCCTACATAGATATTGTGAAGGCTGCCATTATTCCCGCATTCCTCTACTTTGTAGGTGTATGGCTGGGTGTGCATTTCGAAGCCAAGAGGACGAACCTCAAGGGCATTCCCAGAGACCAGCTGCCTAAGATTTGGACGATTCTCCGTGAACGCGGCCATCTGGCCCTGCCTTTGATTATCATTGTGTACCTGTTGGTTTCCGGCTATACGCCCATGCGTGCGGCTCTGGTGGCTATCGTGCTGGCCATACTCTGTTCGGCTCTTAGGAAAAACACCCGCATGAAGCCCATACAGATTGTGGAAGGCTTGGAAAATGGCGCCAAGAATGTACTGGGCGTGCTGGTAGCTTGCGCTGCCGCCGGCATCATCATCGGCGTGGTGACCAAGACCGGCGTGGGGCTGAAGCTGGCCTCCGGCCTGATTGAGCTTTCGGGCGGATTGCTGCTGCCCACCATGTTCTTCACTATGATTACGGCTATCCTTCTGGGCATGGGGGTGCCTACCACTGCCAACTATGTCATCACTTCCACCATTGCGGCCCCTGCGCTGGTGCAGATGGGTGTGCCGGTGCTGGCGGCTCATATGTTCGTGTTCTACTTCGGCATCATTGCTGATGTGACCCCGCCTGTGGCGCTGGCGGCCTACGCCGGCTCCGGCATCAGTGGTGGCAATCCCCTATGGACAGGGGTCAACGCCTCGAAGCTGGCCATCGCTGCCTTCATCATCCCTTACATGTTCGTGTTGTCCCCCACGCTGCTGATGATGGACGCCACGGCAGGGGGGCTCCTTATCACCACCGTCACTGCCCTGATTGGCATGGTATCCCTGTCTTCGGCTCTGATCGGCTATCTGGCAGCAGCCTGCCACGGCTGGGAGCGCCTGGTATTGATCGTAGGCGGCCTGCTGATGATTAATCCTGGCCTTGTGACGGATTTGATCGGCGCTGCGATGTTTGCCGCCATCCTCATGCTCCAGCTGCGCCGCAGCAAGGGAGCAGATAGCGCTATGGCAAAGTCCTGAGGAGCGCTATGGCAAAGTCCTGAGGAGCGCTATGGCAAAGTCCACAGGAGCGCTATGGCAAAGTCCAGAGGACTTTACAATGTCCGCTCATCATGGTAAAATATCCTTGTTGCTATGATAATAGCAAGCTGGAGAGGTGTCCGAGTGGTCGAAGGTGCTTGACTCGAAATCAAGTGAGGTTAATAGCCTCCGTGGGTTCGAATCCCACCCTCTCTGCCATTGAAAGGCCAGCCCTGCGGGAGTTTCCTGCGGGGCTTTTTGCGTATTTGCAATCGCAGTTTGTCTGATGTGGCAAGCCTTGACAGGTGCAGTAGAATTGCTTAACATCAATAGCAGAAGCAATAGGGGGAGGCAGGATTGGCCATGGAGATAGAGGTAAGGCTTTTTGCCTTGCAGGACAAGGGGTACCGGGACTTTCACAAGAAGCTGGTTCCTACGGTGCCGCAGGATAAGATTATCGGGGTGCGGACGCCTGCCTTGCGGAAATTGGCGAAGGAGATCGTGCAGATGGGGGAGGCGGAGGCTTTTCTTGCCCGATTGCCGCACAGGTACTTCGATGAAAACCAGCTCCATGCCTTTATCATCTCCGGTTTGAAGGATTATGGGGAGTGCATGGCACACTTGCAGGAGTTTTTGCCGTACATTGATAATTGGGCAACCTGCGACCAGCTGTCGCCCAAAGTATTCAAGCAGCATAGGCAGGAGCTTTTGAAGGAAATAAGGAAGTGGCTGGAGTCTGAGGAGACATATACTGTCCGCTTTGCCATCGGCATGCTGATGCATCATTTTCTGGACGAGGATTTTGACGAGGCCTGTCTGTCCATGGTGGCAGAGGTGCGTTCTGAGGAATATTATGTCAATATGATGATAGCCTGGTATTTCGCCACGGCCCTGGCCAAGCAGTATGAGGCGGCTTTATCCTTTATAGAAGGGAATCGCCTTGATACATGGACGCATAACAAGGCCATCCAGAAGGCCGTTGAAAGCAGGCGGGTCAGCATGGAGCGCAAGGAGTATCTGCGGGGATTGAAGGTGAGGGGGGAGCAGCATGAGCGCTAAAATGGGCATTGGTATGGAGAGCTTTGAGGAAATCAGAGAAATAGGGGCGTATTATGTAGACAAGACGGAACTTATTTTTGATTTGCTGGAAAATAACACGAGAAATAGCAAGGTCACTCTCTTTACCCGCCCACGCCGTTTCGGCAAGACACTGACTATGACCATGCTGCAGAGCTTTTTCGACGTACGGAGGGACAGCCGGGAGGCTTTTGCGGGGCTGGCTGTGGCAGGGCATGAGGAATTCTGTGCCAGGTGGATGAATCAGTACCCTACTATTTTTTTGAGCCTGAAGGGCGTTAATGGGCTTGATTTCGATTCGGCCTATGATATGTTAAAGGCTGTGATAGCTGAAGTGTGTCAGGCTCATTTATATTTGGAGAAGAGTGATAAGGTTCTTCCTGCGGATCTGGAGATTTTTCGTAGGCTGATAAGCAAGCAGGGAAGTATTAGCGATGTCAGGAAATCCTTGCAGGTTCTTACCAGTATGCTTCATGCCGAATATGGCAAAAAGGCGATTCTTCTTATTGATGAGTATGATGTGCCTTTGGCCAAAGCCAGCGAGAGGGATTTGGAACGGGAAGATTTTTATCCGCAGATGTTGGATGTCATCAGGGGACTGTTCGATAATGCCATGAAAACCAATGAGCATCTGGAACTGGCGGTGCTTACGGGGTGCCTTCGTATTTCCAAGGAAAGCATTTTCACGGGCATGAATAACTTTGCCTGCTATTCCATACTTGACACCGAATTCAGTGAGTATTTCGGCTTTACCGAGGCCGAGGTCAGGGAAATCTTGAGAGCTATTGGCTCTGAGGAAAGCTATGAAAAAGTCAAGCAGTGGTATGACGGCTATATTTTTGGCAAGAGCCATGTTTTCTGCCCCTGGGATGTAATCTGCTATCTGGCGACTCTGCAGAATGACAGGGAGGCCCGCCCCAAGAACTACTGGCGCAATACCAGCGGCAATGGCATTCTGCTGACCTTTGTGGCGCGCAGCGATTTCGATGTGTCGGATAAATTTGAAACCTTGCTGAATGGCGGCACCATCAGGCAGCGGGTTTATGATGAGCTGACCTACGACAGCCTTCATGAATCAGAGGAAAATCTTTGGAGCCTGCTCCTGATGACGGGCTATGTCACCAAGGTCAGGCCTGGTGATGAGGGGGACGAGGTGGAGCTGCGCCTGCCCAACAGGGAGATAGGCAACCTCTTTGCGGATACGGTAGTGAAGCACTTCAAAGAATCTCTTGATACCACTGTCCAGAAGGAACTGTTGGAGGCTTTGTGGAACGGCGAGGAAGAAAGAGCCTCGGAGCTGATGACAGATATCCTTTTCACCACTATCAGCTACCATGACTATCATGAGAACTACTATCACGCCTTCCTGACAGGCTTGCTGACGGGCATGGGATATGCGGTGAAGTCCAATCAGGAAAACGGCCTTGGCCGCACGGATATAGATATCAGGGAAAAGAAAAAGCGGCGAGCCATGATTATCGAAGCCAAGAAATCCGCTTCGGCAGAGGACATGGAAAAAGACGCTCTGGCAGGAGTGAAGCAGATTGCCGCTAGAGAATATCTGAAAGGCTTCGAGGGATATAGGTCAGTGCTGGGCTATGGGGTGGCTTTTTACAGGAAGATGGCGCTGGTGAAGAAGCTATGCTGAAATCTGGAGGTTGAGATTTTGAAACGCAGTGAGAAGATATATGAGTATATACGAGAGTATTCTCTGGGGCAGAAAAAGGAAGACCTGCAAGGCGCTATCGGACTGGAGGCTCAGGAAATTGCGGATGCCTTGGGAATCCTGCGCAACAATGTTTCCAAAGAACTCAATGAATTGCACCGCCTGGACAGGATCGTGAAGTTCAAGGGGCGGCCGGTGAAGTATTTTGACAAGGCGGCTTTGGAGGAAATCCTGGGGACGGAGCTGGGGGAGGGGCCCTGCCAATATCTGGATGTCTCCGAGTGCCGCAGTCCCGAGGCGGCGGAGGAAGAAGCCAATCCCTTTGCTCGTCTGATCGGTGCTGAGCAGAGCCTTTCGCGGCAGGTGGAGCAGGCCAAGGCAGCTATCCTTTACCCGCCTGATGGGCTGCATACCTTGATTGTGGGCCAGACCGGCGTGGGCAAGACCCTCTTTGCCCATATGATGTTTGCCTACGGCAAGGCCATGCACCGTTTTTCGATGGATGCACCTTTTGTCACTTTCAACTGCGCCGATTACTACAATAATCCCCAGCTCTTGATTTCCCATGTCTTTGGTCATCAGAAGGGAGCTTTCACAGGGGCGGACAAGGACAAGGCCGGCCTGGTGGAAGAAGCGGACGGTGGCGTCCTGTTCCTGGACGAGATTCACCGCCTGCCGCCTGAGGGCCAGGAGATGATCTTCTACTTCATGGATACGGGCACCTTCAACCGGCTGGGAGAGACTACCCGCTCCCGCAAGGCCAAGGTGCTGATCATCGGGGCCACCACCGAAGACCCGGATTCTGCCCTGACCAAGACTTTTGTGCGCCGCATTCCTAACATCATCAAGATCAAGCCCCTGTCTGAGCGCAGCCTGGTGGAGAAAATCGACATCATCAAGCTGCTGTTCAGGGAAGAGGCCCAGCGGGTGAAGAAGCCTGTCCGCATTACCGTGGAGTCGGTGAAGGCCCTTATCGGCAGCATCGGCAGCGGCAATGTGGGGCAGCTGAAGTCGAACATCAAGCTCTTGTGCGCCCAGGCCTTCCTGAACGGCATTGATAATCCGGACTTTATCGAGGTGGATTTCAAGATGCTGCCGGAGGGGCTGAAGGACGGCCTCTTGACCTTGTCTTCCAATCGTCAGGCGCTGGCGGAACTGGCCCAGTATATTGCAGAGCCTCTGGTGATCTCACCTGCAGGGGGCAAGAAAGCTTCTGCCGACGAGGAGCAGGGACATGCGTCCTTCAATCTGTACCAAGTGGTGGAGGACAAGGTGTCCCTCCTGCGGAATGAGGGCATCAGCGCCGATCTCATCAAGCAGATCGTGGCTACCGATGTGAATGTGTATGTGAAGGAACTATATAATAAGAAGCATTCTGTCAATATGACCACCAGGGAGCGACTGCTGAAGATTGTGGATGCCTCCCTGGTGGACTTTGCGGAGCAGATTGCCCTTTTCGTGCAGAAGCGCATGAACCGCAGCTACCGTGACCGCTTCCTCTATGCCTTCAGCCTGCATCTTTCGGCCTTCTTGAAGCGCATCAAGGCCAAGGAGGTCATTCCCTACACGGCGGAAATCGAGGGGGCGGTGCCTCAGGATTCCCTGTGCCTGCAGGTGGCCATGGAAATAGGGGAGAAGATTGAGGCTCATTATTTCCTGAAGGTGCCGCGAGTTGAGATTGAATACATCGCCCTGCTTTTGGAATCGGCAGAGGATGATGATCTGAGCGACCGGGTTTCCATCATCGTGGCTACCCATGGCACCAGCACCGCCAGTTCCATGGTGGAGGTGGCTCAGAAGCTCTTCAGTTCTGCCGATACCAATATCATTGCTGTGGATATGCCGCTGGAAACAGGCCCCCAGCAGATATTGGAGCAGATGACAGCCATGCTGCGGGCCATGGATTGCCGCAGGGGGGTGTTGATACTGGCGGATATGGGCTCTCTCTGCAATATCGGCTCTATTATCTCCGAGCGGCTGAAAATACCTGTACGCACCTTGGATATGGTCTCTACGCCCTTGATTCTCGAAGCCATGCGGAAGGTGGATATCGCGGGCATGGATCTGGATAGCATCTATGAATCCCTGAGAAGCTTCAAGGGCTATGACAGCGTGGATGCAGGCAGCCAGCGGCGGGAGGTGGATGGCAAGCCTGAAGCCATCGTCACCATCTGCACCACGGGGCAGGGGGCGGCCATGAAGCTGAAAGCCCTGGTGGAAGATATCCTGCATCATGCAGGCCGGGCCATCGAGGTTATACCTGTGGGCCTGGTGAAGCTGGATGAAAATCTGGAGGAACTGGCCAAGGATTATCACATCATCGCTGCCGTGGGCATGAAGAAACCCTCGGCGCCCATTCCCTTCATTCCTCTGGAGCAGCTCATAGACGGCTCAGGGGAAAAGATGCTGACGGAATTGGTGCTGGACAGCGAGATCGCCATGGTGCCCAAAGAAAAGGGCAATATGGTGGTGCAGAAGCTCTGCGAGGAGTCCCTGCAGAAATTCCTCACCTATCTGAACCCTGCCAAGGTCATGGGCGTGCTGCTGGAGTTTGACCGACAATTAGAAGAAGATTTGAAACTGCATCTATCGAATCCTTTGAAAATACGCTTGCTGGTACATTGCGGTTGTGCCTTGGAGCGCATCGTCACCAGATCTCCCCTGCAATACAAAGATGATAAGGAGAGGGTTGATACAGTCAAGCTGGAGGCCGTGAAAAAGGCCGCTCGCATCTTTGAGGACAGCCTGAAACTGCATTTTTCTGAGGATGAGTATTACTTTATGGCCAATATGCTCTAGGATAAGGAGCGTAAATAGGCTTTATAAGGCAAAAAAATGATACAGAAAATACACTATGCCATGACAAATGTCATAGTGTATTTTTTTATCATGATACAAAAAAGAGCGTATCAAAAGGGCGATTTTTAGTATCAAAGTGTATCAAAAAAGAAATTACTGTATTGGCGGCAGTTTTTGAAGCATGGAAAAAATCTGTAAATTCAAGGCTTTCCAGACTTTTTTCATTTAATACACAAAGTTGGCACGCTGCTTGCATTATATAAGGGCATAAGGCAAAAAACGCCAAAAGAAATTATATTCATTCAATGATGTATGTTTTGTTTTATTGCAAGGAGGTAACAAGATGTTTGGAATCATTGTTGGTACCCACGGCATTTTTGCGCAGGAACTGGTAAAGTCCTGCGAGATGATCTGCGGCGAGCAGAAGAATGTCCGCGCAGTGACCCTTATCCCCGGTGAGGGCCCCGATGATGTGGTGGCTAAGTATGAAGCTGCTATCAAGGAGCTTGACTGCGATGGCGGCGTGCTCTTCCTGAATGACCTGTTCGGCGGCAGCCCTTACAATGCAGCTTGCCGTCTGGTAATCAGCAACGAGAAATATGGCATCGTCACCGGCGTGAACCTGCCCATGCTCATCGAGATGTGCAGCGCTCAGCTCATGGATGATGGCTCTGATATCAAGGATCTCATGCAGAAAGCCGTTGATGCCGGCAAGAATGGCACCCAGACTTTCCATGCCAGCTCTATTTCTGATGATGACGAGGAGGAACTTTAATTATGAATATCGTACTTGCACGCATTGATGACCGTCTTATCCATGGTCAGGTAGCAACTGTCTGGTCCAAGGTGACCGGCTGCAGCCGCATCATCGTCTGCGATGACGAGGTGGCCAAGGACACCATCCGCGCAACCCTCTTGAAGCAGGTTGCTCCCGCTGGCATCAAGAGCCATGTGGTTGACCTGGAGAAGGCTGTCCGCGTTTACAACAACCCCAAGTATGAGAATGAGAAGTGCCTGCTGCTCTTCACCAACCCCACCAGCGTCCTCTACATGGTGGAGCATGGCGTTGACATCAAGAGCGTCAACATCGGCGGCATGAGCTTCAAGGAAGGCAAGCACCAGATCACTGGCGCTGTGTCCGTGGATGACAAGGACATCGACGCTTTCAAGAAGCTCAACGAGAAGGGCATCGAGCTGGAGATCCGCAAGGTTGATACGGATTCCAAGGTCATGCTGATGGATGTCCTCAAGTAAGATTGGTTTCGGCGGGGCGGGCCTTTCCTGCCCCTTGAAATAAGAGGAATTATATATATCAAGAGAATCAATGGAGGGAAAACACAATGGAAATCAGTGGAATCCAAATTCTTCTAGTTTTCATCTTCGCAACCATTGCCGGTATGGGCAGCTGCTTGGATGAATTCCAGACTCACCGCCCCTTGATTGCCTGCACGGCAACAGGTCTCATCCTCGGCGATATGACTTCTGGTATCATCATCGGTGGTACTCTGGAGATGAT
Source organism: Pseudoselenomonas ruminantium (assembly GCA_015058655.1). Lineage (GTDB taxonomy): Bacteria > Bacillota > Negativicutes > Selenomonadales > Selenomonadaceae > Selenomonas_B > Selenomonas_B ruminantium_C. The sequence continues at coordinate 67,615 of SVBX01000002.1, forward strand.
GGCTCTGGGCTGGATGAACATCGGCGCAGCTATCGCTCCTGATGCGGCTCTCGCATCCGTCATTTCTACCATCCTCGTGGTGGCAGGCCATCAGGATATCTCCACCGGTATTGCTATCGCCATGCCTATCGCTGCTGCTGGTCAGGTGCTCGCTATCATTTGTAAGACCGTATCCGTGGTCTTCCAGCACTGGGCTGACGGCTATGCCGAGAAGGGTTCTACCTTCGGCATTGATATGTGCCACTATCTGGCTCTCGTGTTCCAGGGTCTCCGCGTTGGCGTTCCCGCTGTCATCGTCGCTATGACGGTCGGCACTGATGCTGTCCAGAGCATGCTGGCAGCCCTGCCTCCGGTCATCACCGGCGGCCTGCAGGTTGCTTCCGGCTTCATCGTGGTCGTAGGTTATGCGATGGTCATCAACATGATGGGCGCAGATTACCTCATGCCTTTCTTCTTCCTGGGTTTCGTTGTCGCTGCTTTCACGGATTTCAACCTGGTTGCTCTCGGCGTTATCGGCCTGGTGGCTGCTATCGTCTACATCCAGCTCAATCCTAAGTATCAGGCTGTTGCCGCTGCACCTGCTGCCGCTGCTGCATCTACCAGCGACATGGACGACGAACTCGATTAATGGGGAGGTAGGAAGATAATGGAAAAGAAACTCACTAGTTCTGATTTTTTCTGGGCATTTGTCCGCTCTAACTTCCTGCAGGCTTCCTGGAACATGGAGCGTATGCAGGGCTTGGGATACTGCTTCGGCATGGTTCCTATCCTGAAGCGCCTCTATGAGGGCGAGGAGCTGAAACAGGCTCTGAAGCGTCACCTGGAGTTCTATAACACTCAGCCTTTCGTGACTGCTCCCATCATCGGCATCACTGCCGCTATGGAGGAGAAGAAAGCTAACGGCGCTGACATTCCCGATGGCGTTATCAACGGTATCAAAGTCGGTATGATGGGCCCCCTGGCCGGCGTAGGCGACCCGATTTTCTGGGGTACTCTCCGTCCTATCACTGCAGCTCTCGGCGCTTCCATCGCTATGAGCGGCAGCCTCCTCGGACCTATCCTCTTCTTCTTGCTCTTCAACCTGGTTCGCCTGCTGGTTCGTTGGTACGGCATCAGCTACGGCTATTCCAAGGGTACCGATATCGTGCAGGATGTGGCTGGCAACAAGCTCCAGAAGCTCACTGAGGGCGCTTCCATCCTGGGCCTCTTCGTCATGGGCGCACTGGTCAACAAGTGGACTAGTGTCAACATCCCCATTGTGGTTTCCGAGATCACCAACGCCAAGGGCGAGCATGTGGTCACCACCGTGCAGGGCATCCTGGACAGCCTGATGCCTGGCCTGGTTCCCCTGCTCCTGACCTTCATGTGCATGGGTCTTCTCAAGAAGAAGGTCAATGCCATCTGGATCATCTTCGGCCTCTTCGCTCTGGGCATTGTCTGCTTCGCACTTGGCATCATGAATGTGAAGTAAGCTGTAAAAGCATATCCGGAAGGGATTTCTATGGGTGGCGGGCATTTGCCCGCCGCCTTTTTTATGCGTTGCTTTGCCTATTTAGGCATTTACATTTTCATGTGATTTTTGTAAAATAGATGCAAGAGAACCATCTGCAATCAGTCGATTAGTTTCTATATAATAGGGAGAGATGTTCCAAATGATTAAAAAAGCGATTGCCGTGATGACTTCTGGCGGCGACAGCCCGGGCATGAATGCTGCTGCCCGTGCTGTGGTGCGTACGGCTCTCAGCGAGGGCGTGGGGGTCTACGGCATCTATAACGGCTATCAGGGCATGCTGGAAGATGATATCGTGGAACTGGACAGCCGCAGCGTCAGCGACATGATACAGCGTGGTGGTACCTTCCTGGGCACTGCGCGCTCCATGGAGTTCAAGACGCCTGAGGGCCGCAAGAAGGGCTTTGACAACCTGATGAAGCACGGTATCGAGGGCCTGGTCATCATCGGTGGTGACGGCAGCCTCACCGGTGGTTCTCTCCTGTCCAAGGAAACGGGCATTCCCATCGTGGGCCTGCCGGGCACCATTGACAACGATGTGTGGGGCATGGATTACACCATCGGCTGCGATACCGCTGCCAACACCATCGTGGATGCCATCAACAAGCTTCGCGACACTGCTTCTGCTCATCGCCGTATCATGGTGGTGGAGGTCATGGGCCGCAATTCCGGTTGGCTGGCCATGATGGCAGGCATTGCCGGCGGTGCTGAGTATGTGCTGGTGCCTGAGGTGAAGTACGACCTGGATGAGATGTGCCATGAGCTGAAGGCCATGTACGATGCAGGCAAGCGCTACAGCATCATTGTCATCGCCGAGGGCGCAGGTTCCGGCGTGGGCCTGGGCAAGGTGGTAGAGGAAAAGACGGGCATCGACACCCGTGTTTCCGTGCTGGGACACATCCAGCGTGGGGGCTCTCCCACGGTGGAGGATCGCATGAAAGCCTCCCTGCTGGGCGAGAAGGCAGCTCTTGCCATCATCTCCGGCGCTACCAATCTGGTCTTTGGCTTCAATGAGGGCAAGGTAGTAGGCGTCAATCTCTTCGAGGCTGTCAACAACACCAAGACCCTCGACCCGGAGCTGGTTCGTCTGGCTCGTGTGCTGGCATAAACGCCGCAGCCTGCATAGATAATATAGCTTTAGATGCAGCAAAAATTGCCCTCAGCGGTTTATTCCCTGAGGGCAAAATTTTTTTTATTTACTACTTAACTTTTCTTATCAAAGTTACGATATAGATATTGAGAGAATTTGCTTTTCAGGGTGGTTTTTTAAAACACGCCCTAAGCTATTTTTTCATTGGGGCCGTGGGGAGGTCAGGGAATATCCTTTATTTTATGGGAAAAGGAGGCAATTAACATGGATGTTAATACAATGGTTAATGTTTCCACCAGCCTAAGCACCTTGAATGTAAAGCAGGGAAACGGCAGCGCGGCAGCAGCGGCGCCAAAGGCCGAGGCTCAGACGGGAGCTCAGGCTCCGGCTGACGCCTATCAGGTGGACGTAACAGATGCGGCCAAGAGCCATGGGGAGGCTGTGAAGGGCCTGACGGCAGAGCAGATTGATATTCTGCAGCAGGGCATTGACAACTCCTACAAGATGATGATTTCTGTGTTGACGGAAAACAACGCCAAACTCCAGGGCTGGCTGGACGAGGGCATTGGCAAGCTGGCCTTTGGGGATATGCAGATTGATTCCTCGCAGTTTGGCCTGCCTGCTGTAGGCACCACGCCTGAAGAAGCTGAGAAGGCCGTGGGTGAGGGCGGTGACTATTCCGTTGATGCAGTAGCAGGGCGTATTTTCGATATGGCCAAGGCCATTGCAGGTGATGACCCGGAGAAGCTCAAAGCCATGCAGGATGCAGTGGAGGAGGGCTTCAAGCAGGCTGGCCTTGCCTGGAAGGATACCATGGGCACCGACAAGATGCCTCAAATTACCCAGGATACCCATGATGAGATCAATAAGCGTTTCGATGAGCTCTATGCCAAACTCACGGGGGCGGCTGCTGAGGGAAAATCGGAGTAAGAGCCATATCATCAAAATTCCAGGGAAAGGAGGTATGACTTATGGCTACGATAAGTTCTATGGCTAACAACACCTACATGATGTTGAACATGGCCCAGAACAACGGTTTGTCGCTGTTTGGAAATAATGCGGCCGGCAATTCGCAGAAGTCCAATGACATCTGGAGCAATTACGGCAGCAGTTCCTCGGCTGCCAGTGCCATGCTGTCCGGGATTTCGGAAGTCAGCAGCGGCAAGAGGGAGTTGCTTTCAAGCTATGACAATGCTGCCAAAGGCTTCAAGGCAGAATTCAGTTCTACCATGAACGATTTGTCAGCTTCCATTCAGGATATGAAGAAGCTGAACCTTGATGTAGGGGAAAATGCCATTACTCAGAAGACTGTCACTGCTGAGGACGGCACCACATCCCAGAAGACAGAGTACAGCAAGCCTATGCAGGAAGCATTGGATACTGTGGGCAAGTTTGTGGATGATTACAATTCTGCTATCGGCCTTTTCAAGGATTACGGGGATGTTTCCAAGCGCATGTCCCATATGGGTTCGGTATTCGGCGATACTTCTGCCCGGGCTGAGACCTATGCCAAGATTGGCCTCAATGTGGGCAGCGATGGCAAGATCACTGTGGATGAAGGAAAACTTGCCAAAGCTATACAAGACAGTCCTAGCCGCGTGGAGAACATCCTGGGCAAGGATGGACTTACCGGCAAGGCGGAAAATCATGTAAACTTTGCCAAGGGTCAGGAGGATAAGCTGTTTCCCTCCGTAAACGATATGTTTGGCAAGCAGCTGAAGCAGGCCGGCGTCTATAGTGGCAGATCTCTTCTTCAGCTTCATAGTTTTGCAACTATGGGTAATTTCGTGAATATGATGTTTTGATTTTTGCCCCAGCCCCAAGTTTATCCCGGCTGATCCTGGCCGGGATATTTTATTTATACAGCAGAAGATGGCAATGCTTGCTTGACTTTGTCAAAAAGTGGGAGTAAACTGGGATAAAGCAATCGATTAGGTCTGAAGTCCTAAAAGATGAGATAAGAGGTTTTGTTTATGAAGGCAGGATGGCATAAATTCATATTGAAGATAGTACCTTTGATGGTGCTGATGACAGCAATATGTTGCCTTGCTAAAGCAGAAGCGGCATCGTGGCAGGGGGAGTGGTTATATCGCCCTGGTGTAGTACCGCAGGCCTATGAGAGTATAACTGACAAGGATTGGCTGCCCAATCCGGAAACTGGTTCAGCGGATTGGCAGACCTTTTCTTATCCGGGCCGTCCTGCTTTGGGAGATGAAGTGCACTGGGCAGCTATTTCCAGGACTATATCTCCTGCCGAGGTGAAGAATAACACCCTGACTTTTGCCACGACTAACGAGTCTGTGCGGATTTGGCTTGAGGGCAGGTTGATTTATGAGTATGGGCACTTTCACGATGTGGCTTTTGGGGATGGGTATCGCTGGCATATCGTGGCTCTGCCGGAGTTTTATACTCCTTCTCAGCTGACCTTTGAACTTTACTCGAATGTTCCTTCCCAGCTGGGTCTGGTGGAGAATTTGAGCCTGACCACGGAGATGGAGGCTGTAAAGTCGCTTTTCTGGCGTGATATTCCCAATATCATGGCTATTCCTGTCTGCCTCTTGTTGATGGTCATTATGCTCCTTTATTATCACTTCACTTCTCCGGGTGAAAGGCAGCTATATTTTGCCATTGTAGGTTTTTTAGGGGTGTTTGCCCTATGGCTTCTCTGTGCTACCAAGCTCACTATGTTCATCTTTGATGCACCGGTTTTCTGGTGGTGTGCTCTGAGCATTCTGGCATATATCTTGCCAATCTCAGCCAATTTCATCGTCTATCAGGTGCTTGAGGGCGAAGCAAATGCCCGTATGGATCTGGTATTGGGAGCAGAAGTGTCGCTCTTTGTCATCGCTATGGCAGGTGAGGCTTTTGGGCTGCACATGATGAACGCCATGATGGGGATTTACTATCCGCTGCTGCTTGTCAGTGAAGGCTGCGCTGCTTATTGGCTCTGGCGCAGAGGGAAAGGCGGAGATTATCGGGCTGAGGCTTTGCTGCCCGCTGTGGCTGCTTTCACCTCATGCGGAGTGATAGATGGCTTGGCAGGGCATTTCAGGCTGTGGGACAGTTCAAGTTTTATGACTCCTTTTGCCATCTTGGCTTTCTGTTATTTCATCTTCGTATTGATTGGCAGGCAGCTGGCCAGCCAGCAGCAGATGGAAGCCAGGCAGGCAGACCTTGAGTATGAGGCTGCTGTGGCCACGGAAAAGGCAGAAAGGGATCCACTCACGGGGTGCTACAATCGTCAGCGCTTGGATGAGCTGGCCTTGGAGAGCCTGCATGCCAGCCAGAAGGAGCATCTGCCCATGTCCGTGCTGCTGCTGGATATTGACCATTTCAAGCAGATCAATGATGAATATGGCCACAGCACCGGGGACAAGGTGCTGAAGGAGTTTTCAGCGCTCGTTCGGCAGAACCTTGACCGCAGAAAGCCCTTTATTCGTTGGGGGGGCGAGGAATTCCTGGTGTTCTGCCCTAGGCTTGACATGGGGCAGGCCATGGATTTTGCAGAAAATCTGCGCTGCCTGATATCCGGCAAGAAGCTGGGCGGCATGGAGGTCACCTGCAGCATAGGCGTAGCAGGCTGGCATGGCCGGGTGGATAGTTTCCAGGCCTTGTTCAAGAGGGTGGATGAGGCCCTTTACATGGCGAAGAACGCTGGGCGCAACTGCGTAAAGCTGGAGTGCGGCAAGATGTCCGAACTATATTGTGGATAAAAAAGTACCGCTGACGGGAAGGCCTGTCGGCGGTACTTTTTTTATGCTGTTTTTCTTTGCCAAACTGATTTCAGAGCAGGGAGCCGGGGTAGCGGAGGGTAGCGAAATAGTCGTCTATGGTTTGGGCCCGGCGGATAAGCTCCACGCTGCCATCTTCGCGGAGCAGCAGTTCGGCGCTCCAGAGCTTGCCGTTGTAATTGAAGCCCATGGCGTGGCCGTGGGCGCCGGTGTCGTGGATGATGAGGCGGTCGCCTATCTCGATTTCCGGCAGGCGGCGGTCGATGGCGAATTTGTCATTGTTCTCGCAGAGGGAGCCGGTGACATCGTAGAGGTGGTCGCAGTGGGCTTTTTCCTTGCCCATGATGGTGATGTGATGGTAAGCGCCGTAAAGGGCGGGGCGCATGAGATTGGACATGCAGGAATCCAGGCCGATATAGTCCTTGTAGGTCTTTTTCTCGTGAAGCACTGTGGACACCAGCCAGCCGGCAGGGCCGGTCATGGCGCGGCCGCTCTCCATGGCGATGGCGGCGTGGCCCAGGCCGTTGGGAATCATGAGCTCCTCGTAGAGGGCCTTGATGCCTTCGCCCACTTCTGTGAGGTTCACAGGTTCTTCTTCTGGGCGGTAGGGGATGCCGATGCCGCCGCCCAGGTTGACGAATTCCAGGGCGATGCCCAGCTTTTCCTTGATTTCCACTGCTAGCTTGAACATGAGCTCGGCGGTATAGATGAGGCCCTCGCTCCTCAGCTCGTTGGAAATCACCATGGTGTGGAGGCCGAAGCGCTTGATGCCCTTTTCCTTGGCCCGCCTGTAGCCCTCCAGCAGCTGGTCATGGGGCAGGCCATACTTGGCTTCTGTGGGGCGGCCTATGATGTCGTTGCCCTCGATGAGGTTGCCGGGGTTGAAGCGGAAGGACAGGCAGGCAGGTAGCCCCGCGTTTTTCTCCAGGTAGTCCAGATGGGAAAGGTCATCCAGATTGATGATAGCGCCCAGCTCGATAGCTTTCTGGAACTCATCGGCAGGGGTGTCGTTGGAGGTGAGCATGATTTTTTCTCCCGTGACCCCGGCGGCCTGGGAAATCAGCAGCTCAGGCAGGCTGCTGCAGTCGGTGCCGGCTCCCTCCTCGGCCAGGATTTGCACGATGCGGGGATTGGGAGTGGCTTTCACGGCGAAGTGCTCCCGGAACTCCGGCGCCCAGGCAAAGGCAGCTTTCAGGTTCCTGATATTCTGGCGGATGGCCTTTTCGTCATAGATATGGAAAGGGGTGGGATAATCCTTGATGATTTCTTCCAGTTTTTCCTGGGAAAGGGGAAAGTTCTTCTCAGCCATAGGCGGTTCCTCCTTGTGATTTGTAATCTTGTAAATTTATTATACTTGAATGTTATATTGATGTCAATTACTATATCGAATATTACATAATGCAGTTGATTTTTCCAGTCGAGAGTTATGGGAAAGTATGGTAAAATAAAGGATAAGACTTTTACGGGAGGAAGAACTTTGCGTCTATATATTGCCGAGAAGCCCAGCATGGGCCGGGAAATTGCCAAGTGCCTGCCGGGGCCTGTGGAGCGCCGGGACGGGTATCTGGTGACCAAGGGCGGGGTGGTGACCTGGCTCTTCGGTCATATCCTCAGACAGGCGGAACCGGAGGAATATGATGCCCGCTATAAGCGCTGGCGGGCCGAGGATTTGCCCATTATCCCTGAGAAGTGGCAGCTCTATGTGGCCAAGGACTGCGAGAAGCAGTTCGCCATCGTGAAGGGCCTCATTGACAAGGCTGATGAAATCGTCCACGGCGGCGACCCTGACCGGGAAGGGCAGCTGCTGGTGGATGAGGTGCTTGATTATCTGGGGAACAAGAAGCCCGTGCGGCGCATTCTCCTTAATGCCCTGGACGAAAAGAGCATCAAGGAGGCCAATGAGCACCTGCGGGAAAACAAGGATTTCTTCAATCTGAAGCAGTCGGCCCTGGCCCGGGCCCGGGCTGACTGGCTCATTGGCATGAACCTTTCCAGAGCCTATACTTTGGCAGCCCGCAGGGCAGGGCACGACAAGCTGGTGCTGCCCATTGGCCGGGTCAAGACACCCACCCTTTCCCTGGTGGTGCGCAGGGAGAGGGAGATTGAGAATTTCAAGCCTGTGGACTATTACACTATCCGTGGCACCTTTCAGCATGAGAACGGCAGCTTTGTCGCCCAGTGGAAGCCGGAGGATACCCAGGCAGGCCTGGACAGCGAAAACCGTCTGGTGGACAAGCAAATAGCGGAGGACATGCTCAAAAAGTTCGGTCAGGAGCCTTTGGAGGGCGTGATTACAGGCTACCAGAAGGTGAAGAAGCAGGAACCGCAGCCGTTGCCTTTTTCTCTGTCGACGCTGCAGGTGCTGGCAGGCAAGCGCTACGGCTATGCTCCCCAGCTGGTGCTGGACACGGCCCAGAAGCTCTATGAGAAGAAGCTCACCACCTATCCACGCTCGGACTGCGAATATCTGCCCACCAACCAGAGAAAGGATGCAGCTGCTATCCTGGGCAATCTGGCGGTGGCAGGGGATGAGCTGCTGGCCAGCTGGGTGCCGGGGGCGAACCTTGAAATTGACAGCCGGGCCTGGAACGACAAGAAGATTTCTGCCCACCATGCCATCATCCCTACCACCGTCAAGGCTAATGTCCTGCAGATGACGGAGGAGGAGAGAAATCTCTACCACCTCATAGCCAGGGGCTATATGGCCCAGTTCTATCCTGTGCACCAGTATGACCAGACCAAGGTGGAAGTCACTTACCATGGGGAGCTTTTCACTGCCAGCGGGCGCACGGAAAGGGATCTGGGCTGGAAGGTCATGTATCAGTCCCAGGTACGGGGCAAGGCCAAAGATGAGGAAGAACGGGAAAAGGATGAGGATGAAAGCAGCAAGGCTCTGCCTGCTATGAAGAAAAAGGACGATGTTTCCTGGCAGAAAGGGGAAATGAAGACCAGCACTACCAAGCCGCCGGTGCGATTCACTCCTTCTACCCTGTTGGCGGGCATGAAGGAAATTCACAAGTATGTGAAGAACCAGGAGGCCAAGAAGCAGCTGAAGGATGTCTACGGCATCGGCACCGAGGCTACCCGCGCCACTATCATAGACGACCTCATCAAGCGAAAGTTCATGAAGCCTACGGGGAAGAAAAAATATCTGGTGCCTACCCCGGCGGCCTATATCCTGGTGGATGCCCTGCCGGATGAAATGACTTATCCTGATTCGACAGCTATCTGGGAGGACAGGCTCCATTCCATGGCTGAAGGGGAGGGGACTCTGGCTGACTTCCTGGCAGGACAGATAGAGTTTACCAGGAAGCTCTGCGCCAAGGCCGGCAATGTGAAGATGGAAGTCACTGGAGATAATGTGTGTCCCCGCTGCGGCCAGGGCGTGATGCTTCAGCGCAAGGGCAAGAACGGCATTTTCTGGGGGTGCTCGAATTATCCCAAGTGCCGCCTGACTTGCAATGACAAGGACGGCCAGCCGGATATGGAGGATGCCAGAAGCAGAGGGGCGGGGAGCTCCTTCGTGAGCGGCGCTCAAGCCGGGAGGGCATCACGGGGGAGGAATGCTGCTCCCGTAAATCCTGCCGGCTATGGCAGTTACTCCAGCCGCGGTGGGGGTGCCCCCTCGGCTGCGGATCTGGCGGAAATCGATGCCCTGCTGGCAGGAGGGGAGCTTTACAGCGCGCCCCCTGCACAGAATAGCTGGGGCGGCTTTCAGGACAAGCCCCGGTATTCTGCCAGCCCTATGGAGCAAAGCAGGAAGAACGGAACCCTGGATAAGGGGGACGATGGGAATAAATATCTCTGCCCCAGGTGCAGGGAGGGGCATTTGCATCTTCATAAGGGCAAGAACGGGCCTTTCTGGGGATGCTCCAACTATCCGCGCTGCACGGCTACCTTTGATGATGATAAGGGAACTCCCTTGTTGAATTGAAATATTTAGGAGAGAAACGAAATGAACGAGGTAAAGGATTTTGCGGGATTGGGTGTCAGCGAACCCCTTTGCGAAGCCCTTGCAAGACAGGATATAAATAGGCCTACGGCTATTCAGGCGGAAATCCTGCCCAAGGCATTGAAGGGGCAGAGCCTGCTAGGGGAGGCCCCTACGGGAACGGGCAAGACTTTGGCCTATCTCTTGCCTGCGCTTATGCAGTTGGAAGCAGAGAGCAAGGATGTGCAGGCGGTCATCTTGGCGCCTACTTATGAACTTGCCATGCAGATCACCAATACTGCCCGGGAACTCAGCCAGCAGGCTGGTCTGGGCCTGCGGGTGCAGGGGCTGATTGGCGGGGCCAATATTGACCGTCAGATCGATAAGCTCAAGGAAAAACCCCAGCTGATCATCGGCTCGGCAGGGCGGCTGCTGGAGCTGGCCCGCCGCAGGAAGCTGCAGCTGAATAAGGCTAAGATACTGGTGCTGGACGAGTTTGACAGGATGCTGGACGACCAGAATTTGCAGAACACTGCCGAGGTGGTGCGGCTGATGCCGCCACGGGAGGAAATGCAGATATTGCTTTTCTCCGCCACCGCTTCCCGCAAGGCTTTGGAGCGGGCATCCTTCCTGGGCGATCCTGAGCATATTGCAGTGGAAGATGAGGCAGTGGCTGGCGGCCTGAGGGAGGACTACTATCGCATCACGCCTTTCCGGGAGAAGATCGAAGTCCTGCGGAAACTAACCCGCCGCTTGAATATCACCCGGGGGCTGGTCTTCATCAACAAGAAATTCGATGTGGAAAAGACCCTGTCCCACCTGCGCTATGAGGGACTTTCGGTGGAATCCCTGGTAAGCGCCGGAGGAAAGCAGGAGCGGCAGCATGCGGTTTCAGCTTTCAGCAAGGGCAAAGTCAGGTTGTTGCTGGCTACTGATGTGGCGGCACGGGGACTGGACATCCCCGGCATTGACTATGTGGTGAATCTGGATGTGCCGGAAAATGCCCAGGCCTATCTGCACCGGGCTGGTCGCACCGCCAGAGCCGGTGCCCATGGCGCTGTCATCACCCTGGCAGATATCAAGGAAGCCTACAAGCTGGAACAGCTGGAAAAGCAGCTGAAGATAGAGCTGAAGCCCCTGGAGCCCGGTGGCAAGGCCATGCCCCGTGGAGCGCAGCCCAAGGGCAGGGCTGCAGGCCACAGGGCTCCCGCCAGGGGAAAGAAGCAGGGGAAGGCTGCGGATAAGAAACCTTCCAATAAGAATTGATGGAGGAATTCTTTGTGGACATAGTGCCGATAATCTTTGATTTGCTTTTGGTGGCCTTCCTGGTTTTCATGAACGGCTTTTTCGTGGCTTCGGAGTTTGCCTGCGTGAAGATTCGCCCTTCCCGTCTGGAAATGCTCATACAGGAGGGAAACAGGCGGGCCCGCTATGCCAAGGAGCTTACGGATCATCTGGATACTTCCCTATCTGTGACCCAACTGGGCATCACCCTGGCCTCCCTGGGTCTTGGCTGGGTGGGTGAGCCTGCGGTGGCAAAGCTCATCCTGCCCCTGACGGATATGCTCGGCCTGGATGTATCGGCAGGGCATACAGTGGCCCTGGCCCTGGGCTTTGCCATCATCACCGCCATGCATATCATCTTAGGCGAGCTGACCCCCAAGACCTTTGCCATCCAGCGGGTGGAGGGCATCATGCTGGGGGTGGCCCTGCCCATGCTGATCTTCCAGAAGCTTTTCTATCCCTTCGTCTGGTTCCTGAACCATGTGGCCAACTGGGTGTCAGCCCGCTTCGGCATCGAGGTGGAGGGCAATGGCGAACTGGCCCATACGGAAGAAGAAATCCGCCTCCTCATGGAGGAAAGCCATAAGCAGGGCCTGGTGGACGATACGGAAGCGGATTTTGTGGACAATGTCTTTGACTTCACCGCACGCAATGTCAGGGAGATCATGACCCCCCGCACAGACATGATCTGCCTTTATCTGGAGGACAGCCTGGAGGAAAATCTGGAGACGGTCTTTGCGGAGCAAATGACCCGCTATCCCATCTGCCGTGAGGACAAGGACCATATCATTGGTTTTTTGCATATCAAGGATCTCTTGAAGTATTTGTACAAGGGGCAGAAGGTAAATCTGAGGAAAATGGCCCGCCGCGCCCTGGTGGTGCCGGAGAGCATGGATGTGAGCGTGCTCTTGAAAACCATGCAGAAGGGGCGCAGCCAGCTGGCTATCGTGGTGGACGAATTCGGCGGCACCTCCGGCATGGTGACTATCGAGGACATAGTGGAAGAAATCGTGGGGGACATTCAGGACGAGTTCGACGAAGAGCGCCCTGTGGCAGAATCGAGGGGCTATGGCGTCTACTCTGTGGATGCCAAGATGCTGCTGGAAGAAATGGAAGACATCCTGGAAATAGCGCTGGAAGACGAAGATGTGGACAGCATCGGCGGCTGGCTCAACGACACCATCGGCGGAGACCCCCAGGTTGGCATGATGGCGGCCTGGGAAGGAAATTTCTTCTATGTGGAAGAAGTGGAAGGGGCGCGGATTACCAGAGTGCTCATACGATTGCAGAAGGATCTCACGGAAGAGCACGAGGAGATAGTCTGAAAAGCAGGCTGAAGCCCGTGGCAAAGGAATAACGAGAGCAGCCCGGAGCGGGACAGAAAATACTGCCTGGCTCCGGGCTTTCTGATGCGCCATACTTTCACATATGATATAAAACTATAACATATGTGAAGATGTGAGAGCAAAAACGAAGAAAAACGCCGATTTTTAGTATAAAACGATAAAAAACTATTGAATATCTGTTTGCTATAAGCTAATATCATACCTGTAAGCATCAATAAAAGTTGATGATATATCACATATGTGATAATTGTCGGCGGCGAAGAAGTGCCAGACTGAGGAAAGGGGATTTTGCAATGGGGTGGATGATTCTTACGGCGATTGCCATGTGGAGCCTGCAACTGGCGCTGGGGCTGTGGCAGTTCCGCAGGTTCAATGCTCATGTCCGTGAGCTGCGGTCTTCCTGTGGCAGGGTTGCCATAGGCAAGGCCAAGGGCGGTTTCAGATCCGGGGCGGTAGCGCTTATCTGCATAGACGGGGAGAACCGCATCCTGAGGGCTGAAACCATGGCAGGCCGCACGGTGTTCGCCGGATTCCATCCCTTGGCAGGGCTGGAGGGGAAATTCCTCCCTGCCCTGACAGAGGCAGACTGTGAAGGTTTTGGAAAGCAGGTGAAAGCGGCGGTGCTGAACGCCCGCCAGGACTACGAGAACTATCGGTTGATGCAGGAGGAGCGAGCCGAAGAGCGCGCAGCGGTTTCCGGCTGAATGAGAGGATTTTGAGAAAGGACAGAATGAAATGGACACATTGATTTTTTTCGCGCAGGGTTTCATCGGCATGTTCAACAAGGGTGGCGAAGTGCTCATGGGCTGGGTGACCGGGATTATCCCCACCCTGGTGTGCCTGTTGGTGGCAATGAACTCCATTGTCCTCCTGGTGGGCAATGAGCGCATAGAGAAGTTCGCGCATCTCTGCGCAGGCAATATCTTCACCCGTTACATGGTGCTGCCGGTAGTTGGTACTTTTTTCTTCTGCAACCCCATGACCTTGTCCCTGGGCAAGTTCGTGCCGGAGTTTTACAAGCCTTCCTACTATGCAGCAGGTTCTGCTTCCTGCCATACTTTGAACGGACTTTTCCCTCATGTCAATCCCGGTGAGCTCTTCGTGTTCCTGGGCATTGCCAATGGCATCACTGCTTTGGGGCTGCCCACGGTGGATTTGGCTCTGCGCTACTTCCTCATCGGCATTGTCATCAACTTCCTGCGTGGCTGGGTGACGGATTTGACCACCGCCTATGTGCAGAAGCAGCAGGGGGTTCAGCTCAGCAAGCAGGTCGTGGCCATCAAGTCTTAAAAATTTCGTTCCTGATGAGTGTATGAGGATTTTTATAGGGGGAAATAATCATGGCAGAATACAAGAGTGTGACAGTATCAGCTGGTGCAGGCGGCTTTGGCGGCCCCTTGGTGCTGACGCCGACGGAAAAGAAGAACAAGATTGTCAATATCACCGGCGGCGTGATTTCACCGGTTTCATTGCGATTGGGAGAGATGACGGGCTGCGAGGTTGTGGATGGCTTCAAGACTAAGGTTCCTGATGATGAGACTCTGGCAGTAGTAATCGACTGCGGCGGTACCCTGCGCTGCGGCATCTATCCCCAGAAGAGGATTTTTACCATCAACCTGAACCCCACCGGCCCCAGTGGCCCGCTGGCCCAGCATATCAAGGCAGATATCTATGTTTCCGCAGTGAAGGAGAACAATATCGCCTTTACTGATGGCAGCGCTGCTCCTGCTCCGGCAGAAGAAGCTCCTGCCAAAAAGCCGAAGTACGACACTAGCAAGAAGATTTCCCAGCAGCAGGCTGAGGGCAGCCTCATGGCCAAGATTGGCCAGTTCATGGGCGGCATCGTCTCCGTGTTCTACCAGGCAGGCCGTGATTCCATCAACACCATGATCAAGACCATCCTGCCTTTCATGGCTTTCGTGTCCATGCTCATCGGTGTCATCCTCACCACGGGCATCGGCGATGTGATTGCCAATCTTCTGGCTCCCTTGGCAAGTTCCCCGGTGGGCCTGGTGATACTGTCGCTGATCTGCTCTTTCCCCTTCCTTTCCCCGTTCCTTGGACCGGGGGCGGTCATCGCCCAGGTCATCGGCGTGCTCATCGGCGTGGAGATTGGCAACGGCCAGATTCCTCCCAGCCTGGCACTGCCCGCTCTCTTTGCCATCAACGCCCAGTGTGCCTGCGACTTTATTCCTGTGGGTCTTGGTCTTGCTGAGGCAGAGGCAGAGACTGTGGAAGTGGGTGTGCCCTCTGTGCTCTATTCCCGTTTCATCACCGGCCCCATTGCAGTTATCCTGGCATGGCTGGCCAGCTTCGGCCTGTATGAGGCATGAGATTTCTCCTGCTGAAAGTGAAGGTCACAGCGCTGCTGTGCCTGTGACTTGAATAACTGGGCACAATAGACATTTAGTTTTATGGAGGTTTTACAAATGAAGAAGTATTACAGCACCACCGTGCAGGAATTAGGCGTCAATGTCCATTCCTTCAAGGAGGCCAAAATGCTCATCATGTTCAACGAAAATGCGCCAGAGGAACTGCGCGAATACTGCATCCTCCATCGGGGCAATGAGCTGACGGATACGGTGCAGGCAGGGGATATCTTCCGACTGGGCAGTGAGGAGTACAAGGTGGTCTATGTGGGCAGCGAGGTGCAGAAGAACCTCAAGAACCTGGGGCACATTACCCTGCGCTTCAATGCCAATGAGGAAGGCGAGGGGCTGGAGGGCAGCCTTTATCTGGAGGACAAGCCCATTGTGGATGTGGTCCCCGGTGATGAGATTTCCATTGTAAAGCCTTGAGAGGAAACAGAAGTTAGACAATAAGATTGGAATTGGGAGATGTGTAAAATGGCTTCATGGCTTAATTTAGAAGGTAAGACAGCAGTGGTGACGGGGGGCGCTTCCGGCATCGGCAAGGCAGTAGCCCAGGCTTTTCTGGATAACGGCGCCAATGTGGTGGTTTGCGATATGAATCCCAAGGCTCCGGAGTTTGACCTCCACGAGGGCAGCGGTGAGATGCTCTATGTGGTGACCAATGTCACCAGCCCAGATAACATCACGGACATGATCAAGCAGGCCAAGGAGAGATTCGGCAAGCTGGATGTGCTGGTGAATAACGCCGGCATCAACATTCCCTGCTTGCTGGTGGACCCCAAGGACCCTCATGGCAAGTACGAGCTGAATGACAATGTTTATGAAAAGGTTACTGGCGTAAACCTGAAGGGCGTCTATCTCATGGCTCAGGCACTGGGGCATGAGTTTGTGGCAAATGGCGCCGGGGTCATCATCAACATGTCCTCGGAAAGCGGACTGGAAGGTTCCGAAGGACAGAGCATCTACGCAGCCACTAAGAACGCCGTCAATTCCTTCACCCGTTCCTGGGCCAAGGAACTGGGCAAGTACAATGTGCGAGTGGTTGGCGTGGCTCCCGGCATCATGGAGGCCACGGGCCTGCGCACCCTCTCTTATGAGGAAGCTCTGGCTTACACCAGAGGCATCACCGTGGAGGACCTCAGGAAGGGCTACAAGAGCACCAAGACCACGCCTTTGGGACGCAGCGGCCGTCTGACGGAGGTGGCTGATACGGTGATGTTCCTGGCCAGCGAGAGGGCAGGCTACATTCACGGCGTCACTTACAACATAGCAGGTGGCAAGACCCGGGGCTAAAAAGCAAATAACATCAAGACTGGCACATTATCCTCTTTGTGCCAGTTTTGGTCGTGTCAGGGGAAGGGACCAAGGAGGGGCCTTAGGCAAAGGAAACAGGTGTCCTTTACATAAAAAAAGGAATATGGGATAATATCGAGAATATCAAACAATTGGATATATAACTCGGAAGAAGATGTCCCCCACTTCTATAAGTGGGGGCGGCAAACTACTAACAGGCGGCGAGCTAATATCTCCCGCCTCGTTGAAACACCAATTGGAAGATTTTGCCTACGGCAAAATTTGAACAATGGTGTTATAAAGCAGATAGGCAGGATAGGGGGGATGGCTATGCAACCGGTGGAAAGACGGATCCTGGTCAAGGTTGCCAACATGTATTATGTGGAAAACCTGAAGCAAAGCGAAATAGCCCAGCGCATGGGTATTGACCGCACCACTGTGAGCAAGTATCTGAAAAAGGCTTTGAAAGACAAGATTGTAAAAATAACTGTAGAAAGCGATTCTTTCGATGAACTGGAAGCTGCCTTGGAGCACAGGTTCGGCCTCAAGGAAGCCTGCGTGGTGCCCAAGAGCTATGATATGCAGGTCATCAAGCAGAATATGGCCCGTGCAGGCCTGGGGCTGTTGCGCCGCATCATAGATGACGGCAAAGTGGTGGGGCTGGCCTGGGGCACTACCATCAGCGAGCTGGCCAAGCTGGCAGAACAGGAGAAAAACTCTCCGGCAGATGTGGACTTCGTGCCGCTGGACGGCGGCCCTGAGAGCATAGACAGCGAGTTCCATGTGAATACCGTCTGCTACCAGATGGCAAGGGCCTTTGGCGGGCGCAGCCATTATATTTACGCCCCGGCCATTGCCAGGACCGCGGATATCCGCAAGGCCATCTTGCAGGATGTGAATTATGAAAAGATTTCTGCCTTCTGGGAAAGAGTGAATATAGGTATCGTGGGCATCGGCGCCCCGGTGAAGTCTTCCAATCTGGTTTGGGCGGGCAGCTTCGGGCGGGAAGCTATCGAATCCCTGTCTCGCACGGGGGCGGTGGGAGAAATCTGTTCCGTTTTCTACGATATCAACGGACATGAGGTGGAGACACCCTTCTCCGACCGCATTATTTCCGTAGGGCTGGAAAAACTGAAAGGCTATGAGTACAATATCGGCCTGGCAGCCTCCAGGGAAAAAGTGCCTGCCATCATGGGGGCGCTGAGGGGCAGGCTTATCAATGTGCTGATCACTGATGAAGAAACAGCCAAGATACTTTTGAACGAATGACAGAAATTCGCCTTTAACTGTGCCGATATGTATATTTTGCCTATGGCAAAATTTGAACAATTGCGTTATACTGATAATTGTATGGAAGCATAACTTTTGAATATGAATTGTGTGAAATAAGTAAGGAGTGTTGAGCAAGATGAGTTTGCAGTTGAAATCCGGCTTTACCTTTGATTACGACAACCTTTACGGCGAAGGCAAAGTCACCGAAGCTGATCTGAAAAGCTATGAAGAGGATCTGAAGAAAGCTCATGAGGCCATGAAGGTCATGCGCGAGAAGGGCTTTATCCGCGCTCACCTCTCCAAGGATGGCGAGCCGGAGAAGGTTCTTTTCTCCCAGCTTCCCTATGTGGAGGAAGGTCATCTGAACAGCCCCAGCTCCCTGAAGCGCCTGGGCGAGCTCACGGCTCATGTTAAGGACAATGTGGATGTGGTGGTTTCCCTGGGCATCGGTGGTTCCTATCTGGGCAACAAGGTGCTCTTTGATGTGCATTGCGGCGAGTTCTGGAATGAGCTGCCCAAGGAAGAGCGCAAGGGCTTCCCGAAGGTGGTTTTCAGCGGTCAGAACATTGACCCCCGCCGCACCGGCGATATCATCCACTACCTGGAGAACAGCGCCAAGGTCACCAAGTCCCACGAGAAGCGCAACCTGAAGGTGCTCCTGCTGGTTATCTCCAAGTCCGGCGGCACCCTCGACACCATGTCCAACTTCATGGTCATTTATGATGCCCTGCAGAAGTTCGACAATATCGATGTGGAAGTGGTAGCTGTCACCGACCCCAACATGGAGAAGCAGACCCTGCTGAAGAAGCTGGCTATCGAGAAGGGCTGGCCTCAGTTCGCCGTACCCGATGGAGTAGGCGGACGCTTCACCATCTTCTGCGAAGTGGGCCTCACCCTGGCTGCCTGCATCGGCTTCGACATCGAGCAGTTCCTGGCTGGTGCCAAGGCTATGGATGAGGCTTGCCAGAATGACGATATCTGGCAGAACCCTGCTATGCTGAACGCTGCCCTGAAGTTCGCCGCTGCTGAGAAGCACGGCCGCGACATCGAGGTCATGATGCCCTATGGCGACTACCTCAAGTCCGTGTCCGAGTGGTACATCCAGCTCCTGGCTGAGTCCCTGGGCAAGCAGTTCAACAAGGACGGCAAGGAAGTCTGCTATGGCCGCACTCCGCTGGTGGCTGTGGGCACCACAGACATGCACTCCCAGACCCAGCAGCATCAGGAAGGCAAGCTGAACAAGGTAGTGCAGTTCATTCGCCTGAAGGATTGGGACAATGATCTGACTATCCCGGATGTGTTCCCGGAAGCCAAGAAGCTTTCCGACATCTCCGGCGTCACCATGGGCCAGGCTCTGGAAGTAGCTCGTCAGTCCAACGAGGATGCTCTGGCTTCCAACAAGCGCTACAGCGCCTGCTTCACCCTGCCGAAGCTCAATGCCTATCATCTGGGCGAGCTCCTCTACATGCTGGCTATGAGCGTGGCCTATGAGGGCGAGCTTTCCAATGTGGACGCTTTCAACCAGCCCGGCGTTGAGGCCTACAAGCGCATCATGGGGCCGAAGCTGGCTGAGGTCAAGGCTGCCAATCAGAATAAGTAAGGCGCTAAGGGGATACGCATAGTTTCATTAGTGCATAGTTATCAAGGGATGTCCCTGAGCTGCCAAAGGCTTGGGGGCATTTTTTATGTTGAAGTTTCGGAGGTGGGCCTTGCAAAGTTGGAAAAAATCCGGGCTGGCAGCCTTGCTTCTGATAATCTTGCTGGTGGGAGTGCTCTTTGCCTCAGGACCGGAGGAAGAAATTTTGCTGGAATTGCCCGAGCAGAGGGCAGAGATAGAGGAAAAGCGTCCCGCCCACCAGTCCATAGCGGGCAGCGAGCAGGCGGCAGTTTCCAAGGGGCTGAAAGACCCCTTCACCCTGCTGCATGAAACAAGGGAGGAAAAGGGCAAGGCAGCGGAGACGAAAGCCGATGTTCAGGCAGTTGGGCAGGAGAAAAGACCAGCCATGCCTATCTCGGCAAAGTCTGCTCCGCTGCCAAAACCTCCCGTTGTGCAGGAGCCAAAACTTACAGGCATTATCTCAGGAGCTGCAGGGCAACTGGCCTTGATCGACTACGGCGGGAAGTCCCTGACCCTTGCTGCAGGTGAAGGAGCAGAGGACATAACAGTGACGGCGATTGAGCCTAGAAGGGTTTGCGTGAGTACGCCGCAGGGAGAGAAATGGCTGGAACTGCCATAAATGGGGGTGAAAATTTGAATTTATTTATTCGTGCTATCTGCACGGTTTTTGCTATGTTAGTTCTTGGGGGAACTACTGCTCTTGCTTCTCCTATAACCATTCAGGCTACTGAAGGGAATGTCCGTTCTTTGCTTATGGGGGCAGCCCGCATGGGCGGTCTCGACTTGGTGATGGACGATGCGGTGGGAGGCACGGTGTCTCTCTCCCTTACTGCCGAGCCGGAGGAAATCATCGATTACATTGCCGCTGCCAAGGGACTGGTGGTGCTGAAGGAGCAGGGGGTCTACCTCATCACCCTGCCTGGCAGGGGCAGTCGCAGCATTCATGTCTACACCCTACACCATGCCGACCCCAGGGAAATTGCCCGTATGGCGAAAATCTCCTTGAAAGAAAAAGGCGGGGCGGCAAGTACCGCCAGTGATAATGAGAGCAAGGGGAAAGGCAGCAAAAAAGAACAGGAACCCAAGGCGGATGATGCGGAAAGCGTGAGGGTGATGGCTGACCCATCCACCAACTCCGTAGTGCTTTACGGCACCCCGGCTGAAGCACGGGCCATGGAGGAAATCCTGAAGAATCTCGATGTGCCAGCCAAGCAGGTTTCTCTGGAGGCCAAGATCGTGGCCATTTCCAAGGACGCATCCCAGGATTTGGGCGTGGAATGGAGCTGGCAGTCACACCGCCAGCCCCTTGAGCGCAGCTGGCGGCAACGCTGGGAGCAGGAAAGCTACATCAAGGACCCCAATGGCAGCACTATCCGCTATGGCATTGGACCGGGCGCATTGGGTTATAATGTATATCTTGATGCCAAGGTTGATGCTCTGGTGACATCTGGCAAGGCCAAGCTGCTTTCCCGTCCCAATATCACCACCCTGCAGGGCCATGAGGCGGTCATAGAGATCGGCGGTGAGGTGCCGGTGCCGGAGCAGACTACGGCCAACAATATCACCACCAACTCCATCAAGTACCGCAAGGCGGGCATTATCCTGCGCTACACGCCGCGGGTCAATGAATTCGGGGATATCACAGCTTCGGTGCACACGGAGGTCAGCTCACCCCTCTATGTGGATGATATCAAGGCCTACCGCTTCCAAACCCGCAGCGCCGACACCAATGTGCGCCTGCGGGATGGGGAGACCATGGTCATAGGCGGCCTGATTGGCAGCGAGGAGGCGCAAAGGCTGTCCAAGATTCCTTTCTTGGGGGATTTGCCCATTTTGGGCCATTTTTTCCGTCATACTTCCAAAAGTAATACAGAATCGGAGTTGCTGATTTTCCTCAAAGCCCGTATACTAGAGGATAAGGATATGATAGTGACCGATACAGAAAGAATAGAGGAAAATGCAAATGGCAATAAAAATCTTGATAGCAGATGATCATACCCTGTTCCGCCAGGGCATCAAACGGGTGCTGAGTTTCGAGGACGATTTGGAAATCGTAGGCGAGGCCGAGGATGGCCAGGAGACTCTGGCCCGCACGCTGGCTCTGCAGCCGGATGTGCTGCTGCTGGATATCAACATGCCCGGCACCACGGGGCTGGAGGTCACCAAGCAGCTGGCAGAACTGGGCAGCAAGACCAAGATCATCGCCCTCACCATCCATGACAGTGACAACTATGTGCTGGAAATGCTGAAAAACGGCGCCCTCGGCTACCTGCTGAAGGATGTAGAGCCCAGCGTATTGGTGCGGGCCATCCATGTGGTGAACGAAGGCAACGCTTTCATCTATCCCCAGCTTTCCGAGCGCTTGTTCGGGGATGTGCCTGAGGGAGAGGATTTCGGCACCCTGGCCAAGGAGATGTGGGACGCCGGCCACAAAGAACGCATCACCGCCAGGGAGATGGATGTGCTCCACTGCATGGTGAAAGGCCTGTCCAATCAGGACATCGCCAAAGCTCTGGGCATTTCCGAAAAGACGGTGAAGAACCACCTGTCCGGCCTGTTCCACAAGCTGAAGGTCAAGGACAGGACCCAGGCACTGATCTATGTGCTGAAGAATAAGATTGTTTCTCTGGAGTAAAAGAAAAACGCTGCCGATGGAGAATGTTCTCCCTTGGCAGCGTTTTTTCGTATGCGCTTTTGACATTCATGGAAGGTGTTTGGAGTTTATTTCACCAGCCATTCTTTCAGAGTACGCATTTCAGAATCAAACCCCACCCCTATCATGAAAATCCGTCGCTTATCTGCCTGATAGGGCAGGGCATAGCCCTTGTCCTTTGCCTGATTCCAGGCAATCATCCAGGGCGAAGATGTCCGTTCCAGAATTGGAGATGGCAGCAGGCGTGTAGGCGGGCAGCAGGCTTTTCAAGAAGCCGTATTTCACTTCTTCATTTGGAAAGCCCAGGATATAGCGGTGACGGCGTTCATCATAATCCCATATTGTAAGATAGCCTGTCTGGTAGAGCAGGGGAATGGGATCTGGATTTTCATAGCGGTAGTCTGTCAAGGAATCTCCTGTGGCGTACAGGGTACTGTCAGTGAATCGATTGGCCGAGAGTTTTATTTCCCGTACTCGTTGCACCAGAAAGGTGGGAGTGCCGGTAGAAAACCAATAGGCATTGAAACTTTTGTCTGCCAGGGCATTCAGGAGGCTGAAGGGATTGTATACTCCTTTTGCATGTGGGAAGAAATGATAGCCGTCATAGTTTTTTTTCAGTGCTAACAGGCATTCATCAAGGCTGATATGCTTGTGCTGAGCCAGAGCTGTAATTTCTGCAGAGAAGCAGTCATTCAGCTCTTCTTCTGTAATGCCGCAAATGTCGGTGAATTTTTCTGACAGCGAAATATCGCGCAACTGGTTGAGGTCGCTGAAGATGCTGACCTTGCTGAACTTGGTGACCCCGGCGATAAAGACGAACTGCAAGTAATCATCGTAGCTCTTGAGGGTGCCGAAGAACCCCTTGAATACGGCTTTATTGTGTTCTTCAAGGGCAGCGTTGCCCAGCACCTCCAGCAGCGGTTTGTCATATTCATCTACCAGCACTACGCAGCGGCGACCTGTTTTTTGAGCTGCAGCCGTCAGAAGATATTGGAACCTTTCTTCCAAAGGGCGGCTGGCATCTCCACCATAGGTATTCTCCCACTGGCGCAGCATTTTGTCTAAGATGCTCTCTAAGGCTGTATCTTGCTGATAGTTTTTGCCATTGAAATCAAAGTAAAATACGGGATAAGGCTGCCAAGGATTATCCCTTTGTGCCTCCAGTTCCGCTATCTCCAGCCCCTCAAAGAGTTCCTTCCTGCCCTCCCAGTAGGCCTTGAGGGTGGAGAGAAAGAGACTTTTGCCGAAACGGCGGGGGCGGCTGAGAAAATATTGTTGACTGCCAGAAACCAGTTCGTATATATAGCGGGTTTTGTCTGCATATGCATATCCGCCTTCCCGTAACTTGGCAAAGCTCTGCATCCCTATGGGGAGCCGCCTGTTGTTCTTCATGGCACTGATCTCCGTTTCTGTCAAAAAGTCGTCTGTTTTACTTTCTTTGTTGGAGTTTGCTTACGAAATCCTGTGCGAAGTCGAGTATCTGGTTGCGGGTATCCGGAGGGAACTCCAGAAAGGTCAGCAGCAGGCGCTGCTCCCTGTCAGAGAGGGCCAGTTCCTCAGCCAGCTGCCGGACAAGCTTTGGCTTCTGATCGATGAACATATCCCCAGTTCCGTGACGCAGGTATTCTTCATTTATATGAAACTCGCTGACCAGCTGAGAAATGACACGCTCCGTGATGGGGCGTGTTTCTTTTTCGTACTGGCCGATGGATGGTTGACTCAAGCCAATGCGGGCACCGAATTCTGATTGCTTTAGGTTCAGTGCTTTGCGAGCTAATTTTAGACGTTCTCCTATACCCATTAAATCACTTCCTTAGTGATATTATATGAGATTTGTTATTGAAAAACAATAAAAAGGCAGAAGCCTTGCAAAAATATATTTGAAAATGATATAATATGGCAAATGGTTCAAGAAAATATTACATACTAATATTATTAAAACGAAATAATTAAACTGCATATACTTGATGCAATACGGCGACTATATGCCAAATAAAAGGGCGGGTAAATACGATAATTATGGTAGGCAAAGCGTAGAGGAGTGGGCAACGTGGGAATTCGTCGGGATGTTTTCTTTCGACAGATCGGAGCCAAAATAGCGTATTATCGCACACTGCACGGCTTGGAGCAGAATCAGCTGGCAGACAAGGTGCATATCAGCCAGAGTACTTTGAGCCGCATAGAGCGGGGCAAGTACGGTGATAACATCTCTATCTCTCTACTTCTGGATATTGCGGAGGGGCTGGAGATCGATCCTTCGCTACTGACGACTTTTTCAAGCATGGAGAAGAGCATGTGGGCATATCAGGCGTATCCTGATGGCTTGGTATGAAAATAGGAGGGCGGCTCAGGGATGAGCAGTCGAGGAGGTAATGGAAATGGCAATGACGGTGATGAACAATCCTACGGCTATGATGTCGCTGGGGGAGCTGAATAAGAATGTGTCCAAGCTGGGCAAAGATTTGGCTAAGGTTGCAAGCGGACAGAAAATCGTAGGAGCCGGGGACGGAGCCTCCGAGTATGCCATATCCGAGAGAATGCGCGTGCGCAAAAGGGCATTGGACAGGGATGAGGCCAATGTGCAGACGGGCATCTCCCTGCTGAACGTGGCAGCAGGTGGCATCCAGCAACAAATTGAGATTATGAAGAACATTAAGGCCAAGGTCATTGATGCAGATAACGATAGCAATACGGATCTGGACAGGATGACCATACAGAAGGAGATCTCCCAGGGGTTCGAGCACATCAATGATATTGCGTATGAGACGAATTATAATGGGAAGCTGCTGCTGGTGGGGAATAAGGAGATTGCTAAGGTAACTAAATGGGAGCAACTGCCTGAGCCTAGAGAAGTACCAGATAGTGACCTGCAACTTATACCTGACACTTACCCTACATTGGATGGCATAAATGGGCCTTTTGAAATACTGCCGGCCTATTCCTCGAAGGTTTCTACGGCAGAACCGCTTTTGGGGACGGAATCTAGTGTGAATATGACAGGCGGAACGCCAGATGTGCGTGCAGATCCACAAACGGCTCAACCGGCTACTTTTACCATGGATTTTAGTGCTTATACGAGTGCTGCTTCTGCTGATGGACTGGGGTTTTTCACGGCATATGATAGTAATGGGGCAAGTGCAAGGTATTACGTTTTGACGACTGACCCAAGCAAAATGTATCATCATGGCGATGCAGACTATGAAAATGTTACCGAAATTGATATAAGCGGTTGCAACAGTGCAGCCGATATAGCTAATACAGTTGCCAATGCTATTAAAAACAACAGCATTGTTGGTAATACTTCTGTGTCTGGGGCGGTTATAACTGCTACTACTGCGCGAGCCGGTACTGGGGCTAATACCACTACGGCTGTTGGATGGCAAAGGCTTGCGGAGGAGATAGAGGTTTCTAACAATGATGGCCAGGATGCCACTGTAGGACGTACCGGGGCGAATCCCACAGGGTTAGGGAATGATTACAATAAGGGAAATAGAGCTACCAATGACTACTTTCAGCCCGATCCCCCCATTTACGAGGATGTGATTCAAGAGAATTGGATATCAGCTGATGAAGTAGAATATATAAGGACAACAAAACAGGTAAATGAAGGAGCAGGTCATTGGGTAAGCGGCACTGCAGGAACGCAAGGATATATATCAAAGAACATCAGCACGGTAGATAATGACTCGGGATTTGCAATCCAAGGTTCAGGTGGTACAGCTTATGTACGCTTTGAGCATAAAGGCTCCGGTGGAGCAGCTTTGACAAGGGATAGTTCCGGTGTTTACACGCTCAATCTTGATAGGGAAGTCTCCGAGACAGATCTCAATGGCTGGTATGAGGATAAAGTACGCGATTATAGCATAGGTGTAAACCTTTCCTACAAAGATGGGCAGCTTACATTGATTACTCAGGACAAAGGCGGATTTATCAAAATGACAGATGGTTTTCCTCCTATAGAAGCCAAGGAGTTTAAGGCATCTACAACAAAGATGGTTAATTTTGAAGCGGTAAGGGCTTATCCTGGACCAGTAGTCAACAACAATGATGGAGTGGATGCGGGTCCGTTGACACCAGGTAATACGGCAAGCTATACCATCGACCTGTCAAGCTATGATACTACGGACAGTGATGCCTTGAACAATTTCATAGATGAAATTAAAGGGAAGGTGCTCAATGTTCCCAATGCCAGTTATGAATTTGTCGATACAACTGTGGATATTTCCTTTGATGCTATGAAACATTCAGATGCACTGTACTCGGTGGATTTGAAAGATTTGAGAAATGCTGTGCAGGGAGGGCAGACTATTGCGGATGCCTTCATCAGCATGATGACAACCAGAAATAGTATCCGTTTTGAGAACGATGGCAACAATGGACTGAAAATAAATGCTTCTGTCAGAGGAGAACTGGGCAATAATCAAACTGTCAGTATCAGCGAAGGTATCCTGAGTGCCTATACGATAGATTTTAAGGAATATCTGACCAATAATCCCAAGAGTATACCTGCTGATTTTTATGATAAGGGTTTCAGGGTTTATTGTGCTACTTGCCCGGAGCAATGGATGAATTTCCATTTTATAAATGGTCAGGAGGTTAATCTGGAGGATAAGCCGGAGAGTATATCAGGTGCCGACTTTAAAACTACCTTTGTTGATATTTCTGGTGCAACAGATATGAAATCCTTGGTGCAGGCCATATATGACCAGGGCGGTGATGGCTTTGAGCATATGGGGCCAGACGGTAAATCTCACTATTTGCATTTTGCGGCCGATCCTGAAGCAGGTAAATTAACCGTTTATGATGAACGTAGGTATAATCTTTTCGAGAGGGAAGCGGCACAAATAGCAGCTACGGGCAGGAAAAGGTTTAAGGCATTACAGGAGAAAGGTGCCAAGCTTGCCGATGGCCTCTATGATGATGTCCAGCTTCTCACACGCAAACTATATGTCAATGACCTTATCATTCACCACACCGACAAGGCCAGCATGAATATCCATCTGCAAATCCCCCAGACATCAATGGATCACATTTTCGGCTATAACACCAATGTCAAAAGCTACAAGGATTTTGATGTTCTCACCGTGGCTCATCGCGAGGAACTCCTGGGCAATCAGGCGGGCAAGATGTCTCGTGATGGCACCCGTATGGTGACGAAGAACGAGCCGGGGCTTCTCGATACGGCTATCCAGTATTTGGCTGATGCCGCCACTTTGGTCGGTGCCCAGACCAGCCGTTTGGAAACCACCCATGACAACATTATTGTTCAGCAGGAAAGCACTGCCGCTTCCGAATCCACCATCCGCGATGCGGACATGGCCAAGGAAATGACGGCGTACACCAAGAGCAACATCCTCACCCAGGCCGCCCAGTCCATGCTGGCCCAGGCCAATCAGAATAGCAGCAGCGTCTTGTCGTTGCTGCAATAAAAGAAACCACCTCCATCAGTTGTCCTTTCGCGGGGCTGATGTAGGTGGTTTTCATTTCATTAGGTAAGCGATGATATCTAGAAACTCTTGAGGACTCCAAACATTGATCTCTGCTTGCTGAAAGTCATCTTTGTTGCGGGTGATAATGCCGTCCATTTCATAAGAGGAAGCAACGGAAAATTGGACTGCGTCCTCGAAGTCTGGTGGGCTGATGGAAGTGTTTGTTATTAAAACCGATGGTTTATGCCACTTTGTCTCATAATGGCATTTGCTGTATGGCGAGATTTTATTTTTGTATCTACGGGAAAATTTTTATTGCTTAGAGGGCTGTGCCAGATATCGTGATCACCTTTGCCACGACGTACAAAGGTGCAACCGTTTTCTTTTAAAATTTCTCGCACCTTCTTCTCATATTCTGCCATTATGCAAACACCATCTTTTCAAGTTTTCTCATGTTAAAGCATAGAGATTCACGTTGTGGTAAACTGTTCAGCTTTATAATTTCTGGGGCGGCAGCCCTGACACGGTTAATTAGCTCGTCTAAGGATTCTGACTCTAGAGCCAAAGGAATATCATCGCAGATTGCTACCCAAACACCAGCTTCATCGTCCCACATTAAGCTGACTATATAATCGGAATGGTTATCAAAGTCATTGCTATAAAGTTTCATGATTGCACTCCCCTTAAAAACCGTCGTTCTTGAACCATGGATGCTAGCAGGGCTAGTTCTTCCGATGTAATAAGATGCCCTTCATATACCAATGCTTCCTGAATTATTTTCATATTTTGCCAGCCTTTCTGCCCTGTAGTCCTCCAAACTCATGCCTGTATCTGGCAAAGCTCCTGAAATTGCATTGAGAGCCTGCTCTATCTCGTCATAGTTTTTCCGTTTAGTCAGATGAAGTGGGGCTTTTGCAGAAGTGTGGGGAATTTCTCTATCGCAGGAAATTCTCTTTACGTTTTCCAAAATGGCAAGAACATATGCTATATGTTCTTCCGGCAACTCGCTGATAATGTCTATAGCGCGATTTCTTAGGGCAGTCATTTTAACATCACCGTCCTTTGCAAAAATTCTGATTTCTACCCTCACTATACCACTAAAGGCGGGGCATGGCAACTATTGGAAATATTTATGCTTGTCTTGCGCAAATCTCTTTAATTTCCATGCAGGAAAGGTTATAATGAGTAGAGAATATAAAGAGTGAATCGGATTCGTAATTGACAGCCGTTCACAAGTTTGAAAGTCGAGGCGTTATCATTTTGTTTTATCCTATGAACCTGGACCTGACGGGCAGGCGCTGCATTGTCGTGGGCGGAGGAAAGGTGGCCGAGCGGAAGGTGCTGGGGCTGCTGCAGGCGGCCGGGAAGGTTACCCTGATAGCCCCGAAACTCACGGAGCGGCTTTTGGAACTGGCTCATGCAGGTCTGGTGGATTGGTATGAGCTTCGGTACATGAAGGGCATGCTGAAGGACATGAAGCCTCTTTTGGTCTTCTGCGCTACGGACAACAGAGACGTGAATGAGCAGGCGGCAGAAGAAGCCAGAGAGGAGGGAGCTTTGGTCAATGATGTGACCGAGCCTGAGCAGACGGACTTTACCGTGCCTTCGAGCTTCAGGCGGGGAGATTTGCTGGTGACCCTGTCTACGGAAGGAGTAAGCCCCGCTTTTTCAAGAGCGCTCAGGCGGGAACTTGAGCAGGAGTTCCCGGAGAGTTTTGGCCCTTGGCTGGAGCGGCTGAAAGAAATGCGTGCGGAGATGAAGGAAAAATTTTCAAGCAGCGACGAGCGGCAGGATTTTTGGCGGCAGGCTTTGTCGCCGCGTGTATTGGACTTAGTGAGATGTGGAGAGCTTGAGCAGGCGGAGGCTGAGATAAGAAATGCAATTACTGATGTTGGGGCTGAATCATAAGACCGCTCCTGTGGACGTGCGGGAGCGTTTTTCCCTTTCCAAGGGAGCCGTGCGCCAGGGCCTTATGAATATGTCAGAGTATGAGGGCATAGCTGAGCTGGTGGTGCTCTCTACCTGCAACCGCAGCGAGATTTATGCGGTGGTGGATGATGCTGCCTCAGATGAGGCCACCCTCAAGCAGTTCCTCTTTGACCTGACAGGCAATGAGGAAGACATTGACGAGTACCTTTATGAATATGTGGACGAGGAATGCATCAGGCACCTCTTTATGGTGGCTTCCAGCCTTGACTCGCTGGTGCTGGGAGAGGGGCAGATCCTCTCCCAGGTGAAGGAGGCCTATGCTCTTGCCCGGGAAGCCGGCACTACCAGTACTGTCATCAATACCCTGTTCCACCGGGCTATTGCCACGGGCAAGCGGGTGAGGACGGAGACCCGCATTGCCTACAACTCCGTGTCTGTCAGCTATGCGGCTGTGGAGTTGGCCCGTCAGGAACTGGGGAACCTTGAGGGAGCCGGAGCCCTGATTTTCGGTGCGGGCAAGATGGCAGAGCTTACCGCTCAGCATCTGGTGGCCCGTGGGGTGAAAAAAATCATGGTGGCCAACCGCCATCTGGACAAAGCTGAGGCACTGGCTGCCGAGTTCAGTGGGGAAGCGGTGCCTTGGGATCAGGCCATGCGCAGGGCGGTGGAGGCAGATGTGATTGTCACTTCCACCGGTGCCCCCCACTATGTGGTGAAGCCCTGGGAGACACAGCAGCTCATGGCCAAAAGAAAAGGCCGTCCTCTGTTCTTCATTGACATTGCTGTGCCCAGGGATGTTGACCCGGAAGTGGCAAACATCAAGGGAGTTACCCTCTATAACATAGATTCCCTCGAAGCAGTGGTGGATGAGCATGTGGAGGAACGCCGCCAGGAGGCCAAGGCTGCTTACAGTATCGTGGAGGAGGAAGTGGCCTCCATCGAGAAGCGGTTCCGGTATCTTTCCTTCCAGCCCATCATGGCTCTGCTGTCCAGCCGCTGCGAGCGCATCCGCGAGCGTGAGGTGCGCCGTTCTGCTTCCAAGCTGCCGGAGCTCACGGAGGGCGAGTGGCGACAGGTGGAGCATATGAGCCGCATGATCGTGCGGAAAATCCTCCGCATGCCCATGATGAAGCTGACGGCTTCGGCGGGCACGGAGCAGGAGGAGTTTTACACGGAGGCCATGCGGGCCCTTTTCAAGCTGGATACCATAGGAGAGACCAAGAGTGAGGAAAAAGATAGTTATCGGTACGCGCAGCAGTAAGCTGGCTCTTTGGCAGGCGGGCTTCGTGGCGGAATGTCTGAAAGAAGAATATCCCGGCCTTGAGGTGGAAATGAAGCTCATGACCACCAAGGGTGACAAGATTCTGGATGCCCCCCTGGCAAAAATCGGGGGCAAGGGCCTCTTTACCAAGGAACTGGAGCAGGAAATGCTGGAGGGGGGCATAGACTTGGCTGTGCACAGCCTGAAGGATATGCCCACGGAAGTTCCCGAGGGGCTTGTCATCGCGGCCATTACCAAGCGGGCTGACCCCGGCGATGCCGTGGTCAGCCTTAAATACGGCCATTTTGCGGACTTGCCCCAGGGGGCCAAGGTTGGCACCTCCAGTCTCAGGCGCAAGGCTCAGCTGCTTCATGCCCGTCCTGACCTCAATATCCAAGATTTGCGTGGCAATGTGAACACCCGCTTGCGGAAGCTGGAAGAGGAGAACTTCGATGCCATCGTGCTGGCGGTGGCAGGACTGACCAGGCTGGGCTTCAAGGACAGGATTGCCGAGGTTATGCCCCGTGAAATCATGCTGCCTGCTGTGGGGCAGGGGGCTTTGGCCATCGAGGCCAGGGGCGATGACACAGAAATCCTTGAGACGATATCCTTCCTAAATGATGAGGATATGGTGGCCTGCGCCAAGGGGGAAAGAGCTTTCCTGGCCAAGGTGGAGGGCGGCTGCCAGGTGCCTGTGGGGGTCTATGGCTCCGTGGAGCAGGACGAGCTGCAGTTGGAGGCGGTGATTGCCTCCCTGGACGGTGCCCGCTTGTACCGTGACAGGCTGACAGGAAATAAGAGCGAAGCCGAGGAACTGGGCGGCGAACTGGCTGAGAAGCTGCTGGCTGCCGGGGGACTGGAAATCATGCAGGAATTGGGACTGCTTTTGGATAGATAAGGAGTTTTGGCTATGGCAGGAATGGTGTATTTGGTAGGGGCGGGCCCCGGAGATTACAGGCTCATCAGCCTCAAGGCAGTGGATTGCCTGAAGTGTGCGGAAGTGGTGGTCTATGACAGGCTGGCAGACCCCCGCATTTTGCAGTGGGCGCCTGAGGATGCCGAGTATATCTATGTGGGCAAGGCTTCCAGCAACCACACCATGAAGCAGGAAGACATCAATCAGCTGCTGGTGGACAAGGCTAAAGAGGGCAAGGTTGTCGTGCGGCTGAAGGGGGGCGATCCCTTTGTGTTCGGACGGGGCGGGGAGGAAGCCCTGCTGCTGCGGGAGAACCATCTGCCCTTTGAAATCGTGCCGGGAATCACCTCAGCTATTTCCGTGCCTGCCTATGCAGGCATTCCTGTGACCCATCGGGCAGTGGCTACTTCCTTTGCAGTGGTGACGGGGCATGAAGACCCCACCAAGGGTGGCTCCAATATGCGGTGGGACAAGCTCTCCATGGGCGTGGATACGCTGGTGTTCCTCATGGGCGTGGCCAATCTGCCCCATATCACCGAGGAACTGATGAAAAATGGGCGTCCTGCGGATACCCCGGCGGCAGTAATCCGCTGGGGCACCAAGGCGGAGCAGCGGGTGCTGGAAACCACCGTGGGCGCGGCGGCTGAAGATGTGGCAAAGGCCGGGCTGAAGCCTCCCGCCATCTTTATTGTGGGCGAAGTGGTAAAGCTGCGCGAAAGCCTCAAGTGGTTCGATGACCTTGAATACCGTCCGCTATTCGGCAAGACTGTGCTGGTGACCCGAGCCAGGAGCCAGGCTTCCAAGCTGACGGCAGCCTTGGAGGCCCTGGGGGCGGGAGTGATTGAGGCTCCCGCCATCGAGCTCAAGGCTCCGGAGGATAACTACAAGGCATTGGACGAAGCTATCTCCCATGTGCAGGATTACCATTGGCTGATTTTCACCAGCACTAATGGAGTGGAACATTTCTTCAATCGTCTGTTTAGTGCCGGCAAAGATGCCCGCGCGCTGGGCTTTGCCAAGGTGGCTGCTATTGGTTCAGCCACGGCGGGGAAATTGTTGGAATATGGAATCAAGGCAGATGTGGTGCCTCAGGAGTTCAGGGCCGAGGGGGTATGGGAAGCCCTCAAGGGCAAGTTGCCTCCCCATGCCAAGATACTCCTGCCTCGCGCCCAGGAGGCCAGGGAAGTCCTGCCGGAGAAACTGCGGGAGCAGGGGCATACGGTGGATGTAGCTCCCGTGTACCAGACAGTGACGGCAGAAAGCAATGCTGAGGAACTGAAGGCGAAGCTGGCAGCCGATGAGATCGACTTGGTGACTTTCACCAGTTCCTCTACGGTGATTAATCTGCTGAAGCTTATTGGGGGCAAGGAATTGCTCAATGGCGTGAAGCTGGCTTGCATCGGCCCTGTAACGGCAGAGACCGCCAGGAATAATGGGTTGGAGCCGGATATGGAAGCGGAAGAATACACCATCAATGGGTTGGTAAAAGTTATTAGCGATTATTTCAAGTCGTGATGCCATGCCTTCCCCTTGAGGGGAAGGTGCCCCGACAGGGGCGGATGAGGTGGCACTGCGAAGCTAATCTGCCTCATCCGTAGAATTTACACCTCATCCGTCAGTCCTTCGGACTGCCACCTTCCCCTCAAGGGGAAGGCTTTTATTCCGTAGAATTTACACCTCATCCGTCAGTCCTTCGGACTGCCACCTTCCCCTCAAGGGGAAGGCTTTTATTTAGAAAGGAAGCCATACTATGCTCAATCAGGTACTGCGGCCTCGCCGCATGCGTATTTCCAAGAATCTCCGCGCCATGGTGCGGGAGACCAGCCTTTCTGTGAAGGATTTCATCTATCCCCTGTTTTTGGTGCCGGGAACTAATGTAAGGGAGGAGATTCCCTCCATGCCCGGCTGCTACCATCTGTCCGTGGATCAGGCAGTAGAGGAGGCCAAACTGGTGGCTTCACTGGGGATTCCGGCGGTGGAGGTCTTTGGCATTCCCGAGTACAAGGACGAGATTGGTTCCTCGGCCTGGGATATGACCAGCCCTGTGCAGCGGGCCATTGTGGCCATCAAGAAGGAAGTGCCGGAGCTGGTGATCATCGGTGATGTGTGCCTTTGCGAGTATACCAGCCACGGCCACTGCGGTCAGCTTTGTGGCCATTATGTGGACAATGATGCCACCTTGAAGCATCTGCAGAAGGTGGCAGTGAGCCAGGCTGAGGCCGGGGCGGACATTGTGGCCCCCTCGGATATGATGGACGGCAGGGTGGCGGCCATCCGCGAGGCTCTGGATGAGAAGGGCTATATCAACACCGCCATCATGAGCTATGCCATCAAATATGCTTCCGGTTATTACGGCCCCTTCCGTGATGCAGCCGACAGCGCTCCCCAGTTCGGTGACCGCCGCCAGTATCAGATGGACCCCGCCAACCGTCGGGAGGCCATGAAGGAACTGGCGCTGGATATGGCCGAGGGGGCGGATATGATTATCGTGAAGCCCGCTCTGGCCTATCTGGACATTGTGAAAGAGGCCAAGGAAAAGTGTGACCTGCCGCTGGTGACATACAATGTCAGCGGCGAGTATGCCATGGTGAAGGCTGCTGCCGCTAATGGCTGGATTGACGAGCCCCGCATTGTGCTGGAATCCTTGAACTGCATGAAGCGGGCAGGCGCAGAGATGATCATCACCTATCATGCCCTTGATGCTGCCCGCTGGCTGGAGCAGGGAATTGTCTACTGACAGGTAATTGAAACCGAGCTGTAAATATGTTAAAATACATATAACGAGGAACAAGGTATACATCACCTCTATAGGTGGGAGTGCAAACTACTAACATGTGGCGAGCTAATATTTCCTGCCTCGTTGAAACGCTAAGAGGAAGTTTTGCCTACGGCAAAACCGGAACAATGGCGTTATAGAAAAAGCCTCCTGCTGCGAACAGGAGGCGGGCTACTGGTAAACGGCTAGCCCTCTTTACCTTTTTACAATTACACTATAAAGAGTAACCGCCCAGGTTTTGAAGGCTGTAGGGCGGTTATTTCTTTCTGTTATTGACAGCGAGGATAATCAGCAAAATCAGCAATAGCTGAAGTGTCGTATTGTCCATGCTATCACCTCCCGTCTGCCGATCGACCACGCGCTTTTAACGCCAGCTTTGATGAGAGGACTAACCGCCTACCGTTTTGTAGCTTGGAAAAGTATACCATATGAACCCTGAAAAGGGCAAACTTTCTATTGATAAGGAGTGGCCTGTATATGCTGAACTTGTCTAAATCTCTTGAAGCCTTTGAAGAAGCGAAGAACCTGATGCCCGGCGGGGTGAACAGCCCTGTGCGCTCCTACAGGAGCGTTGATTGCAATCCTCCCTTCATTGCTCGGGCCGAGGGGGACAAGATTTACGATATTGACGGCAACGAGTATATAGACTATGTGGGCTCTTGGGGCCCCATGGTGGTGGGCCATGCCCATCCCCAGGTAGTGAAGGCTTTGCAGGAGGCGGCTGCCCGCGGTACCAGCTATGGCGCTCCCACGGTGATTGAGAGCGAATTGGCGAAGCTGGTGCAGTCTGTCTATCCCTCTATGGAAATGCTCCGCATGGTGAACTCCGGCACGGAGGCCACCATGAGCGCCCTGCGCCTGGCCCGTGGCTATACGGGCAGGGAAAAGATTCTCAAGTTCATCGGCTGTTACCACGGTCACAGCGACAGCCTGCTGGTGAGCGCCGGCAGCGGCATGGCCACCTTCGGCGTGCCCAGCTCTCCCGGTGTCACCAAGGGAACGGCGGCAGATACCATCACCATTCCCTACAACGATGAAGAAGCCTTCAAGGAAATCATGGAAAAGTGCGGTGACGAGATTGCCGCCGTTATCGTGGAGCCGGTGGCGGGCAATATGGGCTGCATCCCGCCCAAGCAGGGCTATTTGCGCCTTTTGCGTAAGCTCACGGAGGAGCACGGCACCCTGCTGATTTTCGATGAGGTCATGTGCGGCTTCCGCGCTTCGCTGGGCGGTGCTCAGGCGGCCTATGGCATTGTGCCTGACCTGACCTGCCTGGGCAAGATCATCGGCGGCGGCCTGCCGGTGGCGGCTTACGGCGGCAGGCGGGATATCATGGCCAAGGTTTCTCCCTCCGGTCCTGTATACCAGGCGGGCACCCTCTCCGGCAATCCCCTGGCCATGACGGCTGGCCTGGAGACGCTCAAAATCATTACTGTCGAGCCGGAAGCAGGGGAGCCGGACTATAGCAGAAAGCTTACCTTGAAGACCAAGAAGCTGCTGCTGGGCTGGCAGGAAAAGGCCAGGGAGGCAGGTGTGACCATCCAGGCCCATCAGGCAGGCTCCATGTTTGGCATCTTCTTCAGCGAGAGGGAAGTCTATGACTACGCCGATGCAGAAGCCGCCGATCAGGACGCCTTCAAGGTCTGGTTCAAGGCCATGCTGGAGCAGGGCATCTATCTGGCTCCCTCCCAATTCGAGACACTCTTTATGAGCGGCGCTCACAGCGATGAGGATATTGACCTTACCATCGAAGCAGCAGGCAAGGCCTTCGCTGCGGTGGCAGAGATGAAGAAATAAGCAGGTTCGTTTCTTTTTACGCCGCTGTTGAGGCGTCATGTTCGATATTGCATGCTGTTATGATTCCCACTGCAAGCAGGAAAAAACATTCCGTTTGACGAATGAAGCTGGCAGTGGGATTTTCGTATGCCTGGAAGCGTGGTGATTGAGGGGTATGATGATAGGAAAAGCTCCCAGCTTTATGCTGACGAAGGAAAACTTTGGACATGAACAGGGCAAAATTGAAAAAAAACTCTTGCAGATGGGCATAGAGCATGCGGCTGTCATGCGTTCCAGTATCCTGCTGGAGGATATCTGCTACCGTCTTTTTGAGCATAAGAGCAAGGAGGTGAAAGTGGCAATAAAGCGTCGCTTTGGCGCGGTGAGCTTGCTTTTGCAGTCAGAGGGAGAGGCGTATAATCCTCTGATTGAGGAGAATTCCTGGACAGAGGAAGATGTGGACTATTTCCGTAACATTGTCCTGACCAGCAATCGTGAGTGGCTGGGGTATTCCCGCCGGAACGGCAAAAACTGCCTTTCCATACAGGTTCGCAAGGACAAGAAGAAGCAGGTGCGCTATACCCTGCTGGGCATGTTCCTGGGACTTATTGTTGGTTCTGTGCTTGAGGAAGTGCTCTCGCCGGAAATTGTAAGCATGATTGATACTTATGCGCTGCGCAGCGTTCGCACCATGTTCCTGAATGCCATGAACATGATGCTGGCGCCGGTGGTGCTCTTTTCCATTATGGCAGGCATCATGAATCTTTCCAATGCTTCGGAAGTGGGGAAACTGGGGCGGTATATGATGTGCCTGTATCTGGCGACTTCTCTGTGCGCCGCTGGCGCAGCGCTCTTTCTGGGCATCCATATCTTTTCAGGGGAATTTGTGCAGATAGGGACAGCCGGAGATACCGCCGCAGCCCATGTGTCGCTGCTTGATATGCTGGTAGGCATTGTGCCGCATCAGTTTGTTGAGCCGGTGATATCCGGCAATATGCTGCAGGTTATTTTTTTGGCGTTGCTTTTTGGCCTGACCATAAACAGCATGGGGGAAAAAGCGCGTCCTTTGATTGATATCGTGAATTCCATGGACACTCTCTGCCTGAGGGTGATAAGGACTATCGTGCAGCTGGTTCCCTTGGTGGCTTTCCTTTCTATGGCCTCCCTTGTTTTCCAGGTGGGGCTGGAGTCGCTGTGGGCTTTTATGCAGGCGCTGGTTGCCCAAGGGCTGGTGCTGGTCTTTATGATGGCAGTGTACGGTGTTTTGGTGGCTGGGGTTGGACACCTCTCGCCCTGGATATTTTTGAAAAAGCTGATAGGTTTCCTGCCTTTGCCGGCATCTATGGGCAGTACGAATGCTGCCATGCCCTTTTCCATGGAGTTATGCGTCAAGCGCCTGGGGGTGCAGGAACAGCTGGCAGGTTTTGCCATCCCCCTTGGCGCATCGGTGAAGATGGATGGCAATTGTGCTTTCCTTATCCTGCAAAGCATTATGCTGGCCAAGCTGTACGGCATTGAAATAAGTTCAGGCTTCCTGATGACGCTGGCGCTTACTTCTGTGGCCTTGTCTTTCGGTTCGCCGGGCGTGACGGGAGGGGCGGTCATATGCCTGGCTTCGGTGGCTGTGTCCGTGGGAATTCCCATAGAGGCTATCGGCATGGTGCTGTCTGTGGATCCGCTGGTTTCTATGCTGCGGACCCCGCTCAATTCCGCAGGGGGCATCGCTGCTGCCTTGCTGTTGGCCAGGCATGAGAATGCTGTTGATGAGTCGGTTTATAGGGCAGATTAAAGCGCTTTATTGGCATGTGAGCAAAAAATTGACATATTTTTAGAAGGAAATAAAATGCCCGTGTAGAATAAGACAGGTAAGATGGAAGGCAATGATAATGCGTCAAGGGGGAATCGATATGGAATTGAAGAAAGAAGTTTTTGGAGTATGGATCCTTTTCTCGCTGAAGGGGCGTCTGGATGCGCAGTCGGCACCGGATTTTGACAAGGAGCTTTTGCCTGAGATTGCCAAGCGCCTGGATATCGTGCTGGATGTCAGCGAGTTGGAATACATCAGCAGTATGGGAATCCGTTCACTGGTTCAGGCAGCTAAGAAAACCTCTGAGGTAAACCATCGCGTAGCGATTTGCGGCATGCAGCCGGAGGTCAAAGAGGTAATTGAGGTTTCCGGCATTGGCGCATTCCTGGATGTTTATGACAGCGTTTCAGATCTTCCCTTTGCAGCTGATATTCACAGGTCCAGGAGCTGAGAGGTTCATAAGTCGCATGAAAAGGCAGGCGGGAGCGCGCCTGTCTTTTTTGCGCGCCAATATTGCATGAAAGTTTCTATTACAATATCAAATTGACTTATGTCCTCTTTCATGATACTCTAATTTTTGTCGTAAGGAACTGGCAATAAATAAATTTTGAGATAGGACGCAGGATAAATCTTCATAGGCAAGGCGGAGGAAGGAGGCATAGCGACGCGAAGCTAGTCCCCTTGGGGATGGTGCTATGTCGACTGACGAAGTTTGCCCTTTAGGGTACAACGATGCCTATGGAGATTTAGACAAGTCAAATCCAAAATTTATTTATGAACAGTTCCTGGAAACTGTATAAGCTCGCAGATAGGGTGCGGGCGTTTCTACCGGGCGGCCGTAAACCGCCGGAGGCTATAGGAGGAAAGTTTTTTTATGCAAGCTGAAATTAACCAGCTGGCTGACCAGCCGAATTTCATTGAGAGGTTTTTCAAAATCAGGGAGAAGGGCAGCTCCATCAGGACGGAGATGATTGCGGGCTTCACCACCTTCATCGCCCTGGCTTATATCATGTTCGTCAATCCTAATATTCTGGCAGAGGCGGGCATCCCCAAGGAAGCTGCCGTGGCTTCCACCATCTGGATTGCGGCTCTGGCCACTACCATGATGGGGGTCTTTGCCAACTATCCCGTGGCTTTGGCCCCCGGCATGGGGCTGAATGCTTTCTTTGCCTTCTATGTGGTAGGTGTGCTGCACCTGCACTGGACGGTGGCTCTGGGAGCAGTGTTCTTCTCCGGCGTGGTGTTCTTCATCCTTACTTTGGGTGGTATCCGTCAGGCTATCATCAATGCAGTGCCGGCGGATTTGAAGACTGCCATTGGCGTGGGTATCGGTACCTTTATCGCCTTTATCGGCTTGAAAGGTTCCGGGCTGATTGTGTCTGATTCCGCTACTTTCATTACCTTGGGCTCTGTGGTGGCTCCTACTACCATGCTCTCCCTCTTCAGCCTGCTCTTGACGGCGGCCCTCATGGCTCGCAATGTGCAGGGCTCTATCCTCATCGGCATCGTGGTGACCACCATCCTTGCCATGGTGCTGGGCTATGCTCCTGTTCCCCAGAGCTTCGGCGATGTCATCAGCACCAGCGTTCCCAGCCTCAGCGCTACTTTTGGCCAGCTTGATATCATGGGGGCCTGGAACTACGGCATTGTTTCCATCATCTTCACCTTTACGGTGGTGGAGCTTTTCGATAACATGGGCACCCTTATCGGCCTTACCAGCAAGGCTGGCATGGTGAAGCCCAATGGCGAGATTGAGAACATAGACCGCGCTCTTACCACGGATGCTGTGGGCACCATGGCTTCTGCTGTCTTTGGTACTTCTACGGTTACTTCCTATATAGAGAGCGCCGCAGGCGTGGCCGCCGGTGGCAGGACCGGGCTTACCGCCGTCACCGTGGCGCTGCTGTTCCTGGTTTCCTTGGCTTTTGCTCCTTTGATTGGCTTGGTGCCGGGCTTTGCCACCACTCCCGCCCTTATTCTGGTGGGCGCCATGATGATGTCCGATGTGGGCAAGATCAACTGGCAGGATTACACTGTGGCTCTGCCTGCCTTCCTCACCATCATGATGATGCCCATGACTTCTTCCATTGCCAACGGCTTTGCCTTTGGTTTTGTCAGTTACGCCGTGTTGAAGGCCTGCGCCGGACGCACCAAGGATGTGAGCTGGATCATGTGGCTGGTGAGCATCGCCTTTGTGGTGAACCTGGTGATGAGGTCCTGATGCCCCTGTCCTTCGCTCACTGAAAGAATAAATTTTCAAGGCTCCGCTGTTGACAGCGGGGCCTTTTCTATGCTAAGATTTGCTAGTGTGAATGCGTAGGCATTCCTAAGGGCGCTAAAGCGTCCTTCCCCAACCGCGCAGCGTAGGTTTGGTTTCTGAAATCGGCATTTGCCGTACCGAGGCTGGCGAGTAACTATCAGGGAGGTGTTTTCATGTACGCAATTATCAAGACCGGCGGCAAGCAGTACAAGGTTTCCGAGGGCGATGTCATCACCGTTGAGAAGCTGGCTCAGGCTGAGGGCGAGGCAGTTGTCTTCGACCAGGTCCTGGCAGTGGTAAACGATGGCGATGTCAAGGTTGGCAAGCCTGTTGTTGAGGGTGCCAAGGTTACGGCTAAGGTCGAGGCTCAGGGCAAGGAGCGCAAGATTCTTGTCTTCAAGTACAAGGCGAAGTCCAACTATCGTCGTCGTCAGGGCCATCGTCAGCCGTTCACGAAGGTTGTCATCGAAAAGATCGAGGCTTAATCGCAAGTGATTAAGGTAGAGATCTTCAAAAAAAATGGGAAAATATCCGGCTATGAGGTCACGGGTCACAGCGGCACGGCGAATCGCGGCGAGGATATTGTCTGCGCAGGGGTATCGGCCCTTGCCCAGTCCGCCCTCTGGGGCATAGGAGAGTATCTGCATCGCGAGGTAGATTATGGAGTCGCGAGTGGTAAACTTTCGATGAAGCTCAAGGGTGATCCCGATGATCTCACGGAGGCTGTTCTGCAGCCCATGCTTTTCGGGCTGACAGAGATCGCGAAAATCAGCCCCCAAGCAGTTCGCATCAATGAAAGGCTATGAACTTGAGCCTTTCACGCAATGGAGGTGAACTATATGTTTACTTTTGACTTACAGCTGTTCGCTCATAAAAAGGGCGTCAGCTCCACCCGTAACGGTCGTGACAGTGAGTCCAAGCGCCTTGGCGTGAAGGAGCATGCAGGCACTCTGGTGTCCGCAGGCAGCATCCTGGTTCGTCAGCGTGGCACGCACTTCCATCCGGGTCATAATGTTGGCAAGGGCAAGGACGATACCCTCTTCGCAAAGGTAGCCGGCAAGGTTGCCATCGAGCGCAAGGGTCGTTACCAGCGCCAGATCAGCGTTTACACGGCTGAGGAAGCTATGTAATCTAAAAATTGGGGGTACCTGCGCGGTTTTCCAGCGCAGGTATTCTTTCTTTATATGAGAGAAACAAAAAACGGCGTTAGGTTGCGTTGTCAGGAATGAAAAGCCGGTGTTCATCGCAACGCCGGCTTTTCATTTTTGACAACGAGTTTCAGTTTGAAGGAGGATATATGCAGTTCATTGACAGAACCAAGGTCATAGTCAAGGCCGGGGACGGCGGCCATGGCAAGAGCGCTTTCCGCCGGGAGAAGTTCGTGCCCAAGGGAGGCCCTGCAGGCGGTGACGGCGGCCGGGGCGGTGATGTGATTTTCATCGTTGACCAGAATATGAATACCCTGCTGGATTTCCGTTATCACAGGAAGTTCGCAGCGGAAAACGGCGAGAACGGGGATATCAAGAACCAGTACGGCGCCAATGCGCCGGCCTGCTTCGTGAAGGTGCCTCCCGGAACCATCGTGAAGGATGAGGCTACGGGAGAGGTGCTGGCTGACCTCACGGAAATCGGTCAGCAGGCCGTGGTGGCCAAAGGAGGCCGCGGGGGCCGCGGCAATGCTAAATTCGCCAATTCCGCCAACCGTGCTCCGACCTTTGCCGAGTTTGGCGAGCCGGGTGAGAGCAAGCGCCTTATCCTGGAGTTGAAGCTCTTGGCTGATGTGGGCCTGGTGGGCTATCCCAGCGTGGGCAAGTCCAGCTTGGTGGCCAGCTGCTC
The DNA here is from genome assembly GCA_015058655.1 of Pseudoselenomonas ruminantium. Taxonomy (GTDB): domain Bacteria; phylum Bacillota; class Negativicutes; order Selenomonadales; family Selenomonadaceae; genus Selenomonas_B; species Selenomonas_B ruminantium_C. The sequence goes on from SVBX01000002.1 coordinate 109,705, forward strand.
GGCAGCCCGTCCTGAGATTGCGGAGTACCACTTCACCACCATCACTCCGGTGCTGGGGGTAGTGAAGACTGACTACGAAAAGAGTTTTGTTATGGCAGATATCCCGGGCCTTATTGAAGGTGCTGCCGACGGTGTTGGTTTGGGCCATGATTTCCTGCGCCATGTGGAGCGCACGAAGCTCATTCTCCATCTGGTGGATGCTTCCGGCCTGGAGGGCCGGGACCCTGTGGAGGATTACTACAAAATCAATGTGGAGCTGAAGAAGTACAGCGAGAAAATTGCCCGCCGTACCCAGATCCTGGTAGCCAACAAGATGGATCTGCCGGAGGCTCAGGAAAATCTGCCCCGCCTTAGGGAATTGGCGGAGAAGGAGGGCATGAAGCTTTTCCCCATCTCTGCTGCTACCCGTGAGGGCGTGGCTGAGCTTATCGCCTATGTGGGCGAATGGCTGGATAATTATGTGCCGGAGATTGAGACCGAGGACGAGGTCAAGGTCTATGACGAGAATAAGGAAGACCCGGAGAAGATCACCATCAAGCGGGATATTTCCGGCGATTTCGTGGTGTCCGGCAAGGCTCTGGAGAAGCTGGTAGCCATGACCAACTTCCTCAATGACGAAGCCCTGCGTCGCTTCCAGTATATCTGGCGTATCAAGGGCATTGATGAAAAGCTCAAGGCCCGTGGCATCAAAGAGGGCGATACAGTACATATCGGCTCCATGGAATTTGAGTGGAGAGAGTAAAGTTCGGAGGTAAAGTTTTTGATACGCAATTCACTTACAGGCAAGCAGAAGAGTTTCCTGCGCTCTATGGGCATGAATGAGGAGCCTATCGTGCAGATTGGCAAGGAAGGCGTGACCCCCACGGTGGTGCAGGCAGCCAGGGAAGCCATCAAGAAGAGGGAGCTCATCAAGGTGCGGGTGCTGCAGAACTCCCCGGAGGAACCGGCAGACGCCATCGAACTGCTGGCAGAGCGGGCAGATGCCAATCTGGTGCAGGTAATAGGGCGCAATGGGCTGCTTTTCAAGCGGAACTTTGAGAAGCCGAAGATTGTGTTGCCGAAGTAAGGCAGCATCTCTAAGGCGCGGGCGACTGATATTATGTCAACGCTACGCATGGGAAATTTGCTAAAAATATTTTTTGCTTTTAATTTAAGCCTTTGGGCTCCAAACAACGCACTTCGTTTGGACGAGTTTTCCGCCCAAAGGAAATGTGAAGGCAAAAAATATTTTCTTAACGCAAATTTTCCAAAAGCTGCGCTTATGACATAATATCAGCCGCGCTTAGGTTGGCTTTGGTTGGAGGGCTTTATGATTGCACGGGAAAGGCTGAAAGAAGCAAAACGAATCGTAGTCAAGGTGGGCACCAGCTCTCTCACTCACAGTACGGGCCGCCTCAGCTATGAGAATATCGAATGCTTGGTACGACAGATTGCCGACCTGCAGAATGCCGGCAAGGAAATGGTGCTGGTGACTTCCGGGGCTATGGCGGCAGGGCTGGGACGCATGAACCTCATGGAGAAGCCGACGGAGCTGCCCAAGAAGCAGGCTTTGGCTGCGGTGGGGCAGGGAGTGCTGATGCATGTCTATGAGCGCTTCTTTGCCGAGTACGGGCAGACAGCGGCTCAGGTGCTTTTGACCCGGGAGAACTCCCTGCGGCACAGCCAGTATTCTCACTCCCGCAATGCCCTGCTGGCCCTTATTCAGATGGGGGTCATACCCGTCATCAATGAGAATGATGCGGTGGCGGTGGATGAGTTCAAGATAGGAGACAACGACACCCTGTCTGCTGTGGTGGCGGCGCTGGTGGATGCAGATGCCTTGATTATCCTGTCGGATATCGAAGGGGTATATACTGCCAATCCCAGTACCCACCCTGAGGCAGAGCTGATTTCCGAAATCAAGGAAATCACCCCGGAAATCGAGGCCCTGGCAGGGGGGGCAGGCACGAAGCTGGGCACCGGCGGCATGATGACGAAGATTGAAGCCGCCAAGATTGCAGGGGGAGCGGGCATTACCCTGGTCATTGCCCCCGGAGCGAGGCGGCAGGTTTTGCGTCAGGTCCTGGCAGGGGAGGAAATCGGTACGGTTTTCCCTGCCAAGGAGGAGCACCTGCGGGTGCGGAAAGGCTGGCTGGCCTTTGGCAAGCGGCTTTTAGGGGATATTATTGTGGACAGGGGCTGCGAGGCGGCCCTTTCCCGTGGCTCAAGCCTGCTGGCAGCAGGAGTTGTCTCCTGTGAGGGCGATTTTGCAGCCGGCAGCAGTGTCCGGGTGCTTTCATTAGAGGGCAGAGAGATTGCCAGAGGGCAGGTGAGCTGCGGTTCTGAAGTGCTGAGAAGAATTGCCGGGCATCGGAGTGAAGATTTCAAAGCGCTGTTAGCTGACACGGATGGCGGCGATTTGCCGGAGGAAGTTATCCATAGAGACAATCTGGTTCTGATGGTTTGAAAAGGGGCAGGGGGAGTCAAGATGATGGCAGTCGGTATTGAAGCAGTGGTAAGGAACAAGGCCAAGGCAGCCAAGAAGGCAGCGGCGGCCTTGGGGGTGCTTTCCAGCGGTGTGAAGGACAAGGCCTTGCTGGCCATGGCCGAGGCTCTGATAGAGCATAGCGGTGAAATTTTGGCAGCCAATGCCAAGGACATGGAAGCGGCCAAAGAAAAAGGCACCAAGGCTTCTTACCTTGACAGGCTTCAGCTCACAGAAGCCCGCATTGAGGGCATGGCCGAAGGCCTCAGGCAGACTGCGGCTCTCCCTGATCCTGTGGCAGAGTGCGAATATGGCACCAAGCGGCCCAACGGCCTGGAAATTCGCCGGGTGCGGGTGCCTTTGGGGCTTATCGGCATCATCTATGAAGCCCGTCCCAATGTGACGGCAGATGCGGCAGGTCTTTGCCTGAAGTCAGGCAATGCGGTGCTCCTGCGGGGAGGCTCCGAGGCCATCAATTCCAATACTGCCATCAGCAGGATTCTGGCTGAGGCTGCCTATGGGGCAGGAATCCCCCAGGGAGCTTTGCAGTTCATCGAGGAGACTGACCGAGAGGCAGTCACCGCCATGACTCATCTCCACGGCCTGCTGGATGTCATCATTCCCCGCGGGGGCGCAGGCCTTATTCGCCATATTGTGGAAAACAGCTCGGTGCCTGTCATTGAGACCGGCACCGGTGTTTGCCACACTTATGTGGATGAGTCAGCAGACTTTGAGATGGCCTTGCAGATTGCCGTCAATGCCAAGACTTCCCGTCCTTCTGTGTGCAATGCCATGGAAACCCTGCTAGTGCATGAGGGGGCGGCGGAAAAGTTCCTGCCCTTGCTGAAAGAAGCTATGGAGGAGAAAGGCGTGGTGCTGCGGGGCTGCGAAAAGACCCTGGCAATCCTGCCGGGGCTTGAAGCTGCCACGGAGGAGGACTGGAGCACTGAGTATGGCGATTTGATCCTTGCCGTGAAGGTGGTGGAGAGCCTGGACGAAGCCATCGAACATATCAATCGCTATAACACCGGCCATTCCGAGACTATTGTGACGGAAAACCTCAACCATGCCAACCGCTTCCAGCGGGAGGTGGATGCGGCTGCAGTGTATGTCAACGCCTCCACCCGCTTCACAGATGGCTTTGAGTTTGGCTTTGGGGCGGAAATCGGCATCAGCACTCAGAAGCTTCATGCCCGCGGCCCCATGGGCCTGCGGGAACTCACCAGCACCAAATATCTCATCATGGGGGAAGGTCAGGTCAGAGGGTGAACCTGAAGGGCTGGTACATAGCTTTGCGGGAGTATCTGCGTACGCCCAAAGGGGCTTTTGACTGCAAAGATTATCTGAAGGCGTTTTTGCTGATTATCCTTACCTGCGCCTTGTGTATGTTTATTTTGTGCTTGGGAGGCGGACTGTGAAGCAGAAAATCGGTTTGATGGGAGGCACCTTTGACCCCATCCATACAGGCCATCTCCTGACGGCAGAGGCGGTGCGGGAGCAGTTTGGCCTGCAGCGGGTGATCTTCATTCCTGCCGCCCAGCCTCCCCACAAGCAGGGGCGCAAGGTGGCGCCGGCCTATGACCGGCTCATTATGACGGAGATAGCAGTGGCGGGGAATCCCTGCTTTGGCGTGTCAAGGATTGAACTGCAGCGCTCCGGCCCTTCCTATTCGGTGGACACTTTGAGGGAATTGCAGCAGGCTCATGGGCAGGAGGCAGAATTTTACTTCATCACCGGGGCTGATGCCATCAATGAGCTTTCCACCTGGCACGAGGCGCAGCACTTGCTGGAAATATGCCACTTCATCGCCGCCACCCGTCAGGGGTGCGTTTTGGACTTGAAGAGGCTCAGGCAAGAGTTCGGCGAGTCTTTGGTGAGCAGTCACATCCATGAGCTGCCCACCCCCGAACTGGAGATTTCCTCCACGGATATCCGCAAGCGGGTGCAGGAGGGACGCTCTATCAAGTATCTGGTGACAGCGGCAGTGGAAGCATATATCTATAAGGAAGGTCTGTATAGCTGATGGCAGGGATGAACTATGAAGAAATGAAGGCGGAATTGCAAAAGAGGCTGAAGCCGGGGCGTTTCCGCCATTCCCTTGGGGTGGCAGATACGGCAGTGTTCTTGGCTCGCCGCTTTGGGGTGGACGAGGAAAAGGCTCGCGTGGCCGGGCTGCTGCATGACTGCGCCAGGGAGTTTCCCAACGATGCATTGATAGAAGAGGCAGCCAGGAGGGGCATTGCAGTGGAGCCTTTGGAGCGTTCCATGCCGCTATTGCTGCATGCTTATATCGGCGCTGAGAGAGCAAAGGAAATCTACGGTGTGGAGGATGCGGAAATATGCCAGGCTATCTACCGCCACACTGTGGGCGGCGGCAACATGACCCCTTTGGATAAGATAATCTGGTATGCGGACATGATTGAGCCCAACAGGGATTATCCTGAGGTGGAGCATCTGCGCAGGCTGGCCAGGGAGGCTTCTCTGGACGAGATGGTACTGGTGGGGCTCAGCGAGTCCATTGTCTTCGTGGTCAGGAAGGGACATCTGGTTCATCCTGCCACAGTGCAGGCAAGGAATGAAATTCTTTTGGCCCAGGAGGCCAGGGACAGTCAGGTGATGGACTGATGAACAGGAACGAAGGAGGGGACAGGCCAAGGGCTAAAGTTCCCAGGAAAAGCGCTACCAGGGACAATATCATAAAAAAACGCAAGGCTCTGGCCCGCAGGCGCAGGAAAGCTCTGTTCCGTTTGTTTATACTTTTGCTTATCCTCGGCGCAGTGCTGGCGGGGGTGGCCTTTGCAGGGCTTACCCTGGTGAACTGGGGACAGCATCTTTACGGTGAGTACCAGAAGATGTATGCAGGCTACACTGAGCGGCAGGAAGCCCGTCGGGGGGCGGTCGATCCCCGTTTCGACGGCTACACCAATGTGCTCATCCTGGGCCTTGATGATGGCGCAGGCGGCATGGAAGGCCCGGTGGACGCAGAGGGGGTGCCGGCAAAGATCAAGAAGGCAGACACCATCCTGGTGGTGAGCATGGATAATGGCACGGGGCGCGTGCGCTTTATCAATATTCCCCGGGACACGCTGGTGACAGTGCCTATGTCCGGGGTGCAGGCAAGGCTGGCAGATGTGTATCCGGCAGGGGGAGCTCCCCTGATGGTGCGGCAGGTGAACAATTTGCTGGGCATATCCATTCACCAGTATGTGGTCATGGATATGAAGGCTTTTGCCCACTTCATCGATGCTCTGGGAGGCATTGATGTGTATGTGGAGACCAATATGGATTATCAGGATCCTGCGGCGGGGCTCAATATCCATCTGGAGCAGGGCTACCGCCATCTGGACGGCGCCAAGTCCCTTGAGTACCTGCGCTATCGCGGGGAAGAATTGGGAGATGTAGGCCGGGTCCAGCGCCAGCAGAAGTTCGTCAAGGCTGTCTACAGCAAGCTGCTGCAGTTTGAAACCCTGCCCAAGCTGCCGGCCATTGCGGACATCTTCAAGAATGAGGTGGAAACCAGCGCTGAGGTCTTCGATTCGGCGCATCTGGCCAATGTACTCAGAGGCATCAGCAGCGAGCAGCCCATCAGCGTCATGCTGCCGGGCAGCACTGCAGAAAATGATTATACCATCTGGATTCCCGACGGGGCAGGCATCCAAAGCAGGATGCAGGAGCTCTTCCGGCCCAGTGATATAGAGCAAAGCGAGTCTACCGACAAGGAGGAAAAAAATGACTGAGAAAGAAATGAGCCAGGCCATCTGCGCCGCAGCCAGCGACAAGAAGGCCAGGGATATTGTGGTCATGGACATGAAGAATCTCATGTCCTCTACGGATTATTTCATGGTGTGCTCTGCCCCTACCGCTACCCAGGTGCGGGCTATTGCAGACAATATCGAGGAAAAGATGGATGAGGCGGGCATCCACTTCAACCACAAGGAAGGCTACCGTGAAGGCGAATGGGTGCTTCTGGACTACGGCGATGTGGTGGCCCACATCTTCCGCCAGGAAGCCCGTGAGTATTACGCCCTGGAGCGCCTGTGGGGCGAGGCTCCCCTCACTCCCTATGAGGACTGAGAATGTTTAAGGAAAGAGAGGGCGGGGAATGTCCCCGCCGTAAGTATGGCCCCAGTACTGTGGCGACCATGAAGGTAGCTCGCCTGGGGGAAATGGGGGCATTTCTGGATGCCGAGACCGGCAGCACATCCGATGATATACTCCTGCACACTACCCAGCAGACCCATCCTGTGCAGGTGGGGGAGGAAGTAGAAGTCTTCCTCTACCTTGACCCCAAGCGTCGCCTGACTGCCAGCATGAGAACCCCAAAGATGAAGGAAGGACAGATTGCAAGGCTCAAGGTCATCAACACCAGCCGTGATGGCGCCTTTCTGGATGTGGGGGCAGAGCGCGGCATTTTTATGCCCTATGCAGGCATGCGTGGCCGCCCTCAGGTTGGAGAAGTAGTGTGGGCCAAGCTTTATACAGACAAGTCCGGTCGTTTGGCAGTAACCATGGAAGTGGAGGACGAAATGCGCCGGGCTTCCCGCCCTGCTGAGGGGGTAAAGAAGGGCGATTTGGTGAAGGGGGCCATTTACAACTTTACCGATGCGGGAGCATTTCTCTTTTCCGAGGAACGCTACATTGTCTTCATTGCCAACAAGGAAATGTCCGTGCGTCCAAGGGTGGGCGAAGTAGTCACTGCCAGGGTGACTTATATAAGGAATGACGGCAGGCTGAATGCCTCCTTGCGCGAAGCCAAGGAAAAGGCTCTTCTGACCGATGCTGAGGCCATCATGGAGCTGCTGAGAAGTCGCGAGGGACGCATGCCCTATAGTGACAAGACTTCACCTGAGGTCATCAAGGACAAGTTCGGCATCAGCAAGGCAGCCTTCAAGCGTGCCCTGGGGCATCTCCTGAAAGAGGGATGCATCAGGGAAGATGAAGGCTGGACCTACCTGATAGACAAATCTGAAGATTGATATGGCCTGAGCCTGCAAGCGCGACAGATGTCTGCGATGCTTGCAGGCTTTTCGTTGTTTTTTTTTGAGCCTTAGAAGGATTTTGATGGTAAGGGGCGAATATTCATCTTAAAAGTATCTGAGTGTGTTCTTCTTAGGTATTATCATAGCAAGCATCCCCAGCATTGGCGCTGAGCTTACCGTGGGATATTCATCATCTGATTTATAAATATGGGGGCGAATTTGATGGCAGGAGTAGCAGAGACTAGCGGCGACAAGAAAGGAATCCTCCTGGAGACGGGAACCAATGAATTCGAGATTGTCGAGTTCAGCATTGGCAAGGTCAACTATGGCATCAATGTGGCCAAGGTGCGTGAGGTCATTACCAGGGTGCCGGTTACATCCATGCCGCAGGCCCATCCCTATGTGGACGGCTTGTTCACTTTGCGTGGCAAGGCCATTCCTCTGGTCAATCTGCCTCGCTGCCTGAACATCCAGACCACTGATGAGCCGCGCAACATCATCGTGACAGAAATCAACAACTACAGCATAGGCTTCCTGGTGGGGAATGTATCCCGCATTCACCGTATTTCCTGGAAGGAGATGGAACCTGCTCCGGAGGTAGGTGACCAGTCCAGGGTGGTAGGCATCATCAAGATGAGCGACCGCATCGTGCTGCTCCTTGACTTTGAGACCATCATTGCGGAGATCAATCCGGAGATAAACCAGAAGCTCACCACTTTCGAGGAAGCTACGGAGGATATCAAGACCCGCCGTGCCAATGTCCATGTGGTGGTGGCAGAGGATTCGGCCATGCTCCGTGACCTCTTGGTCACTACGCTGCACGATTCCGGCTATCGCTTCGTGCGCGACTTTGGCAATGGGCAGGATGCCTGGGATTATCTCCAGGGGCTCTCCAAGAAGGGTGGCAAGATCGAGGACCATGTGGCTATCATCGTTTCCGATGTGGAGATGCCCAAGATGGACGGTCATCGCCTCTTGAAATTGGTGCGTGATGATGAACGCCTGAAGGAAGTCCCGCTGGTGCTCTTCTCCTCCCTCATCAGCGAGGAGATGAAGCGCAAGGGCGAGGAACTGGGAGCTTCCGGCCAGATTTCCAAGCCAGAGATCAACCAGCTGATCGGGCTTTTGGATAACCTTGTCTTTGGTGAACCCCTCCGGGAAGGAGACAAGGAAGCGGCAGCTATGTGACGAGCAAAAAAATGGAGACTTGCCTCTTGGGGCAAGCCTCCATTTTTCTTTATGCAGTTACAGGCTTTACCTCCGGCTGTGCGCCTTCGGTGATGCATTTTTCCGTGATGACCACTTCGCGCTTCTCGTCGGAGCGGGGAATGTCGAACATGACATCCAGCATGGTATCTTCGATGATGCCCTTCAGAGAGCGGGCGCCGGTCTTGCGCTCGATGGCCTTCTTGGCTACGGCCCGCAGGGCGTCTTCCTCGAATCTGAGGGTTACCCCATCCATGGCCAGGAGTTTTTCGTACTGCTTCACAGGTGCGTTCTTGGGCTCTGTGAGGATGCGCAGCAGGGCGTCTTCGTCCAGGGTCTCCAGGGTGCAGATAACCGGCAGGCGGCCGATGATCTCTGGGATGATGCCGTATTCCATGAGGTCTTCCGGGCGCACCTGATGGATAAGCTCGTCAAACTTGGGCTGGTCTGCCTCGCCCTTCACTTCGGCGCCGAAGCCGATGGAGCCGGATTCGCTCTTTTTCAGCCGCTTGTTGATGACCTTGTCGATGCCCACGAAGGCGCCGCCTACGATGAAGAGGATATTCTTGGTATCCACCTTGATGGTGGGGGCTTCCGGATGCTTGCGCTGGCCTCGGGCGGTGAATTCCACCACGCTGCCTTCCAGCATCTTCAGCAAGGCCTGCTGGACACCTTCATGGCCAGGGTCGGCGGTGATGGAGTTGTTGGCGCCGGACTTTCTGGCAATCTTGTCGAATTCATCCAGGTAGATGATACCGTGCTCTGCTTTTTCGATATCTTTGTCGGCAGCGTAGTAGAGGTTGCGCACTGCCACTTCTACATCGGCGCCCACAAAGCCTGCCTCGGTGAGGCTGGAGGCATCGGTGACGGCAAAGGGGATGTCCAGGAGCTTGGAAAGGTGGGAGAGGAGAGCTGTCTTGCCGCAGCCGGAGGGACCCAGCATGATGACATTGGACTTTTCTATCTCCGTCTCTTCTTCCTGGTAGCCGTACTTCATGCGCTTGTAGTGGTTGTATACTGCCACGGACAGCACCTTCTTGGCCCTGTCCTGGTTGATGATGTACTCGTCCAGGTATTCCTTGATCTTGTGGGGCTTGTTCTTGCCCAGGATTTCCGTCAGCTGCTCGGAGAAATCATGGTGCTCGGCTTCGGCACTCACCATGTCGTGCTCATCTAGGAAATGGTTGATGTCCCTGATGCAGCTCTTGCAGATGGCAAAGCCGGTGCCGGGGTCGTAGATGGGCATATCGTACTGGTCGTGAACGGTCACCACCCGCTTGCACATGGTGCAGCGTACCTGAGGGGCGGAAGTTTTTTCTGCCATATATAACATCCTTTCATGATTTGCTGATATTTGAGATGATGTAATAATTATCCGTTATATCCGAAAAATTTTCAAGGTGATTTTACCCAACGTAAATGCCCTGCGGCGGATTTTGCTCTAATCCTGCTGCAGGGCTTACTTGCTGTTCAATTAATTATTTTGAAAGCTTCACTATAGCTTCTATGATGTCTTTTGATTTTTCGTCCAGGTGTGGATAGGCTTCTATCAAGGATTCCAGGCGACTGTCAGGATAAGATTCTCGCACAAAGGTGGCTGATGATTCACCGTCTGTTATCAAGCCATAGGAGAACTGTTCAGGGGGGGCCGGGACGAAAAAATGCACATCGGTGTCCAAGGCTATGGCAAGATGCTGCAGATCATCAGCTGAGATGCCGGTGGTGTAGCTGCGCTCCCAGTTGGAAACAACCTGTGCAGATTTGTGTATGAGCTTGCCCAACTTCGCCTGAGTCATGCCAAGTTCCTTTCGCCGTTGGCGAATTTTGTCGCCTATGGACATAATGTATCACCTCTAAGAGGGATTATATCTTAAAAGGGACTGGCAGTGACTTCGACTAACCGTATTTGAGAAAAAGGGGCGGCTATGTTGAATAATAACGGAATGCGTTATATAATCATAGCTGGGGAACCTGGATACGAAAAGATTTGCAGGGAGGTCACAGGCGTGAGCCAGCTGATAATTTACGGCAGGGGTCTTATAGCTGAGGAGTATGTCCGCTACCTGGAAGGGCAGGGATACGGCACAGATGTAGCCGCCTTCACTGTTACGAAGATGAACGGTCAGGGAAAAACATATTGTGGCCGCCCCTGCATAGAGATACAGGAAGCCATAAAGAGGTATCCTGAGGCGGATATACATCTGGCCCTGCAGGAAAAATATCATAGAGAAGTCATCGACTTGCTGAACGAGCTTGACAAGACGCCAAAGGAGATCATCGGCCTCCACCGTATGACGGAACTTTTGGAGGAGCAGGGCATCAGGGAAATCAGCGTAGCCTGCCCGGAACTGACGGTACAGAGGAACCCCCATGACTACTCCATGCTGGAACTATTCCCACACCAGCATCCGGAGCGAAAGTTCACTTTCTACCCCATGACACAGGTTCCCTTGTCTGAGGCGGATGTCAGGAATCTGCGAGAAACAGTGGCGCAGGGAGAAGCCGAAAGCCTTCCCCTTGAGGGGAAGATGGCAGCCGCAAGGCTGACGGATGAGGTGTACATTGCCATGGCCACATCTCAGAAGGATGCCAGAGTAAGCCAGGATAACCTGCCAGCTTATGTTCACCCTGTCATGGGCGGGGCAGCAGCGTATGATGGCCCCCGCACAGCGGAAATGGCATATGACGATGAGGAAGCAGATAATCTTTCCCCATACAACACCTTGTATTCTGAGCTGACTGTTGCCCACTGGCTGTGGAAGAAAGCCCCTAAAGCCAATTATCTGGGCCTATGCCACTATCGGCGTCATTTTGTACTGACAGAAGCAATAAAGGCAGCTTTGTCAGCAGGGTTGATTGATGTGCTCCTGCCACGGCCACGTCTCACCTTCCCCAGTGTTCGTGTATTTTTCACTGAGCGGTCTGTAGGCCACATGGAAAGATTGGACTATGAAACCATGATGACTTTGCTGGGAGAACGGGATGCGAAGATGGAGAAATTGGGTGACATCCCCTGGTTCAGTGACAAACCGGAAGTGCAGGACAAAGTGCGGGAGTTTGCCATCATTGATACTGACCCGCCCTTCATCCAGTCAGGCTACCACAGCCAAGGGCTGGTGGAGGGCAGTGAGGAAGAAATTCGTCAAGCATTCAAGGAAATGTACGGCGAGCAAGGATATTTCGCTTACTGGTACTTCCATCACTATCACCTGCTGAAAGCAGGCGCGGGAGCAACCAATGAGGGACAGTCATACATCTTCCCCTATCATCTTTTCCAAGAGGGAGAGAGAACCGTAATCTATGGCGCCGGAGAATCAGGTCAGTCCTTCTATCGCCAGCTGCAAAGGCAAAACTATCTCAAGCCCGCAGGTATAGTGGACAAAAGAGCCAAGAAACTTAAAACCCCAGACTTACCCGTGCAGCCCGTTGAAGACCTGAAAAAGATGGACTTCGATGCCATCCTGATTGCCGTCATCAATGAAAAAGCAGCAAAAGAAATCAAGGAAACGCTCACCCAAATGGGTATTGTCGAGGCCAAGATTCGCTGGCAAGGCAGCGCGTACACCAGCAATGATTTCTATCAGAACTATTATTTTCCTTTATTGCGGAAATGTAACAAAAGCAGCATCCAATAAATAGAAAAATCCCTGTTGACAGGTAACAGGGATTGAGAGGGAGACAGGTTAGCGAAGCTGTTGGGCGAGTTTCTGCAGTTCTTCTTCTGAGAGGCTGGTATACTTTGTAATTTCTTCTACAGGCTTGTTATCTTTGAGCATACCTATGGCAGCAGTAACCTGAGTAAAAATCTCAGCTCGACTTTCGTCCTGCAGTTGTTTCATTATTTCACACATAGCTTTTACCCCCTTGCTTTCATGCTTGAAGTAGTCAGTTCGCCGGGCGAGTTCTGGATAATGCATTTTGGCCGGGTCTGAGCAGAAGAAGTCCTGCATCAGCAGCCCCAAGGCATCGGAGCCTTTGTAGGCACCATTTACATAGGCGATATGGGTGGCGTCATCAAATTTCTTATGATTCAGCTCAGTTATGGTTCGTTCTACATGGTACATAGGAAGCCCTCCACCGAGGATATCATTCTCTGTGATGAAGATAACCCATATCTCGGGGAAGTCCTGGTATTCTGTCCCCTTGGCGACTTCTCTGGAGTCGATGAGACTGGCATTGAAGCGGGCTCGCTTGGGATTGGTGCCTTCATCAGCACGTTGTATCTCTACATTGTAGATTTTGCCATTGCTGTCCACAGCGATGGCATCGAAGCGCACTGAACGACCATAGAGGTTGTGGGCGGAGCGCTGTGTGACTACCTCCGTGACGGTGATGTCATCTCGCTGGAGGAAAATGCGTAGCAACAGCTGCATACATTCTACGCTGCCATCAAAGCATATGTTGAAGAAGGTGTCATCGATAAGGCGGAACTTCTTGATGGCCTCAAGGTATTTGGGATTGAGGCCGGATAAGAGCAGGCTCATATGGCATCATCCTTTCTTAAGATTATTATATCACTTCATAAAGAGGAAAAGAATTAAGATTTTACTTCGAGTGTTATTTGAGAGGGAGGGGTAAATTTACTTATGAAGATAGCAATCGCCGGCACAGGCTACGTAGGGTTTGTCACTGCCGTCTGCCTGGCCGAGCACGGCCACCAAGTCACCTGCGTGGATGTGGACAAGCAAAAAATCGATAGCCTGAATCGCTACGGCAAGGCCCTGATCTACGAAAAAGACCTGGATGCGCTCATGGAAAAGAACAAGGAGCGCCTGACCTACACCACAGACTATGCCAGCGCCTACAGGGATGCCGAGGTCATCTTCATAGGCGTGGGCACCCCGGAGAAGCGGGACGGCTCCGCCAATCTGAATTATGTCTACGCCGTAGCCATGCAAATAGCGGAAACCGCAGAGCGGGAGTGCGTGGTGGTGGTGAAATCCACCGTCCCCATCGGAACTAATGAGCGGGTGGAAAAAATCATAAAGGAAAATCGCGCGGAAGGGGCAGCTCCCATCCATGTGGCTTCCAACCCGGAATTTTGCGGATGAGCCACTCGAAAGAGCTGGGATAACAGCTTACGGGAGCAATGGGGAGCGAAAGTGACGAAATAGGCTGTGTGTGCTTGGCTTGTTTGCGTGCGTAAAAAGGGTTGTGGATGTATGCAGAGTGAAAAAGAATATATGCTGACCCAATTCAAGGCTAATTTCAGTGATATGTCAGGCAAGAAATTGGCAATCTATGGACTGGGGCCGAATACTGAGGCGCTATTGGAGGTTTATGGAAATACACAGCCTGTGGTAGCGTTGATGGATGGCATGAGGATAGGTGAGACGGTCTGGGGCTTGCCTGTGGTGACTTGCGATGAGGCAAGTGCCATGGGAGTGGAGGCTATCATAATCCTGGCCAGGGCCTCTAATCTCGCTATTATCTACAGACGCATCGAAGCAGACTGCGAGAGGCTGGGGATGCCTGTATATGATATCAATGGCAGGCGTATAGAGAAGCCTGATGAGAAGACGCGGCAAATTGCCCTGGAGTTCTATAAGCAGCATGGAGAAAAACAGTTGCGGGAGAAGATAGACAGCTGTGATGTCATCAGCTTTGATATCTTTGATACGCTGCTCATGCGCAAAGTGCTGTATCCCGAGGATATTTTCGCATTGGTGGAACGGAAGGCCAGGAGGTTAGGCCTGCTGGCAGAGGAAGCATCATTTGTCAGGCAGCGTCAGTCGGCAGAGAGGGAACTATATCTGCGTGGCCAGCCACGCATACAAGACATTTACAGTCTGCTGGTGAAGCGGGGAGCGCTGGACGAAATTCAGGCTGACAAGCTCATGGAAATGGAACTGCAAGCCGAAATTGAGCATATCCTGCCCAGGCAGAGTATGTTGTCGATGCTGATGTACGCGAAAGAAGCCGGTAAGACAGTCTGCTGTACTTCGGATATGTATCTGCCAAGTGCAATTCTGGCAAGAATATTACGCCGGTGCCAGATAGAAGCAGATGAAATCCTGGTTTCGTGTGAGCATGGCTGTCACAAGGGAAACGGCTTGTTTGACATTTTGAAGGGGCATTATCCTGGCCAGAGGATATTTCATATCGGGGACAATGAGGATGCAGATATCAGGAGCGCCCAGCGCTATGGCATAGCAGAGACTTTTCCTGTGCACAGCGCCATGAAGATGCTGGAGGATTCACCGGCAGCAGAAATGCTGAAGTGTGTGAAAGGTTTGGAAGACCACTTGGAAGCTGGCAGGTTCATGGCAAAGTATTTGCAAGATCCCTTCCTGTTTGAGCGCACAGAAGGAAAGCTGGAAATCAGCTCTTCTTATGATATGGGCTATGATTTTCTGGAGCCCATGATGGAGGCTTTTTTGCAGTGGCTGGTAGAGCGCTGCAAAGACCAAAAGATAGATATGCTGCTGCTGGGAGCCAGGGACGGCTGGATGATGACCAGATTGCTGGACATATACAGCCAGAGACACGAACTGCTCTTTGAATACCGATATATACCTGCTTCACGCACGGCCTGTACCGTGGCAGGAGTGAGAACGGCAGAAGATGTGGAGTTTGCCGCCTCACAGGCCTTTTCGGGGACAGCTGAGGAAATGCTGGAGAAGCGCTTCTTGCTGTCGGAGGAAGAACTTTTGCCCAGAGGAGGCAAGGAGGATAAGGCATATATTCTCAGTCATCAGGACATTATTCTGGAGAAGGCAAAGAGACATAGAAGAAATTACCTTGAATTACTGGAATCTATGGGGATCAATGCAGGGCAGAAAAAAGCCTATTTTGATTTTGTCTCTTCAGGAAGTTGCCAGCTCTGGCTGGAAAAGATCTTGGGAGAGAAGTTGCAAGGGTATTGCTATGCTCGTTTTGTTCTGCCGGGAAAAGAGCAGCTGGATATGGAAGCTTTCCTGACAGAAGTATTCCCCATGCAGGGAGACACAGGCTGCCATGTACTGGAAAACTATCTCTTTGTGGAGTCATTGATATCAGCAACAGAGCCGTTCTTGCTGAAGGTGGGAGAGAAGGGGAGTCTGGGATATGATAAGGAGAAAAGAAGTCAGAAAAGCTTGGAGTGGATAAAATTTGTTCAACAGGGACTCGAGAACAGATTTATGGAAGAGTTAGAGAAGGGGGGGACCATTTTGTCTGGTCAATTGGCAGACTTCATTGCAGGGATGATGCAAAAAAAATATGTATTCCTAGCGGATGAAAATATGGAGGCAGATAAGCTTTTAGATGAGTTCTGCAATAGGGAATTTTCTATGTGGATATGATGTGAAGAGAAATGTATATATAAAGAGTTTTATAAATTGGATGTGTGTGTATTGGAAAAAAGAATAGGATTTTATCATGTTTTTCCTTTTCAAAAAATAACGAAAGGGGAAAGGATTATTATATGGGGAATGGGAGAAGTTGGACGCCATTACTTGAAGCAAATAGAACTGACTAAGTATTGCAAAGTACTTTTTGCTGTTGATAAAAAGCCTACTATGGAACGCATTGGTGAGGTGAAGGTTTATTCTCCTGATAAGATAAAACATTGCTACAACGATACAACCATTGTTATAGCTAATGGAAATTCAGGGATAGTCAGATCAATCAAAAAAGAGCTTAGAAAATGGAATATTCGAGAAGAACGAATTGTATGGGATGATTTGATTTGTGAGTCAGATTTATTCACTGCTCCGCTTCGGCTGTCACATAAACTTGAGTTACCAGATGATAAAGTTAATGTTGGTTTTTTGGTAAGAGGTGGCTTAGGTGACTACTGTGTACATGCAAATTATATACACAAGTTGATAGAAAGATATCAGGATGGCATCATGCAGGTAGATGTCTATGTTAGGAATGGTTGGGCTTCAGCTAAGGCAGTATTTGGCAATAGTGAAGCTATACATGCCCTGAGATTGGAAGAGGGATATCAGGAAGGATTTAGGGAATATGATCTTTTTATAGATTTGAGCAGATATCCAGACATACAGTACAAAAACTGGCCCAAAATAGCAGAACTTGCACCTGAACTGTTGGAGTATGTTTCTTTGTGTGAACGTTTTAGGGATGAATATAATCGGTTTTATAAATATGCGGGAATTCTGGATGGACAATCTGCAAAATTTGAGATAGTACAAGGAAGAAAAAGAATTCAGCAACCTGATGTCTATGGATTTTTGGGAATTACGGAAGAATATGAGTATGAGGTAAGTATAGAACGAGATGAGGACAGTTATTTAGAAAAGTCAGGGATTCTAAAGAAGAAATATATACTATTTCATAGAGGTAATGATACCAGACACGACAAGGACTGTGTGAAATTGTGGCCTAAGGCATATTATGATATATTGGCAGGTATGATGAAAGAAAAATGGCCTGATGTTATGCTGATACAAATTGGTGTATCTCCTGAACGTTGTCCAGAAATGGAAAATATGGATCTAAATTTAGTAGGGCGAACTTCCTTGGAAGATATAAAACTTTTATTAAAGAACGCTTTGCTTCATGTTGATGGTGAAGGTGGCTTTGCTCATTTGCGCCATGCGTTACATGGTGGTAAATCTGTAATCTTGTTTGGCCCTACATCTAGAGACTTTTATGGTTATAGCGAAAATATAAACATTTTGGGAGAAGGTTGTGCGACTTGGTGTGAATGGACTTGTCATGATTGGTTTGAGCATTGTTCCAGAGGTGCAGGGACACCGCCGTGTATGGCCTCTATTGCACCTGAAATGGTTTTTGAATGTATAGATCGCTATTTAAGGGAGAGTGAAGCGGCCCATGAATAAGAAATTGTCCGTGGGATTTCGTCTCAATGGTGGAATCGGTACATATATTGCAGAATTGAATTTTATCAAACACTTTTATGATAAATTTGCTGATAATGTACTTATAACTATTTATGGATCTACCATAGAGGAAGTAAATGACGGCTTGATGTATGGTCAAGATTTTATTCATTCCTATTATGAAAGACGTTATTACGAAAAAGATAAATATGATTTAGCTATAGATATTAATTGGTTTCCTAAAATAGAGAAAATTGATTGGAAAAAAATAGAGCAGGTACCAGAGCTTTTTAATGTTGTAGAGGCGTGGCAGGCATTTGCAGATAATCACTATACATCTATCTATGCTTCAGGCAACCCAATTTATGAGTCTAATATCTATACTTATGCTACGGTTAATGGAAAGAATCGATTGGATGTCATGGACATAGACGGACTTTTGGGTATAGGTCGCTATTTAAGATTCGCATTGAAGGTTTCTGATGATGCGGAAGATATTTTGCGAAACTTTGGTTTGCTTGGGAAGAAATATATAACTATTAATTCAGGGGTTAATGCGGCCAATAAAACACGACAGTCACCCAAACAATGGCCTATAGAAAATTATATAAAATTTTGCAGGATGATGAAGAAAAAGTATCCCGACATTGTATTGGTACAACTGGGAGAAAGTGCTGGAAGTTTAGCATTGCCTGGAGTTGATAGCTGCCTTCTGGATAAGACTGATTTTGAAGAACTTAAAGTAATACTGAAAAATTCATGTATCCATGTTGATGGTGATTGTGGGATGGTACATATACGCAAGGCCTTACATACAAGACCATCAATCGTACTGTTCGGTCAAACTCCGGCAAGCATACATGGTTATGATGATGATATTGTTCTGACAGCTTCGGTTTGTAAGGAAAATTGTGCTAAGGTGTTTGCCGCCTGGAAAAGAAAGTGTTTGCGGGGAGATGTACCTACCTGCATGGCTGCAATTACGCCTGAAATGGTGATGGAAAATATTGTTAAATATTTCACAAATTCTCAGGGGGGGGGCAACATTCTTCCGTAATTATATAAATTCAAAAAATACTGAAATCTTATCTATACCGGGTATTTCTCTAGATCCTTCATGGTATGAGAAATGGTTTAAGCAAACGAAAATATATGCATATACACTAGCGAGAGTGGCATTGAGGGATTTGCGCTGTGCAAAGTTATTCCCAAAAGGTTATGAACTGGTTTCGTTAGATGCAATGCCGGCCTATAACTACATGATGGGGAATCGGGAGAGTTACTATGATTACATGAATTTGAATGACATCTATAATCCGGGACATGAACATTCTGTTGAGAGATTGAAAAAACTTATTATGAATTTGAATGATGAGGGATACGATGCAACTCGGGTATTAGTGGTGAATGGGAAAAATTTAATATTTGATGGAGTACATAGGGCATGTTGGTTGCTGGCGAAATACGGAGCAGATTATGAAGTGCCTGTTCTGAGAATTTATGGTGATTTTGAAATTTGGGAATGAATTTAGGAGGATGGAAGATGGATATTCACGAAATGCGAGTTCATGAAAATTCTGATCAGCTCTGGGGGGGGGTACACCTATGCGCAGACAGGAGATGATTTACTAATCTTAAATCTTTTCAAAAATCTCGGCATGAATAAGTTTTCTTATATTGATGTTGGGGCTCATCATCCCTATAACATTAGCAATACCGCGTTGATGTATGAGCGAGGTTGTCGTGGGGTGAATGTAGAGGCCAACCCTAATTTGATAGAGAATTTCAAAACGGCAAGGCCTGAGGATATAAATCTTAATTTTGGTGTTGCTGCCAAGGAGGGCGAGATGCCCTTTTATATGATAGATGATTGGAGTGGCAGGAATACTTTTGACCGTAGGTCTGCTGAAGATTTTGTTAAAAACAACCCACAGTTTACAATTAGAAAAATCATGTCTATACCTGTGGTGAGATTGGAATGGATAATACAGGAATACTGCAAGGGAATTTGGCCTGATTTCATGAGTATCGATATCGAGAGTCTGGATTACGAAGTTTTGAAAAGCCTTGATTTGAAGGACAATGGTCCTAAGATTATTGATGTAGAAGAAAAAGGTGAACATGTCATTAAGATGATGCGTGAGCAGGGATATGAATTCTGTCTCAACACTGGCAATGCTATTTATATCCGCAAGGAATGTAAGGAGAAGGCTATGTTGGGGCATTAGATTAAAAGTGGAGGTATAACACATGGAAGATGAAGTCAAAGTATTGAAAAGTCGCATCGAGAACCTTGAGAAAAGGCTATCATGGATGGAGAACCGTTACAACAATGAATTGGAATTCAGGCAGTTGGGGGGGAGGATCGATTTCCGATTGATCCGGTTGGAGATGCTGTCCTATTACCACAACAAGGGACGTTATTGGCAACTGGATGAGACACAGAGAAGATTGTTGGATGATGTAGAAGATAATCTCTTGAAAAATCAGGGTAGGCATTTCTTTAAGGAGCGTTATTTTGAGGAGCCAGTCAGCATGTCTCCTCAGCACAATCCTATTGTTATTGAAGAAAAAGATGGTTTATTCTATTGGTCTATTCGGGGGGGGCAGGTGTTCCTGTCAAAAGAACGGAAGCATGCTGAACAAATTGCCGGAGGTTTGTATAGAGAATTTTTCCAGCCTAGCCCGCATAATTACTTTGACTTGGAAACTGGCTTTACTGTTGACAGCATACCTGAGGGGGCTGTCGTGGCTGATGTTGGGTCTGCAGAGGGATTGTTTGGCATGCTTCTGGTGCAAAAGGCAAAGAAGGTTTACCTTTTTGAGAATTCCAGTTACTGGATGCCAATGTTGGAGAAGACCTATGCTCCTTACAAGGATAAGGTGGAGATTGTGCAGGGGACAGTAGGAGACGGGGCTGGAGACATCCGCCTGGATGATTTCTTCCGTGACAGGGAGAAGCCTACGCTGGTAAAAATGGATGTAGAGGGGTATGAAGCCTCGGTGCTGCGTGGCATGAGAGGACTTATTTCTTCCCCGGATATGATGACTATGCTGATTTGCACATATCATCGCCAGGAGGATTGGCCCCATTTCTATGATTTGCTGAAGGATAATTTCGAGATAACTTCATCGCCGGGATATTACTGGCATATGCCGGACCCGATGCCGCCCTTTTTCCGTCACGGGGTTATGCGGGCGGTGAAGAAAGCAGGAGTGGAGGAATAAGTACATGAGCATGGCATGCTTGGAAGGAAATGAGTTTTATTTCCAGGACGATAATGGAAATAGGATAGCATTATTCTCTTTAGAGGAAGTATCTGAGGAAAACAAGGGATTGCCGCTGGATATCCTGATGGCTGCTGAGGGACATTTCCGAAGGAAAGCATTTCTGCAGGTGCTCCTTTCAGGCCTGCGAAGTTTGGGGGATAAAGGAGAGCAGGCCTTGGGGGAGTCTCTGGTCTTACTCTCTATGGCAAGATATCTTAACAGAACCGGAGGTGCGGGGGACTTCCTTTTGCTGGGAGAATGTGAATCTTCTCCTTTTGCTATGGCGTTGTCAAAGGTCATGGAATGTTTTTCTCTTGACAGCCGCCTGTACTGTCTTGGCGAGGGAAAGGGCAGGGAATCTGGTAGGAGCTCCCTGATTTCTCTGCCACAGGAACTCAGTACGCTGAATTTGCCGGTGGGAAGATTCGGCGGAGTGATATTGTCTGATGGTACCAGTGGCTTACCCAACGATGTGCTGAGCAAGGCCTTCTTTGCGACAAATGCTGGTGGGATAGTCTGTTGCCTGTCTGCCAATAGGGAGTTACACGAAAGCTTTTTGGCTTGCTGCCCTGAGGCGAAGATTTATCGATTAGGCGGGGATATTACCCTGTACTGGCAGACAGTTTCAGAGGATTTTGCAGCAGTAAGGTATAAAGCGGCGTATCCGGGCCTTGCCATGTGCCCGGAGAATGCAAAAACACAGCCGAGCAGGAAAAAGACGGTGCTTTTCATGCCATATGCTTTCAGTCAATGGGAGAAAATGAAGCCTCTGTATGAGCAACTAATGAGCGAGAAGGATAGTTGCACGGCTTTGGTTATGCCCGTGCCCTATGGGGAGAAGGACGAAAAAGGAACTGTGGTCAAGGTGCATTATGAGGGAGATTTTTTCTCCCAAGAGTGTGATGTACTGGACTACCGCGGAGTGGATATTGCTGCACTTCATCCAGATGTAATTGTGCTGGATCATGCCTATGACAGAAGTGATGCCAGGTTTGAGGTGGATGATTTCCATTTTGCTGAAAGGCTTTGCCATGTGGCAGACAAAATTGTATGTTTATCTGAAGTGGACGGCATAACAGAGTGTTTGCGGGGGGGGGGGCACTCTCGGAGGATTCCCAGAATGGAGGCCTATTGTCCTTTATGGAGGAGCAACCTGGCAGGCTGAGAAGTTCTGTTATCAATTTGGCGGTATTGATGCTATTTCTTATTTTGCTAACAAAGAATCTGGAGGAGAGTTTCATGGCAGAAAAATTGTGGCACTGAATGATATATCTGATATAAAGAAATGTCTTGTTCTAGCAGCCACGACCTGGGGAGAGTATATAAGACTAAAAGACGAATTGGCAAAGCAAGGGCTGAAAGAGTTCGATAATTTTTTCTACTGGGAAGCCTATATAAAGAAAATTGCAGTTGTTCATGCAAACTGTTATGGATCTGCCTATATGGAATTCCTTAAGAAAAGCCAAGACTTTGCAGGAGAATACTTCTTATACCCTTTGCCGGCTATACATATGAATATGGCAGGAAGACTGGATGAGGCACTACTGAAAAATTGTGACTTGTTTATCCATCAAGACATCCGTAAGGATAACCGCTATGGTTATTACTTCTCGGATGAATATATATTGCCAAGGTTGAATAAAGATTGCAAGCGGTTAGTTGTGCCTAATCTAGTACCGTTCACGGAAGTAATTTTTCCGAAGAGTTTTGTCACAGGAGCACCGCGTATTAATTTGCATGGTGCTACTCAAGATGTTTTGTTTGCTGGAAATCGTATCTTGGACGAAGCTTTTCAAAGTGGTAAAGATTTAGAAGGAATCATGGCAGAGTTCTTGGATGTTAATATTGTGTCTGAGAAGGAAAAACAGCAGGTTAGGGACCATTTTGATGAAAAAATGGAATCCTTGAGGAAAAGAGAGGAAAAATGGGATGTTAAGATACGAGATTATATCTTGGAGAATTATCAGGAATATAAATTATTCACGGATTTATCCCATCCAAGCCTTAAACTCATGAGTGAAATCTGCCGTAGAATAGGGAAAACTTTAGGGTTGAGAGATGTATTAGAAATCCAGTTGGACAGTGACTATGAAATGGTTGAAATGTATGTTATGCCCTGGGTGAAAGACGCACTGGGATTAAAATTTTCTGAGAAGTATGTGCGTAGCAATAATCGACTCAATTTGCCAAATCGTAACAAGTTGGGAGATGGACGGATGGGCTTGCGAGAGTATATTCGCGAATATGTATATTGGAAGTTTGGTAAATTTTTAGATTGATTTTGAGGCGGCTATGAAGGAAAAAGTCATCATCTTCGGCGCGGGAGACAACTTCCTGCACCACTATACATTCCTGAAAGACAAATATGATATTTTGGCGGTGCTGGATAACTCTCCTGCCAAGCAGGGCATGAAGTTCGGTGAGCTGCAAGTGGTACCCCTGCGGGATATGCCTTCTGTCTCTTATGACAAGGTGATAGTGACGCCGAATGCCTTTTCTGCCATCATCCAGCAGCTGAGGGATGCGGGGGTGCCGGGGGAGAAGATATTCCGGCTGACGGATATTACTCAGGTATCTTTGGCCAGCCGTGGCTGCAGGCTGGCGTTCCTGCTGAATGGAGGGTTGGGGGATTACCTTATCTCTGCCAACTATCTCTATATTCTCCGGCAAAAGTACTTTGTGGGCAGGAAGATAGATTTGTACTGCGATACGGGAGCCACTTATGCAGAGCATGTTTTCAGCAGCTGGGAGGCTGTAGACAGGATAGAGTATTTGGAAAAGGGCGCCAAGCCTGACCTGGATGGTTATGCCATGGCTATGAAAATCTCCCGTTATCCTGAGATTCTCAGGGCTGACAAGGAGGTGCTGGCAAAATTCTGCCCTGATTTCATAGATTATCTGCTGGCCTGTGAGAAATTCAGGATTTTCAATAAGCGCTTCTTCCAGCCAGGGCTGATGGCAGATGGTCAGGGAGCCTGTCTTTCGGAAATTGGTGGTATTAGCAGGATTCAGCAGCCTGATATTTACCATATTCTGGGCATTGGTTTGGAGTACAGATATCCTTTGGCTATGAGAGGGACAGAAGATGTGCTGGCTCGTTTTGGGCTGGAGGGTGATGGCTATATTACTCTGCACCGAGGAGCAGATGCTCGCTATGCGGAGAGATCGGTGAAGCTGTGGCCTGTGGAAAAGTATAATTCTCTGCTGAGGAAACTACGGGAACGTTTTCCGGCTTTGAAGATCGTACAGCTGGGCACAGAGGCAGAATGCTATCCGGGAATGGATCCGGCTTCTATTGACCTGCGGGGCAGGACTTCTTTTGAAGAGCTGAAAGTGTTGCTCGGCAGAAGCAGGCTTCATATAGACAATGAGGGGGGACTGGTGCATCTGCGTCATGCTTTGCATGGTGGCACCTCCATTGTGCTTTTTGGCCCCACTTCTGAAAAATTTTTCGGCTATCCAGAAAATCGCAACCTGCGGGGCAATGGCTGCGTGCATTGGTGCGAATGGGCAACGGATAATTGGCAGGAACATTGCCCCAGAGGAGAGGCGATTCCGCCCTGTATGGCTTCCATCTCTGCTTCTGTGGTGATGAAAGAAGTTATTTCCTGCCTGGAGGGGAAAGCATGAGCGATAAGATACGGTTAGCCATTATGACTAATGGTGGCATGGGCAATCTTTTCATACAGGCAAACTTTATCTTTTGCCTCCATGAATATCTGCAGGCTGAACCCTTGAGCTGGACAGTATTCGGACATGCTTCCGAGGAACTTAACCAGGCTGTGTTTCGTCATCTGGACTTCCTGACCGACTGGTATGGCTATGGGGAGCGGGGACAGGCTCTGTCCTATGATGTCTGCATCAATTTGAATTTCTATCCTGAAGTGATGACAGCATCAGCTGCGGCTAAGGCAAAATGTCCCAGACTGGCTGGTCTTTTGGCTGGCTGGGAGGATTTCCTGCAGGATGAATCCCGTCGCTACTCTTGCAGTCACCCAGAGGCTGATTTCAATGTGTACCTCCTGGCCCTGCTGCAGGGGAAGAATTGCTTGAATGTGGCTGATGTGACAGGGGAATTAAAGATTCCAAAGGCTGAGTACAGGCTGCCTATGACAGCTGAGAGTGAGGATTTCCTGATAAAGTCAGAACTTGCTCCCGGAGAATATATCACAGTACACAGAGGGGCTTCGGCCTTGCTGGCAAGAGAAGCCAGTCTCAAACTTTGGCCTGAGGAATATTATGGGGAACTTGTCAGGCTCTTGAAACAGTGTTTTCCGGAGAAGCAGATTGTACAATTGGGCGAGGGGGATTCTGCAGAATCCTTGCCGGGAGTAGATGTTTCCCTACTGGGCAAGACTGGCTGGGAGGACTTGAAGCAGCTCCTGCAGCACAGCTGGCTGCATATAGATACTGAGGGGGGGCTGGTGCATTTGCGCAAGGCGCTTCGTGGAGGTCCCTCAGTAGTGCTTTTCGGGCCTACGCCAAAAGATTTTTATGGTTATGAAGGTAATATCAATATTTTTGCTGAGACATGTCCTCATTGGTGTGCAAGGCTTACAGATAACTGGACTGTCCGCTGCGCCAGGGAAGATGGCAAGCAGATTTGCATGACTGGCATTATTCCTGCTAAGGTTTTGAAGAAGATTATGGAATGGAATTGCTTGGAGATGGTTCGGCAGGACAGGCTGGAAAAGATGTGGGGAAGTTTTCAGGAAGAAAGGCTGCTTGATAATCTGGATGCACGGTACCGCAGGGATTTTCTATGGCAGCATGATATTTATTATGCGGAATTACGGCAGATGTCTGTCCAAAGCCTGAGGGCTATTGTCATGACTGAGCACGGCTTCGAGTGGTGGCCGATAGGGGAGACTCCGGCGTATCGTTTTCTTACAGGGGATAGGGAGGCGTATGTCAGTTACCTTTCGTTGTTAAGGGAAAAATATGATGACAAGATTCATACTGAAGAGAGGTTTGCACGGTTAGTTCGAAGTCTGGAAGAGCGGGGCTATGATAGTGAGAGCTGTCCTGTAGCGGTGGATTTTGAGGGGCGCATCTTAGATGGCCAGCACCGTGCTGCTTGGCTGATGAGTAAGGATTCAAAGGTGAAGCTTGAGGTGCTGGTGTTGCATTCCTTCTATGATACGGAGGGAATGTTTCCTTTTCGCAAGGTTCAGCGCGGCAGCAGGGTGGTTATCTACGGTATGGGGAAACTAGGGCAAGCGTATGTTAGCCAGCTTTTGAGCACTAATTTTGCTGAGATTGCTTTCAAGGTTGACAGGAGTTCAGACGAAAGCCTTGGCATCTATCCGCCAGAATACATCAGGGAGCACATAGATGCTTTTGATGTGGTAGTCATTGCTACTGCCAATAAAAGACATTTGGCAGAGATAACAGATTTTCTTCAGGGAATAGGAATCGCTTCAGAGCGTATTGTCAGTTAGGAGTGATTTGGTGGAAGATAATGCCCAATTATTTGTAATGGCACAAGAATGGAAAAATGAACATTGGTCTCCCAACGTGAAATGTATTATTTGGGGTACCGGGCAGGTGGCAGGAGAGGTAAGGGAAACTCTGCGTCTGCTTGAAGTGCCTGTCTATGCTTATGGTGACAATGATGTGGCGAAGCAGGGAACTGTGCATGAAGGGAAAACTGTGTTGTCAGCCGAAGACTTGCAGGATTTGGATTCCTTCTGTGTGCTCTTGGGCAGTTACGTGGTACGACCTGTTTACGAGCAGCTGAAAAGTTTGGGCGTGCGAAATATTTTTGTGCTGCTGGATGCTTTGAAGTATCCTGCTGAAGAATTGTTACAGGATAGGAAGCTTTTATCCCCTTGCTTTTCTGAGGGAGTCCAGGTGCAGGCCTCTGACAAGACCTTGGTGGAGGTCTATGGTGATATCGGTGATGTGCTGATAAAGATAGGGCTTTTGCATGGATTGAAACAATTGTTGGGAGAAGACAGGCTTTGGGTGTTAGTGGAGGAGTATGACATTGGTGAGGTCTTGCAGGAAATTTTCCCGCAGGTCATTGTGGCTCCCAGACAGAGACTGGTGAGGGACAGGGCGTTCAGGCTGGAGTTCCTCAAAAGTCTGAACGAACGGCATTTCTCCCGCAGTCTTGTGCTTTGCGATGCCAGACTGCATGCCAACCGTCGCGTGCTGAACAGGTACAATTTCAATGTTCCCAAAGTTGATTTTGCCAGGCGATTGCCTGATAGAGAATATCTGCCGGAATTAGATAAGGAATTTCTTTTGGATATTTTTCCTGAGCTTGAGAATGAGGCAAGTTCTCCTCTTCATTTACTGGATGATGCTTGTGGCAGGTTCTTTCCTCAGGTATTTCCCTATGATAAGAGGAACTATGCCGTAGTGAACCTGGGAGCCAAAAAGGAAGTCAGGCATTACGAGGCGGAAAAATTCCGGGATGTGGTAGCGTTCCTGTTGTCCAAGGAGATGCCGGTGGTTTTGTTGGGCAGGGGAGATTATGACTTATCTTGGGCATCTGAACTAAAGCGTGATTTCCCTAAGGGATTTGTGCTTGATTGTGTGGGCAAGTATAGTTTGATGGAATCTGTCAGTGTTATATGTTATGCCAGGCTTTTTGTTGGCACTGATTCTGGCATGTGGAATGCTTCCTATGTGACGGGGACGCCTTCTGTTGTCCTCTACGGGCTGGGAGAGTATGGATGTTTTATGCATAAGGAGGATTTTGTCCATTACGCTATGACAGATGACATAAGCTGCCTGGGATGTAGATGGTATTGCACACATCGTGCGGCAAGTGGCCGCGTTATGTGTCTTGATGATATTTCCCCGTCAAAGATTATAGGAAAAATTCGAGAGGTGCTTGATGAGAAGTAAGGATGAGTTGGAAACGACTGGCAATTTTCTTAGGGAGGG
This sequence comes from Pseudoselenomonas ruminantium, assembly GCA_015058655.1. Classification (GTDB taxonomy): domain Bacteria; phylum Bacillota; class Negativicutes; order Selenomonadales; family Selenomonadaceae; genus Selenomonas_B; species Selenomonas_B ruminantium_C. The sequence goes on from SVBX01000002.1 coordinate 137,310, forward strand.
AATAAAGCAGTGCCGATTGTTGGTGGTCGGCGATGTCATGCTGGATCAGTATATGTACGGTGAGGTGGAACGCATCTCACCCGAGGCACCTGTGCCAGTGAATCATTTGGAGAAACAGGTCAATGTACCTGGGGGAGCCGCTAATGTCGCCTTTAATTTGGCACGCTTAGGGTGTCAAACTCATATAGCTGGTGTAGTAGGTGATGATTATAGATGTGATATTTTGGAGGAATTGTTGCAGGGTGAAGGCATTGATTGTGATGGCCTTGTGAAGGAACGGAAAGATACCATTGCCAAAATACGTATTATTGGCGGGCACCAGCAGATGCTAAGGCTGGATATCGAGGAAACCAAACCTATAAGTGAGAAGACAGTAGAGGCTATGGTTGGTTATGCTCAAAGGCTATTTTCATCCGGGCTGGATGGCATCATAATATCAGACTATAAGAAAGGGGTATGCACAAGTCATTTGTGTCAAACCTTGATAGCTTATGCTCATTGCTATGGGCTGCCAATTTTTGTAGATCCCAAACAGCGTAACTGGGAGATTTACAGTGGGGCTGACTTTATAACCCCGAATCTTAAAGAACTTGGAGAAGCTATGGGGCAGAAGCTGCACAATGATGACGAGACTGTATGTCGTGCAGCTGAGTGGCTGATGAAGAAATATGATCTGGGTAGTGTTGTGGCCACAAGGTCGGAAAAGGGTTTGAGCATATGTAGAAAGGGCGCTGCAGAGCATTTGCCTGCGGTAGCTAAGGACGTTTTTGATGTTTCAGGAGCAGGAGATACAGTTCTGGCTGTTTTAGCTGCCGGGGTAGCAGGAAAACTTCCTGTGGGACTTGCGGCGCATCTTGCAAATATTGCTGCAGGAATCGGTGTTGGCAAGGTGGGAACTTATGCTGTAAGTGCAGAAGAATTGTTATCCGAGGTATAGCTAATGATATTAGGCACTTGGAGCATTTTGAGAAAACACGCTATGATTGGTAAAAATAAGTTCCACAAATACATGAATGGACTTTGTAGATGGGCCAAAAAACGAAACGGCAAGATGACATAGGTTGAGTGCGCCAGAAGCATAGAAGGAAGGTTGTAACTTGGTATATGCAGTAATTTTCGCTGGCGGGGTGGGGAGCCGCATGGAGATAGAGTCCATGCCCAAGCAGTTCATCCCCATCCACGGCAAGCCCCTGCTCATACACACCCTGGAAAAATTCCAGCATCATAAGGCTGTGGATGGCATCGTCATTGCCTGCATAGAGTCCTGGACGGAAAGGCTTTGGACCATGCTGCATGGCTACGGCATCAATAAAGTCATGGATATCGTGCCCGGAGGGGACACAGGCCATGACTCCATCTGGCAGGGGTTGAAGCGGCTTAGGCAGGATGCTTCGGATGAAGATATTGTGCTCATCCACGACGGCGTGAGGCCCTTGATCAATGGGGAACTTATCAACAGGAATATTCAGAGCGTCAGGGAGCATGGTTCCGCCATAACTTCGGAATCTGTCAGGGAATCTGTAGTGGTAAGCGCCGATGGCGATCAAATAGACCATGTGCCCCCGCGGGAGCACATGTATATCGCCAAGGCGCCCCAGTCCTTTTATTTTGGGGATATATATGGCATTTACCAAAAGGCCCAGGCGGAGGGGAAAAAATCCATCGACTCGGCCCATTTGTGCAATATGTACGATTTTTCTCTGCATCTGGTGAAGAGTCCCCGGCACAACATGAAGATCACAGACCCCATGGACTACTATATGTGCTGCGCCATCTTTGATGCCAAGGAGAGGGAAGTCATCTTCGACAAAATGGAAAACAAGGGAGGGAAATAAAGCCATGCTGGACTTTCACATACACAGGCGCATTCTCTCCGTGCTGGAGGATATGCAGGAAAATCTTTCCTCCCACACTCATGCCAAGGAGCGGCGTTCCCCGGAAGAATATCTGCAGGCAATTAAAGAGATCGGCGCTGTGCTTGATACATTGAGCACGGCGCGGCAAAAATGCTATGCAGGGCTCCTGGCAGAACCGAAAGCCACGCTGGAAAAGGCCATTCGGAAAGGCCAGCCACTGGGCAAGAGTCCACGGGAAACCTGCCAAAGTTCTTTGGCAAAACTCCATAAAGAGCTGAAGGCAGAAAAAGAAGTGAAAAAGGGCATCGTATTCCTGCCCTACCAGGCTGCCATGTGGGACTCCATGGAAAGCGTGTGGCAGGCGGCAGAAAGGGATAAAGAGCACACCAATGCCTATGTGATCCCGATTCCCTACTGCCACAGGAATCCGGACGGCACAGCAGCTAGCTGGCATCTGGACGCAGATAAATTTCCCCCAAATGTTCCCCTTCTGCCTTGGGACAAAATAGACCTTTACAAATGGCATCCAGATATCATTGTCATCCATAACGGCTACGAAAACTTTTCCCTGCCAAGCTGCGTGGAAGAACACTATTTCCCCAGCGTCTTGAAGGACTGCACAGAAAAACTCGTGTACATTCCCTATTTCTTTTACCGTGATCGGGACGCAGCCAATCCCCGCTTCACCAGGATACGGGAAACAGCCCACTGTGCCGCTCTATATCATGGGGATGTGACCATCCTGAACTCCCGGGCAGAGAAAGAAGCTTATATCAGGGAATTGGCAGATTGGCACGAGGACGCTTACTGGCGGCAGCGCATCTTCGCTCTGGGGTCTCCGAAAGTGGACAAAATCAGGCACCTGGCCCGGGAGGAAGGGGATTTGCCAGAGGCTTGGCGGAAGATCATAGGAGATAAAAAGGTGGTTCTTTACAATACCAGCGTGGCAGAGCCATACATTCATACTGACTCCTATCTGGAAAAGATAAGCGATACGCTGGCGTATTTCAAAAGCAGGGAAGATGCGGTGCTTTGGTGGCGCCCCCATCCTCTCCTGGCTGCTACCCTGCATTCGATTCATGAGGAGCTGGCCTTAGAGTATGAGCGGATAGTTTCGGCCTACCGAAAAGAGGGCTGGGGCATCTACGATGATACAGGGGATATGTACAGGGCTATAGCCTGGAGCGATGCTTTATACGGAGACAACAGCAGTGTAGCTGTCCTATATGGCTTGACAGGCAAGCCCGTGCTGGTACAGAATTATAGTGTCAGCAACACTCAAAGGGGTGAAAACATATGAGGGATAACGGCGAGAGGATATATTGGGGCTTGGTGGAAAAGGAACCTATGGAAAAACTGGAAGAGGAAAATATGCAGCCAGAGGAGGCCGCGATTCGCTGGGAGCATAATGACAGACAGCTGTCAGAGCTATTGGCGGCCTTAGGACATGTTCATAAATAATTTTAGAGATCACTGATGCCATGGTGAATGCGGCCTGAAAGGAGTGAAAGACGAGCGATGGATTGTAGGGAAGAGATGGATGCCATTCTTCATGCAGATTGCATCCCCTGGGATAAGCTGTCAGGAAGAAGTGTTTTGGTTACGGGCAGCACGGGCCTGGTTGGCTTTCATCTCACTTGTGCCATGCTTTATGCGAATGAGAAGCGGGGGCTTGGGATGCATATGATAGCGCTGGTTCGGGATAAGGAAAAAGCAGGGCGCTTGTACCGTGATTTTTTGCCAAATCCGAGTTTGAAATTTCTCTTCAAACCTGTAGAAGCTTTGTGGGATGTTGATGGTTCGGTGGACTACATTGTGCATGGCGCGGGCATCACATCGAGCAGGCTGATGGTGGAGCAACCCGTAGAAACCATTTGGACGACTGTGCAGGGGACGAGGAACCTTTTGGAGCTTGCAAGGAAAAAGAAAAGCCTGGGCGTGGCCTTCCTCTCCAGTATGGAGGTTTATGGCAGACAGAGGACGGAGAATCCCATCGGGGAGGACCGGGAGGTGATTCTGTCGCCGGGAAATATCAGAGATTGCTATCCCATAGGCAAGGCGCTGGCGGAAAGCCTCTGCCTGGCCTATGCAAAGGAATACGGCGTTCCCGCAAGCTGCCTTCGTCTGTCGCAGGTTTTGGGGTACATAGAAGGGAATGACTCTGAGAAGAAATTTTATCGGCAGCTCATCGAAGATATCCGGGATGGCAGGGATATACATCTCCTGACAGCCGGAGGGAGCAAGCGAACCTATCTTTTCATCAGAGATGCCGTGACAGCCATTCTGACTGCCCTTTTGCATGGTGAGTCCGGTATATACAATGTGGCAGATGAGGAAAGCTACTGCTCTATCCGAGCGCTATGTGAATTGGCTGTTCAAGAACTGGCATCTGGCAAGTTGCAGGTCGTTGCAGAGGGGAAAAATCCGCCTCAATATCCCCAAGAGAATTTCCTCAACCTGTCCTCGAAAAAATTGCGGGATTTGGGATGGAAACCATCCGTTGGCCTGAAAGACGCCCTCCGGAAGGTGATGGAAGAGGCGGCATCCAGGGGGGAGTAAACTGCCTTCATGGACAATTTTTGTATTCCCTTCTTGCGTGGTGGAAGGCCCTGTGCTATAATAGTCGGGTAATGGACGCAGGGCGTCTGTTTCCAAGACAATCTTGTCTAGCTTTCCCATAGGGCAGCTAGGTATAACCAAGCCGGCACGAGCGGGCTTGTATCCATCCCAGTTCCTGGGGAAAGTGAGGTGTATAGATATGAAACAGGGTATTCATCCCGAGTTCTTCGAGGCTACTGTGACCTGCGGTTGCGGCAATACCTTCAAGACCGGTTCCACGAAGCAGGATCTGCGCGTCGACGTTTGCTCCAAGTGCCATCCTTTCTTCACTGGCCGTCAGCGTGATGTCCAGGCAGGTGGCCGTATCGAGAAGTTCAACAAGCGCTATCAGAAGAACTGATTCGATTCAGAACATCAGGAAGCAGAGTACGCCCCTTGGGTGTCTCTGCTTTTTTATATGTTTTATTCAGATAGATTTGCTAGAATAAGCCCTGTTGTGCAAGTTTTGATTATGAAGGGTGATTTTCTATGAGTGATAGATTGACAGTAGGCGGTCAGGCGGTCATTGAGGGCGTCATGATGCGCGGCCCCGGGGTGACGGCTACGGCAGTGCGTACCCCTGAGGGGAAGATTGAGGTGGAGAAGAAGGAAGTGAACTCCATCTCCGATAGATTTCCTATTCTGAAGAAGCCCATGCTGCGAGGCACTGTGGCTCTTGTCGAGTCTTTGGTAATCGGCATCCGTTCCCTGTCCTATTCTGCCAAGATGGCAGGGGAGGAGGACGAGCAACTGTCTGATAAGGAAATGGCGGGCACCATCATCTTTGCTTTGGTTCTGGCTTCCATTCTATTCATTGCCATTCCCACGGGGGCGGCCAAGCTGTTCCACTTCATCACCGAGGACCCGGTGTTTTTGAACCTGATGGAAGGCTTCCTGCGGCTGATTATCTTCCTGCTCTATATCTGGGGGATTTCCCGCATGAAGGATATACGCCGGGTGTTCCAGTACCATGGGGCAGAGCACAAGACCATCCACTGCTATGAGGCAGGATTGCCGCTCACGGTGGAAAATGTGCAGGGCTTTTCCCGTTTGCACCCCCGCTGTGGCACGAATTTCCTGTTGATTGTCATGCTGGTGTCTATATTCGTCTTTGCCTTCCTTGGCTGGCCGGATCTGGTGAGCCGTATCGCCAGCCGCATCCTGCTCTTGCCGGTGGTGGCAGGCATTTCCTATGAGATTATCCGCTTGGCGGGACGCAGCAAGAATGCCATCATCCAGACTGCCATCATGCCCGGCCTTTGGCTCCAGTATCTCACCACCCGCCCGCCTGAAGACGAGATGGTGGAAGTAGCCATCGAGTCTTTGAAGGCTGTGCTGCCGGAAGAAGAAATCTTGGAAGGCTCGGGGAATTATCTGGCTCAGGTCGCAGAGGAGCAGGCCAGCGAGGAGCAATCTGTAGCCGCAACAAATCCTCTTATTGATTGAGATTATGAGGTGAAATAAGTGCTTGCCAAATTACAAGCAGTAGAAGATAAATATTTGGAGCTGGAGTCTCTGATCAGCGACCCGGACACCATGCAGGATATGGGGCGTTGGCAGGGGTACTCCAAAGAACACGCTCAGCTGGCGCCCATTGTGGAGGCGTTCCGGGAATACAAGAAGGTAAGCGAAGGGCTTTCTGAGGACAAGGAAATGCTGGGGGAGGAAAATGACCCCGAGATGAAGCATTTGTTGGAGGCAGAGATTGCCGAGTATAGCCAGCGGAAAGAGGATTTGGAGCAGGAACTGCCCATTCTCCTGCTGCCCAAGGACCCCAATGACGATAAGAATGTCATCGTGGAGATTCGCGGTGGCGTAGGGGGCGAGGAGGCGGCCCTCTTTGCCGGCGACCTTTTCCGCATGTACGGACGCTATGCGGAAAAGCAGGGCTGGCGTACGGAGATACTGGACAGCAATGCCACGGAAATCGGCGGCTTCAAGGAAATTTCCTTCATGGTGACAGGACAGGGAGCTTATAGCAAGCTGAAATACGAAAGCGGCACCCATCGTGTCCAGCGGGTGCCTGTGACGGAGTCCGGGGGGCGCATCCACACCTCTGCCGTGACGGTGGCTGTGCTGCCGGAGGCCGAGGAGGTGGAGGTGGATATCGACCAGAATGACCTGCGCATCGATACCTACTGTGCCTCCGGGGCCGGCGGCCAGTATGTCAACAGGACGGAAACAGCCATTCGCATCACCCATCTGCCTACGGGCATCGTGGTGCAGTGCCAGGACGAAAAATCACAGCTGAAGAACAAGGAAAAGGCCATGAAGGTGCTGCGGGCCAGAATTTTGGATGTCGCCCGTCAGGAGCAGGCAGATGCCGTGGCGGCTGACCGCAAGAGCCAGGTGGGCTCCGGGGATCGCAGCGAGCGCATCCGCACCTATAATTTTCCCCAGGGGCGTGTGACTGACCATCGCATCGGACTGACCCTGCACCGCATTGACGCCATCTTGGACGGTGACCTGGACGAATTATTGAATGCCCTGATTACCGCAGACCAGGCAGAGAAATTGAAGCAGGTGAAGTGAGCGCATGAGTGAAAACGGCGATATCTGGACAATCGGACGCATCCTGAAGTGGACGGAGCAGTACTTCGGCGGCAAGGGCGTGGAATCTCCACGCCTCGATGCCGAAGTACTGCTTTCCCATGTGCTGAAGAAGGAGCGTATCTATCTTTATGTCCATTTTGACCAGCCTATGGAGGCAGAGGAACTGGCCGCCTATAAGGAGCTGATCAAGCAGCGCGTAAACCATGTGCCTGTGGCCTATTTGCTAGGGCAGAGGGAGTTTATGGGGCTGACCTTCAAGGTGACCCCTGCCACCCTTATCCCCCGTCCCGATACGGAAATCCTGGTGCAGGCGGCAGTGGAAAGACTGCGGGGCAGGGAGCAGTGCTCCTTTGCAGATATCGGCACCGGCAGCGGTGCCATCTGCTTGTCGGTGCTGAGCTTTGTGCCAGGAAGCTCTGCCGTCACTGTGGATATCTCCCCGGAGGCGCGGGCTGTGGCGGAGGAAAATGCGGAAAGTCTGGGGCTCTCCGAGAGGATAGAATTCTTTACCGGGGACTTGCTGGAGCCCATTAGGGACAGGAAGTTTGCAGCTATCCTTTCCAATCCTCCCTATATTCCTGAGCAGGATATTGAGGGGCTGCAGGAGGAAGTGCGCTGCCAGGAGCCTTATGGGGCGCTGTCCGGGGGGCAGGATGGGCTGGATTTTTATCGCAGGCTTTGCCAGGAAGCACCGGCACTCCTTGAAGAAGGGGGATTTATGGCTTTTGAGGTTGGCATGGGGCAGGCAAGGGCAGTTGCTGAACTTGCTGAAGAAAATCCGCTGATAACGAGGTCGGAGATTCTCAAGGATTTGGCGGGGATTGAAAGAGTAGTTATTGCGTATATTTAAGTTTCGGCTGTTCATTTTCTTTGGCGCAAAGAAAACGAACCAAAAGAAACAGCAGCCGCGATTTCATCCGTGAAATCGGACGGCTGCGGGACGCCCATCCATGGGCTGAAGTTTGAGGGGTTTTGATTGTGCAGACTGAAGTTGTTCGGATTGATGATGTTAGAGCACAGGGGAAAGTATTGAAACGGGCGGGGGAGATTCTGCGCTCTGGGGGGCTGGTGGCTTTTCCTACGGAGACGGTTTACGGGCTGGGAGCCAATGGTTTTGACGGGGAGGCTTGCAAGGGGATTTATCTGGCCAAGGGGCGGCCTTCGGATAATCCTTTGATTCTTCATGTGGCCAATAGGGCTATGATTGGGGAGATTGCAGCTGAGATCACGCCCTTGGCGGAGAAGTTGCTGGCGGCTTTTTGCCCTGGGCCGATTACCCTGATTTTGAAGCGCAAGGATATCGTGCCTGATGAGATTACCGGTGGCCTTGATACTGTGGGCATCCGCATGCCGGAAAACGATGTGGCCAGGGCCATGATCAAGGCGGCAGGCGTGCCTGTGGCGGCACCCTCTGCCAATATTTCGGGGCGTCCCAGCCCCACCACTGCTGAAGCGGTGCTGCATGATCTGGAGGGACGGGTGCCTCTGATACTGGACGGCGGCCCCTGCGAGTTCGGGGTGGAGTCCACCATTGTGGACTGCACGGGGGAAACGGCAGTCATCCTGCGCCCCGGTGCCATCACGGAGGAAATGCTGGAGGAAGTGGCGGGGCAGGTGAAGATTGACCCTGCCCTGGTGGGGAAGAACGCCATTCCCAAAGCCCCTGGCATGAAGTATAAGCACTATGCTCCTAAGGCTCCCCTGACTTTGGTGGAAGGGCCAGCTGAGAAAATCGCAGCAGCCATGGAAAAAGAAATCCTCTCCCGTCGCAAGCAGGGGGAGATTGTGGGGGTAATGGCCAGCGAGGAAGTGCTGGAGGAACTGGGCAGTCTCTTGCCTGATGATCTGGGCTATTGCTACGGCAGTCAAGGCGACCTCTCCTCCATCGCTGCCAGCCTTTATGAGGGCTTGCGCTATTTTGACGATACCGAGGCGGAGAGCCTGCTGGCAGAAGGCACGACTTCCGAAGGATTGGGACTGGCCATTATGAATAGACTTCGCAAGGCAAGTGGATTCAATAGTTTGAGGGTATGATAAAGCCTTCCCCTATGGGGAAGGGGAACCGCCGAAGGCGGTGGATGAGGTGGCGGATTAAATTTGATATGTTATCTGAAAAATTTAGGGGGCAACCTCATCCGCCCCTGTCGGGGGACATTTTCAAGAGGGGAAGACTAAGAACGCTTATGGGGGCAAGGATATGCAGGGAACTTTTCGCTTAGTCTACCTTTCCCTCCTGCTCTCGCTTTCTCTGGCATTATTTATGTTTGAGGGGCTTATTCCTCTGCCCTTCCTGGCCCCTGGTGCCAAGCTGGGCCTGTCAAACATCATCACGGTGCTGGCCATCTACACCTTGCCAAATCTGCGTGATGCCTTCCTGATTCTGGTTTTGCGTATCGTCATCGGCTCACTGCTGGGGGGGGGCCCCACGGTTTTGGCCTACAGTCTGGCCGGAGGTATCGTGAGTTTCGGAGGTATGGCTGCCTTGAAGCATAGTGGCAAATTCTCCGTCATCGGTGTCAGTTTGGCAGGAGGCTTCCTGCATAACCTGGGCCAGCTTTTTATAGCCGCCTTGGCAGTGGAGAGCATGGGGATTTTTTCCTACCTGCCTATTTTGGGGCTGTGTGGACTTGTCACGGGAGCCATGATAGGCTTTTTGGTCTCTATGACTTTGCCGCGCCTGCCATTTTTGCCTGCACTGAGATAGCGAGGAGGACGCTGTCCTCTTTGAAACACCAAGAGAAAGGGCAGATATTCCTCTGGAAAATCTGCCCTGTTTGCGGTATGCTTAAAGGCAGTTGTTTATTGAAGTGGGATAAAGGAGCGTTTTTTATGCGTAATCGTGCCGCTTGGGCTGAAATAGATTTGAGGGCTTTGGAGCATAATTACAGGGCCATCAAGTCCTGCATCAAAGGAAATGCGAAACTTTGTGCCGTGGTGAAGGCTGATGCTTACGGCCATGGGGCCATCGAGACGGCCAAGGTGGCTCTGGCGGAGGGGGCCGATTATCTGGCGGTGGCCACCATTTCCGAGGGCATTGAACTGCGGGAGGCGGGCTTTAAGGCGCCGATTCTCCTGTTGGGACTTATCCTGCCTGAGGAAGCGGCGCTGGTGGTGGAGCATGATATCACCCAGGCGGTCTGCGAGTTGCCCCTGGCCAAGGCGCTTTCCGAAGCCGCTGCGAAACTTGATAAGACAGCCAAGATTCACCTTAAGGTGGAAACTGGCATGGGGCGCATCGGTGCCCGCCCGGAGGAAATGGCAGAGCTGGCAGAAGCTGTGAGCAAGCTGCCCCATGTGGAAATCGAGGGGATGTTCTCCCACTTTGCCACGGCAGATTGCAAGGACAAGACCTTTGCCAGGGAGCAGCTGAGACGCTTCCTGGAGGCTTGCGAGGCGGTGCAAAAGAAGGGCATTGAGTTGAAAATCCGTCATATTGCCGAGTCTGCTGCTATTCTGGAAATGCCGGAAGCACATCTGGACATGGTGCGGGCAGGGGTTATCCAGTATGGCATGTGGCCCTCGGAGGAGGTCACCCACCCTGTAGAGTTGAAGCCCGTCATGAAACTCTGCGCCCAGGTTGTTTTCCTGAAGAAGATGCACCCGGGAGAGACTATAGGCTACGGCAGGACTTGGGAGGCAAAACGCGAAAGCCTCATTGCCACTCTGCCCTTGGGCTACGCAGACGGCTACATTCGCGCCTACGGCAAGGGCGGAGCCAAAGTGCTGCTTGACGGTCAGCTGGTGCCTGTGGCCGGCCGGGTCTGCATGGACCAGGTCATGGTGGATGTGACGGATCTGCCGGAGGTGCATGAGGGAGACACGGCTGTTCTTTTTGGCGCGCCGGAACTCACTGTGGACGATGCCGCCCGTGTTCTGGACACAATAAATTACGAGGTAACCTGCCTTGTGTCGTCCAGGATACCTCGTGTGTATGTGCATTCTTAATTTTTATGGTCGATGAGCTGGGCTTTCCAGTATTCAAGGTCTGGCTCGTTGAGCGGCAGGTCGATGGTCTGCCCGTTGTCATAGTAGAAGCGGAAACGGACGGTTTCCGCTTTTTTGATGGCCGGCAGGCTGGAGCGTGGCATTTCCACGAACAGCTTGTTTTCGTACTGATAGGGGTGTTCGTCGTTGATGGCGGAGGTGTCCGGGTCCTGGGCTTCCTCCCGCTCTTTGGGGGAGAGCTGCTTTACAGAGGCATTCATTTCCCAGGCATCCCCGTCGGTGTAGAGCACGGCTTTGGGCAGGATCTTTGCCCCGTCATAGCGGAAATCCCAGATGGAAAGCACGGCCCCTTCCAGCTTGCCATTTTCTGTAAAGGAACTTTGGAAGTCAATGCGGCAGTAAGCAGACAGGCTTTCTGCCGTGCGGTGGTCGATGTGGTAAGTATATGAGAGACCGAAGATGCCGGCCATGATGCAGATGATGCCAAGTATGAAGACGAAGTTCTTGCAAAAATTGTGCATATTGCTGCTCCTTAGAAGATAGTTTTTAGTAAAGCTTCTTTATTATAACATATTTTACCACATTACTGTAAACCTGTGACAAAACAAGGGGATATAAGTTGTCATTATGGATAATATGCGACAAATATGTAAATTCTTTCCTCAGATTGTAAACTTTTTGTAAACTTTTTCCTGAAAGACATTGCAGTTGGTGTTTGGTATTGGTACAATAGGGTTTACAATATTATTCCTGTGCTTGGAAATTTTGTAACAGGAAGGGAATCTCAGGTACAGGAAAGAAAGCCTTGGTGGGGTAGGCTCGAAAGATTTAGGAGGAAGAAAATGATCAGAGAGCATCGCAGTAGGTCAAAACTCGAGGCTTATTATCAGAACTACACGGAAAATGGAAAGCTGGATCCTAATGTTCACCCCTGGGTAGCGGCCTCCTGGCAGCGCAGCCAGGCATATGGCGTAAAGCAAGACAAGATGGATATTTCGCATCGGCTGGCTCCGGAGAAGTTCCGCGAGCTGCAGCAAGGCCACCGCACTGCTATTGACTATCTGGGGCACCTCAGCGAGGGCATCAAGGAGTTCTTCCAGGAGTATAATCTCAGTCTGTTGCTGGTGGACGCGGACTGCGTGGTGCTGAAGAGCTATTCCCTGCCTTTCTATCAGATGACCCCCGGTGAAATCGAAGGTGTCCGCGTGGGGGAGGCTGAAGTGGGCACTTCTTCCATCAGCGTGGCCTATGAAATGAAAGCTCCCTTCTGGATGTTCGGCCCGGAGATGTGGGTGAAGGAGTGCCAGTTGGGTGATGCCTGCTCTGCTCCCGTCTTCGTGAATGGAGAGTTCCGCTATATCGTGACCCTGGTGTCCATGGAGCCGGTGCCCATGCCACAGGATGCGGTGATCTCCTTGCTCTTTACCATGCGTACGGCCCTTGAGCAGCATCTGGAGGCGGAGATACGCATAACGGCAGAGGAAGCTATCCTGGATGCTGCTCCCTTCGCGGTGTACCATGTGCTGCCCGGCGGGGAGGTGGCCTATGCCAACGAGCTCGGCAACAAGCGGCTCAAGGGCATCGGCGCCAAGCATGAAAGCCTCCATGGCAGCCTGCATACTTCCAATCTTAACGATGTGATATTGAACTATCAGCATACGCCCGTGTCCAAGGGCTTCCGGGGGGTTCCTTCCTACAACAAGGAAGTCACCTGGATAACTCCTTCCAAAACCTATGAGGACATTACCACTGTTGTTCCCTTGGAGCGGGATGAAGACCAGATGGTGCAGAGCGTGGTAGTCATATCCATGCCCATCGAGGATTTGCGCGTGCTGGTGGCTCATGCAGCAGGGTATACAGCCAAGTACAGCATCAATTCCATGGTGGGTGAGGGGACGACCTTCGCTGCCGTGCGTACCAAGGCAGAGCGGGTGGCCCGCAACAAGAACCATGTGCTCATACAGGGCGAATCTGGCACAGGCAAGCAGCGCATGGCTCACGGCATCCATCAGGCCAGCAGCCGCGCAGCAGGCCCGCTGATTACCCTGCGTTGCGGGGACACCACTCCTGAGCTTTTGGAACAGGAACTCTTCGGCGTGAGCCGCAACAGCGAGGTAAGCCATCAGGGAAGGCTGGAACTGGCCTCCGGGGGCACCCTGTTCCTGGATGAAATCGAGAAAATGCCCAAGAACATTGCCCGCAAGCTGGCGGAGACCCTCACCAAAGGGCAGGCTACGCGGGTGGGGGATACGGTGATGCGAAGCATTGATGTGCGCATCATCGCCGCTTGCGACAGTGACCTCAAGCGCCTGTCAGAGCGCGGGCTCTTTGATGAAAAGCTGTACGAGATCGTCTCCAAGAGCGTTATCCGGGTGCCGGCCCTCAGGAACCGTCGGGAGGATATCCCTAAATTGGCGGCGCACATCGTGGCAGAGCTGGCTGAGCAGCACCAGTTGCCTGTGAAGAAGATCCTGCCGGAAACAGAGGCCAAGCTCTGCCAGTATGAATGGCCCGGCAATATCAAGCAGCTCCAGAGCGTGCTGGAGTATGCTTTCTTCAACACCCCCGGGGACACCATCCGTGAGCAGGACATTTCCCTGATGGGGGATGTGAAGCCGGACAATAAATGGAAAGAGGACAAGGAAGTCTTCGTCAAGGCCTGGAAGGCCGCAGGTGGCAATGTGAGCCGCCTGGCAAACCTCTTGGATGTGAGCCGGGTGACCCTTTACCGCTACCTGAAGAAATACGGTCTGGAAACCAAGAGATGAAATAAGAACTGAGGAGCGAGAAAGTGCGTTTAAGAAGAAAGCCTTGGGTAGACGAGGCCATACATGATTTTGACAGCTTTGTGATCAGCAAGGACATGGAGATCGGAGAGGAAAAGAAAGGCTGCTGGGCGGAAATCTTTGGCCGTCAGGCACCTCTCCATGTGGAACTGGGCACAGGCAAGGGAGATTTCATCAGCCAGCTGGCGGAGAGAAATCCTGATATCAACTACATCGGCATCGAGATGCAGCAGGATGTGCTCTACTCCGCTGCCAAGAAGATCGCTGTCATGGAGCTGAAAAATGTTCGTCTGTTGGTGTTTGACATCAATAAGATACAGGATATCTTCGCTCCCGGCGAGGTTGACCGCTTCTACATCAATTTCTGCGATCCCTGGCCCAAGAAGCGGCATGCCAAGCGCCGCCTGACCCATGTGGGCTTCTTGGAAAAGTATAGGGGACTGCTCAAGGAAGGCGGGGAAATCCACTTCAAGACTGACAACAGGCCGCTCTTTGACTTCTCCCTGGAGCAGTTTGAGGAAGCGAAGCTCACGGTGCGCGATGTGTCCTTTGACCTCCATGCAGAGAACAGGCCGGACAATATCATGACTGAGTATGAGCGCAAGTTCAGTGGTTTCGGGGAAAAGATCAACCGCTGCGAGGTTATTTTCCCTTGACGCCCATGGGGCGCCTTGATTGAGGAGGCATAAAGATGCGTATCCGCAAGACCCTGTGGACTAATGATGCAGAGCCTGTGATTGTCATCATGGTCTTGTTGCTGGTGCTGGGCACTCTGAATGTGTTCAGTTCCAGCTTTGTCATGGCCACCATAGATTATGACAATCCATATTACTTTTTGCAGAAGCATGCCATCATGCTGGTGGCGGGGCTGATTTCCTTTGTCTTTTGCCGCAAATTCAACTACAAGCGCTGGCGTTACCTGATGCCGGGCATGGTGTTTGTCATCTTGCTGGCCTTGGCGGCAGTGCTGGTAGTAGGTACGGAGGTAAACGGCGCCAGGCGCTGGCTTTATGCCGGAGGTGTGGGTTTCCAGCCGGCTGAGTTTGCCAAGCTGATTTCGCTGCTCTTGATGGCGGCTTACTTGTCTTCCAGGCTCAGGGCCGGTAGGCGCCCGAGCGTGCTGACTCTGCAGGCTTTCCTGATTCTGGTGATGGCAGCTCTTACGGAGCTGGAGCCGGATATGGGGACGGCCCTTATTATCATAGGGGTGCCTTTCTTGATGCTGGTGACAGCAGGCGTGTCCATGAGCCAGCTGATGCCCCTGCTCTCTTTGGGAGCGGTAGGGCTGGTGGGCCTGGTCTTCCTGCAGCCGTACCGCCTTGAGCGCATCAAGGTCATGTTCGACCCTTGGGCAGATGCCCAGGGCAAAGGCTATCAGACTGTGCAGTCCCTGTCTACGATCGGCTCGGGGGGCTTCTGGGGCATGGGCCTTGGCTCCGGGGTCAGCAAGTACGACTATCTGCCTGAGGCCCATACGGACTTTGCCTTTGCTATTTTCTGCCAGGAGCATGGCTTCCTGGGGGCTATGCTGGTCTTTTTCCTGTTGGCGGCGTTGCTGCTGTACTGCTTGAGGATTGCCAACAAGGCCCCTGACGAATTCGGGCAGATGCTTTCCCTGGGCATAATGTTGCTGATCCTGGGCCAGGGCATCGCCAATGTGGCCATGGTAGGCGGCCTCCTGCCTGTGGTGGGGGTGCCACTGCCCTTCATAAGCTATGGTGGCTCATCGCTGATTGTTTCCATGTGCGCCATGGGAATACTTCTCAATGTCTGTGACCATGCCAGAAACAATGGAAAAAGAGAGCGGCAAGAGCCAGAGCCGGAAAGGACAAAAACAGAAAGCAAGGCTGAGCTTCACTTGGTGAAGTGAGGAACGCAAGAAAGGGGACTGCCTGAGGGCAGTCCCCTTTGTGCTTCTATAGGCTGGCGCGCAGCTCCATACATGCCTGGGAAAATCCTTCTCACCGATAGGAGACGAGTTCTTCCATGCTCTTCGTCTTTTCGTGGGTGGGGGTGGGCCGCACCCCTTCGGCAGCGTAACCCAGGTCCAGCAGCAGCACTACCTTTTCATTCTCCGGCAGCTTCATAGCCTCGGCGGCCTTGTCGGGGTCAAAGAAGTTCAGCCAGCAGCTGTCCACGCCTTCGGCTTTGGCTTCAAGCATCATGTGGGTGGCTACGATGCTGGCGTCTTCTACGCCGGAGGTGTATTTGTCGCCTGGGTAGGTGAAGTGCTGGTTCTCGTCATAGGTCACGGCCAGCACTACCGGGGCGCCGTAGCGGCAGGGGGTCAGGCTGTCTACTATCTGCAGAGCTTCCTCGGACTGCATGACATAGATGTGCTGGGGCTGGCTGTTCTTGGCCGTGGGGGCCAGCTGGCCGGCTTTGAGGATTTTCTCCAATACCTCCTTGGGCACGGCTTTGGCGGGGTCGTACTTTTTGCAAGAGTAGCGCTCTTGGGCAAGTTTCAGAAAGTCCATGATGTTCCTCCTTAGGAAAATTGATGAGTTACAAACTAAGGACTTCATTCTTGCTGCAGGCTGATTTTCCTGCCTAAGAAGGAAAATTTGTGGTGACTAGTTACAAATGCTGTAACTTGGTGCGTAAGGTGACGGTTTGGCTTGCGCCCTAACTTGCAAACAGTTAAAATAATAGGGAATGTTAAATGTGCATTAGAGGTCTATGATGGTCATTACAGTAGAAAATTTCACCAAAGCTTATGGAGAGAAGGAACTTTTCACAGGCATCGATTTCAGCCTTGATGAGGGGGACAAGGTGGGCATTGTGGGGGTAAACGGCACCGGCAAGTCCACCTTCCTGAAAGCAGTGGCAGGGTTGGTAGCCGTAGATGATGGCGTCCTCACTGCCATGAAGGGGCTGAGGGTAGAATACCTGGCTCAGGACAAGGAACTGACAGCGGAAAATACAGTGCTCACTGAGGTGTTCCGTGGCTATACGCCTCTCATGGAAGCCCTGCGGGGTTATGAACTGGCCTTGAAGGAAATAGAGGAGCAGCCGGAGAATAAGGAAATACAGGAGCGTTTGGCCAGGTGTTCGGCTGTCATTGATGCCGAGGATGGCTGGGGGCTGGAGGGGGCGGCCAAGACGGTGCTCTCCCAGCTGGGGATTTCTGACTATACGGAAAAAGCAGGTAATCTTTCCGGGGGACAGCAGAAGCGCCTGGCCCTGGCCTCAGCTCTTATCCAGCCTTGCGACCTGCTGCTGCTGGACGAGCCTACCAACCATCTGGACAGTGAGACCATTGCCTGGCTGGAAGAATATCTGAAGGCCCGCAAGGGAGCGCTTCTCATGGTGACCCATGACAGGTACTTTCTGGATCATACGGCCAATAAGATACTGGAACTGGACAAGGGCAAGGCCTATACCTATACGGGAAACTATTCGGAGTACCTGGAGCAGAAGGCGGCCCGCATCGAGCGGGAGGAGGCCAGCGAGCAGAAGCGGCAGAATTTCCTCAGAAATGAGCTGAAATGGCTGCGCCGTGGTGCTCAGGCCCGCTCCACCAAGCAGAAGGCCCGCATTGAGCGCTATGAGGAGGTCAAGGCCCAGCAGGTTGACCTTGACCGGGGGCAGGTGCAGATAGGCTTGGCGGGCAGCCGCCTGGGGCGCACGGTGATCGAGCTGGAGCACATCCACTATGAGGTAGGCGGCGTCACCTATATCAAGGATTTTTCCTATACGGTGCTGAAACATGACAGGGTGGGCATCCTGGGGCGCAACGGCCAGGGCAAGACTACCCTGCTGGACATTATTGCAGGGCGCCTTGCCCCTACTTCCGGCACTGTGACCATTGGGCAGACGGTGAAAATCGGCTATTTTACCCAGCTGGCCAGGGATATGGATGAGCGCCTGCGGGCTATTGAGTACATCAAGGAAGGGGCTCATTACCTTACTCTGGCAGACGGCAGCAGGATTTCCGCCGGCCAGCTGATGGAGCGGTTCCTCTTTCCGGGGGATTTGCAGTGGACGCCCATTGCTCGGCTCTCCGGCGGGGAGCGGCGCAGGCTTTACCTCTTGCGCATGCTGATGGAGGCTCCCAATGTGCTCTTGCTGGATGAGCCTACCAATGACCTGGATCTGGAGACCATGGCAGTGCTGGAAGCCTTCATAGACGACTTCAACGGCGCCATCATCTTCGTGTCCCATGACCGCTTCTTTGTGGACAGGCTGGCGGACAAGGTCTTTGCCTATGGGGAGGATGGTGAGCTCACCATGTACCCGGGAGGCTACAGCTACTGGAAGGAAAAGCAGCTGGAAATGGAGGCCAAACGGGAGCCGGCACCTCACCAGCCCAAGGAAAAGCAGGCAAATGAGCCTCGGGAAAAGCAGCCGGAGAAGCCCCAAGGGCCGCGCAGGCTCACCTTTAAAGAACAGAAGGAATACGCTGAAATAGAGGGCCTCATTGCCAGCAAGGAAGGGGAGCTGAAGGTTACCCAGCTGCAGATGGCCCAGAATGCCGCAGACTATGGAAAATTGAATGAGCTGAGCAAGGAAGAAGCCCGCCTGCAGCAGGAGCTGGAGCAGCTGATGGAGCGCTGGGCGTATTTGGAAGAAATTGTCGAAGAACAGGGCTAGGGACATGTCGCCTGAGTCCGGTTTTCATAAATGTAAAAAGGGGATAGAATCATGGCATTTGACAAGAATTTGTATGACAGCATCATCAAGGAATTCACCGTGGACAAGGAGGAGCTGCAGATGATTGCAGCTGATTTCCGCTATGACCTGAAAAAGGGACTGGTTGACCCCGATGAATCCTCCCTGCGCATGCTGAAATCCTATCTGGGCCTGCCCTCCGGCAAGGAGAAGGGCGAGTACCTGGCTCTGGACTTTGGCGGCACCAATGTGCGGGTGCTGCTGATCCGTCTGGAGGGTGAGGGCAAGTATGAGATCTTGAAGAAGGTGGCCAAGCCACTGAAGGTAGAGGGCGAGTACGACTATATCGGCGCTGATTCCACTGCCGAGCAGATGTTTGACCTCCTGGCAGAGCTTATCGACGAGGCCATCGAGGGCAACCATGAGCAGAAGTATCTCTTGGGGCACACCTTCTCCTTCCCCTCCGAGCAGACGGATCTCAACAATGCCAAGCTCATCATCTGGACCAAGGAATTTGCCACCCCGGGCGTGGAGGGCAAGGTGGTTAATGACCTGCTGCTGGAGGCATTGCACCGCCGCGGCATTGAGAATGTGCAGCCGGCAGCCGTCATCAACGACACGGTGGCTGTGCTTCTCTCCGCTGCCTACAAGCAGGACTCTACCTATATTGGCTCCATCTATGCTACGGGTCACAACACCTGCTATCTGGAGCCTTATGCAAACAGCGCCGACAAGGCCATGATTCTCAACCTGGAATCCGGCGGCTTCATGAAACTGGCTCCTAACCGCTTTGATACGGCCTTTGATGAGGCTTCTGAGAAGCCCGGCGAGCAGCGCTTGGAGAAGATGGTGTCAGGCCGTTACATGGGTGAGCTTTTCGGCATGGCTCTTTCCGAGCTGCTGAATGAGAAGGGCAAGGCCTATGGCTTCACCAGCATCGATATGAGTGGCATGCTGGAGGATGAGAGCGAAGGCCGCGCCAAGGTGCAGGAAATCGTGAAGGATAAGACCGGCCACGAAATCTCTGCCGAGGAAGCCGAGCAGGTGCGTGACCTGGCTGTGACGGTGGTGGTGCGCTCTGCCCGCCTGGTGACGGCTTCCTTCGTTGGCATCATCTGGCAGCTTTCCGGCGAGGGCGGCGTGCAGAAGCAGCACATTGCCGTAGATGGTTCTGTCTATGAGAAGATGCCCTTTGTGAGGGAAAACATCATGCGCGCCCTGTCTGAGCTGCTGGGTGAGGATGCGGCTAAGGTGGATACGGTGCTGGATAACGGCGGCAGCGGACTTGGTGCCGCTTTGGCTGCGGCTATGTCTCAGGAGTGATGTTTCGATTTTGGTTCTGAGTTTTGCAATTTTGGAGAGTAGGAAATCTTTATGGAACAGTCTTTACAGATGAATTTATCTCAGCATCTCGCCATGACCTTTGAGATGCAGCAGGCTATCAAGATACTCCAGCTCTCCGCTCAGGACCTGCGGAACTTAGTTGAGCAGGAGTATCTGGATAATCCCACTCTGGAAATGGAGTATGGGGCCGGGGCTGAGAGCAAGGAAGATATCTTCAGCGTGGAGGATATCTCTGCCTTGGCAGACTACCTCTATGAAGGGGGCGGGGAGCCCAGGTATTTCACCGATGATGTGGATCACGGCCTGGAGGCAGCGGCTCCCCTGGGGCTGACTCTGGAGCAGGAGCTCTTGCAGCAAGTGGAGTTCGCCTTTGCGGCAGGAGCCGAGAAGGGGAGGGCCATTGCCACCTTTATCATCGGCTCCATCGACAGCCGGGGGTATCTGACCCTGCCGGAGACTGAGATTGCCAGGGCCACGGACAGCAGCGTGGAAATGGTGCAGGAAGTCCTGCGGAAGGTGCAGACTTTCGAGCCAGTAGGGGTAGGGGCCAGGAATCTGGCCGAGTGCCTGCGGCTGCAGGCCAGTGCCCAGGGTATCTACGAGGGGCTGGTGGCTTCCCTGATTGACAAGTACCTGCCCCAGGTGGCAGAGTCCCAGATCAAGGAAATCGCCTCTGCAGAAAATGTCAGCCCCGAGGATGTGCAGCTGGCGGTGGATATCCTGAAGACATTGAACCCCAAGCCGGGCAGTGTCTACGGCACGGAGAATGCCAGCTACATCACTCCGGATGTGACTGTTGAAAAGGTGGACGACAGCTATGTGGTGCGGCTCAACGACAGCTATGTGCCCCAGCTGCATATCACCAATCTCTATCGCCAGGCAGCGGATTTTGATGCCGACACCCAGAAATATATCAAGAAGCGTCTGACGGCGGCAACTTGGCTGATCAATAGCATTGAGCAGCGCCGCGAGACCATCCGCAAGGTGGTGGAAGAAATAGTCCGGGTGCAGAAGGACTTCCTGGACAAGGGAACGGCCTTTTTGAAGCCCCTCTCCATGAAGGAGGTGGCTGAGGCCATTGAGGTGCACGAAAGCACCGTCAGCCGGGCCGTGGCGAATAAGTACGCCGAAATCCCCGGCGGCATAGTGTCCTTGAAAAGTTTCTTCCAGACGGGGCTGGGCAAGGGCGGCAGCAGTGAGGATTTTTTGGCCAGCCAGGCCAAGGCGGAACTGGAGCTTCTCATCAAGTCTGAGAATCCTAAAAAGCCACTCAGCGACCAGAAACTCTGTGAATTGCTGAAAGAAAAAGGCATGGATCTTTCCCGTCGCACTGTGATGAAATATCGGGAGCAACTAGGCTATCCTTCCTCTGTAAAGAGGAAACGCTATTAAATTGCGTACTGTTTTACTGCAATTTAATACAACAATAGCTATTAAAGTCGTAGCAGAGTAAATTCTGCTACGACTTTTTGATTTGTGTGCTCAAATAAACCAATAATACCAATCTGTAGGAATGTTACAGTTTTGTAGGAAAAAGTAATAAATTTGCGAAAATATGCTAATTACCTCTTGCAATAAGTCATAAATATGCTATCATGTATAGCGTGTTAAGTAAGTAATATTTTTCACATATTAAAGTTATTTTTTTCACTTAACTGAAAAGAGAACATGGTTGTGAATGTGTGTATGGTATCTGGGAGGTTTTTACCATGGCAGAGAGAAAGAAGATTGTCATAGTAGGCGGCGGTTTTGGCGGCATCAAACTGGCTAAGGATCTGGCCAAGGAGGATGTGGATGTGCTCCTGGTGGATCGACACAACTACCATCTGTTCCAGCCGCTCCTTTATCAGCTTTCCACGGCTATGCTGGGCACAGAGGAAATTGCCTATCCCATTCGCAACTTCTTCCGTGAAAACAAGAATGTGGAGTTTTTCATGGCCAAGGCTCAGGGCGTGGATCAGGAGCGGAAGGTGCTGCTCACCAACCATGGGGAAATAGCTTATGACTACCTGGTGCTGGCTGCCGGCGCCACCAACAACTTCTTCGGCATGAAGGAAGTGGCAGAGCACGCCTACGGCATGAAAACCCTGCAGGAGGCCCTGCACATCAGGAATCATGTGCTGCATATGTTCGAGCGTGCCAACAAGCATGAGGACGATGCCGAGAC
Organism: Pseudoselenomonas ruminantium; assembly: GCA_015058655.1. Classification (GTDB taxonomy): domain Bacteria; phylum Bacillota; class Negativicutes; order Selenomonadales; family Selenomonadaceae; genus Selenomonas_B; species Selenomonas_B ruminantium_C. The sequence goes on from SVBX01000002.1 coordinate 159,170, forward strand.
CCGCCGCAAGATGCTCACCTTCGTGGTGGTAGGTGGTGGCCCCACCGGGGTAGAAGAAGCAGGAGCTCTTATCGAGCTCATCAACATCCAGAAGAAGGAATTCCACAATCTGGATTTCAACGAGGTGAAGGTCATCCTGCTGGAAGGCACCAACAAGCTGCTGGCCATGATGCCTGAGGACATGCAGCAGGAAACCCTGCGGGTGCTGAAGAAGAAGGGCGTGGATGTGCGCTTGGGCGCCCAGGTCAGCGGCTATGACGGGAATGTGCTGACCTTGAAGGACGGTACGGAGATTCCTTCCTCCACGGTTATCTGGGGTGCCGGAGTGAAGGCTGTGCCCTTCATTGCCAAATGCGGCGGTGAGGTGGATCGTGCAGGCCGCATTATCGTAGATGAGTACATGCGGGTGAATGGCAGCGACAGCGTCTTTGCTATCGGCGACTGCGCCAATTACTGCCACGGCACCGAGCGTCCTCTGCCTACCATCGCTCCTGTGGCTACCCAGCAGGCTGCCGCCTGCGCGGTTAACATCATGAAGCTCATCCGCGGGGAGAGCAAGCTGGAGCCTCTCCACTACAAGGACCTGGGCACCATGGCTACCATAGGCAAAGGGGATGCGGTGATGTCCTGGAATGGTCACACCATGAGCGGTTTCTTCGCTTGGTGCGCTTGGCTGTTCGTCCACCTTATCCGCCTGGCAGGTCCTTATACCAACTTCACGGTGGCTGTCAAGTGGATTTGGAACTGGATTGCCGGCATTCGTCTGGGACGGATCATCACCAATATCAAGCTGGATCCGGAGAACTGAGCATAAAAGAATAGCATGTTGGATAGTGCAATCGGCCTTGGGCAGGTTGCACTATTTTTATCGACAAAAGCATCTTAACAGTGTTACAATTATCATACATATACATTCAATTTATGTCTGATGCAAGGAGGGTACCTATGCTCACTGCTTTGACGAAAGACTATCCCCTCTCACCGGAGCTGCAGGGGAGAATTGATTTGGTGCTGGAAGCCCATGACTATGACCCCACTCAGATCGTGGGCATCCTGCTGGAAGTGCAGGATCTGGACGAGCGGCACTATGTGCCGGAGCCTACGGCCTACTATCTGGCGGAAAAGCTCTCTATGCCCATTACCAACATCTTCGACTGCCTGAACTTCTACGCCCAGCTTTCTGATAAACCTCGGGCCAAGTACCCTATCCAGGTGTGCAACTCTCCTGCCTGCCGGGTGAATGTCATCGACACCAAGCGCCTCTTGGGAACCCTGGAAGAACTGCTGGATATCAAGATAGGGGAAACTACCTACGATGGCAGGTTCACCCTGGAGACCATCAGCTGTTTCGGCGCCTGTGACAGGGCCCCTGCCGTGCGCATCAACGGCAAGGTCTACGACCATCTGGACAGCCGGGAGAAAATCGAAGCGCTGCTGCGCTCCCTGCCCTGAGGAGGTGAAAGCATGGAAAAAGTCAGTTTCCTTACCCGGAATTTTGGTAAGTACGATACGAATTCCATCGGCTCCTATATGAAGATAGGTGGCTTTTCTGCCCTGCGGAAGGCAGTAGCCATGGAACCGCTATCCATCAGCGACCTGATCGCCAGCGTCAAGGTGAAAGGCCGCGGGGGAGCCGAGTACGACATGGGTCGCAAGCTGTCACAGGCCAGAGCGGTGCAGGGAGAGCGGAAGGTGGTCATCTGCAACGCGGACGAAGGAGAGACTACCACCTTCAAGGATAGGGAGCTCATCAAGAACGACCCCTTCAACCTTATCGAAGCCATCATCGTTGCAGGCTTCGTGGTGGGGGCTACAGATGGTTATATCTATATGAGGGCAGAGTATTCCTGCTTCCGCCCCCTGCTTTTGAATGCCATCCGTCAGGCCAAGAGCTATGGTTTCCTGGGAGAAAACATCCTGGGGAAAGGCTTTGATTTCAATATCCACCTTTATTCCGGAGCCGGGGCCTATGTCTGCGGCGAGGGTACGGCTCTCATTCGCTCCCTCGAAGGCAAGGCGGGGCGCCCCCGCATGAAGCCGCCCTTCATCAAGCAAAGCGGCGTCTTTGCCCGTCCCACCTGCCTTTGCAATGTGGAGAGCCTTTCCATCGTGCCCCATCTGCTGCTTGACGAGGAGCAGGTCTATGCCCATTGCGGCAGGGGCGACTCCATCGGCACCAAGATGATCAGCGTGGCGGGAAATGTGAACAACCCAGGTGTCTTCGAGATACCCTTCGGCATCACGGTGCGGGAAATCATCTATGAGCTGGCAGGCGGCGTGCAGAAAGACCGCCACATCCGCCTTATCCAGTTCGGCGGCGCTTCCGGCAAGGTGGCAGACGAGAGCATTCTGGATACCCCTTATACCTATGAGGATTTGCGGGGGGCGGGGGTCATGGTAGGCTCTGGCGGACTGCTGGTCATTGATGAGCGCACCAGCGTGCTGGATTTCTTGCGCATGAATCAGGAATTTTTCTCCGAGGAAAGTTGCGGCCAGTGCACCCCCTGCCGGGAGGGGAATCTCCATATCAAGATTATCCTGGAAAAGATGGCAGAGGGGCGGGCCACGGCAGAAGATATCCGCCAGATGCACAAGATTGCCCGGGTCATGTCCATGTCATCCCTATGCGGCCTGGGGGAAACAGCCCAGAACACCCTGCTGTCGGCAATGAAGGTATTCCCGGAGACTTTTGAGGTGGGAGGCAAGAGAGCATGAGCGAAATGAATAAAGAGGCCGAGGTGCCCACGGTAAACCTCACCATCAACAATATTCCCCTCAAGGTGCCCAAGGGCACGAAAATCATGCAGGCAGCGAAGGAAATCGGCATCGACATCCCTCATCTCTGCTACCATGAAGACCAGCGCATCAAGGCCCATTGCCGCCTGTGCTCCGTGGAGGTCACAGGCAGGCGCAGGCTCCTGGCAGCCTGCTCCACCGAGGTCTGGGAGGGTATGGAGGTTCACACGGACACCCCTATAGTCAGGGATACCCAGGTGGCCATCCTGCAGCTCATGCTGGCCAACCACCATAAGGACTGCCTCAGCTGCCCCCGCAACCAGAACTGCGATTTGCAGCAGCTTTGCAGCCGCTTCAACATCATGGAATCCCATCTGCCCAGCGTGGTGAAGGATGAACCGCGCATTGTCACCAATCCCGCTATCGTGCGTGACCCCTCCAAGTGCATCCGTTGCGGCAGGTGCATACGGGCCTGCAAGGATGTGCAGGGCATCGCCGCCCTGACCTATGCCCATAGGAGCAGCGACATTACCGTCACTACCGCTTATGACAAGCCCATGGAACGCACGGACTGCGTGCTTTGCGGCCAGTGCAGCCTGGTATGCCCTACGGGAGCTATCGTGGAGAAGGACGATACGGATGCAGTGCTTGATGCCCTGCAGGATCCCAGGAAGCATGTCATCGTGCAGGTGGCGCCTTCTGTGCGGGTGGCTTTGGGGGATGCTTTCGGCATGGAGCCGGGGGAAATAGTCACGGGGCAGATGGTCACGGCCTTGAAGCTCTTGGGCTTTGACAAGGTCTTTGACACCAATTTCGGCGCCGACCTCACCATCATGGAGGAAGGCAGCGAGTTCCTGCATCGTCTCGAGCATGGGGGCACTTTCCCCATGATTACCTCCTGCAGTCCCGGCTGGGTGAATTTCCTGGAAAAGAACTTCGGTGACTTCACTGCCCACCTCTCCACAGCCAAATCCCCTATGAGCATGTTCGGCGCCATCGCCAAGACATATTACCCGGAGAAGGCAGGCATCCCCGTGGAGGATATCGTCACCGTGTCCATCATGCCCTGCACCGCCAAGAAGTACGAAGCCGCTCGCCCGGAAATGGGCCGGGACGGCAGGCGTGATGTGGATATTGTCCTCACTACCCGCGAGCTGATAAAGCTCATCAAATATGTGGGACTCACCTTCCAAAAGCTGCCGGAAAGCGACTTCGACAGTCCCTTGGGAGTGGGCACCGGAGCAGGAGCTATTTTCGGCGCCACCGGCGGCGTCATGGAGGCAGCCCTGCGCACGGTTTACGAAAAGTATACGGGCAAGACTTTGGAGCGTTTGGACTTCCATGCTGTCCGGGGCTTTGAAGGCATCAAGGAGGCTGAGGTGGACTTGGGGGACCGCAAGGTAAGGGTGGCCATTGCCCACACCTTGAAAAACGCCCGCCTGCTCATGGAACAGGTGCAGAAACACGAGTCACCCTATGACTTCATCGAAATCATGGCCTGCCCCGGCGGCTGCATCGGCGGCGGCGGCCAGCCCATTGGCACCACCAATGCCATCAGGAAAAAGCGCATGGCGGCCCTCTATGAGATAGACAAGAACCTGCCCCTTCGCAAATCCCACGAAAACCCGGAGATCATCACCCTCTACAAGGAGTTCTTGGGAGAGCCTTTGGGGGAGAAAGCTCACGAGCTTTTGCATACCCATTATCACAAGGTAGAGAAGGAATACACCTTCTGAGAGAATCCCGCCCGGTTTTCCGGGGCGGGATTTGTGCCTTGAAAACTGCCTGTATATCTTTGGTGGTACAATAAAAGCGATGGCTAGTGCATTGGCGGTCGCATAAGCGTTGGCGGTATAACTCGGAAGAAGATGTCCCCCACCTCTATAGGTGGGGGGCTAATATCATAATACCCTAAAGGGCACACTGCAGGCGGGAGCGCATATCTCCCGCCTCGTGCGACGCGAAGCTAGTCCCCGTGGGAAAACGCTGATTGGAAGATTTTGCCTACGGCAAAATTTGAACAATTGCGTTATAAGATAAAATATTTTTTGGGGAGCAGGTGCTTTAGAGGGCAGGACGAAGAAAAATCAACTGAAAATAAAAATTAGCCCAGGGCAGGTTTTTTTCTCTTTATGCAGAAGAATAGCAGAAGTAGGTGTGCAACCGGATCAGTTTTCTGAAAGGAGAATGGCAGTATGTATGGCATTATCGATATAGGTTCCAACACCATCCGTCTCAATATCTACCGCATGGATGGGGACAAGCCGGAGCTTTTGATGAGCAAGAAGGACTCCACGGGGCTGGCTTCTTATATCAAGCATGGCCGCATGAACGAGGAAGGCATTGAGAGGGCCAGCATTGTGCTCAGCGAGTTCAACGGGCTTCTGAAGGCCTTTAATGTAGAGGGTCATGCTTTTGCCACGGCGGCTCTTCGCAACATCGACAACAGTGAGGAAGCCGTGGACCAGATCATGCGGGCCAGCGGCCTGAAAATCGAGGTCATCCCCGGGGAGAAGGAAGCAGAGCTGGACTTTGTAGGGGCTACCCGGGCCATGCATCTGTCCACAGGCCTCCTGGTGGATATAGGCGGCGCCAGCACGGAGCTGGTGGTATACAAGAACCAGAAAATGGAGAAGGCCTTCTCCATGCCTGTGGGCTCCCTTTCCATGTATAACGACTATGTGAGCCATCTGCTGCCTACCAAGAAGGAGCGCAAGGCCATCCAGGAAGCTGTGCTGGCGGCCATGATGGCAGATTCGGACTTCTTTGAGGGCAAGTTCAAGAAGATTGATGGCATCTGCGGCGTGGGCGGCACTGTCCGGGCAGCCTGCAAGTTGAACAATGCCCTCTTCAACCTGCCCCCAAACAACAGCGTCATCAATGCGGTGAATGTGAAGAAAATCCTCAAGAAGCTGGAGAATCCGGAGGGCGATGAAGAAATCGCCACCAGCAAGCTTGACCTCATGCTGAAGGTGGTGCCTGACCGCATCCGCACCATCCTGCCCGGCATGATTATCCTGCAGACGGTGATCAAGCATTTCAAGGCCAAGATGATCCATGTGAGCTATATGGGTGTCCGGGAAGGCTATCTCTATCAGCAGGTGCTGAAGAGGGAGAGCTGAAGATAAGAAACAGGGGGCGGTTCACCTCGCGTGAACTGCCCTCTTTGTGCATGGGAAAAGATTATTTATGGGAGGGGCATGGATATGACTGATTGCCATCCGGAGGAGCTGCCGATTTTTGCCGGTCTGAAACCAGAGGAGGTGCAGTCCTTTATCAGACACACGGCGGCGGTTGTGAAGCAGTACGAGAGAAAGGATAGGCTGCTGGCAGCTTATGAGGAGAATGACCAGCTGGGCATCATTTTGCAGGGGACGGCGCAGATCCTCACAGAAGACTGGCTGGGCAATGAGAATGTGGGGCACAGGCTGGAGCGTGGAGCTTTGGTGGGGGTGAATTCTGCCATTTTGTCCGCCGAGTGCAGCGGCAGTGCGGTGGAAGCCATCACTCCCATGCAGGTGATGTGGATTCCCTATCGGGCACTGCTGGTTTCCGGGCCACGGCTGGGGCGCATCCACGGCATTGTCATGAAGCATATTCTGGAAGCCCTGGCCAGGAAGAATCTGCTCATGGTGGAGAAGATGGAATTGCTGTCCCAAAAGACCTTGCGGGAGAGGCTGATCATTTATCTGGTGCAAAGGGAAAAGTGGCAGAAAAGTGAGCGGGTGCAGGTACCTGGCAGGGTGCAGCTGGCCAGGGAGCTTGACTGCAACCGCAGTGCCCTGACCCGGGAAATCGGCCTGATGCAGGAAGAAGGGCTGCTGGAAGCCGGTCCGGACTGGCTGCAGCTGATGAAAGAACGCATTCTGAGCCGGGAGCAGTGAGGCCGCAGCTTTGAAATTATCGGTTGTGTATTTGTTTGAGGTGGGAGGAATTACTTATGGCAGGGGCTATATGCCTGGGCATGACGCTGGCCTGTTCGCTGCTGGCCATGTTTGCTTATATATGGGGCAGGGAGCTTTGGGGACGCAGGCTGGCTCTTTTGTCAGGTTTGGGCGCAGCAGGCGCAAGCGTGCTTTTGCTCAGGGCCATTCTGGGAGATGATTTTGGTCTGGAGTATGTGGCCAGCTATTCTTCCAAGGATTTGCATCCAATCTATAAATTATCCGTCTTCTGGGCCGGGCAGCAGGGGTCATTTCTACTTTGGCTCTTCGTTCATGCGTTGACAGGGTGCTGGCTGGCTTGTAAGGGCCGCATGGAGTCCGGGGGGCTGGCGGCCTATTTGCTGCTGCAGGCCTTGCTGACGGTGCTGGTGCTAGGGAAAAGCCCCTTTTTGCCGGCGGCGGAATTCATGGAAGATGGGGTGGGGCTGAATCCCTTGCTGCAAGACCCTTGGATGGCAGTGCATCCCCCCATTATCTTTATCGGCTATGCCCTGCTGGCGGTGCCTTTGGCCTACAGCGCCGGTGCTTTGCACAGAAATGCGGGGGATGCTTCCTGGCTGGAGCCTGCCCGCAAGTGGACCCTTTGGGCCTGGGCTTTCCTGGGGGCAGGGATTTTCATCGGCGGTTACTGGGCTTATAAGGTGCTGGGTTGGGGAGGCTACTGGGGCTGGGACCCGGTGGAAAATTCCTCTCTGGTGCCCTGGCTCCTGGCGGCGGTGCTGCTGCATATGCTGAAGCTGGCCAAAGCCCGTCCCAATGTGCGCCTGATGGCACATCTGGCGGCGATTTTCGCCTATTCGTTTGTGCTTTATGGCACATTTTTGACCCGCAGCGGCATTCTGGGGGATTTTTCTGTCCACTCTTTCAGCGGCACCAGTATCGGGCTTTTGATTGCAGTGGTGAATGCCTTTGTGCTGCTGGCTGCTCTGTGCCAGCTTATCTGGCGGATGAAGCAGCTGCCCCAGGGGGAGATTTACGAAAGCTACGGCTCCCGCGAGTTCCTGCTCTCTTTGGGCATGCTGCTGCTGGTCTTCATGGCAGTGATTGTCTTCCTGGGCATGTCCATGCCGCTTTTGACCCAGCTGGCAGGCAAGCCGGCGGCGGTTGATACGGGCTTTTATGTGCGGACCATGCTGCCACTTGGCGTGGCGGCCATGTTGGCGCTTTCCCTGTGCTCCCTGAGAGCTTATGGGGGAGCTTCCCTGCTGGAGGGCAGGGCAGGCCTGAAGTGGCTCTTGGCGCTGTGCTTTGTTTTGGGTGCGGCCATTTCCTATGGGTGCGGCGTCAGGAGCTTGCTGCCTTTGCTGCTAGGAGGAGCAGCCCTGCTGGGGGCAGGAGCCTCTGTCCTGGCCTGTTGGCGTCATGGACTGCGGAGGGGGGCGGCGATAGCTCATCTGGGCTTTGCTCTGGGGCTTCTGGCTATCGTGTTCTCCGGCAGCGGCAGCCAGTCAGTTTCGGAGGAGTTCCAGCCCGGCGAGACAAAGTCCCTGTTGGGCCATGAAATCATTTACAAGGGTCAGTCCTATGCAGAGGACGGCAGCAGCAAGTCCTATGTGTACGAGGTTGATGGGGAGGAAGTGCGGGCCCTCACTAAACTGCATAGCAATGGCAGCGATGCGGCCAGGGAGCCTGCCATTGCCAAGAAAATCACGGGAGATATTTACATCGCCCCCAATCCGCCCCAGGAAACGGGCGTGGAGGAGCTGACTCTGAAGAAAAAGCAGATTGCCCTGGCAGGAGAGCTGGCCTATCTCTTTGAAGAGGTGGAAATAGAGGAGCGGGCAGACGGCAGCCTGAAGGTCACGGCAGAGATTTCCGTGACTGACGGGGACAAGGTAGAGACTGTCCAGCCTGTGATTGAAATCTCCCCCAACCATACGGGCAGATCAGAGCCTGTCTCCGTACTGGAGGGGGCAAAGCGGGCAAGGCTTACAGGCATTACCGAGGATTATCGCAAGCTCCGCCTGGAGGTGCTGCCGTCCCTGGCTGAAGCAGGGGCGGTGCCGGTCACGGCCTCAGTCAGCACCAAGCCCTATATCTGGCTACTGTGGCTGTCCTGCCTGATGGTCACATTGGGCAGCCTGCTGGCGGCAAGAAAATGAAATATCTGTATGCAAACCAGCCTTTTTTCGGCTGGTTTTTTCTTTTGGTGTTGCTCCGGCAACATATATCCGTCCTTGATGGTGCTATAATCAAAAGAAATAGACTGATAAAAATATTCTATCAAAAATGTACGGCTCAAATCAGGAGAGGAGGGAAGCGGTTTGGAAGCAAGAGACCTGTTCAAGAAGCACACCCTGGCTTGCCTGGCAGCAGGCTTTGCCGTTGGTGTCATGGCCCTGGGGATAGGGGCGGCCTTCAACTCTGTCTCCGGTTCCCCTGAGTTCTGCGGCACCTGCCATGCCATGAAGGGGGAGGCGGCCAGCTTCAGGGAGTCTTCGCACAAGAACCAGCAGTGCGTGGAGTGCCATCTGCCCCACGACAATGTGGTGGTGTACTATGTGGAGAAGGGGCGCACCGGCATGGTGGATACTTACCATGAACTCCTGCGGGATTATCCGGCGCATATCAAGCTGTCGGAGGATGCCCGCAAGACGGTGAATGACAATTGCCTGCGCTGCCACGATGCCACCATGGGCGGGGTGCATGCCAAGGCAGAGGCCATGGACAGCGGCGGCGACTGCCTGAAGTGCCACAGCCGTATCGCACACGGCTCCAATCATCTTGAGGGAGGGATAAAAGTTGAGTAAGATGCAGAAATATTTGATTGGGCTCGCGGCCGTATGCGTGGTTTTCTTCGGCTTCGTCATCGTGCGCATCGGCATAGCCCAGCCCAATGACGACAGCGTGAAACTGGCTAAGATCTCCCATGAGGACCACGCTCATCTGGGCAAAGCGGCCTACAAGGATGCCTATCCTCTGGAATACAACTCCTACATGAAGAACAATCTGGGGGGAGCTTCTCCCACGGGCTACGGCGGCAGCGACCCCGGCAAGTCCTATATCGAGATGCAGCCGGAGCTTCTGACCAATTTCAAGGGCTACAAGTTCTCCGTCCAGTACGATGTGGCCAGGGGCCATACCTGGGCAGGGGTGGATCAGCTGAATTCCCAGCGCATCCCGCCTCAGAAGGGCAACTGCATAGTCTGCAAGGGCTCCTGGATGTATGACAAGTGGTACAAGGAAAGCGGCTGGGATTTCGCCTCCAAGCCCTTCATGGATGCCACCCCTCCCTTCACCAACAAGGACACGGTGGAGGGCACCGACCTGTACTTCGGCTGCTCCTCCTGCCATGACCCGGACACCATGGAGCTGAGGATCTACCAGCAGGGCTTCGTGGAATCCATGGCCATGCGGGGCATCGATGTGAATGAGGCTTCCCACAATGACAAGCGGGCCTATGTCTGCGGCCAGTGCCACAATGAATACTATTTCATGGCAGAGGACGGCAGGGTGCGCCATCCCTTCATAGAGGGCTGGGAGCCTGAGGAGCAGTTCCGGTTCTATCAGAGCGGCAAGGCCGGGGCGTTCACCCAGGATTGGGTGCATCCCGACTCCAAGACCCCCATGCTGAAGGCCCAGCATCCTGATTTTGAAATCTGGAAGACCAGCGTCCATGCCGACGCAGGCGTCACCTGCGTGGACTGCCATATGCCCTATATGAGGGAAAACGGCAAGAAGTACACTTCCCACTGGATGACCAGCCCTCTGAAGACTATAGAGGAATCCTGCCTCAAGTGCCATGACGAGAGCAAGGATACCCTCATCGCCAGGGTCAAGACCATCCATGACAACAACTACAAGCTCCAGCGCATCGCAGGCCAGACCGTGGCCAGGGCCCATCTGGCAGTGAAGGCCGCCATGGATGCAGGGGCTACGGACGAGCAGCTGGCCGGCATCCGCCTGAAGCTGCGTGAAGCCCAGTGGTATTGGGACTGGGTAGCTGCCGAGAACGGCAACGGCTTCCACAATCCCGACAAGTGCATGCGCATCAGCGGCGAGGCCATCGACCTGGGACATCAGGTCATTGAGGAGGCCAACGCAGTGGTAAAGGGCGCACTCTGACAGCGTAGATAGATGAAATAGGGGCACTGCTTGCAAGAGTGGTGCCCTTGTCGTTTACATAAGAATGTTTTCTTCTTTGGCAAAAGTGGAACAAAGATGTTATCATAGATGGAAGGTAGATATTTTCATGCATGGATGTGACAGGAATGGTGGAAATAGAATTTGACGGCGTGGGCAAGGCCTTTGGGGGGAATGTGGTCTTCCAGGACTTTTCTGCGCAGCTGCAGCCGGGGAAGATCACGGCGGTGAGGGGCGACAACGGCAGCGGCAAATCCACGCTTCTGCGGCTGGCGGCCAGGCTCATCTCCCCCGACAGAGGCAAGGTGACGGCAAGGGACAAGGCGGCAGGGCTGGCCTTGGAGAAAGCCGATTTTAGGAACCGGCTGGCCATGGTAACCCCGGAAATGCGGTTTTATCCAAGGTTGACGGCCCGGGAGAATCTGGACTTCTTGCTGGGGCTCAGAGGTGAGAGCCTTGATGATGATAAATACAGCCAGCTCTTGGAGCGGGTGGGGCTTTCAAGCAAGCGTGTGGAGGGAATCCTGGCAGGGGGACTTTCCACGGGCATGCGGCAGCGGCTGAAGCTGGCGGTGCTGCTATCCTCCCGGGCTCAGGTGTGGCTGCTGGATGAGCCGGGGGCGAATCTGGATGCCGAAGGGCGTGCTCTGGTTTTGTATGAGGCGCGGCAGGCGGCTGAACTGGGTACGCTGGTGCTCATGGCTACCAATGACGAAAGGGAGGAGGCAGCGGCAGATGAATGCATCAGTCTGGGCAGGGACTAAGCTGGTTTTCGCGAAAGAATTCAGGCAGGGCATAAGGTTCAAGGCTGCCTGGGCTGCCATGCTCATGTTTGCCCTTACCACCCTTTCCTGCGTGAGCCTGGCCCTGCAGGGGGCGGCTCTGTCACCAAAATTGGCGGCGGCTCTCCTCTGGGTGATACTCTTCTTTGCCTCCATGGTGGGGGCGGACAGGGTGTTTCTGGACGAGGAAGCGGCAGGGACTTTGCTGGCTTTGCGTGTTTACGGCGACTCCCAGCCGGTGCTCTTTGGCAAGATGCTCTATACTTATCTGGTCTTGCTGGCCATGGGGCTCTTTATCCTGCCGCTCTTTCTGATGCTGCTGGCGGAAAATGTGGCGGAGCTGTTGCTGCTTCTTCTGACCACAGCCCTAGGACTGCTGGGGGTAGCTGCTGCCGGTACGCTGGTGGCTGCCCTGACTATTGGCTCGGCGGTGCATGGGGGGCTTTTCTCCATTCTCATGCTGCCGGTGATACTACCCGTGTTCTTGCCCGCCATCAGTCTGACGGCGGGGGCTTTGGGAGGAGAGGCCGGTTCCCTGTCCTATCTGGGGGGGCTGGCCCTCTATGACATGATCCTGATGGTGGGAGCCTCCCTGCTCTTTGATTATCTTTGGTATGAGGAGTGAAGCCATGCTGGCTGTGTTAGTTGTTCTGACTTTGGCGGTTATCGGTGCCGTTTTCTTTGCTGTTCCTCCTGCAGAGGGGCTGGGCTATTATGTGCGGCTTGCCTTCTTCCACATCCCCGTGGCCTGGGTAGCGGTGCTGGCCTTTTTGGTGAGCGCCTTCTATGGGGCGAAGTATCTGAAAGAGCCGAAGGACTTGTACGACAGATATTCGGCTAATTCTGCCGGCCTGGGGCTGGTATTTGTCATTCTCGCCACCCTCAGCGGGGCGGTGTTCTCCAAGCTCACCTGGGGAGCCTACTGGAACTGGGACCCCAGGCAGACCACGATTTTCGTGCTGCTGCTTATCTACGGGGCCTATCTCACCCTGCGGGCCGCCATGCCGGACAAGCAGCGGCGGGCCAGGGTCAGTGCCGTCTATGCCCTGCTGTCCTTCCTGACGGTGCCCTTTCTGGTATTCATCATCCCCAGGCTCTACTTTTCCCTGCATCCTTCCCCGGTCATCAACGGCAGCGGCCATATCGACATGGACCCGGTGATGCTCTGGACGCTCGTAGCGGCTTTGGCGGATATGACGGGCATATATTATTATTGGTTGCGACGCTTGGTGAAAAAGGCAGGAAGCGGCCAAGAAAGTGAGGCTCTCCATGAATAGAAAGATTTTGCTTATCGTATTGCTGCTGGCCTTCGCGGGCTACGCAGCCTGGAACTTCATGGACTCCGTGACCCCCTATGTCAGCGTGGCGGAGGCCAAGACAGCCAAAAGCTCTGTGCAGGTAAAGGGCCTGCTGGACAAGAGTGCTCCTGCCCCCCATCAGGAGGGTGAGAATTTTGTCTTTACCCTGCAGGATGAGGAAACAGGGGAGACACTGCCTGTGCGCTATCACGGCCTTAAGCCCGACCAGTTTGACGAGGCCTACCATATCGTAGCCATCGGCAAGTGCGAGGGAGAGAGCTTTGAGGCGGATAAGCTGCTGATAAAGTGCCCCTCGAAGTATGAGAAACAAAAGTAAGCTAAGACGCCTGTCCCCATTTTGTCTGGAAACAGGCGTTTTTTATTTTGCCTTGAGTACTGCCTGTATTTTCGGTATGATGTGATAGAAGATAAGATACGCGGAGGTGAAGAATGATGGAGAAGAATTTCAGGAGGCTCCCTGTGGGAGTGCAGAGTTTTGAGAGCATCAGGAATGAGGGATTCCTTTATGTAGATAAGACCAGGTATATCCATGCTTTGGTTCATGGCAGCAAACAGTATTTTCTAAGCCGTCCCAGGCGTTTTGGCAAGAGTTTGTTTCTTTCCATGTTGAAGGCGTACTGGGAAGGACGCAAGGAACTTTTCGAGGGATTGGATATTGCGGAGTTGGAACAGGGGAATGAGGAAGCATGGAAAATTTATCCCGTGTTCTATTTTGATTTCAATGGGCAGAACTACCAAGCGGAGGGGGCTCTGGAGAATGTGCTGGATGAGCATCTCAGCTCGTGGGAGGATTTATATGGCATAGGTAATGCCAAGGTGACTACCCTTGAGGCACGTTTCCGTTCCTTATTGAGGAAGGCATCGGAGCAGGCCGGCAGGAATTGTGTTGTGCTGGTAGATGAATATGACAAGTCTCTGCTGGAGACTGCAGACGATGCTGCTTTGGCGGAGCATAACAAGAAAGTTTTCAAAGGTTTTTTTGGTACGCTGAAAAGTTATGACAGCTATCTGCAGTTTGTCTTTATTACCGGAGTCACTAAGTTCAGCAAGGTCAGTATCTTCAGTGACCTGAACCAGCTTGATGATATCTCCTTGAATGCCCGGTATGCGTGTATGTGCGGTATTACTGAGGAAGAACTGGAAGAAAACTTTGCCCCTGAAATAGAGGAACTGGCTCAAGTGGTAAAGCTGGGACGGGAGGAGTGCCTGGCAGAGCTGAGAAAGATGTACGATGGCTATCACTTCACGCCCGGAAGCATCGGTGTCTATAATCCTTTCAGCTTGCTGAAGGCTTTCTCTGAGAACAGGCTGGGGGCATTTTGGTTTGCCACCGGCACGCCTGCCTTCCTTGCTGGCAAGGTTAAGAAGATGAGGCTAGAGGCTGCCAGGTTCACAGAAGGCAAGATCTATAGCAGTGAAGCCACCTTGACGGATTATCGCTTTGACAATCCGGACCCGGTACCTCTGCTTTACCAGACTGGCTATCTCACCATTTACGGCTACGACGAACGCAGGCATCGCTATGCTTTGGGGTTTCCAAATGAAGAAGTGAAGTACGGTTTTCTTTCCGGTCTTCTGCCAGCTTACGTGCCGGCCACCAGGAGCAGCAGCGGCATGGATATCTTCACTTTGGACGACTATATCGAAAATGGCGACACGGAGGGCGTCCGTGAGGTTTTCACGGCACTTTTCGCCAGCATTCCCTATGCCAGTGATGATGCCCCCTTCGAGCATTACTTCCAGACGGTTATATATCTTGTCTTCACCCTGCTGGGGCAGTATGTACATTGTGAGGTACACAGTGCCAGAGGCAGGGCTGACTGCATTGTAGAAACGGAGGAGTTTGTCTACATCTTTGAGTTCAAGCTGGACAAGAGCGCTGACGAGGCCTTGGCGCAGATAGAGGAAAAGGGCTATGCCCTGCCCTATGCCGCTGATAAGCGCAAGGTATACAAGATAGGTGCAAGTTTTGAATCGGAAACGCGTGTGCTGAAAGATTGGAAGGAAGCGTAAAAAAAGACAACCCTCCTCATGGGGAAGGTCGTCCTTATGTTTACACTTCTGGATATAGTATGTCCGGTCCGTCAGCCAGTTCCCTGCTCCTGTCCAGACTGTAGTGGGTGTAGGTGTCCAGGGTGATGCTGATTTATGTACTTATGTTTACTCGTTACAAGTAATCAAAAAGCAAAGGCGCTGGGATAAAATGCTTTCGCATTTCTTCCCGGCGCCTTTGTAATATGTGTCATTCTGCTAAAGGATCTTGTACTTTTGGTGAATCATGCAGGGTAAAAGGGTCAAGGTCGATACATTTCTCAGGGTTCCTGTCCCCGGATAAATCCCATGCTGCAGTTCCGTTTATAACAGTAAGGGCATTGGTGAAGACAGTTACATCGGCAAGGGGGGAAAATACACTGTCGGTGTGTTTTTCTATAAGAGGACGCATATCGAAGTGATGTACCGTACCATCATTGAAATAGGCATAAATGGTGTAATCTGGTCCTGGCACAGCCTGAATGACTTCTGGCATAAGTTCGTCCATTTCCATCACTTCCTTTCGAGGGGAGGGATTTTGTTGGGTTCCTTACCATCGCGGGCAAGTTCCCAGTTTTGCATCAACTCATCCTGATAGAGAAGAACCCAAGCCATAACGAGCTTCAGTTGACGAGAGGGAAGGTAGCCTGTTATCACAGAAGCCTCTTGTATGTCTATTAATGCTTCTGAATTATTGTATTTGGCATGTATATGTGGTGGATTATGGTCACTGTAGTAGATAGATATCCTTATGCCGAAGAATAAACTTATTTCTGGCATGAGCAAAACTCCCTTCCTGTGTTTGGAAGTATTTTACCATGAAATGAAGTTTCAGACAATAATGTTGAGCTCTCAAACACTTGAGAAATGAGGGGGCATGGCAGATGCAAAACGGGTTGTGAAGAGGTGCTTCTTCACAACCCGTTTTTTACTGTGCCTGTGGTGTAGGATGTTTTTTCAATATGGTCCGCAGCTGACTGACGATGACTCCGGCGAACATCAGGGCGCAGCCGGTGAGCTGGGCGGAGGTCAGGGATTCGTTCAGGATGAGGTAGCCTCCCAGGGCGCCGAAGACGGCTTCGAAGCTCATGATGACGGCGGCTTCACTGGGGGCGGCGTATTTTTGGCCCACTATCTGCAGGGTGAAGGCCACGCCGGTGGAGAGGATGCCTGCATAGGCAATGGCTATCCAGGCATTCAGGATGGGGGCGAGGGCGATTTCTTCTGTGGCCAGGGCGGCTATGAGGCTGCCTGCGAAGCAGAAGACGGTCTGGGAGAGAGAGAGCTCCAGCGCATCCACATGGGGAGCGAAGCGGTCGATGAAGAGGATTTGGGCTGTCCAGCCCAGGGCGCTGAGCGCCACCAGCATGTCCCCGAAGTTCAGGACCAGGCTGTCCTGGATGGTCAGGAAGTACAGGCCGCAGACGGCCAGCAGGGCCCCCAGCCAGTTTACGGCATATACCTTGCCCAGTTTGAAGAGGGCGGCCCCCAAGGGAACCAACACGATATATAGGGCGGTGATGAAGGAGGTCTTGCCTACGCTGGTGAATTGCAGGGCTACCTGCTGAAAGGAACTGGCAGCAAAGAGAAATATCCCCGGCCCCAGCCCCGCCAGCCAGCCGGAGTGGTGCAGTCCGCGCTCTTTTTTGGAGCGGCGCTTTGGGCTGTCCATGCGCCAAAGCCCAAAGAGAAAGAGGATGCCCAGCAGGAATCTGGCGGCGGCGTAGGTAAAAGGCCCCAGTTCCTCCATGCCCACCTGTTGGGCTACGAAGGTGGTGCCCCAGATAAAAGCAGCGGTGAGAAGCAGCAGGTTGCCACGCATTTGCATAGTGAAGTCTCCTTTGGTAAAAGATAAACTTATGCTATACTATAAGGGAAACTATGTCAAATATCTGTGAATTCGTGAGGTAGTTGGAACATTTTCTGCTGAAAAGAATGTGAGGTAATCATCATGCTGTTTGACAGTCATACTCACACTGAGTTTTCCGCCGATTCGGAGATGCTTGCCTCGGAGGCTTTGGAGATGGCAGAGCGGCTGGGTCTGGGGCTGGTGTTCACGGAGCACGAGGATCTGGAGGTGGCTCAGGAAGAGTTCACTTTTGACCCGGAGGCCTATTGGAAGAAGTACTATCCCCTGCGGGGCGAGAATCTGCGGCTGGGGGTAGAGATTGGCATGCTGGAGAAATCCCTGGAAGGCAGCCGTCAGTTTGTAGGAAGGGTACCTTTTGACCAGGTGACCGGCTCCTTGCATTTTATTGACGACCTGGATCTTTACTATCCCGATTTTTATAAGGATAAGAGCAAAGATGAGGCCTACCGCCGTTATTTCCGGGAAATGGCGGAAAATGTCCGCCGCCATGACTTCATAGATGTGCTGGCTCACATAGACTATATCTGCCGGGCGGCTACCTATGATGATCCGGAGATTGACTACGGCAGCTTCAAGCCGGAGATTGATGAGGTGCTGAAGGCTGTCATAGAGACGGAAACGGTGCTGGAGCTGAATACCCGCCGCTTCGCTGATAAACTGGCCATCAAGGAACTGGTGCCTGTCTATCGCCGTTACCGCGAGCTGGGAGGGAAGTATGTGACCCTGGGCAGCGATGCTCACAAGCCTGAGGTCATTGGTGCTCATTTCTATCGGGCTCGGCAGCTGGTCTCTGACTTGGGGCTGCAGGTGGTGACTTTCTGCAAGAGGCAGATGGAAATCTGTGATTAGTGGAAAATTCTTGCAACAAGGGGATAAATAAGGTAGAATATTACTATATGCAGATTTTCTGCGATGTGAGGAGGGTTCACGAATGAAGCACATCAAGACGGTCAACAAGCCGACCATGCAGAAGTCCCTGAAGACGGGCGGCTGCGGCGAGTGCCAGGCATCCTGCCAGTCTGCTTGCAAGACTTCCTGCACAGTAGGCAACCAGGTCTGCGAAAAGTAATTGCCCTTCGGCAGTTCCCTCCCCCATGTGGGGGAGGCTTTTTTCATTTAGTTGAGTAAGGAGAATGTAAGTGAAAGCCAAGATACACAAGTTTGAGCAGAACGGAGAGTATATCCTTTTGGACATCAACAGCGGGGCTGTCCATGTCATTGACAAGATGATTTATGATATGATGGATGTCTTTGACGGCGGCAATGATGCCAAGGTGGTGGAGAAGCTTTCCGCAAGCTATCCCCAGGCAGATTTGGCAGAAGCCCTTGCCGAGCTCCATGAGTTGATGGAGGCCGGGGAGCTTTTCGCCCCGGATATCGATGTGCCGCCAACCTTCAAGGAAAAGGGCCTGGTGAAGTCCCTCTGCCTGATGGTGGCCCAGGATTGCAATCTGCGCTGCAAATACTGCTTTGGCGATGGCGGCAGCTACGGCCAGGAGCGGGCAATCATGAGCCCGGAGGTAGGCTGCCGCGCCATTGACTATATGCTGGAGAACTGCGGGCCATTCCGCAAGCACTTCGAGGTGGACTTCTTCGGCGGCGAGCCTCTGATGAACATGAAGACCGTGAAGGCGGTGGCAGAGCATGTCCATAAGATGGAAAAAGAAAAGGGCGTGCAGATCAAGCTCACCATGACCACCAATGGCATGCTGCTGAACGATGAGAATATCAAGTGGCTGAACGACAATAATGTGTCCGTGGTCATCTCCACTGATGGCCGCCGGGAGGTGCATGACCGCATGCGCCCGGATGCCGGCGGCCACGGCACTTATGACAAGGTCATGAAGAACTTCAAGAAGTTCGTGGACAGCCGCAAGGGCGAGCACTACTATATGCGCGGCACTTACACCAATGAGAACCTGGACTTCACGGAAGATGTGCTGGCCATGCACGATGCGGGCTTCGATGTGCTCTCTATGGAGCCGGTGGTGCTGAAGGACAGCCCCCTGGCTCTCCGGGAGGAGCATCTGCCCCGCATCTATGAGGAGTATGACAGGCTCACCGAGGCGTACCTCAAGCGCCATAGGGAGGGGAAGGGCTTTTTCTTCTTCCACTTCAACATAGATCTTTCCAATGGCCCCTGCGTGGCCAAGCGCCTGTCTGGCTGCGGTGCCGGCCATGAGTATTTCGCCGTGGCGGAAAATGGCGACCTGTACCCCTGCCATCAGTTCGTGGGCAGGGAGGGCTACAAGCTTGGTTCCATCTACGATGGCGTTACCAATAAGGAATTGCCCCAGTATTTCCGTGAGAGCCATGTGCTGAACAAGGAAAAGTGCCGGGAGTGCTGGGCCAGGTTCTTCTGCAGCGGTGGCTGCCATGCCAATGATGATTTGTTCCACGGGGATATCCGCAAGAGCTATGAGCTGGGCTGCGAGCTTCAGAAGAAGCGCCTGGAATGTGCTATATATGTCCAGGCCATGCTGGCATTGGAGAAGATGGAGCAGGGGGAGAAAGTGGGGGAATTCACCACCGCCGAGGGCATCCGCTGAGCAGGTTGATGCTTTCTTTCCAATAAATAGGGTTTATGAAGGAAAATTCAGGAGAAGCAGGCAACTCTGCTTCTCCTTTTTTTATGCTGGGGCAAGTGTCTTGTTTTTCCTTGTTTTTTCATGATTTATTCAGAATTGTCGCCCTCTGTATACCGGAAAAGAACATTCTGACTTTACGAGCAGAATCTATCAGATAATTGCTCTGATTTATGATAAAATGATTGACTTTGGCCCGTGCTTATTGTATATTATGAGGGTAAGAGTTTGAACTTCTTAAAAATGTTTAGGGGGTAATTTTCAAATGGCAGTAAAAGTTGCTATCAATGGTTTTGGTCGTATTGGCCGTCTCGCTTTCCGTCAGATGTTCGACGCTGAGGGTTATGAAGTTGTTGCAATCAACGACCTCACCAGCCCGAAGATGCTCGCTCATCTCCTCAAGTACGACTCCACCCAGGGTACCTACAAGTACGCTGACAAGGTTGAGGCTGGCGAGGACAGCATCACTGTGAACGGCAAGACGATCAAGATCTATGCTGAGAAGGACGCTAAGGACATTCCTTGGGGCAAGCATGATGTAGATGTTGTGCTCGAGTGCACCGGCTTCTACACCTCCAAGGAGAAGGCTTCCGCTCATCTCGCAGCTGGCGCTAAGAAAGTCGTTATCTCTGCTCCCGCAGGCAACGACCTCCCGACCATCGTATACAACGTTAACCACAAGACCCTGACCAAGGACGACAAGGTTATTTCTGCAGCTTCCTGCACCACTAACTGCCTTGCTCCCATGGCTAAGGCTCTGAATGACCTGGCTCCCATCGAGTCCGGTATCATGTGCACCATCCACGCTTACACTGGCGACCAGATGACTCTGGATGGCCCGCAGCGTAAGGGTGACCTCCGCCGCAGCCGTGCTGCCGCTTGCAACATCGTTCCGAACAGCACTGGCGCTGCCAAGGCTATCGGCCTCGTTATCCCCGAGCTGAACGGCAAGCTCATCGGTGCTGCACAGCGCGTTCCGACTCCGACTGGTTCCACCACTATCCTCACCGCTGTTGTCAAGGGCGAGGTTACCAAGGAGCAGATCAACGATGCTATGAAGGCACAGGCTACTGAGTCCTTCGGCTACAACACTGATGAAATCGTATCCAGCGATATCGTTGGCATGCGTTTCGGCTCCCTGTTCGATGCTACCCAGACTATGGCTCTGCCCACTGCTGGCGGCAACACTCAGGTTCAGGTTGTTTCCTGGTACGACAACGAGAACAGCTACACCAGCCAGATGGTTCGTACCATCAAGTACTTCGCTGAGCTCGGCTAATCTCGCAGCATAGCTGAATACTAAAAGATCTCTTGAGGTCCGGCCTAGAAAACTTGGGCCGGGCCTCAAGTTTTTATGCAACGTTTTGATTTGGAGGCGCATTGTATGGATAAGAAAACCATCAAAGACATTGACGTCAAAGGCAAAAAAGTGTTTGTCCGCGTGGACTACAACGTTCCTTTCGATGAGAACCAGAACATCACCAACGATACTCGCATGGTGCGCACTCTGCCAACCATCAACTACCTGCTGGATAACGGCGCTGCTGTAATCCTGGCTTGCCATATCGGCCGTCCTTCCGAGGCTCGCGAGCCCCAGTTCTCCACCAAGCATCTGGTGGCACATCTCTCCGAGCTCCTCGGCAAAGATGTGAAGTGGGCTGCTGACTGCGTAGGTCCCGAGGCTGAGAAGGCTGCTGCTGACCTGAAGCCCGGCGAAGTCCTGCTGCTGGAGAACCTCCGCTATCACAAGGCTGAGAAGAAAAATGATCCCGAGTTCGCCAAGCAGCTGGCATCCCTGGCTGATGTAGCTGTGGATGACGCTTTCGGCGTTTCCCATCGCGGCCATGCTTCCAATGCCGGCATTGCCCAGTATGTGGAAGTAGTTGCCGGTTTCCTCATGGAAAAAGAGATCAACTACATCGGCAAGACCCTTGAGGCTCCCCAACATCCCTTCGTGGCTATCATCGGTGGTGCCAAGGTTTCCGATAAGATCGGCGTCATCAGCAACATGATCGAGAAGGTCGACAAGATCATCATCGGCGGCGGCATGGCTCATACCTTCGATGCAGCTAAGGGCCTGCCCATCGGCAAGTCCATCTGCGAGCCGGATAAGTACGATCTCGCTCGTGACCTGCTGAAGAAGGCTGAGGAGAAAGGCGTAGAGGTTATCCTCCCCGTTGACCTCGTCATTGCTGACAAGTTCGCTGCTGATGCCAACACCCAGACCGTGGATGTGGACAAGGTTCCCGATGGCTGGCAGGCTCTTGATTCCGGTGTGAAGACTTCCGAGAAGTATGTCGAGGCTCTGAAGGGCGCCAAGACCGTTATCTGGAACGGCCCCATGGGTGTGTTCGAGTTTGACGCTTTCGCCAAGGGCACCCTGGCTGTGGCTCAGGCTGTGGCCAAGGCTACTGAGGAAGGCGCTATCTCCATCGTGGGCGGCGGCGACTCCGTGGCAGCTCTGGAGAAGACCGGCCTTACCGAGAAGATTTCCCATGTTTCCACCGGCGGCGGCGCAACTCTCGAGTACCTCGAGGGCAAAGAGATGCCGGGCGTGGCAGCTATCGCTGATAAGTAATTAGATATAGGGAGGATTTTACAAATGGCTAGAACTCCGATCATTGCAGGCAACTGGAAGATGAACAACACCATCGCTGAGGGCGTGAAGCTCGTCAAAGAGCTGGCTCCCCTGGTGAAGGATGCCAAGGCTACCGTGGTGGTTTGCCCCACGGCTACGGCTCTCTCCTCTGTAGCAGAGGCTGTCAAGGGTACCAACATCCATGTGGGTGCTCAGAATGTGCATTGGGAGGCCAAGGGCGCTTTCACTGGTGAAATCTCTACCGGTATGCTGAATGAAATCGGCGTTGACTACTGCGTGCTGGGCCACAGCGAGCGCCGCGACTACTTCGGCGAGACCGATGAGGGTGTCAACAAGCGCGCTCTGGCTGCTTTCAAGGCTGGCATCACTCCCATCATCTGCTGCGGCGAGTCCCTGGAGATCCGCGAGGCTGGCACCTACATCGACCATGTGGTAGCTCAGATCAACGCTGCTCTTGAAGGCTTCACTGCTGAAGAGGCTGCAAAGCTGGTTATCGCCTATGAGCCGATTTGGGCTATTGGCACCGGCAAGACTGCAACCTTCGAGCAGGCTGAGGAAGTCTGCAAGGCTATCCGTGAGGCCGTAGCTAAGAAGTTCGACCAGACGGCAGCTGATGCTATCCGCATCCAGTATGGCGGCAGCGTGAAGCCTGCCACCATCAAGGATCTCATGCAGCAGCCCAACGTGGACGGCGCTCTCGTAGGCGGCGCTTCCCTGAAGGCTCAGGACTTCTCACAGATCGTAAACTTCTGAGTATAGAAAGCAAGGCAGAAAATGGCAAAACTTAAAAACGCACCTGTGGCCCTCATCATCATGGATGGCTGCGGCTTGGGTGACAAGAGCGATAGCAACAATGCTGTGCAGGTAGCTAAGACTCCTGTGCTGGACGGCCTGTTCGAAAAGTACAAGACCAGCCAGCTGCAGGCTTCCGGCGAGTATGTGGGCCTGCCTGACGGGCAGATGGGCAACTCCGAGGTTGGCCACACCAACATCGGCGCCGGCCGCATCATCTACCAGCAGCTGACCCGCATCACCCGCGACATCAGGAACGGTGACTTCTTCAAGAACGAAGCTCTCCTTTCCATCGTCAACGGCGTGAAGGAGAAGAACGGTGCCCTGCATCTCATGGGCTTGGTTTCTCCCGGTGGCGTCCACAGCCATCAGGATCATCTCTACGCTCTCTTGGAGCTGGCTAAGAAGAATGGCATTGAGGAAGTTTATGTGCATGCCTTCCTTGATGGCCGCGATGTGCCGCCCCAGAGCGCACAGCCCTTCCTGGAAGAGCTGGAAGCCAAGTGCAAGGAAATCGGCGCAGGCAAGATTGCTACCGTCAGCGGCCGCTACTACGCTATGGACCGCGACAACCGCTGGGAGCGCGTGGTGAAGGCCTATGAGGCTCTGACCCATGCCGAAGGCGTCAGCGCTGGCAGTGCCGTAGAGGGCCTGAAGGCCAGCTACGCAAACGATGTGAACGACGAATTCGTGGTTCCCTTCGTGGTCAAGGGCTATGCAGGCATGAAGAACGGCGATGGAGCCATCTTCTTCAACTTCCGCCCCGACCGTGCCCGCCAGCTCACCCACTCTTTCGTGGATGAGACTTTCGATGGCTTCGAGCGTGACGAGAGCTTGAAGATTCCCTTCGCCACCTTCTCCCAGTACGAGGATGGCATGAACGCTCTGGTGGCTTTCCCGCCGGAGTCCATCGACAATACTCTGGGCCAGATCATCCAGGACAAGGGCATGACCCAGCTGCGCATTGCCGAGACGGAGAAGTACGCTCATGTGACTTTCTTCTTCAACGGCGGCGTGGAGGAGCCCTATCAGGGCGAGGACCGCATCCTGGTTCCTTCCCCGAAGGTGGCTACCTATGACCTGAAGCCTGAAATGAGCGCCGTGGAGGTCACGGACAAGGTGGTAGAGGCCATCAAGTCCGGCAAGTACGACTTCATCATCCTGAACTATGCCAACTGCGACATGGTGGGCCACACCGGCGTTTTCCCGGCTGTCATCAAGGCCGTGGAAACCGTGGACACCTGCGTGGGCCGCTTCGTGGATGCTATCCGCGAGGTGGGCGGCGAGGTCTGCATCACTGCCGACCACGGCAACGCAGACCAGATGATGGACTACGAGAACGACCAGCCCTTCACCAAGCACACCACCAATCCGGTGCCCTTCATTGTGGTTTCTGACCGGGTGAAGTCCGTGCAGGATGGCGCTCTTTGCGACATTGCTCCCACTCTCCTTACCCTGGCAGGGGTGGAGATTCCCGCCGAAATGACGGGCAAGAACCTGGTGGAGCTTTAATTCCCTTAGTTCAATGTGCTTTGTCCCTGCCGCCCCAGGCGGTGGGGATGGGCATTTGAATAGCAGCAAACGTGTATTTTAGAGAGAGAGGAAACGAACAATGATTGCTTATTCACAAAAAGTGGAAAACATGGCATGTGTGGCACAGGAAGTGCACCACGGCGCCGCTCCGATTCCTGAGGAGGGCAAGTGGGTCAAGTCCAAGAACGTGCAGGACATCAGCGGTCTCACCCATGGTGTAGGCTGGTGCGCACCTCAGCAGGGTGCCTGCAAGCTGACCCTGAATGTCAAGGACGGCATCATCCAGGAAGCTCTCGTTGAGACCATCGGCTGCTCCGGCATGACCCACTCCGCTGCTATGGCAGCAGAGATCCTGCCCGGCCTCACCGTCCTCGAGGCTCTGAACACTGACCTGGTGTGCGATGCCATCAACACCGCTATGCGTGAGCTGTTCCTCCAGATTGCCTATGGTCGTACCCAGACCGCATTCTCCGATGATGGTCTGCCAGTGGGCGCAGGTCTCGATGACCTGGGCAAGGGTCTCCGCAGCCAGGTCGGTACTCTCTACAGCACCCTCAAGAAGGGCCCCCGTTACCTGGAGCTGGCTGAGGGCTATGTCACGAAGCTCGGTCTCGATAATGAAGGCCGCATCATCGGCTACGAGATCGTCCAGGTCGGCAAGGTCATGGAAGCTGTCCGCAAGGGCCAGGATGCTAACGAGGCCATCAAGGCCAACACCAGCACCAAGGGCCGTTTCGCAGACGCTGTGAAGACCATCGACCCCCGCGAGGACTAATTCGCGCCGCGTGACATACGCACCTGTAAGAGTTTGAAGCAATCAGGAGGAATGAATACAATGGCAACATTTGAAGGCTATGAGCGCCGCATTGACACCATCAATGAGGTTTGCAAGAAATATGAGATCAAGGATCTGGACGAAGCCAAGAAGATCTGCGACGAGAAGGGCGTTGACCCCTACAAGATCGTAGAGAGCCTCCAGCCCATCGCTTTCGAGAACGCAAAGTGGGCTTACACCCTCGGCGCTGCTATCGCTATCAAGAAGGGCTGCAAGGCTGCTGCTGACGCTGCCAAGGCTATCGGCGAAGGCCTCCAGGCTTTCTGCGTGCCGGGCTCCGTTGCTGACCACCGCAAGGTCGGTCTCGGCCACGGCAACCTGGGCGCTATGCTCCTCTCCGAGGATGCTGGCTGCTTCGCTTTCCTGGCTGGCCATGAGTCCTTCGCAGCTGCAGAGGGCGCTATCGGTATCGCTCAGACCGCTAACAAGGTTCGCAAGAACCCCCTGCGCGTCATCCTGAACGGCCTGGGCAAGGATGCTGCCCAGATCATCAGCCGCATCAACGGCTTCACTTTCGTGGAGACCGAGTATGACTTCAAGGCTGACAAGGTCAACATCGTGAAGGAAATCGCTTACAGCGACGGCCTCCGTGCCAAGGTTCGCTGCTACGGCGCTGAGTCCGTGCAGGAAGGCGTTGCCATCATGAAGCTGGAGAATGTCGATATCTCCATCACCGGCAACTCCACCAACCCGACCCGCTTCCAGCATCCTGTGGCAGGCTGCTACAAGAAGGACTGCATCGAGAACGGCAAGAAGTACTTCTCCGTTGCCTCCGGCGGCGGCACCGGCCGTACCCTCCATCCGGACAACATGGCAGCAGGCCCTGCTTCTTACGGCATGACCGACACCATGGGCCGTATGCATGGCGATGCTCAGTTCGCAGGTTCCTCCTCCGTGCCGGCTCATGTTGACATGATGGGCCTCATCGGCGCAGGCAACAACCCCATGGTCGGCATGACCGTGGCCGTGGCTGTGGCTGTGCAGGAAGCTATGAGCAAGTAAGAATAGCTTTTAGGCAAAATAGAAGGCGCAAGCTCCTTTTTGGGGCTTGCGCCTTTTTGATAGGCCAGGGCGTCTCAATTAATGCAAGTTGCAAGAAAATTTCCATGTCAGTCGATTCTTATCATGGTGTATGCCAATGCGATTTATCATGATGATTCTTGTGTTTTCCAGGGCTTGCTGATATACTAAATATAGGTGTAGCAACAATTCTGACAGTTTTAGCATTGGAGGTCGCATCATGAAAAAAATCATCAACGCAGTGGAAAAAGTTGAGGAGCAGATGGTGCTGGGGTTGGTGAAATCAAGGCCCGCGAAGCTCAAGAAACTGGATTGTGGCAATGTGTTGGTGAGAAGTCCAAAGAAAGAGGGCAAGGTAGCGTTGGTTTCCGGCGGCGGCAGCGGGCATGAGCCTGCTCATGGCGGCTTTGTCGGTACCGGCATGCTGGACGCGGCTGTGGCTGGGGCAGTCTTCACTTCTCCTACCCCTGACCAGATTCTTGAGGGTATCAAGGCTGTGGCTACTGATGAGGGCGTGCTCTGCGTGGTGAAGAATTACACCGGTGATGTGATGAATTTTGAGATGGCTATCGATATGGCCAAGGATGAGGACATCAGGGCCGATTATGTGGTAGTCAATGATGATGTGGCAGTGAAGGATAGCCTTTATACTACGGGCCGCAGAGGCGTGGCGGGCACCATCCTGGTGCATAAGATTGCCGGAGCCAAGGCCGAAGAAGGGGCTAGCCTTGAGGAAGTCAAGGCTGTGGCTGAGAAGGTCATAGCCAATGTCCGCACCATGGGCATGGCCATCGCTCCCTGCACCGTGCCTGCAGCAGGCAAGCCGGGTTTCATCCTTACGGATGAAGAAATGGAAATCGGCATTGGCATCCACGGGGAGCCGGGTACCCATCGGGAAAAGCTGCAGCAGGCCGATGAAATCGCCAGGCAGCTTCTGGACAGAATCCTTGAGGATATTGATTACAAGGGCAGCGAAGTGGTGCTCATGGTGAATGGCCTGGGAGCTACTCCCTTGATGGAGCTCTACATTGTCAACAACTTCGTTCAAGATTACTTGAAGGAAAAGGGCGTAAAGGTTTATGATACTATGGTAGGGAATTACATGACCTCCATAGAAATGGCGGGGTTCTCTCTGACCTTGCTGAAGCTTGACGATGAAATGAAGAGCCTCTATGAGGCGCCGGCTGATACGGCAGCCCTTCACAAATAAGCCATCATTAAGGGGCTTTGAGAGGTCTTTGATATTTCCTGCATTAATTACGCACTAGGGGTTGAGGTTGATGATCGATAGTAAGAAATTGTGTGAAATCCTTGCGAATATGGCAGAGAAAATCCAGGAGCAGAAGGATTTCCTGACTGAGCTGGACAATGAGATCGGTGATGGGGACCATGGCATCAATATGGCCCGTGGCTTTGCGGCAGTGAAGGAGAAGCTGCCAGCCATGGCTGATAAAGATGTAGGGGCCATACTCAAAGAGGTGGGCATGACCCTGGTTTCCACCGTGGGGGGCGCATCCGGCCCTCTTTATGGCACTGCTTTCATGAAGGCGGGGATGGCCTGCAAGGGCATGGCCGAAATCAGCGGGGAGGATATGCTCAAGGCTCTGTCAGCTGCTATAGCCGGCATCAAGCAGCGGGGCAAGTCTGAAGAAGGCGAGAAAACCATGCTGGATGCCCTGTGCCCCGCTGAGCGCGCTTTGTCGGAAGCCCTTGAGGGAGGAGCAGCGCTGAAGGATGCTCTGGGCAAGGCTGTGGATGCAGCTGAAGCCGGCTTGTTGCATACCAGGGATATCATCGCTACCAAGGGGCGGGCCAGCTATCTGGGTGAGCGGAGCTTGGGACACCAGGATCCGGGAGCTGCTTCCTCCCTGCTGATGCTGCAGGTCCTGGAGGCTGCTCTTTAAGACGATTTCTGCTATGGCGGCAAATGCACAGGAGGTATCACTATGGTTGGGATTGTGATCGTGTCCCACAGCCAGAAACTGGCTGAAGGCGTGGTAGAGATTGCCAAGATGATGGCGGACAAGGACGCGCCTATCGTAGCGGCGGGCGGCATGGAGGATGGCGGCCCTGGTACCAGCTTTGAGAAGATAAGCAGGGCTGTGGAGGAGGTCTACTCCGATGAGGGTGTGGCTATCCTCATGGATATGGGGAGCGCCGTCATGACGGCAGAAATGGTCATAGAGACCATGGAGGACCGTCGTATCAGGCTGATAGACGGCCCTGTGGCCGAAGGTGCAGTGCTGGCTGCCGTAGAAGCCAAGATGGGGTCTTCTCTGGATATGATCGCCCAGAGGGTAGAGGAAGCCAGGGGGATGAAGAAGCTCAGCGAGTGAAATATAAAATAAACTTCTGCAGGCAGGAATTAGCGTACCTTAGCACGAATATGTGCAGGCGAAGGGAGTCGTTGTTTCCTGTCTCTTTTTTTGATTATTTATGCGAATTGTTTGTCATCGGAGTTCTGTTGAGGGCAGACAAAGAGGTGAGACCGTGAAAAAATTCATCAATGGGCCAGAGAATCTTGAGGCGGAAATTATCAAGGGGCTGGCTTTGTCAAAACCGGGCATCCTCCGCCAGTTGCCTGGCAGCAATGTCCTTGTACGGCAGAATCTCAAGAAGGATAAGGTGGCATTGGTTTTTGGCTGTGGCAGCGGGCATGAGCCTGCACCAGGTGGATATGTGGGTTATGGCATGCTGGATGCGGCCGTTCCTGGCAAGATATTTTCATCCCCCACCCCGGATATGATCCTGAAGGGAATAAAAGAGGTGCACACAAAGGCAGGGGTCCTTTGCATCATTGTGAACTACACAGGTGATGTGCTGAATTTCCGCATGGCTATGGAAATGGCCCAGATGGAGGGCATCGCTGTGGAATCTGTCGTTGTGGCGGATGATGTAGCCACCCAGAAGAGCAAGTCTGTGGGACAGCGAGGACTGGCTGGCGTGTTGCTGGTGGCGAAGATTGCAGGGGCCGAGGCGGAGATGGGCACGGATCTTTATGGCGTGAAGGAAGTGGCAAAATGGGCTGCTTCTGGCGTGCGCACTTTGGGGGTGGCTTGTCGACCTTGCGTTATCCCCAATGATGGCGAACCATGCTTCGAACTTGGTGAAATGGAGATGGAAATCGGCATGGGGCTCCACGGGGAGCCAGGGGTTATGCGCTGCAGCATGATGAATGCTCGCGATACTGCCAGGCAGATGCTGGAGCTTATACTGCTGGATTGCAACTATGAAAACAGTGAGGTTGTAGTGCTCATAAACGGTCTTGGTGGCACTCCCATCATGGAGCTGTATGTGGTAAATGAATTCGTCCATCAATACCTGGCGGAGCAAGGCATAGTGATCTACGACACTATGATAGGAAATTTCATTACATCTATGGAGATGGGGGGATTTTCTATAAGCCTTATGCGTTTGGATCCGCACCTGAAGGCGCTTTACGACGCTGCGGCCGTGACCCCAATCATCAGACGTTAGGAGGTGGCTGCATGACGGGGAAAGCATACATGATTGCGGCCCTGGAAGAGGTCAGCAGAGTTATCATGGAGAATGAAGCGGTGCTCAATCGCTTGGACAATGCCATAGGAGACGGGGATCATGGCACTAACATGGCCAGGGCTTCACGCATGATGCTGAAGCTTCTGCCGGAGCTGGCAGAGACAAGGGATGACATGGGTGACATACTTCATCAGGTGGGGATGAGCTGCATCAGCGAGATAGGTGGCTCAGCCGGACCGCTTTTCGGTACTTTTTATCTGAGGGCTGGTATGGTGAACCATGGCAAGATTGCCATGGAGCCTGCGGATTGGGTGGCCAGTTTTGAGGCTGGCGCTGTGGGAGTTTCCCAGCTGGGCATGAGCACGGAGGGGGAAAAGACCATGTTGGATGCTCTTTTCCCCGCAAACAGGGCCATGCAGGAGGCACTGGAGGCGGGCAAGTCCCTTCAGGAAATCCTGGCTGCAGGCGTTGAGGCCGCCAGAGACGGCGTGGAATACACCAAGACTATCCAGGCCAGCAAGGGCAGGGCTGCCTATATAGGGGAAAGAAGCATTGGCCATCAGGATCCCGGCGCTACTACTATTATGCTCATGATTCAGGCCATGCACAAGGTGGCTGTGGACATGAACGCCGGATGAGGATTCTGAGGCATAGCATCTGCTGTTCGATTTCAGCATAATTTTTACTGATGAAGGTTACTTTTTGCCATGAATCAAAGCAATGAATTTGAAGCAATTTGCACAAGGAAAGAGTCTTTTCTGAAAATATTTTTTTCAGCTCAAAACCCTTGAAAATGTTTTACTTATGGGGCTAAAAAGTGTAGAATAGTTCTTGCGAAAAGGGTGGGGAAATGTTCCCATCCGTGAAATCAGGCCGAGACAGGACACTACGAAGCGACG
Organism: Pseudoselenomonas ruminantium; assembly: GCA_015058655.1. GTDB lineage: Bacteria > Bacillota > Negativicutes > Selenomonadales > Selenomonadaceae > Selenomonas_B > Selenomonas_B ruminantium_C. The sequence goes on from SVBX01000002.1 coordinate 189,696, forward strand.
CCATGGAACAGGAGAGCGAAAGTTCTCCGCGGCAGTGTCCGTCTATATATTATTTTTTATTTAAGGTGGGGGTTAACACATGTTAAAGAAGACGAAAATCATCTGCACCCAGGGACCTGCTACGGAGAAGCCGGGCGTTATCGAAAAGCTCATCGAGAACGGCATGAACTGCGCTCGTTTCAACTTCTCCCATGGCGACCATCAGGAGCATCTGGGCCGCATCAACATGGTGCGCGAAGCTGCCAAGAAGGCAGGCAAGGTGATTTCCCTGATCCTTGACACTAAGGGCCCTGAGATGCGCCTTGGTGAGTTCAAGGACGGCAAGGTCATGCTGGAGAAGGGCAACAAGTTCACGCTGACCTTCGAGGACATTCCCGGCGACGAGACTCATGTTTCCGTAAACCATAAGGGCCTTTACACCGAAGTGAAGCCCGGCGATACCCTGCTCCTCTCCGACGGCCTCGTGGCTTTGAAGGTGGACGAGATCAAGGGCAAGGACATTGTCACCACCATCCAGAACAGCGGCAAGATGAGCACCAAGAAGCGCGTGGCAGCTCCCGGCGTTTCCCTGGGCCTGCCTCCTGTTTCCGAGCAGGATGCCAAGGACATCGTCTTCGGCTGCCAGCAGGATATGGACTTCGTGGCTGCTTCCTTCATCCAGCGTCCTGAGGATGTGCTGGCTATCAGGAAGCTCATCGAGGAGAACCACGGCCATATGCAGATCATCCCCAAGATCGAGAACCTTGAGGGCGTGAAGAATTTCGACAAGATCCTCGAGGTTTCCGACGGCATCATGGTTGCCCGCGGCGACCTGGGCGTAGAGGTTCCTGCTGAGGATGTGCCCCTTATCCAGAAGGAGATCATCAAGAAGTGCAACAAGGCCGGCAAGCCCGTCATCGTTGCTACCCAGATGCTGGACTCCATGGAGCGCAACCCCCGTCCGACCCGTGCAGAGGTTTCTGACGTAGGTAACGCTATCCTGGACGGCACCGATGCCATCATGCTCTCCGGCGAGACTGCTTCCGGCGACTACCCGGTAGAGGCTGTTTCCACCATGAACCGCATCGCTACCCGCATTGAGAGCTCCCTTGAGTACAAGGATCTCTTCATGGAGCGCGGCTTCGAGCATCTTCAGAGCCGCACTCGCGCCGTGGCCCATGCTACTGTGCAGATGGCTTACGAGCTGGATGCAGCAGCCATCATCGCTCCCACCGAGAGTGGCTACACTGCTGAGGTCATTTCCAAGTACCGTCCGAAGGCAGCTATCGTGGCCTACACTCCCGACGAGCGCGCCGTCCGCCAGCTGAACCTGCGCTGGGGCGTATATCCCATCCTGGGCAGCCAGTGGAGCGATGTGAACGAGATGACCAGCGGCGCCACTGCAGCAGCTGTGAAGCATGACTATGTGAAGCGTGGCGACTGCACCATCATCACCAGCGGCATCAAGACCAGCGAAGGCAACACCAACTCCATCCGTATCTACACCATCTAAGTTTCTTAGAGGTTAGGAGAAAGGCTCCGGCACTGCCGGGGCCTTTTGTGTTATGGGGGATGGATAAATTATTGAATAGTCATACAAAATATTGTAAAATAATCTTGATATCTTAGTTTGTGTGGGAAAGGAGCTGTTCCCATGAGTCCAGGTATATTTACTATAGAAAAAATTACTTCGTTGGTAAAACCGTTGGTTGCAAAGTACCATGTGAAGGAAATGTATCTGTTTGGCTCGTATGCCAGGGGCGAGGCTGATGAGAATAGCGATTTGGATTTTTTGGTATTTGGAGGAAAAGAATTCAAGCCTACGCTTATATTTGCTTTGGGAGAGGAACTGCGTGAAGTGCTGAACAAGCAAGTGGATATTTTTGAGATACGGGAAATAAATCAAGATAGCGAGTTTTATAAAACGATTATGAGAGAAAAGGTTTTGGTAGCGTGAAATCATCAGAGTTTGTATTTATATAGGGAGAATATTATGCATAATCAAATTAAAAGAATAATAAAAGCAAAAGAAATTGTGGATATTATTTTTGATTATAATAGAATGATATATCTTTGGAATATAAATGATGAGTATTCTATAATGATACATATTAATTCAATCTACAGCAAATATCCTGTTGAAATATGTATTTATAATGCAGTTAATCCCATAGCACCAAGAACACTTGAAGAAAACGTTATGGAAGGATTGAGGTTTCTTAATGGGGTATTGAATGCAAAAATGCTTGATTTGGCAAAAGATATTTATTATCATTAAATATGAATATATCTTATATGGTTATGTTTTGGAGGATTATATAAATATTTTCTTTTGTTTATATAGATAATTGTTTATTTCTTGTAAAGGAAAGTATGGCTATGCAACATGAATATATGAAGCTTGTGCCCCAAAATATAAATGTGACTTTTACGGATATACATATCTCTCCCACTAAAGGGGAGAGTATCTGCGTATAATTTGGAACGCCCTACAGAACGTGGCTTTGACAGGGCGGAATATGTACTTCCTGCCTGCTATCTAAAAAAGTGCATGGGCTTTACAGAGGACGAGGAATATACCTTGCGCCAGTTTGTGAAGAACAACAGTCCTCTTATCTGGGAAATTGCCCGTGAGGATGGTGAAATTGTCTCTGATTTTGATTGACTTGAACAAATATAGAGATAGTGTTTCAAGGTATGATTATCTCGGTAAATGAAGTTTGCACCGAAAATCCGGTTATTCGCGATATTCTATTTAGGTTTTGATGGTCTTCTTCGATATATTGGTAGGTGCATTTTGCAGTGCAAGCATGAAATTGCTAATTGATATGTAGATGCTCAAGAAGGAGACTGATGTATCATGGGGATTCAGAATGTCCAGGCTCAAGGTGTGATGTTTGATGAGGGAATTGCTTCTGCGCGGTTGCCTGTGCAGTCTGGCAAGGCTGGTGGTGTATCCTATCTTGAGGTGCTGCAATCAGTGCAGGGGCCGGCTCAGAGCCTGGAAGAGATGTGGAAAAGTTCCTTTGAGAAGTATTTCCATCAAAGTTCCAGCCAATATTTCTACCATGTAATGGATGCGCCGAGTATTTCTGCAAATACATGGCAGCATAATGACTTCCCGCGTGACGAGCTGATGAGGGAAAATATCGACAGTTCTGTGTTCTCGTGGCAGCCATCGCGGGGCAATCCCTCTCAGCTTGATGCCAGGGTTCAGGCAAGAGCGCAGGCTACCCTGGGCAAGAACTCGATAATAGTGCCTTCGGAGCTGGAGGAGAGAATGCGCCAGGACCCTGCTTTGGCAAAGAAGGTCATGGCCAATATTGACAGGGTATATGAGTTTCATCGTCCTATGCCGCAAATGACTCTTCCGGGTACGAAATTTTATGGAACCAAGATGTATGGTTCTGTTATTATCCTCAATAAAGATGGCGAAGTTGAAAATGCTTGTGTTACCAGTGGTGGCGGTGTGCTGGGGCCGGATGAGAGGACTTTGCGCCAGATAGAGGAAGAGCAGGCAAAGAAGCAGAGGCGCAAGGATGAGAATCGCAGGTTGGTTCAGGAAGCTGCAATAGATTATTATAACAATCGATTGGATACGCTTCGTTACAGCCAGTCACCCCTTTTCCTTTAAGTTCCTTGCAGGTTGCCATCCTTTGTGTTATTATAGGTAAGGTTAAATGGAGATGTTGCGCAAGGGAGGCTTGAAACTTGCTTACTTTGATGATGGTGCTGGATGCTATCGTGGCCATCGTGCTCATTGCTTCTATCCTGGGCCAGGAGGCTAAGTCTGCTGGCATGGGCGGCATGGGCGGCGGTGCCGATACGGTGTTTTCCAGCAAGGCGCGGGGCATGGATGCGCTGCTGGCGCGGGTGACGGTGGTATTTGCCATCCTGTTTGCCGTGATTACGATTGTGATTGCCCGCATGACTAACTAATTGAAGCTTCTTTGAGCGTTCCCGGATTACCGGGGGCGCTTTTAGATTTAGATTGGGAATGCAGACTGATATTCCCATTATGAGAGGATGACAGGAATGATTTTGCCGGGGGCAGAGCCTTTTTTCTTGCCCGGAGGAAAGCGCGGGGTACTCTTGATTCATGGCTTTACTGGATTGCCAGCTGAGCTCTTGCTTTTGGGGCAGTATCTCAATAAGAGGGGCTATACGGTGCTGGGGGTGCGCCTGGCGGGCCATGCCACTGCCGTGGAGGATATGAGCCATATGACCGGGGAGGACTGGATGGACTCCGTGCGAGATGGCTATGCCTTGCTCTCTGGCATCTGCGAGGATATTTCCGCTGTGGGTCATTCCATGGGGGGGCTGCTGGCCTTGCGGTTGGCGGCGGAGAAGCCGCTGGAACGCCTGGTGACTTTGGCGGCTCCTGCCATCATCCATCCGGGGTGGGGGGTGGAGAAACTTCCGCCCAAGGGAGAGTGCGTGGGGCAGTATGTGCCTAAGGCTCGGCGCAACCTCAAGAATGTGCCGGAGGCAGTGAACCGCACTTACCGCAAGATGCCCCTGCTTTGCGTCCATGAGCTCCTTGCGGTCATGGAAGCAGCGAAGAAGTGCATGGAGAAGATTGAGCTTCCTATACTGATCGTGCACAGTTATGGGGATCATACGGCAGATCCCAGGAGCGCCGATTATATCTATGAGCATGTGAAGAGTTCGGAGAAAGAGATTTTTTGGCTGGAGAAGGCGGGGCATTTGCTGCCCCTGGAGCCGGAACGGGAGCTGGTCTTTGCAAGGACGGCAGCTTTCTTGGACGAGGAAGGTTGAGGCCTTCGGCTTACTTTTTCTTTGGCGCAAAGAAAAAGTAAAAAAAAGAAAACGCGGACTGAAATCACATCGTGTGATTTCCGCGTCCGCGGGGCCCATCCATGGGCCCTGGGGTTCGGGTAGTACGAGTGTTTGTGTGGTACGGATTGTACGGAATTTTATTTTGGAGCAAGAATGTATGGAATTGAAAGAACGTATTTTGGCTTATATGCGCGAGGCTGCTTATAAGCCGCTTTTGGCAGAGGAGCTGGCTGAGGATCTGGAGCTCAGCGAAGAAGAGCAGGTGGCTTTCTCTGAGGCTTTGGAGGAATTGGAGCAGGAAGGAGCCATCATCAGGAATCGCAGCGATCGCTATGGCACTCCTGCCCGCATGCATCTGGTGGTGGGGCGGCTTTCCATGACTGCCAAGGGCTTTGGCTTCATCATCCCGGATGTGCGTGAGAATGATGAAGAGACGGATGTTTTCGTGCCGGGGCCAGGCATTGGCTCTGCCATGCACGGGGATAGAGTGGTGGCTCGTGTCACCCCTTCGGAGCAGGAGGGGCGTTCCCGCGAGGGAGAAATCCTGCGGATTTTGGAGCGGGCCAACGAGAAGATTGTGGGCACCTTTGAAAGCAGCAAGACCTTTGGCTTTGTGACCCCTGACAATACCAAGCTCACCCAGGATATCTTCATCCCCAAGAAGCAGATTCACGGGGCCAAGACCGGCAGCAAGGTAGTGGTGGAAATCACCAAGTGGCCCGATGGCCGCAGGAGTGCAGAGGGAAATGTCATCGAGATTCTGGGCAAGGTGGGAGATCCTGGCGTGGATGTGCTCTCTGTCATGCGCCAGTATGACCTGTCTGAGACTTTCCCAAAGGCTGTCCAGCAGGCGGCAGAGGCCGTGGAGCAGGAGCCTTCTCCTGAGGAGTATCGTGGCCGTCGTGACCGCCGCAATTTCCCCATTGTCACCGTAGACGGTGAGGATTCCAAGGATTTGGACGATGGTGTCTATGCCTACAAGAAGGATGACGGTTCCTACTTCCTGGGGGTCTACATCGCTGATGTGAGCCACTATGTACGGGAGAACCAGCCCCTTGATGTTGAGGCAAGGGAGCGGGGCACCAGCGTCTATCTGGTAGACCGGGTGATTCCCATGCTGCCCAAGGAGCTTTCCAACGGCATCTGCAGCCTGAACGCTGGCGTTGACCGCCTTTCCATGGCCTGCGAGATGCAGATTTCCCCGGAAGGCGAGATTACCAGCTATGAGATCATCCCTGCGGTAATCCATGTCTACCGTCGCTTGACCTACAATATGGTGAACAAGGTACTGGTGGAAAAGGCTGAGCCCTATGTGTCTGATAATGAAGACATCAAAGAAATGCTGGAAACCCTGGCTGAAATTCGCAATTTGCGCAAGAAGATTCGTCACGCCCGTGGCTCCATCGACTTCGAGCTGCCGGAGATAAAGGTGAAGCTGGACGAGAAGGGGCATCCTGTGGCTCTCATAAAGAGGGAAGGCTCCCTGGCTGAGTCCATCATCGAGGAGTGCATGCTCTCTGCCAATGAGACTGTGGCCAAGCATATGGATCTCAGGCATAAGCCTTTCATTTACCGCGTCCACGAGCAGCCCAGCGAGGAGAAGATCCAGCGCTTCAATGACCTGCTGGCAGCTTTTGGTCTTTTCGTCCGTCAGGACGAGGCCGGACACATCCAGCCCATGGATGTGGAGAAGGTGCTGGAAAAGGTGCAGGGGAGGCCCGAGGAGCGCATCATCTCCACCGTGGCCCTGCGCTCCATGCAGCAGGCCCGCTACAGCGAGCTGTCCCTGGGCCATTTCGGCCTGGCGGCCCGCTACTACACCCACTTTACCTCGCCAATCCGCCGCTATCCCGACTTGATTGTCCACAGATTGCTGCGTGAAGAAATGGCTGAGGGCGGCATGCCCAAGGAAAGGGAAGCCAAACTCAAATCCATGCTGCCGGAAATCGCCGACCATGCCTCTGCTCGTGAGCGGGTGGCCATAGAGGCAGAGCGCGAGACTACGGACATGAAGAAAATCGAGTACATGGCCCAGTTCGTGGGCGAGGAATTCACCGGTGTCATCAGCGGCGTCACTGCCTTCGGCATCTTCGTGGAGCTGGATAACGGCGTGGAGGGCTTGGTGCATGTCTCCACCATGATAAACGATTTCTATGAGTACCGCGAAGACCTCTATGCCATGGTGGGCGAGCGCACCCAGCAGCAGTACCGCTTGGGTGATGAGGTGCAGATCGTGCTGGTGAGGGCCAATGTGGAAGAACGCAATCTGGACTTCGTGCTGAAGGACAATGGAGCAGATGATGCCCAGGCATTGAAAAATGCTGTGGGCGGCGGGCGCAAAGGCGGCGGCAAGCCCAGGGCTGACAGGAAAGAACGGGACAGGAACCGGAGCGGCAAGAAGCGCGGTCCCAAGGATGGGGATTTGGTGGCTTCCGTTTTGGATGAGATACCTGACGATGGCAAAAACAAGAGCCAGCGCAAAGGTCGTAACTCCAAGAGGCGCGGTTCCTCAGGAGAAAAAATCTCCCGTCCTGCCGGGGATAAGCCTGCCAAGGGCAGGGCTTCCCGTGCCCAAGAGCGCAGCACTGACCGCACAGGCAGGGCTGGCCGCGCTGCCCGTGAGACTTTGGGCAGGAAGAGCAGCAACGGCAGGAGCCGCGAGGAGCGCCGGGAGGGAGATTACCACCGGGTGAAGATCACGGGGCTGAATTCTGCTGTGTGGCCGGATCCTCCCGGCTACCGTGAGAAGAAGGAGCAGGAAATGCGCCGTGAAGGTGCGCCCAAAGGCCGTCCTCACCTCAACCGCAAGACTGAGGGCGGTACGGGCAATTCCAAGTAACGCATAGTGAACATTATTAAGCGTGTCAACAAGCCTTCCCCTCTGGGGAAGGCTTAATATGGCATTTCTAACGACGCTTGCTGTAAAAATAGCAGGCGGGGATCTCCCGTCTGCTTAAAAATTAGCGAAGAAAGGTGGAGGCTATGGGAAAACAGAATGCTGCCATCAAGATTGTGTGCGAGAACCGCAAAGCTCGCCACGACTTCTTCATACATGAGACCTTTGAAACGGGCCTGGAGCTGAAGGGCACGGAGGTGAAAAGCCTCCGGGCAGGCAAGGCCAATCTGAAAGACAGCTACGCCTTTATCAAAAATGGCGAGGTCTTTGTGGAGCACATGCATATCAGCCCTTACGAGCAGGGCAATATCTTCAACCACGACCCCCTGCGGGTGCGGCGCCTGCTGATGCACAAGGCAGAGATTGTGAAGCTTTTCAGCCAGACCAGGGAAAAAGGCTTCACGCTGGTGCCCCTGAAGATTTACTTCAAGCATGGCCGGGCCAAGCTCGAACTGGCCCTGGCCTCCGGCAAGCACAACTACGACAAGCGTGCCGACCTGCAGGCCAAGGCTGCCAAGAGGGATATTGAAAGGGCCTTGAAGGACAGGCAAAGATTTTAAGATTCTGTAGCATCTGCTGCTTTAGGCGGCAGGTGCTTTTCTTTTGCCGTTTCAGAGGGGGCAAGTTCTTTTTCGATGCCGGGCAGGAAGAGTGCCAGCACTTCCTCCACCTGGGAGGACATGGCGATGCCTGTCTTGCACCAGAGGGCGAAGTGCTCGCAGTTATTGTTCACCAGGCTGTAGCCCTTTTGTCCGATTTTGCTGCGGGCCCGTTCTACGGTTTCACGAGAGGAGAAAATCGGCATATTTTCTCCGAAAATCCTTTTCAGCAGCCAGTCAAGGAGGTTCTTGTGGTTGCTGTCCCCGTTCAGCACATAGAGGGTGTCGCTGCCGGACATGAATTCTGACAGGCTGGTTTCCATGATGATGCCTTCGGAAACCAGCGGATTACTTTCTTTATAGTAGTGGATGACCCGTCCGTTTCCTGCATAGATGCCAAAATGCTGGTAGCCCCGATGCTTCACATAGATGATATCGCCGCTTGCTGCTTGTGCCATTGTTGTTGCTCCTTTGTGCATTTATTTGTTGCTTACTATTCTAGGTGGACAAAGATAAATCCTTGCAAGCCTTTGCTTGATTTTTATGTGTAATGTTGTATAATAAAACCTGTCTACTTACAGGAAACAAATATTACAAAAAGGTGGGGATTGATATGTTAAGCGTGAAAAAACTCAAAGGGATGGTGGCGGCGGCTCTGTTTGCCACGGCGGCCCTGACGGCTGGCTGCGGCGGTGGTGACCAGGCTGCGGGCAGCGGTGAGAAGACTTATCATGTGGGCATTGTGCAGCTGGTGGAGCATAATGCTCTGGATGCGGCCAACAAGGGCTTTGTGGACGGTTTGAAGGAGCGTGGCTTCGAGGAGGGCAAGAACCTCACCATAGACCGGCAGAATGCCCAGGCTGACCAGTCCAACCTGCAGAACATCGCCCAGCGCTTCGTCAGCGCCAAGCTGGACCTCATCTGCGCCATCGCTACCCCTGCGGCTCAGACCATGGCCAATGCCACCAAGGATATTCCCATCCTGGGCACGGCCATCACGGATTATGAGGGAGCCAAGCTGGTGAAGAGCAACAAGGAACCGGGCGGCAATGTTTCCGGCACCAGCGACATGAACCCCATCAAGGAACAGGTGGATCTGCTCTTGAAAATCAAGCCGGATGCCAAGGTCATCGGCACCATCTATTCCTCCAGCGAGGTGAACTCCGAGGTGCAGATCAAGGCCATGACGGAGTACGCCGAGAGCAAGGGGCTGACGGTGAAGGTGGCTACCATTTCTACCGTCAATGACATTCAGCAGGCTGCCCAGAGCCTGATTGGTTCCGTGGATGCCTTCTATGAGCCTACGGACAATGTGGTGGCTTCTGCCATGCCTACCCTTATCGACATCACCAATGCCGCCAAGGTGCCTGTCATCTGTGGCGAGCCTAACATGCTGAAGGCTGGCGGTCTTGCTACCTATGGCATCGACTATTACAAGCTGGGTGTGCAGACGGGCTACATGGCAGCTGATGTGCTGAATGGCAAGGCCAGGACGGAAACCCTTCCTGTGGAGCTGGCCAAGGAATTGAAGGTATCTGTCAACAAGAAGGCCGCAGACCTTCTGGGCATAACAATTCCTGAAGATGTGCTGAAGGATGCGGAGGTTGTTGAGTAAATGGATTTGGTTGTTTCAACCGTCTCACAAGGGCTCCTCTGGGCTCTGCTGGCGATTGGAGTTTATCTGACTTTCAGGGTGCTGGATATCGCTGACCTCACGGTGGAAGGTTCCTTCCCTTTGGGGGCGGCGGTGGCAGCCTCCCTCTTGACGGCGGGCTGGCAGCCCATTCCCGCCATTTTCATGGCCTGCGTGGCGGGCATGATTTCCGGGGTGGTGACGGGCTTCCTCTGCACGAAGCTGAAGATTCCGGCGCTGCTGGCGGGGATTCTTACCATGATTGCCCTCTATTCCGTCAATCTGCGGGTGATGGGCAAGGCCAATCTGCCGCTGTTGCAGCAGGACACCATCTTCACCATCTTCCCCGTGGGGGGAGACAAGAGCATGACAGTGCTGATTATCGGCGCTGTGGTGGTGCTCTTGGTATCTTTGGCCTGCTACTGGTTCTTCGGCACGGAAATCGGGGCGGCTGTCCGGGCTACGGGCAACAATCCCCATATGATTCGCGCCAACGGCATTGACACGGATGTGATGATTGTCCTGGGGCTGTTGCTTTCCAACGGTTTGGTGGCTATCTCCGGGGCTTTGGTGGCCCAGAGCAATGGCTTTGCGGATGTGGGCATGGGGGTAGGTACCATCGTCATCGGCCTGGCTTCCGTGATTATCGGCGAGGTGCTCTTCGGCACCCGCAGCTTCAAGAACTGCCTGATTTCCGTTATCCTGGGCTCTATCGTCTATAGGGCAGTCATTGCCATCGTCCTGCAGATGGGCATGCCGCCCAATGACCTAAAGCTCTTTACGGCGGTGCTGGTGGCCATCGCCTTGTCCCTGCCGCTGATTCAGGCGCGCTGGCGCAAGATGCGCAGGGTATGAGGGGGCGGCTGTTATGTTAGATATCAAGGATATTTCCAAGACATTCAATCCCGGCACCATTACGGAAAAGCTGGCCCTCAGGAAACTTTCCCTGCATCTTGCGCCGGGGGATTTCGTGACGGTCATCGGCGGCAATGGGGCAGGAAAGTCTACTCTTTTGAATTCTATCGCGGGCACTTTCCCGGTGGATACGGGCAGCATCACCATTGCGGGCACGGATATCACCAAGTGGCCGGAGTACAAGCGGGCCAAGTTTATCGGCAGGGTCTTCCAGGACCCCATGATGGGCACGGCGGCCAATATGATGATAGAGGAAAATCTGGCTATCGCCTCCCGCCGGGGGCGGACGCCTACGCTCAGATGGAGTTCCTCCGACAAGGAACGGGGACATTTCCGCGAGCTTCTGGCGGGCCTGCATCTGGGGCTGGAGGACAGGCTGGAGTCCAAGGTGGGGCTTCTCTCCGGCGGCCAGCGCCAGGCTCTGACCTTGCTGATGGCTACCATGGTGCGGCCTCAGCTCCTGCTGCTGGATGAGCATACGGCAGCCCTTGACCCCAAGACGGCGGAAAAGGTGCTGGACCTCACCAGGAAAGTGGTGGAGGAGCAGCAGCTCACCACTTTGATGATCACCCACAACATGCGGGATGCCCTGCGGTTGGGCAACCGGCTTATCATGATGTACGACGGGCGCATTCTGGTGGATGTGGCAGGGGAGGAGAAGAAGAACCTCTCCGTGAGGGATTTGCTGGCCATGTTCGAAAAGGCGGCAGGCAGCGAGCTTACCAGCGACAGCCTGCTCCTGAGCTGAAAAAATTGCCTTCCCCGCTGGGGAAGGGGGACCGCGAAGCGGTGGATGAGGTGGCATACTAACGGCGGTGGCTAACTTAAGTGCCTGCCGCACCTCATCCGTCAGCCTTCGGCTGCCACCTTCCCCATAGGGGAAGGCTTTTTTTACAGTCAATACTTGTGATATACTGTTGCGGTAACTGTTTGATTTTGGAAATCTGAGCAAGAAAAGGGATGAATTGATGAGCAAAAAGCAAGCGACGAAAATGCGGCGGGGGCTGAAGAACCGTCACCTGCAGATGATTGCCCTGGGGGGCGCCATCGGCACGGGGCTGTTCTATGGCTCTGCCTCAACTATTGCCCTGGCGGGGCCTTCGGTGATGCTGGCCTATCTTCTGGGCGGCATCGTGATTTTTTTCATCATGCGCATGCTGGGGGAAATGGCGGTGGACGAGCCGGTGTCCGGCTCCTTCAGCTATTATGCCAACAAGTATTGGGGCAAGTTCCCGGGCTTCATGTCCGGGTGGAATTATTGGTTCAACTATGTCATCGTGTCCATGGCCGAGCTTACGGCAGTGGGCATCTATATGAATTTCTGGCTGCCGGATCTCCCTCAGTGGGTCAGCGCCCTGGTGTGCCTTATAGTCATTACGGTGGCCAACTTCATCAATGTGCGCATGTACGGCGAGATGGAGTTTTGGATGGCTCTCATCAAGATTACCGCCATCATGATGATGATTGTGCTGGGGCTTTACCTGCTCTTTGGTGGCACGGCTGCCTTCCCGGAGAATATATCCAACCTCTGGTCGCACGGCGGCTTCCTGCCCAATGGCTGGTGGGGGCTGGGCCTGTCCTTGACAGTAGTCATGTTCTCCTTCGGGGGCATTGAGCTTATCGGCATCACCGCCGGGGAGGCTGACGACCCTGACCGCACTATCCCCCAGGCCATCAACGGGGTTATCGTGCGCATCCTGCTGTTCTATGTGGGGACTATGGCGGTGCTCATGGCCCTCTGGCCTTGGAATGAGGTGGGCATGGAAGCCAGCCCCTTTGTGCAGATCTTCTCCAATGTGGGCATCCCGGCAGCGGCCCATATCCTGAACTTCGTGGTGCTGACTGCCGCCATCTCCGTCTACAACTCCGCCATCTACAGCAACAGCCGCATGCTTTACGGCTTGGCAACGGATGATGATGCGCCGAAGTTCCTCGCTACGATTTCCGGCCGTGGCGTGCCGGTGAATGGCATCCTGGTGTCCTCGGGCATCACCCTGCTGGTGGTGCTCTTGAACTACATGTTCCCTGGCCATGTGTTCATGTACTTCATTTCCATTGCCACGGCGGCAGCGGTGGTGGATTGGATCGTCATCTGCATCACCCATTTGAAGTTCAAGGAATATTGCCGGCGCGAGGGCAAGGATACCAAGTTCAAGGCCATCCTCTATCCTTGGGCCAACTACCTCTGTCTGGCATTCCTGCTGGGAGTAGTCTTCATGATGACCCAGATTCCCGACATGCAGCTGGCGGTAATCGTTACGCCACTGTGGCTCTTTGTCCTGTGGCTGGGGTATAGATACAAAAACAGAGGATAAGCAGAGATTCTGCAAGGAAAACAAGCAAAAATCCCGAAGGAACATCATGTCAATCCTTCGGGATTCATTTATTATTGGCAACTCTTGTAATAGCCGCCGCAATATCCGGCAGTGGCAACTGTTCGCAGACCGCTCCCTGGTCGAAGGCGGCCTTCGGCATCCCATAAACTACGCAGGTGGCTTCATCCTGCCCCAAGGTATAGGCTCCTCGCGCCCGCATCTTGGAAAGGCCGTCTGCTCCATCTCTGCCCATGCCTGTGAGTATGACTCCCAGGGCCTTGTCCCCTACCAGATCGGCTACGGTGTCAAAGAGCACATCCACGGCGGGGCAGCAGCTGTGCACAGGTGGTCCCGCCGTGCAATCCAGGGTAAGGGGGCCGGAGCCTGTTCTTTGGAGGGTCATGTGCTTGCCGCCCGGAGCGATATATACATGGTTGGGCTCCACTTTGTCGCCTGTTTCCGCTTCCTTGATGGAAAGGGGGCATTCCTCATTCAGGCGATTTGCCAAAAGCTTTGAAAACATGGCTGGTATGTGCTGGACGATGACGATGCCGGGAAGGGGCGGCTTCAGCCCGTGGAGCAGCACGGACAGGGCTTCGGTGCCACCGGTGGAGGAACCAATGGCGATAAGCTCGATGGGGCCATCTTTACGGGGGGGAGGCGCGGCGGTTGCCGGAGCAGGTGGGGCGGGCATAGGACGGCTGGGCAGGGGAGGAAGGCCCGGAGAACGGATTGCAGGCCTGGGGGGAGGAGGAGCAGGCCTGGCCGGGACAGCCCTGGCTGGCTGCATCGGGGCAGCCGGGCTGCTGAGGTTCTGCAGTTCATCTGCAAGCATATGGTAGAAGTGGTCAGAGAGCAGGGGGTCAGAAGATCTCACCATGTACTTTCGCGCTCCCAGCCGTTGGGCAGTCTGGTGGCTGGATGCTATCCTGCCGAAAGCTATCACAGGCAGGTGCTTTTGCTTGATCAGGATATTGATAAACATTTCTCCATCTATGCGCAACAAGGCCATGGAGAAATTAAGGACAACTGCACTGGGGTTGAACAGACGAATCTTGTTGAGAGCTTCATCGGCATCGGAAGAGAACTCCACCTGGCTGCCCTTGGGCAGACGCAGGGCCAGCTCTTGTGCAATCTTGTTGTCTCCCAATATGTGGTTGCCTATGACTAAGATGCGCAGGGCAGGCATAGTGCCGCCTCCTTAAAATTTGTTCTGACAGCTGCTTTTTTACAAACTCCACTGACTTGTATATTCTACACCCAAATGGAAAAACCTGCTCAAAAAGGTGCAGGCTTGCCTTTGTTTAGGCTAAATGTCCTATATGTTTTATCAATAGCCTCATAGTAAAATGAAAAATATATTGACAGTCAGTATAAAGGTAGGATATAATACATTCGTCAGTTGCGCAAGCGACAGGCATGCTGGTTTAGCTCAGTTGGTAGAGCAGCTCATTCGTAATGAGCAGGTCGTAGGTTCAAGTCCTATAACCAGCTCCAGTGAAATCAAGGCTTCCGGGGGATAACCTCGGAGGCTTTTTTGTATACTCCCCCTAAAACTCCCCCTATTTATAAGCGGAGCCCATGGCGTTGTGTGCCATGGGCTTTTTCTTTTGGGGATGTATGAGGTGTTTTAATTCGTATTTGTTGTTCTATCTATGTAGGCTTGTTGTTTTATCTCCATTAGTTCGGTAGGTGACAAGGTGAATTCACGTTGCCCATAGGTCTCCAGCTTCTTTCTGCACTCCGTCCAAAGCTCAAGTCGAATTGTTGTGGTTTTCTTTCCGTCACGTTCCTTCAGCTTTGGAAGCAACACTTCTTGAAGCGTTGAGAAGTTAATATCTTCCAGGCTAATAGTAGGATCTACTTCAGTAACAGTAGCTGAAGCGTGCTTCATAACTTGCATGCAAAGTACAATATCAGCCCGCTCAGGAAGGCTAAAGGCCCTGTTTCTTGTGTATGGGTCAGTATATATACTACTGTTTCCTATGGTAGTGAGAACGCATAATCGCGTGAATCCCATGGGTACGGAGTCTTTTGGTGTATTGGCAAGTGTCTTGGCTTCTTTTAGTAGCTTGTTTTCTAAGGGGATTAGGGTTTCACTACTATATTGAACATTGCTGCGCCCGGCCAGCCAATCCATACTGACACCAAATAGATCTGACAATGCAAGAAATACTGGCAAGGATGGGATAGTTCGCCCACTCTCAAAGTCGCTGATGCTTGTGTAGCTTTTCAGATGTAACATTTCTGCTAGTAATGCTCTCGATATATTATATTTCTCGCGTAGAGACAATAAACTTTGTGGTATGTTTTCTAGCATGATAATAAATCTCCTGTATTATAGCACTATTTTTATCGTTGACAACGATAAAAATAGTGCTATAATAAAATTAAAGTTAAAAACGATAAAAATAAAGGAGTGACGAAAATAATGGACAAGAACTACTTTACTGTCAAGGAAGTTGCTCAGATTGTATTCGGTGGAACATTGTCTATTACCACAATACATCACTTAATTGATAAAGGAAACATACCTGCCGAGAAGTTCGGACGTAGGAAACTTGTCCTGGGTGGGTGGGTACGTGAAAAAATTCGACAAGCAAATTTGGATTGTGTAAGTTAGTTTAGCGATTATAAGGAAGTGAAACGATTGAGACGCCAAAAAGGAGAAGGAACTATTGATTATAGTGAATCGAAAGCAGTCTTTAGATGGCGCGGTTATTATTATGATGAATCAACTGGAAGACGACTGAGAAAAGAGATTGCAGCGAAAGATCGTAAAACGTTAAGAAGCAAAGTTTTGAAATGGGAAGAAAAACTAAAAGAAGGACAGAGTAAAAGAGTTAGAGTGAAGAATTTTGCTGAAATGTGGTTAGAAGAAATTGTAAAGCCGACAACTAAACCAGCAACATATAGAAACTATAATATAACTGTTCGTAATCATATAATCCTTGAGTGGGGGGATTTATGGTTAGATAAGTTATCTACTTCAATGATACAAAACTACATTAACAAGTTAGCAGAAGATCATAAGCCAAGTACTGTTGCAACAGTTCGAGCACACATAAGAGCGATGCTTGAAGCTGCTATTGACCATGGGTATCTTTTAAATAATCAAGCAAGAAAAATAAAATTGCCACCATACAGTCTAGTTAGTAGAAAAGCTGTGTTGACAGCGGATGAAACAAATCTATTGTTAAAAATAGCAAAAGATGGAAGTTATTTGCCATTAACATCAGATGCCGCAAGCATATATCTACGTCGGGTTTACTACATAATATTACTTATAGGTATAACAACAGGTGCTCGACAAGGAGAAGTTTTTGGACTGACGAGGCAACAACTAGATCTTAATAGTAACCAAATAACCATAGACAGGGCTATGTCACAACAGACAAGAGAAATGGGAACTACCAAAACAGGAGGAATGCGCGTCGTTAAAGTTCCTGCTTGGGTAATGCACAGAATTTCCAGATTTATTCAGTATCAAAGTGCATTTGAAAATAAGTATGCTGGAATATTTGAAAACAAAAAAATCTCATTGTTACTAATGCAAATGGGCGGCCGCTGAGTGCTACAAATTTTCATCGAAGATGCTGGCAGCCACTTCTTAAAAAGGCAGAATTGTCAGATAGAGAACCTAAGATAACTTTTCATACACTAAGACATTCGCATGCATCACAGTTACTTGCAGCTGGTGTACCGATTCAAGCAGTTTCTGAACGTCTAGGACATTCTTCACCAGATGTTACAATGAGGGTTTATGCACATTTATTAGATAAGCAAAATGATGAAATCGTCAATGTTATTAACCAAATTATTGAAGGGAGGTGATGAATAGATGGCACGTAAAATGAGTATAAATGCGTTAAGAGAGGCTCTGGCTGCTGCTGAAGCAAATGAGGTTCAGACAATTGGTAAAGAGATGCAGCGAATAACAAAATTGACTACATGGGAAGAAATTTTCGCTTCTATTGTATCAAAACCGGATGAAATAGTCAATTTATTCAGAGAAGAAAAAGGACGTGAACAAGAAAAAAAGAACAGGCGTAGAAAGAAGAGAGATGAACATGGAAAAAATAATGATGAAGATTCGTATGCTATTGAAAAAAATGTTTGTAAAAAATAAGAATGATAATGTGACAAAGAAAGATTATATTTTGTCAGGCAAAATGGAATCTGATTATTTTTGGCTTTTTGATAAATTTGCACATAACTTTTTACCAACATCACTAACTATTACGTGTGACGATGGATACAGTTTTTCTGTTCCATTTTGTTATGACAGTAGAGTAGAATTTAAATTTGTCTCAATTGCAAAAGAAGTTACAGCAGCAATGATAAAAGAAATGGAAGTTCATAACAAAGAGATGAATCAAACAAGAAAAGAGAATCGGCTTAAAATGAAGTAAAACTAATTTAGTAGAAATCACACGCTTTCACCCCCGCTGGGGGGCGAAAGCGGTGATTACTCATATATTCGCACTGTCATACCTTTGTCATACAGATGACGTACAAATCTTGTAAGGAACTCTTGAAAAGCTATAATTTGAAAGGTATTAGACGTCAGACACCAAAATCGGAGGAAATCAACATGGGGCGACTTGCTATAAGAGTAACTGATAGAGAGGAACTCATTATCAAAGAAAGAGCAAAGATACAAAAAATAAGCGTATCTGAATATGTCAGGAGGAGTATTTTTAAGCCATTGGAAATTGGTGAATCTTTGCGCAGGGAAGAAGAAAGGCGAGAATATAAGAAAAAATATGATGAACTTTTAGAAGTGTTAAAAATGATTGCTTTGCAAATGCGTATGGGAAACAGTTTGCAAGTAGAAATGCTTAGAAAAATTGCGCCGAATGAGGTTGCAGATATTGTTAAAAGGATAAAGGAATCTTATGAAAAGGAGTTTGAAGGAACATGAAAGAAGAACAAAAACGTATACTCATAAAGTACGGTTTGCTACCATTTATAATACTTAATGCTCTATATTATAGCGTAGCTTGTTTACTTTGTGACTGGTACTTTAAAACAGCTAAGCCAGGGGTGATGTCTTTAGTAAAAAATGTTTTATCATACTTATTTCAATGGCTTGATATCAATTTTATATATGTTAGATATCCGATTGAGATTGGCGTAGAGGCAAAAATAAGATTAGTAGATTATCACGAATTATTTAGACTTATCCCACAAGGGGATGTATATGCTTGGTACCCTATATTTGTGCTTATATCTGCATTGATATGTTTTGTATGGTCATTAGTAGAATTACATAATACAGATACAGAAGGAATGTATAAAGATGATTCCTATTTGCGGGGGATAAAGAAAATAAGCGCAAAGAAGTTTTGCAAACTAAGCGAAAAGAAGACAATTGACCCCCTTCTCTCCCTCCCTACCGATGCAGGGGGACTATACTTGTCGGCATCTAGGATGAAAGAACACTGCATGATACTGGGAAGTACTGGTAGTGGCAAGTCTCAGCTTCTACTTAATATTGTTGATGGCGTATTAAGAGGAAAAGGTACAAGGTTAATAATCGTTGACCGCAAAGGAGAGTTTTATAGTTACTTTGGAGATGGTCGGCGAGATGTGCTATTTCATCCATTTGATTCAAGGAGTGTCAAATGGGATTTATTTAATGAAATAAAAGTTGAAATAGTAGATGGAAGAATCCCCAAAATGCCTAGTGATATTGTCGTTATCGCTGATACACTCTATGGTGTAGCTAATGCAAAAGGAGAAGATAAGTTTTGGCGAGGAAGTGCAAGTGCAATATTTCAAAGTGCCGTATGCTGGTGCATATTGAATAAGAAAACTACTACATTGGACTTAGTAAAATTTTTGCGTAGCTCCGCACAAGAAATTTCTACTCAATTTCGAATGCTCCCCAGTAGTGTAAACATAGGATATGGAACTTTAGGAAATCCCAATATAGCTACTGCATCTTCTATTATGTCATTTGTACAAGATGGAATAAGACAGCTAGATATTTTTGCTTCAGAATATTCAAAATGGAGTGTACGAGACTGGATAAACAACGGAAATGGAAATCTTTTCATATCGACTGCCGGAAAAAACGATGAGACATTTACTTCCATTGTTTCATTAATAATAGACTTGGTGGGCAGAGAAATCAAGGAGTTTCCTGATGCAAAAGAAAAGGGCGTTAAAATATGTATAGTGATTGATGAACTTGGCGCACTGCCAGCGTTATCAACATTGATATTCCTACTCACACAGGCACGCAGTAAAGGTGTATCTGTCATAATAGCAAATCAGACGATTAGCAAACTGAAAAACACATATGGAAACAACGAGACGGAAAACATAATAGCAAACTGTAAATCAAAGTTTGTCTTCTCTCTTAAAGAGCATAATGATGCAAAATATATTTCAGAACAGATAGGAGCTTCTGAAGTAGCCAGAAAGACGCATAACAGGAGTGAAAATGTTGGCGTTGGAAATGGACCGAATACAGTGTCAGAAGGTAGTACAATAGTGCAGAATGTAGCATTTCTTTCCTCTGAAATTTCTTCGTTGGAGGTAGGGCAAGCTGTTGTCACATTACCGCAGATGTCAACAGAAGTGGCAAAGGTTCAATTCTTGCAAGCGTCAATAGAACGGAAGAACCAAGAGTATGTGCCCATAGCTACAAATGAATACAAAGTGGATGAAGTTGTTGATGTGTTAGGTAGAATCCCTAAAAAGAAAAAGGCTGAAGAAGCGGAAAAAAGTACCGAACGTACAATAGAAAGGTTCTGAAAGCATGCTGTCTATTTCTACATGTACTGCCGACATGGCGAAAGATTATTATACACAAGATGATTATTATACTAAGGACTCAACACTTGCGGATGTTTGGCAAGGGGAATTGGCTAGAGAATTGGGCATAGATGGTCAAACTGTAACTGCGGAACAGTTTGAAATCATGCTATATGAAAGCGGCCAAGGGTGTAGTGCTTATGATTTGACGTTCTCAGCTCCGAAATCTGTCTCTATAGTTGCTGAAACTGCTGAAGTAGATCAACGGAGAGCTGTAATTGCGGCACATAATAAAGCAGTAGAGGAGACTTTAGCTGAGATTGAAAGAAACGAAGTATATACGCGTACTAAGCGTTGTGATGTAATAACAGAACATCAAACGGCTCAAATGGCAGCAGCTAAATTTATGCATCATCTATCTAGGGAGCTAGACCCTGAGTTGCATACTCATGCCGTGGTACTAAATAAAACCATCTATAACGGTGAAGATTATACGATATTTGGAAAGAGATTGTTTTCTGCTGCAAAAGTTTACAGCTTTGAATATAGAGCAAGACTGGCGAGAGAACTACAGAAGTTAGGATATACTATTGAAGTTACTGATGTTGAGAAGGGATTCTTTGAAATCGAAGGCTTTCAGGAGGAAGTTCTGAGGGAGTTTTCCAAGAGGCGGCAACAGATAGAAGCATATGCGCGGGAGCATGGGGTCAGTGAAAATGAAGCTACATTAAAAACAAGGCGGGCTAAAGAACCCAATGTGAATCTTGAGGAACAGAGAGCAAAATGGAAAGAAACGTTGGAATGCTATGGGCAGGAGTTACCGAAGCCGCAAGTCAAGAATAAACAGGTGTTTACTTCAGATGAAAAAATTGATGCATACAGAGAAGCGGTAGAATCACTGCAATTCAAGGAATTTGCATGGAATCAAAAACAATTTGAGGAAGCGGTGGTGGCTCATGGTATCGGAGTCGGTATGACGCGTGCTGAAGCTCAGTACATCATAGAAGAAGATAATGTTACTTTAAAGGGGAATTCACGGATAGATGGTGAAGCGTATTTCACTACTGAGCATAATATAAGCCAACAAGAAAAAATCTTTTCTGTTGTAGAGGAAGGGCGTGGACGTTGGTCGTATGCTATTGGCAGTGAGGTCGTGGATGCTGAGTTGCGGAATATACAAGAAGAAAAAGATATGGTGTTAAGTAAGCAACAGTCTGGGCTCGTTCATCATGTTGCAGAGAGTATGGATCAAATCATAGCCGTGAGAGGTCTGGCAGGAACGGGAAAAACCTTTGCTTTGGATGTGGCCAGAGAAGTTCTTGAGCGTAAGGGCTACGAGGTGCGAGGTATGAGTGCCAGCGGTCAGGCAGCTATGGAACTGTCTCACGATGCACATCTTCCTAAATGCACCACAATACAGCATGCACTAAATGCTGCAGAGAAGGAGGCTGGGGGCAAGATTGACGAAGATTATACCCAAAAGACAGAGTGGAGGCTTGATGGATTGAAGCCATCTAAGAAACCTACAGTCTGGTTTATGGATGAAGCAAGTCTTACAGATAACAATACACTGCTTTATGCACTGGAAATGGTGCATAAGCGAGGTGATAAGCTGGTTATGATTGGTGATGACAAACAGCTGCCGCTGGTGGGCGTTGGAAATTCATTCTCAGAAATGGTACAACAGGACCGTATATCTACGGCAATTCTTTCGGAAATACAGCGGCAGAAAGATAGTCCTGAAGTGTTGGAGGCAGTCAATGAAATAGCTATGGGGACACCTGGCAAAGCTTTAGAAGCATTGTCCGACAATATTTTGGAGATAGAGAAAGGTAAGGATAGGCTAAAGGCGGTAACTGATGCTTATTGTGAACTTTCTCCAGAAGAGCAAAAGGAAACAATGATTCTGACAGCAAAGAATAGTGAGAGGGAAGCCTTGAATATACAGATTCGTGAGCGGTTGATACAGTGCGGGCAACTTGATAGAGGGCAGACCTATCTTGTAGAGCCAAGAACTAAAAAGATTGTAGAAAGAGAGTTTTCTGCTGGGGATAAAGTTGTTTTTTTGAAGAATGATATGCGTCTGGGGATTATGAATGGTACAAAAGGGGAGATACAAAACACTGAGGGGGATGTTTTTCGAATTAGTATTGATGGTGGCAAGGTGATAAGTATTGATATAAGGGAATATCGCTATATTGAGCATGGATATGCTGTGACTACGCATAAGGCACAAGGAGCAACTGTAAAAAGGGCTATGATAAACCTTAATTCAAACAATACTAAGCTTAATTCAAGAAATGCATTTTATGTTGATGTTTCAAGAGCACAAATTGATGTCCAAATCTTTTGTGATAAAAAAGACAAGCTATCAGAGCAGATATCACAGTTTTCAATAAAACATAGTATTAGAGACATTAATTTTAGGAAAAGGTCTAAGTCATCAGAGATAGATTTTGCTTCCTTGAGAGAAAAAGTCGATTGTAAAGTTACAGGGACGAGATTATTGTTAGATGAATTGAAAAGAGAATTAAAAATAGAGGGAGGAGAGTCATTGCTGAATAATGAGGATGATAGGAAAATATGCATGTTGAAATATGGAAACAACACTAATTGTATTTTGAGTAATGGAAAAACAAGAGATTAGTATTATTCTTGAAATATGGTACATTAAGTAGAGAAGTTAATTAAGAATATATAATTATTGGAGTTGCAGTGGTTGACGAATTAATGTTAAGTGGTATAATGGGTAGGATAGGAGTTTAAAGGGAGGATAAAATGGGAAATTTCGAAGAAATAAATTTAGCTAAATATACTAATGGTTTAACTAAAGATAATCAAATGGAAGTGAATAGATTCTTTTCGAAAATCAGAAAGGAGGCAAAGTCGAAAATAAAAGTTGACAAATGTATTGTGTGCAATGAAATGCCAGGGACGTGCAATTCACATACAGTGCCACAATTTGTTTTGAGAAACATATCGAATAATGGGAGATTGAACTATTGGAATATGCTTCAAAATACTAATTTGGCAAAAGAGAAAAAAGGCGTAAATGAAGCGGAAACCTTTAAGTTGTTATGTAGGAAATGTGATGGGAGCCTTTTTCAGGAGTATGAAAGTGAGAAAGCTTACGATGAAGGAATTTCACAGAAAATAATGCTGGAGATAGCATTGAAATCACATTTAAATGAGTATGCAAAGAAAACATATCATTTAGCGCTTTGTGAAACTATGAAAGAGTATAACCCATGGTTGGAAACTATGGATAGATATAAGGCTGAATATGGGGCTGAGCTTTTATCAGTTTCTGATTGTAGAAGAGATATAAATATTTTGCTTCATGGTAGACCTCCTAAATATGAGCTTATATATCAGAAAAAAATATCATATAAAATTCCTTTTGCTGTGCAGGATTATGTTTATTTGGTTACTGGGTTTAGTAAAGAAGTTATAAATGATATATACAATTATAGAAGTGATTATCGTATGATACCTTTGTATATATGTATTTTTCCAATGAAGAGTACAACTGATGTAATTGTTTTTTTACCGCATAATGGTGTTAGTAGATATAAGAAATTTATCAAAAAATTCAATAGAATGAGTGATGGTGAGAAGCTCCATGTTTTACTATATATTGTACTTAAATATACAGATGGTTTTTTATTAGCGGGGGATATGGATAAAAGAATCAAAAATATAAAGCAGTTGAATGATGTGTTCAAGACATCACAAATGTATGAAGCGACAGTTGATAAAAAAACGGATGTTGATAAAAAAATATTAGAGGATGCAGTTGAAGAATTTTTACTTTGTAGATATAAAACAATACCAAATTTGATGATTAAAGAGTTCTGTTGTTAGGATGAAAGTTCTGAATTTGCGAGCCTAGATACTTAATAAATGACGTAGAAACGAGAGTAGAGACCACAGTAACCACTATGTAAATAAGTAGAGAGGGGATTGGTGGTCTCCTTTTATTGGGGGGGATAGAATTTACCAGCTCGTTAGGTCTTATGTAAGTGGTAAATAATAAGGTGTATTTAAACTGTGCCTCCCATATGAGATAATTGACTAAAATCACTAACACGAA
>SVBX01000025.1 GCA_015058655.1 Pseudoselenomonas ruminantium
ATGAAAAAAAGCTGGAAAACCATTGATTTTCCTAGCTTTTTTAGATGGCGTTCTTAAATTTTCGTGGCAAACTCGGGTTGTAGCAAAAAGGAGGTGCATGTCAACATTGCAGTCCAAGAGCGGTTCTCAGCTTTTTAATCATATTTTAATTTTTATGGGCACCTGCGACCGCCTCAATCTGGCACATCTTTCCGCCGAAGCCCCCCTTGATTCCCTAATGCTTCCGCCACCTCGCTGGCAAATCTGTCTCTTTCTCTACATATACTTTGCCGATAACTTGCCTGTTTGCCATATTCTCTAGCATAATCTTCAAATACTGCCTTGATCTTTGCCACAATATCTGCCAACGGAGTCGTGCTCTCATCAAACTTAAACTCATCATCTATACTGATATCTACCGCATTAGCAGCAGCTCCCTGCCTGCCAGTAATAACCACACAACCTGACATAGCAGCCTCACGAGGGATTCTATCTTTCCCCGGATGGTTGCCAAAGTCCACATACACCTTCGCCCATGATAGACATTCCCTTACCTCTGCCGGAGTCATATTTTCTATCGCTACCCATTTTATGCCCTCTGCTTCGGACATGAGCTTTCTGGTAAAATCAAAGCCCTTGCTGGGATTATAGGCTACCAAATCTTGCTTGGCCGCTCTTTCAGTTTCTGAAAGTTGCTGCAAGAACTCTTGATTCAAATAATCCCCCACCATTCTGACCCTCTCTCCAGAACCCAGATTAAGTGTCACAAACCTGCGAGCATACTCCGACTGCACCCAATGTTCAATATCGTGCTCTGCATGCCCGAAAGAAAAGAATTTTCTTAATGGTTGTACAGTCAAATCCTGCTTTATCTGCATACTGAAATCAATCGCTATGCGATTCAGATAGTTATCTACACTTAGCCACCAAAGCACCTTTTGCATTTGCCTAGGCAGATAAAGGAATTGCGTAACAATCTCACTAACAACCAAAATATTGTGTGGCTCATCCTCAACAGTTGTAACCGTATATGGAAGATGATACTTTTTATAAAAATCATCTACAGGATCTTCTCTGTTAAATTCCATATTCGCAGGATAATATACCATACAGGCATCAACATCTAACTCAATTATCTGAGAACACAATTGGTGCAAGAGTTCTACGCCACCGGTATGATTATTTCCTGGGCAAGCTACAAACACCTTAGTATCTGGATATACTACCAATCATCTCTCTCCTTTCCCCTGCAAACACTAGTTCTATGCACAAACTGCTTAATTCCTCAAACCATCAACCAAAGCCATGAATCTTCCGGTAAAAATCTCAGGACGGAAATTTTCTTCATAGATGCTTATTCCAGCCCTCCCTATTTCTGAAAGCTCCTGTCTATGCATGACTGCCCATTTCAATTTATCTGCTAGGTCACGGCTGTTTCCTGCTTTGCATACGATGCCGTTCTCTCCGTCTTTCACCAAGCCCGCTATGCCAGTCTGGTCGGACACCAGGCAAGGTGTTCCAACTGACATCGCTTCTATGACCGTGATAGACATGGTTTCGCTCCTGGAAGGACATAGCAAAAGATCTACTTTCTTATACCATTCGAAAACCTCTGCATGCGACATCTCCCCCAAGTATTTAACCTGTTGATATTCCCTCTCCACCTGCTTTACAACCGCCAGAACATCCTCTTCTACCACACCGCCTATCATGTAGATATCCAGCTGGTCTCTCATCTCAGAAGGAAGCAATTTAAAAGCTTCCATCAGCACATCCTGAGCCTTTACAGCCTGCAGATGTCCAATTAGGACAGCTTTAAATCTCCCCCCCGTGGATATGGTCTTTGAAGCCCTGGCCGGTATCTCATCTATCCCAAAGGGAAGGCTATCAGACAAAGGCCAGTTCGGGGCTATTTCCCTCATGGCCTCAGCAGCCACATGACTGACGGGTATTGTGGTGACCCCTGTGGCATCATAATTATTTATGCCCATGGCGTCCTGCGCCAATCTAGGATAATGATGCAGGACAAATCCCCCTTCATGTATCCACCAGATGATAGGCGGGAAAGGTTCCCTGGAATGAAAGCTTCGGGCAAAGCAAAGAGTATTCACCAAAAGCAGGTCATATTGCTGTGTCCATTGCATCTCTGCAAATTCACTGCTTGCTATCCTTGGATCTATGATGACCTGTATGCCCAAGTCATAAAACTCCCTTTCCAAAGGACCGCCTTGTGGAGCAAAAAGGACCGCCTTCCATCCATTTTCCTTGAATGCCTTGGCAGCTCCCAAAAGCGCCCTGGGAGCACCGCTATTGTCCAGAAGATGCGACAGCAATGCGACCCGCTTGCCAAAATCTTTCTTTATCAGGCAAGCTGATATTTTTTCGGCCACCTTGTCATCATTCAGCACGAGAAGGTGTTCCCTGCTCACTCCATTAGCCGCCATCACTTCCATCTGCTTAGCCTCCTCCAGTGAAGGAGACATCCAGACAAAGCCATCCAAGGCTCCGTTTCTATAAAGTTCAAGGGCCGTACCCTGGCTGATGGTTATGGCTTCAACCCCCGGCTTCAGGCAACAGGAAGTACCCGCCCGAGCATCATTGACAATATAGCATACTTCGCCCATTCCACTACCATTGATAGACTGCCAGAGTTCAGCCGCCTTCACTCCTACCTGGAGAATCGCCATGCTCGCCATGCGCTTTTGCCTGACCGGTTCCGGCCAAGGCATCCCTGCCTGCTTCTGCACCAGAGCTCTAACCTTTGAGGGCTTCATGCCAATATAGGAATATGGCACTTGCCACTTTTCAAAGAACTTCTGCATATTTACGCGATTAAGCTCCGAAAAAGACTGCCCATCACGCTCTTCCTTTTTTATCCTTTCCTCCACCTTCTTGAAAGAACTTGACCCCCAATGATGGATGAAAGTATCCCTCAGCAACAGCAGCTTATAACCATGCTCTAGTACCCTAAGACTGTAATCATTATCCTCGAAATTCCCGGGAGTAAAGCGTTCATCCAGGCCACCGACAACCTCGTAGACTTCCCGCTTGATAAGATAGCAGAACCCCACCAGATGGGAGCGTTCTTCCCACTTGGCAGGATCGCTGTGATTCAGGTTCGCAGCAAAGGCCTGCATGGCCTCCATATCCGTGCCATAGGCAACTGGAATCTGCTGGCCGTTAGAGACATAATTGGCCAGGCAGCTCACCGCCCCCACTTTCTCATCGCTGTAAAGCCCCTTTTTCAGATTCTCCAGCCAGCGCTCCGTCACTACCGTGTCACTGTTCAGCAGCAGCAGGCTATCCCCTTCTGCCATGGCCAGCCCTTGATTGCAGCCCTTGGGAAAGCCCATGTTTTCCTTGTTCTCGATGAGCCTCACATCTGCCTGCTCCCTCAAGTATTCCAAAGAGCCGTCAGCAGAAGCATTGTCCACCACGATGATTTCGTATTTCTCCGGCGTGTGGGCACGGATGCTCTCCAGGCACATGCGGGTGAGTTCCAGCGTGTTGTAGCTCAGGATTATGATGCTGGTCATATTCTTTGTCATAAAAAATCCTCCGGCGACTCAGTCTTCGCCGCCCTTGTTCAGCTCATCCAGCTCATAGGGCGTCTCCTGGTATACATAGTAGTTCAGCCAGTTAGCGAAGAGCAGATGAGCCACGCTGCGCCAGCGGACGATGGGCGGTTTCGTCGGGTCATCGTCAGGGTAGTAGTGGCTGGGCACATTGGGGTTCATGCCTGCCTTGAGATCCCGGTCATACTCGGCCTTCAGGGTCATGGGGTCATACTCCGCATGGCCTGTGATGAAGAACTGCCTGCGCTCCAAGTTGGCGATGATATAGGGGCCGGCCTTGCCCTCGGCCTCTGCCATGATGGTCAGCTCCGGCACCCTCTCGATATCAGCTTTGCGGTTTTCCGTATGGCGTGAATGTGGCACGAAGAATTCATCATCGAAGCCCCGCAGGAGCTTCTCGTTCTCCACGCACAGGTGGTGCTTGTATACTCCGAAGATCTTCTCCGGCACCTGATGCTTCTTGATGCCATAGTGGTAATAAAGCCCCGCCTGGGCACCCCAGCAGATGTGGAAGGTGGAATAGGCGTGGGTCTTGCTCCACTCCATGATCTCCGCCACCTCATCCCAGTAAGCCACTTCCTCGAACTCCATGTTCTCCACGGGAGCGCCGGTGATGATGAAGCCATCATACTTCCTATGGCGTACCTCCGCAAAGGTGCCATAGAACTCCGTGAGATAATCCTGGGAGGTATGGGAGGGCACATAGGACTCCGTGTAGATGAAATCCACTTCCACCTGCAGAGGCGTATTGCCCAGCAGCCGCAACAGCTGCGTCTCAGTCACGGACTTGATGGGCATAAGGTTGAGGATCAATATTTTTAGGGGACGAATGTCCTGGCTGTAGGCCCGATCAGCGTCCATGACAAAGATATTCTCCCCCTCCAGCACATGGGTGGCAGGAAGATTGTTAGGTATCTTAATTGGCATAAAATGCACATCCTTATTGTCAATTTGTAAACTTATTTATTGTACCATTTTTAAGGACAGTTTGCCAATATCATAAAAATTGCGATATAATTATTTTGCCACGGCCCTCACCAAGCCAATCTGGTAAGGAAGGGAGGCCACAAAAATGTCTCTGAAGATTGTCTTGCTCGAGCTGTTGATCGGCGTAGTGAGCAGCATGCTTGCCAACCTGATACTACAGATGCTGGGGCGGTAAGGGCATCCGCGAATGTGGCACCCAGCTGGGTGCGGAATCACCAACTGCACAAGGAAGAAGCCCCCGAGGAGTAACCAGCTCCCGGGGGCTTCTTCTAATTTGGCCACAAAATGTCTCTTCGTACGTCAAGTACTGACTTTAGTATAGCACCTTCCATATAAAAAAGTCAATATTTACTGCCATCCCTGCATGGTCCAGTAATTCTCTATCCCATCCACCACGGGATAGAAGAGCTCCTTCACATTGCTGACCCTGACTGCTTTCCAGTGGCCATCTGCCTGCTCCTCCAGGGCGACCTTGAGGGTCAGTTCCGGGGCCAGCTTGCCGTAGGCGCTGTCGTGGCCCTTGATGGCGATGGTGGCGATGGCGCTATTGCCCTCTGTTTCCACCTTTGCCACCTGGGCATCGTACTCCTGCAGGAACTTGGCTGTCTCATCGGCAATCCAGCGGGCCTCCCCTTCCTGACGGGTGATGGGCGTCTCGCCGGTCAAAAGCAGCCTGATGCTGCTCTGTATCAGGGCCAGGTCGCTATCCCTGCGGTCTGCCATGTACTTGGTCATGAAAGCCGTATCATGGCGGAAGAACCAGTCCTGGGGATACATGCGGGAGAGCCTTTCAATATCATGGCAGAGGATGATGGTGCTCTCATCGTAGCTGGCCGTCACTATGGCCTGCAAATCCGCATAGCGGGCCACCCTCTCATAATCCCGGGCCTCAATGCCTGCTGCCAGCTCGCTCAAAGCGTGCTCCGGGGTGCGCTCCCGGCTGTAGGCAAAGGCTGCAGCACTGCAGATAACAGCCAGCAAAACCAGCAGCACCGGCAAAAACCTTTTCAGCTTCATATCAATCACTTCTCCCCAGCTCAATCAATTACCTCTCGCCGGCCGTACATATTCTCGTAATAGCTCTGGTACTCGCCGGAAACGATGCTCTGCCACCAGGCTTCGTTCTCCTGATACCATTTCACCGTGGCCTTGATGCCCTCTTCCGGGCTGGTGGTAGGCTCCCAGCCCAATTCCTCGCGTATCTTGGTGGGGTCGATGGCGTAGCGGCGGTCATGCCCCTTCCTGTCGGTGACATGCTCGATGAGTTCCTCGCCCTTGCCCAGTTCCTGCAGGATGGCTTTCACCACCTGGATGTTCTGCCGCTCGTTGTGGCCGCCGATGTTGTAGACTTCGCCTACCTTGCCCTTGCGGAGGATGAGCTCGATGGCAGCGCAGTGGTCTTTCACGAAGAGCCAGTCGCGAACATTGAGGCCGTCACCGTAGACAGGCAGCTTCTTGTCATGCATGGCGTTGATGATCATGAGGGGGATGAGCTTTTCCGGGAAGTGGAAAGGCCCATAGTTGTTAGAGCAACGGGAGATGGTCACGGGCAGGCCGTAGGTGCGGTGGTAAGCCATGACCAGGAGGTCTGCAGAGGCCTTGGAGGCTGAATACGGACTGCTGGTATGCAGGGGAGTCTCTTCGGTGAAGAAGAGGTCAGGACGGTCAAGGGGCAAGTCGCCATACACCTCATCGGTGGATACCTGATGGTAGCGCTGGATGCCGTATTTGCGGCAGGCATCCATGAGGACGCTGGTGCCGATGACATTGGTCTGCAGGAAGACTTCCGGGTTCTCGATGGAGCGGTCCACATGGGACTCGGCGGCGAAGTTCACGATGACCTCGGGCTTCTCTTCCTCGAACATCCGGTAGACAGCCTCACGGTCGGCAATGTCCCCTTTGATGAACTTGAAGTTCTTGTTCTTCTGGGCTTCCTCAAGGGTGGCCAGGTTGCCTGCATAGGTCAGCTTGTCATAGCAAATGATCTTGTCCTGGGGACGGTTCTCCAGCATATAATAGATGAAGTTGGCACCGATGAAGCCGGCGCCGCCGGTTACAACAATATTCATGGTTCCTGCTCCTTACTTCATTTCTTCATAGACGAAGTTGATTTCACCCTTTGCCCTGCGCTCCGCCAGAGTCGGCGCCTTCTCATCCTTGTCAGAGAGAATCGAGGGCTGGAGGGGCCACTCTACGCCAATCTCCGGGTCATCCCAGCGCACATTGCCGTCGCACTCTGGAGCGTAGTAGTTGTCTGCCTTGTACTGCACTTCCACCTCGTCGGTGAGGGTGATGAAGCCGTGGGCAAAGCCCCTGGGGATGAAGAGCTGCTTCTTGTTCTCTGCGGTGAGCTCCACCCCTACCCACTGGGCATACTGGGGAGAGCCCTGGCGAATGTCCACCGCCACATCGAAGATGCTGCCCTTGGTGCAGCGGACGATCTTAGCCTGGCTCATGGGATTCTGCTGATAGTGCAGACCCCGCAGGATGCCCTTCCGGGAGGAATAGGACTGGTTGTCCTGGACAAAGTCCACCATGAGCCCTGCTTCTTCCAGCTTGCGCTTGGACCAGCTTTCCATGAACCAGCCCCGAGAGTCACCAAAGACCTTGGGCTCCACTACATAGACACCTTTAAGCTTAGTTTCCGTCACTTTCATCGCTTGTATCAACCTTTCTCGTATAATGGCCTCCACCGCTTGCGGGGGCGCGTAAGCGCGGGAGCCCGGCGGGCTCCCTGGCCAGGGACCACCGAAGGTGGTGGAAGGGGGGGAACTTAGCGGGCTTGCTTTTCCCTTGCCAGCACCTGCAAATACTTGCCATAGGCGTTCTTCTTCATGGGTTCTGCCAGCTTCAGCAGCTGCTCGCTGCCGATGTAGCCCATGCGATAGGCGATTTCCTCGATGCAGGCTACCTTCAGCCCCTGGCGGGCCTGGATGGTCTGGACGAACTGGGCTGCCTGCAGCAGGGACTCATGGGTGCCGGTGTCCAGCCAGGCGTAGCCCCGGCGCATTTTCTCCACCCTGAGCTTCCCGGCTTCCAGGTAGGCCTTGTTCACATCGGTGATTTCCAGTTCCCCGCGGGGAGAGGGCTTCACCGCCTTGGCGATGTCCACGATGTCCTTGTCATAGAAATAGAGTCCTGTCACCGCGTAGTTTGACTTGGGCTCTTTCGGCTTTTCCTCCAGGCTGGTGGCGCGGCCTTCCTTGTCAAAGGCCACCACGCCGTAGCGCTCCGGGTCAGACACATAGTAGGCAAAGACCGTGGCGCCCTCATCGCAGGCTGCCGCCCTCTGCATGGCTTTGGCCAGATCCGAGCCGTAGAAGATATTATCCCCCAGCACCAGGGCACAGGCTTCACCACCAATAAACTCCTCGCCAATCAGGAAAGCCTGGGCCAGTCCGTCAGGGCTGGGCTGCACTGCATAGCTGATGCTGATGCCCAGCTGGCTGCCATCCCCCAGCAGGCGCCTGAAAAGCTCCTGGTCCTGGGGAGTGGTTATGATAAGGATATCATTGATGCCCGCCAGGAGCAGAGTGCTCAGCGGGTAATATATCATAGGCTTGTCATAGATGGGCATCAGCTGCTTTGATACCACCTCTGTCAAGGGGTAAAGCCGGGTGCCGGAACCGCCTGCTAAGATTATGCCTTTCTTTGCCATAAAAACTGCCTGCCTTTCATGTTGGATTTCAACTTAACTTTTCCAGCATAAATTCTGGAACAATCAAAGCCCCTTGCAGTACTACATCCGAAAATTATAACACCATTGTTCAAATTTTGCCGTAGGCAAAATCTTCCAATTGGTGTTTCAACGAGGCGGGAGATATTAACTCGCCGCCTGTTAGTAGTTTGCCGCCCCCACTTATAGAAGCAATGTCATTTAGTTAGGTATCATTGCCCCAACTGCCTTCCCCTTGAGGGGAAGGTGGCAGCCGAAGGCTGACGGATGAGGTGCAAATGAACAAGATAAGGCAGATAAACGAGAGAACGCTCCACCTCATCCGCCCCTAACGGGGCACCTTCCCCTCAAGGGGAAGGCTTAACTTAATGACATTGCTTATAGAAGTGGGGGACATCTTCTTCCGAGTTATAAGGCCAATATACGCAAGGGCTGCGGTCTTTCTGCCCTTGAAATGTTCCAGCGCCTTGTCATCCTTGTTTTCCATGGGAAGAATGCTGTTTCATATCCTCACTCTCCCAAGATTTCCTCCTGCCAGTCCGTAATATTCCTGACGCCCTGCTCATAGGAAAAATTGATGCCCAGGGCATGTACCATCTGCCCTTTCTCCCGGGCAGGGCGGATGTATTTCTCGGCATATTTCTGCGTGTCTATCTGCCATACGGCCTCCGCTGCGCTTTTGTCCAGCTTGAACTCTATGATATAGAGATGCCCATCCGTATCCAGCACGCCGTCGATGCGCCCAATATTCGTGGTGACTTCCGTCTGCATCTCCATGCCGCACATGCGGAAGATGGTGTAGACAATGGACTGGTGATATTTCTCCTGTTTTACCTGAATGTCGTAACTTAGCCCCGCGAAGAATTCCCGCAAATAATCAATAATCAGCGCTGTAGCCCCCGACATGGCAGCCCGGAACAGCTTGACAGCATAAGTATCTGGCTCTGAAAACCTCTCATATGTGGTGAGCAGTCCAACTTCAAAGGACGACCGCACCTCGAAATTAGGGAAACGCAAGGCAAAGCTGCGCAGCTTGCCCATATCCAGCAAATGATCCAGCGTCAGGTAGCCGGTCTGAAACAGCAGCTGGACGGCCCGCTCAAAGGGAACATTATGGCCTGACAAATCTACAAGGTTAAAGGTAGCAAGTGAATCAACTGACATACTGGCCTCCACCATATCTGTCAGGAACATGTTTTTACCAAGCAAAAGTCTCAGTAAAAATGTTGGCGTACCGGTTTCAAACCAATAATTTTGAAAAACTCCGTTGTTATAAAAGAACTTGCCAATTGAAACAGGATTGTAGACCGTCTCTGACTCATCCGCAAAACAAAAGCCGTCATACCAGAATTTCACTTCCGACAGTAGTTCCCCCATGGTCATGCCCCGTCCTGTCCCACTGCGTCTTTCCTGGCGTGACAGGGCCTCCAAATGCTCGGAAAAACTCTGCTCCAGTTCCTCCTGGGTATAGCCAAACATGGTGGCATAGTCCACGCTCATGCTGATGTCCGTCAAATTATTCAGTTTGCTGAAAATCGACACCTTCGCAAATTTCGTGACCCCAGTCAAGAACACAAAGCGCAGCAGGGCCTCCGCGCCCTTGATAATCTGGTAGAAGGACTCCAATGCCCTGCGAAAAGCCTCCGCATCCCCTGCATCCTCCACATGGCCGATAATGGGTTTATCGTATTCATCAATCAGCAGCACCACACCGCAGGCATATTTTTCATGCAGCTTGCGGATAAGGTCGCCAAACATAACTGCCGCTGACTCACCTCCTGCCTCCACGCCGTATTCTTTAGCCGTGTACCTAAGCTCCATCTGCAAGCTCTGCTCCATCAGTGCCACAGTGCTGCAATCATACCTGCCGAAGTCAATATGGATGACAGGATGCACAGGCCAAGCGTAATCCGTCCCACTAAGAAAAAGCCCCTCAAACATCTCCCGCTTGCCCTGAAACACTGCCTTTAGGGTTGAGACAGTCAGGCTCTTGCCGAAACGACGGGGACGCGCACAGAAGAACTGCCCCTTAGCCGCTCTGAGCAGTTGATAGATATAACGCGTCTTATCTACATACAGGCAGTCATATTTCCTCAAATCTGCAAATGTATAAATTGATGTCGAAATTTCCCGCACGATGTTGCACCTCCGCTGTATGCCAACACCTCGATCGCTCTACAATTCTATTTTATCAGCACAAGTCACAACAGGCAGAGCCCTAATTTATAAGGCCATTGTTCCAGTTTTGCCGAAGGCAAAACTTCCTCATAATACTCTTCCCGCACCCGCCGGAAATCATCTAGGGCGTGTTGATTAAATGAACTTGGCCCAGATTTATGGGGATTGGCTGTCCATTGCTAGGCGACAAACCACAGGCATAGCGGGGCTATGTCGAGGATTTGTCAACGACGCAGGGACAGTCAAGACCCGTGAAGATGGGCTGAGTGAATTAATCAACACGCCCTAGCCCCACGGGCATGACATAATGCTGCTTCATACGCTCACCTCACTCCATATGAATTTTCTGCCTTTATCTTTATTGTAGCAAAAAGGAGGTGCATGTCAACATTGCAGTCCAAGAGCGTTTCTCATCTTTCTTGTCCTGTATGGCAAAGGAGAGAGCCGTCTTCACCTCCGGCACCTTGAATTCCGGCAGGTGTGTACCTGCGTAGCCGAAAAAGCTATCCTCATTGTTTAAGAAAATACCGCTATAGGGATGGCTGCTTAGAAGATTTTTGTGCCTTTCTATGAGGTTCAAGCAGGAGCTCACCTTTCTAAGGGAAAGCCCTCCATTGCCTACCTGCGCTCCTACCAGATGCCAGGTAAAATCGAACTTCGGATAGGGCGCTCCTATATAGTCATAGCCCATGTCGCAGAACTCCAGCAGCTTGTCCTCAAAGAGGAAAACGTCTAGCTGGTGGATGAGTATATACTCATAGTCTGCAAAGCGATTATAGAAATCCTTCGTCAACAGCAGCCTGCTATAGCCCTTGAGGCTCTCAAAGTATTCTTTGGGGAACTCCTGCACATCGAAGCCCTCTTCCAGGCCGCCATAAGTGGGCTTCAGTCCCTCCGGTACTGCAAAAATCTTCTTGCAGGAGGGCAAAACCCTGCGCAGCTGGCATAGGGAAATCTCTTCCGTGGGGCTTAGGTTTTCCTTGTAGGCAGGTATTACAACTGCTACCTTGCTGAGTAGTTCCGGTTTATTGCCAAGCATTTCCTCCTTTTGGCGCTGTTCCCGAATATCCGCTCTGATTTCCTCTGTATTTTTTCTCATATAGGAAGGTGACAGGCTCCATTTTTCAAAGAATTTCTGCATATTGCGCTGTATAAGGCTGGAGTACGAATGCTCAATCCCAGGGGCTGTCTGGGATTTTTCCTCCACCTTCCTGAAGGAGCTGCTGCCCCAATGATGTATGAAGGTATCCTTCAAGAGCAGGAGATTATAAGGCCATTGTTCCAGCTTTGTCGATAGACAAAGCTTCCTCTTGGCCTTTCAACGAGGCGGGAGATATGTGCTCACCGCCTGTTATGATATTCGCCACCCCCACCTATAGAGGTGGGGGACATCTTCTTCCGAGTTATAGCCCTTCTCAATGATTCTCAGGCTATAATCATTGTCCTCGAAGTTTCCCGGCGTGAAGCGCTCATCCAGGCCGCCGACCGCTTCGTAGACTTCTCTCTTGAAAAGATAGCAAAATCCCACCAAATGGGGACGCTCTTCCCACTTAGCAGGATTGCTATGGTTGAAGCCAGCGGCAAAGGCCTGCATGGCCTCCATATCGCCGCCATAGGGCACATGGATTTGCTGCCCATTGGAAACATTATTCGACAGACAGCTGACAGCTCCCACCTTTCCATTACTGTAAAGGCCTCTTTTTAGATTGGCAAGCCAGTTTTCTGTCACTACAGTGTCGCTGTTCAGCAGGAGCAGGCTATCTCCTCTGGCAATCTCCAGCCCCTGGTTGCAGCCCTTTGGAAACCCCATATTCTCCTTGTTCTCAATCAGCCTTATATCCGCCTGCCCCCGCAGATATTCCGGGGAACCATCCGTAGAAGCATTGTCAACCAAAATAAGCTCATATTCCTCCGGGGTATGGGCTCTGATGCTTTCCAAGCACATCCTGGTCAAATTCAGGGTATTGAAGCTTAAAATTATGATACTGGTCATAGCATTTCTCCATTAACGCAAATTTCACGATGACATCCGGCTTTTCCTGCTTCGACCTCAATACGTCCTCCGTAATATTTTGTTGTCTATGCTTTTATTGCTGCCAGAGCCTTCTGTGCAGCCGCTACTCTCTCCTCTATATAGTTTCTGCCTCCACCACACCAATAAAATATATCCTCATCCAGTGCCGATAAGATTTTTGCCCCAAAATCAGAAACGTAATCCAGACACATCATTGTTCCATAATTTATGCCGGCTATATAGTAATCCGTATTCTGCCAAACAGCTGGTGTCAATTTTTTCGCATATAAGACACCTTTTCCACTGTCACAGATTTGCAAGCATCCCTTTATATGGTTGAGCTCTCCACCGTCACCACCACTATTGGAAACCACCATCAGCAAACATTCTGCCGGAGCATATTTGGCATATTGTTCCAAAACCTTGTCCAGAAGTGAGTCCTTTTCACCATAGTCTGATAAAAAGACGCATATCTTTTTCCCTTGACTGCGCTCCTTTTGAATCATCTTGGCTAAACTGCTCTCATCCATCTTCACGCCAGGATCATATTTTTCCACAAATTCCTCAACATTGTACATCATGGGGATATTTTTCAGGAATTCCTCATAGGGCCAGTACCAATATTTTATGCGTTGCAATTTATCTATAATATCCTGGCTGAACCTGTACTTAATCACCTTGGCAGGGTTGCCTGCTACCACAGCATACGGAGGCACATCCTTTGCCACCACAGCACCGGCTCCTATGACGGCACCATTATTTATATGTACCCCACCCATTATTCTGGCACCATCACCTATCCAAACATCATTGCCAATCAGGATATGGTTCCTTCTGGGGCGAATCCTCCAGCCACAGTCCCATTCCCCGGAATAATGTATCCAAAAGGGCGAAGTAGTTACTCTTCTATAATCATGATCTGACCCAACACAAAAAATCCCCTGTCCGATGGAACAATATCGTCCAATCATAACCTTGGCTGAGCCGGCAATAAAATCCCTTGTATGGATCATATAGCTGCCCCAATCTGCCAGCCAATGTCCACTGGGATCTGCAACGGCTCTCCTATTTCTTGCATTTTCAACAGATGCTTTCGGACTAATATATGCCATATACCCACCCCTAAATCAACTATACTGCCCCAATGTCATTTAGTTAACAGCATATACAAAAAGAACCCGCCCAAAGCAGGCTCTTAGGGCGTGTTGATTAATTCACTAAGCTCATTTAATCAACACGCCCTAATCAAATATCAACCACGAATCATTTTCAGGAGCTCATCGGTTTTCTCCCTGCAAAGCTCCAAATTCCCCCTGGATTCCACATTCAATCTTATCAAAGGCTCAGTATTGGAACGACGGATATTGAAGCGCCAGTTCCCCAAATCCATGCTCAGGCCGTCAAGATGAGAGATTTCCTTTGCCTCATCACCATAGAATGCCTCTGCAGAACTCATGATATCCGCAGCCTTCTCCACGCTCTCAAGTCTGGTATTTATCTCCCCGGACACCGGATACTTCGCCATGCGCTCCTTCAGAAGAGACGAAAGGCTTCTCCCCTTGCGGCTCATCAGCTCAGCCACCAGCAGCCAGGGAATCATGCCGCTGTCGCAGTAGGAGAAATCCCGGAAATAATGATGGGCGCTCATCTCGCCGCCATAGACAGCATCCACTTCGCGCATCTTCGCCTTGATGAAAGCATGGCCGCCCTTGCAGACCACCGGCTCGCCGCCGGCCTCCTTTACCAGCTCAATGGTATTCCAGATGCAGCGGGGGTCATAGACCACCTTGGCACCTTTATCCTTCTCCAGGAAAGCCTGGGCCAGGAACCCCACCATGTAATAGCCCTCGATGAAATTGCCCCGCTCATCATAAAGGAAGCA
The DNA here is from genome assembly GCA_015058655.1 of Pseudoselenomonas ruminantium. Classification (GTDB taxonomy): domain Bacteria; phylum Bacillota; class Negativicutes; order Selenomonadales; family Selenomonadaceae; genus Selenomonas_B; species Selenomonas_B ruminantium_C. Next base: position 14,292 of record SVBX01000025.1, read on the forward strand.
GCGGTCAAAATCTCCATCCCAAGCCACGCCAAAATCAGCCCCATGCTCCACCACAGCCTTGGCCGTGACCTCACGGTTCTCAGGCAGCAGCGGGTTTGGTACGCCATGGGGGAAAGAACCGTCCGGCTCCCCATAAACGGGAATAATCTCAAAGGGAAGATATTTTGACAGCGCCTTCAGCACAGGTCCCGCAGAGCCATTGCCGCTATTGGCCACTATCTTCAGCGGCTTCAGTGCCTTGAGGTCCACAAAGGACAGGATGCGCTTGATATAATCCTCCAGCATATCCTGCTGCACCAGAGCCGCAGGAGCAGCCGCAGGGGCAGGCAGTTCCGCCCCCTCCTCCACAGCAGCCGCCAGCGCCTTGAGCTCGTCCTTGGTGAGAGGTACGGCGCCCCGGCGCACCAGCTTGAGACCGTTATACTCCTTGGGATTGTGGCTGGCCGTAACCATCAGTCCGCCATCCATCTCCCCTGCCGCATGGTAGATCATCTCCGTGCCGCAAAGACCGATATCCACTGTCTCACAGCCGGCCTCAGTCAGCCCCTTGGCCAGCGCCTTCACCAGGCTTTCCCCGGAAAGGCGTATGTCGTGGCCCACTGCCACCCGCTTGGCATCGAAGAGACTGGGGAACGCCCTTCCTATGCGATAATAAAGTTCCTCATTGACCTCCTGGGGATAAATCCCCCGCAGATCATAAGCACCAAAAGCCTTGGTCGTAATTGCCATTTATTTCACCTCATCGGATTCATACACTCATATAAGATTCATAGGGCCTTTGCTCACTTCATCAACACAGCCCCGGTCTTCTTTTCAGCTATGCGTCTTTCCAGCAGCTCATAACCCTCCAGCATCTTGGGCACCGTAACCCCCAGTATGCAGTGGGCCCTCCCCTCCTTGTTGGCGCAGCCGGTGCCGTTTATCAACCTGCACCTCTCATCCGCAGGCTCCGGCGGCAACAGCACCACCGAAGGTACCTCATAAGGCTGGAAGCGCACCGGGCAGGACATGGGAAAAAACCCTAGGGAAGCAGGATAAGGGAACACTGTCAGGATGGGCACCTTCATAGCCGAAGCCATATGCATCAGCCCCGTATCGCTGCCTATATACTTCTGGCAGAGGGAAAGCACCGCCAGGGACATGCGGAAGGGCAGCTTGCCCGCCAAGCAAATAGCACGCCCTGGGAAAGCGTCCGAAAGCAGCTGTGCCTTGTCCTTGTCATCAGGTCCGCCCAGCACTGCCAGCGAGGTGCCTGGCTCCCTGCGCAGGATTTCCTCCAGCAGCTCGCGGAACCTCTCCACCGGCCACTGCTTGAAGCTCTCGCTGGCCCCGGGCATAATGGCATAAATCCGCTCACAGCCCTCCCTTTCCTTCAAGGGCGCCAGCAGTTTCACCGCTGCCTCCCCCTCAGTATTCAGGAACCAGGCCTCCAGATGCCTGTCTGCAATGGGCAGTCTCAGCATATACTCCAGCATGAAAAGGTTCCTGTCCACATCACTCTCAATCTTGCTCTGCAGGGGAACGGGCAAAGTAAGCATAACATCCCAGCCGATACGGGCAATCTTGCCCCCGCCCATGGGACGGTCCTGGGTATAGGCAATCCTTTCCCTGGCCCCCGAAAGATACATTAGAATGACATCTGCCGACCTGATGCCCAGCCTGCCCGAAAATGCCATATCAAAATGATGGGACAGCAGATGCTCCGCTGCCAATGCCCCCAGCTTGCCAAGCACCTCCCATATGGATTCCTGCTTGAAAGTCATCTCATTGACAATGATATTGTCAATATAAGGACAGCAGCGGGCAATCTCATCATTTCGCTTGGAAGCAAACAATGTGATGTGGGCCTTGGGGTAAATGCGACGCAACTCCCTCATAAAAGGCGAATTAAGCACAAAATCTCCCGCCGCATCATCCCGAAGCACCAAGATGCGTTGCACTTCCCTGGGACCTTTGCGTCGCCTGTAGCCATACCTCTCAAACAAAGGTTCCAGGGTTTCTACCAAATCCTTGGCAACGAATACCTTGTCCTCTTTGTGAGCCTCTTGATATCCACGCACGGCAGAAAGAATATTTTGCCGTTCCTCAGTCACATTCATCACCCTTGGCCTTTTTATAACACCATTGTTCAAATTTTGCCGTAGGCAAAATCTTCCAATTGGTGTTTCAACGAGGCGGGAGATATGTGCTCACCGCCTGTTATGATATTCGCCACCCCCACCTATAGAGGGGGGACATCTTCTTCCGAGTTATAAACTCACTTCATTGCACCGTAAATCATATTGAGCTGCTGCCTGATGCAGTCCTTCAGGTCATAGCGCTCCAGTATGGTCTCACGGGCCGCCTTGCCCAGTCTGGCCCGCAGCTCAGGATTCTCCAATGCCTCTTCAATTCTGGCAGCAATATGCTCAGGGTGGACGAAATTCACCAAGAGACCGTTCACCCCATCCTCCACAGCCTCCTGCACCGGCGGCGTAGCGGAAGTCACCAGGCAGCAGCCTGCCGCCATGCTCTCCAAACAGGACCAGGAAAGGATAAAAGGACGGGTGAGATAAACATGAACAGTAGAAGCCTGCAGCAGCATCAGATACTCCTCACGCTTCAGATGGCCCACGAAATGTACCCTGCTGGTATCATAGCCCCCTTTTTCTTCCTCCACCTGTTTCCAGGTCTTTTCCTCGGAATACTGTGGACCGTAGCAGGCCCTGTCAGACCCGGCTATAACCACATGGCACTTGGGCCGGCGCTTCAAGAGGAGACGGATGGACTCCATGAACTGGGGGAATCCCCGATAGGGCTCAAAGCCACGGGAAAGGTAAGTGACCAGCTCCTCGCAGTCAGACAGATCCAGCTTCTGCTCAGGCAGTACAAACTTCACGCCCTCCCTGGGACGATAATAATCCGTTTCTACCCCCTCATGGATGACCTTCATGCTGTCCCTGTACTCCACAGGGAACTGGGCCCGCTGCCACTGGGTAGGCGTATAGCGCACATCGCAGACCTGCAGGTTCAGCAGGTGATGGGCATTTGTGGTGCGGATGCGGCACTTGTCATCGATTGTCACTTCTTCCCCTGGGAAATAACCCACATCGCTCCCCACAGAATTATAGTACCACTCGAAATAGCCGATGAGGGGCACCTTGGGCAGGATATCCTTCACATAGAGGGTAGAACCCCAGCCCGTATGTCCCACCACCACATCAGGCACGAAATTGGCCTGCTTCTGCAGCTGGACGATGCCCTTCAGCACAGCCTGTCCCTCCAGGACAGCCTCTTCTCCCAGCTTCAGATAGTGATGCACTCCCTTGGTTGCCTTGCGGGGCTTCTTGTACATGGCAGTCTCCACCCCGGGCAGCTGGGAACCGTTATGGTCCTTGGAAAGATACATCACCCTGTGACGGCCCGTAGCCCCAAGATAACGGGCCAGCTGCAGGAACTGCCCCGGGAAATTCGGATGCAAAAACAAAAAATTCATACCTTACTCCTTCAACACGCCTTACTCCTGTGAAGCATACAAATGGTAGTAATAGCCCTTCCTGGCCATCAGCTGGTCATGGCTGCCCACCTCCATGATGCGGCCGTGATCCATGGCGATGATGGCATCGCAATTCTTGATGGTGGAGAGCCTGTGGGCTATCATCAGGGTAGTGCGGCCCTTGGCAATCTGGTCCATATTCTTCAGAATCTGCATCTCCGACTCCGTATCCAGAGCCGAAGTAGCCTCATCGAAAATCAGTATCTTTGGGTCAAGCAGCAGGGCGCGGGCAATAGAAACCCTCTGCCGCTGCCCGCCGGAAAGCAGGCTGCCCCGCTCTCCCACAAAAGTATCATACTTCTGGGGCATCTCCTGGATGAAATCATCTGCCCCTGACAGCTTCGCCGCCCGGAATATTTCCTCATCCGTAGCATTTGGCATAGCGATGGCGATATTCTCCTTGATAGTGCCGGCGAAGAGGAAATTCTCCTGCAGCACGATGCCGATCTGGCGGCGCAGCCAGGCAGTCTCCACCTGGGCTATATCCACCCCGTCCACCATGACGCGGCCGCTGTCAGGCACATAAAGCCTCTGTATCAGCCTTGCCAGAGTAGACTTGCCGGAGCCTGAACGGCCCACAATGCCCACCTTGGCCCCTGCGCCGATGCGTATGGAAATATCCGACAGGATATTCTTGCCATCAGCCTTGTAGCGGAAGTTCACCTTGTCAAAGACAATATCTCCCCTGAGGCCCGAAAGGGTCGTGCGGTTCGGATCAAAGGCAGGCTCGCTGCTCTCGTCCATGATATCTCCCAGACGGGTCATAGACACCCTTATCTGCTGGAAATACTGCCACATATTCACCAAGCGCAGCACAGGCGCGATGACCTGCCCTGCCAGCATCTGGAAAGCAATGAGCTGACCCACGGAAAGGTCATTGGCCATGACCACCGAGGCGCCAATCCAGAGAATAGCCAGATTGAAAGCCATCTGCAGGAAAAGACCGATGCTGCCTGCCACATTGGCAAGATTCAGCACCGAAAGGGCACTCTTCAGATAACGGGCCAGGATTTCCTCATAGCGGCCCACGAAGGTCTGCTCCACCCCCATGGTCTTCACCGTACGTATGCCCGTGATAGTCTCGATATTGAAAGAATTGTTCTCCGCCGAAAGCAGGAATCTCTCATTGATACGCTTCTTATAAATAGGCGCAACAATAGCATTGAGCACAATATATATGGGTATGGTTACCCAGACAATATAACTGAGCACATTGGAATAGAGGAACATGACGATGAGATAGATGACGGCAAAAACCACATCCAGCACCAGCGTCAGCGCCGTGCCCGTAAGAAAACCGCGGATAGTCTCCAGCTCACCCATGCGGGAAACAATATCCCCCACCTGCCACTTATCAAAGTACTTGGCGGGCAGCTCCGACACCTTGCGGAAAAGATGTGCCGACAGCGTCACATCTATCTTGTTGGTCGTGTTGATGAAAAGATACGACCTCAGCGCCAGCATCCACTGCTGGAACAGCGCCACCATGATCATGCCCCCCAGGAGCACATCCATGGTAGAGACACTGTGATGTACCAGCACCCGGTCAATGATAGTCTGGGTAAACAGCGGCGTCAAGAGTCCGAAAATCTGCAATATCAGGGAGATGAAAAGCACCTTCAGCAGGAACCCCTTGTACTTTGCCACCACGGGGATAAACCAGCCAAAGCCGAAGCGCTCCACCTTGTCCAGTGCCTTTTTCATCTGGAACCGCTTGGTGAAGAGGATGGCCTCCTTGCTCCACTTCTCCCGGAAGAAATCCCTCTTCACCACCAGCAGCTGCTCCCCAGCTTTCATGCGGGGGTCAAAGAGCACCACGCCATCCTCATCAATGCGATTGACCAGCACATAACCGCCGTCCACCATCCGGCAGATAAGGGGCCGGGGCATCTTTTCGAGCCACTTGAAACTCATCTGCTCATAAGCCCTTGCCTTCAGTCCCAGTTCCTTGGCAGCTTTCAAAAGCCCCGTAGTATCCACAGGCTTTGCATCTGTGATATACGCACGGGAAATCTGGGAATAATCCGCCGGGATGGAAAAGCGGGCAGCTACCTGCACCAGGCAACCCAGGGCAGAATCTATTCTAGACATCTATAACTTATCTCCTTTTTCAGATCATCTTTCCCTGAGAGCTTCATCCTTGTACTGGCGGAAAGGATCAAGGAAGAAATCAATGATGCGCTTCTTCTTGATTTTTATTTCAGCAGTTACCTCCATGCCAGGGGAAAGGTCTATACCGCTGGCATCCCCCTCCAGGGAAAGAGTCAGGCGGTAAGTTCCGTTCCTCTCCTTGTTGCTGTCATCCTGCACCACATCAGGGCTTATTTCAGCCACCTCGGCATTCACCATACCGAACTTCTGGAAGTTGAAAGTAGTAACCTTTACCTCTGCTTCCTGTCCCACCTGTATGAAGCCTATATCCTTGTTGTCAGCATACGCTTCGATCTCAAGAGTAGCATCCTCCGGCACAATCATCATCAGACCCTGTCCCTCAGACACCACGCCGCCCACAGTATGGACAGCGAGCTGATTTACACGCCCGGACACAGGAGCCGTGATTTCGGACTGCACATTAGTCTCGTTGGCCTTGGTCAGTTCCTCCTGATAGGCATTGAGCTGGCGCTTGGCCTCCACCAGCTGGGTCATAGTCTCCTGTCGGTAAGCACTATCCGTGGTAGCCTGATTATCCATGGCCTCCGCCAGCTTGGCCTGCTCCTTCTGGATCTCCTGATCCATGGCCTCTGCAGACTTCTGGTACTCCACGCGCCTTGCCCTGCCTTCCAACAGCTGGAAATAAGAAACGGCGCTCTCTTTGAACAGCATCTCCAGACGCTGCTCCTTCTCCAGAGCCACTTCATACAGGGAAATATACTTCTGCTGCTGCGCCTGGGCCGACTCGATAGCCGCCCGCTCCTGGGCGATAGCTGCTGCATTCTTCTCCTGGTCTGCCATCAGCTTGGCCCGGCGGCTGTTATAAAGAGCCGTCTGGGCGCTGATGTCCTTCTGGTCCAGATCCCCGTCCTTGTTGTCAGGCGGCAGGAACGGCTCGTCATTCATCTCAGCCTGCAGGCGCTCCACCGTCATCTTGTAATACGCCACCTGCTTCTTCAGCTGGTCCACATCAGCCTGGGTCTTGGTAGTATCCAGCACCACCAGAGTCTGTCCGGCCTGCACATAATCGCCTTCCCTGACCAGCAGATCCTTGATGGCTCCCTTATTCTGTGACTGTACAACCTTCACATTGCCTGTTGGGATGACATGGCCTCTGGCCACAGCCACCTCATCCACCTCGCCTACAAAAGCCCAGATGGCCCCTGCAATAAGCAGCGCCACAATGGTCCAGAGCACCAGCCGGCCCACAGGCGAGGGAGGAGTCTCCGTCACCTCAAGGATAGACGGCAGGAATTCCGTCTCAGTACCGTCCTTATCTCCTTCTATGAATCTATGATATAGCTTTTTCCACATAAAAAGTACCTCATTCCACCGATTGCTGCGCGTGCAGCTTGCTGTAGATGCCGCCTGCCGCCAGGAGTTCTGCAGGAGTACCCTCCTCGGCGATATGCCCGTGATCCATGACAATGATACGATCGCAATGCTCCACCGTCACCAGACGATGGGCGATTATGATCATCGTCCTGTCACCTGCTATCCTCTCAATATTGCCCATCACCAGACGCTCAGACTCATAATCCAGCGCTGACGTAGCCTCATCAAAGATCAGGATGCGTGGATTCGTCAGCAGAGCCCTGGCAATCGCAATGCGCTGCCGCTGTCCGCCCGAAAGGGAAGCACCGCGCTCTCCCACCTTGGTATCATATCCCTCATCCATTTCCAGGATAAAATCATGTGCACCGGCCAGCTTTGCTGCCTCCATGACTTTCTCCATGGGAGCCGCGGGCTTGCCTGCGGCAATATTATCTCTTATAGAGCCGTCAAAAAGATAATTATCCTGCATGACCACCCCCATCTGGCGGCGCAGCCACGGATAATCGGCATTCCTCAAATCAGTACCGTCCACAGAAACAGTACCCGCATCAGGCAGATATATCTTCTCCAGAATGCCCGCCAGCGTCGATTTGCCGGAGCCGGAGCGGCCTACAATGCCTATTTTCTCCCCCGCTTTGATAGAAAAACTCACATTATCAAGCGCAGGAGGCAAATCAAGCCTGTAACGGAAAGTCACCTCACTGACCTCAATATCCCCCCTGATGACCAACAGTCCTGCAGGCGATGGCCTCAGCACCGGCTCAATGCGAGAATGGAGGATATCCCCCAGCCTGTCAAGCGCCAGAAAAGACTGCTGCACCTGGGGCCACATGGTCAAAAGCTTCGTCAGCGGCGACACCGCCTGAGCTGAGAGCATCTGGAAAGCAATCAGCTGTCCCAGCGTAAACTCGCCATTCATCACCATATATCCGCCCACCCAGAGAATCACCAACGTAGAAACCATCTGGATAGCGCCGTTGCCACCATTGATCAGCAGGTTGAAAGCCGCCGTATCGAAATTCGCCTGCACGAAGCGGCAGACATGATTCTCCCAGCGCTTCAGGAACTGAGGCTCAATAGCCAGCGCCTTCACGGTCTGCATGCCAGTCACAGCCTCTACCAGAAACGACTGCCGGGCAGCGCCTGCGCGCCATACCTGTTCGATCTTCTTCTGATAAATCGGCAACGCCACAAAAGTCTGCAAAGCATACAAAGGAACGATGACCAGGGAAATCAGGGTCAGGCTAACGCTGTAATAAAGCATGAGAGCTATGAAAACCACTGAGAAGATTGCATCAAGGATAGTTGTAAGGGTCGTACCCGTCAAAAACTGTCTGATGCTTCCCATAGAGCCTATCCTCATCAGTGTATCGCCCACCCGCCGATGCTCATAATAAGGCACCGGCAAAGAAATAATATGGCGGAACAGCCTGGTATTGAGGATAGCATCCAACTTGGTGGTAGTCTGGTTCAGCAGATGCGTACGAATACCTGAAAGCCCCGCCTGCACGAAGGCAAACACCAGCATGGACACCCCCAACACCGTCAGGGTGGAAATGCCGTCATTGCCGATGACCTTGTCAATCACCACCTGGGTAAAAAGTGGCATCATGATGCCCATAGCCTGCAGGAAAGCCGAGGCCACGAATATCTCGGTAAAAATCTGCTTGTAATGAAGGATAACCTGATAGAACCACTCCAGATTGTACTTGCGCCTGAACTCCGCCCAGGTCATCATGGGGCTGATAGTCATCAGTTCCCCTGTCCAGACCTCCAGGAACTGCTTGGTAGGCATAGCCACAGGCCGATCCCTGTTCACATCGATGAAGAGCACCGTCTCATCATTGTGGAGCCCCAGCATCACATAACTGCCGTTCTTCATGCGAACAATGGCAGGAGCAGGGACCTCCCGCAGCTCATCTGCGCCGGGCTTCAGGAGCACCGTCCGGAACTTCATCTTCTTGGCGAGCTTCCTCAGATCCTCCCAAGTGATGCGCTCGTCACTCAGCTCCCCATGCGCCCCTGCCAGGCTGCCTTCTTTCAAATTGCGTCCGAAATTGTAGACGGACTTTTCCAAAGCTCCCAGCGCCGTATACCGGGATGCTGTTTTATCTGCCATAGAATACTCCTTCTTATCATAAACACACCCTACTATTATAACGCCATACCATAAGTTTTTCCATAGTAAACTTACTGGACACCAGGTGCGTTTCATAAATTGGGCTGCATGTCAAAATGCCTTCCCCTTGAGGGGAAGGTGCCCCGTTAGGGGCGGATGAGGTGGAGCATTCCCTCGTTTATCTACCTTATCTTGTTCATTCGCACCTCATCCGTCAGCCTTCGGCTGCCACCTGTCCCGGGTGTCCACCGGACACCCGCGGCTTCGCCGCCCCCTCAAGGGGAAGGCTTTGTGGTCGCCTACATATTTTATGAAACACTCCTGTACTGGACACCTAACGGTGTCCACACGCCCTCACATAGAACTTAGCGTTCATCTGCGCCCTAACGGGCTTGATTCACTGAGTTCTATAGTAAAAAAGCAAACCACATCCTCCCTCTCAGGCAAAACATCCCAATTGACGGCTCCGACACAAAAAGCCGGGCCTGCATTACACATAACCCGGCTCAGGCTGAATATCCGTCACTACAATGTTACACTTCGGACTTCTTGGGACGAATATTCTCGCCTGCAATAATCTTTATTTTTTTATTTTTCCCCAAGCACCTTCCCAGTTCTTCCTTGAACTCGTTGCTTCCGCTGCAATAAGATGACACCTTCTTCTTGTCTATGTACTTTTCATAGTCTATCTTCTCAGCAAGAAAGTGTTTTAATTCTCCCAAACCATCGAATTTCTCTGGAAAGGCCTTCAATAGATTTTTCTTCCCCAACAATCTTTTAAGTTCATCCTCAAAATTTTTATTTTGTACCAAAACATCCAGCCGTGAGCATATTCCACTTAACATTTTTAGATTTGCCTTTAGTTTTTCTACCTCGTCATCACTTATGCAATCTGTGTCTATAATGCAGATAACTCGCGAATATTTCTTCATCATTATATTGTCTGTATTCTTGAGCTGCTTTTGCATCAAATTGAATTTACGGAACTTGCCTGGAACAAAGCACTTTAGTCTAATCATTTCCTTTATAAAGTGCTCTTCGGTTTCTCCCTCCGCTATATAAAGACGAGTCTCCATCCTATTCCTCCTCAAAAAAAACATCAAGGACGCTGTAGTCTGGCTGGACTCCGAAGAAATCATTATCATTATATCCTTTGAAGCCACGATCATTTTTAGATATCTTATCACTTACATAAAATGCTTCATTAAATCCATCTTTGTTGCGTCTAAACAACAATATCATCTGCGGAGAAACATTCAAATCCAGCAATTCATTGTTATGCGTGGTACAAAATAATTGTCCCTCCCTTGGCAGCAGCAACGCTCTCATCACCATATATGATTCCAGTTCCGTATGCTGATGTGCAAGTTGTTCATCGAGATAGGCTACCACACTGGGATTATTTTTTATGTCGATGAGCCTCCCCAGGAACTGAAGCGCTTCATATGTACCATGAGACAATCTGCTCCTGTCTGCACGGCTTAAATCACCATCAGGAATTGTAAGATGTTCACCATTTTTGAAAACAATCATATAGGAATGTGATTCAATATCTGACTCAGATGATTTCAGAGCAACAACACGGTCAACAGAATTGTCTATATTGGGAAGGATTTCATTTAACTTCTCCACAGGTACTTGCAGTATTCTGGTAAATTGTCTGCTGGCAAAATTCGAAAAACTATATGTAAATTGTACATCTCCGCGAAAAATATCGATCAACTTCTTATTAGATGGTTTAGACAGCAAATTGGATGCCATCCCAAACCTGCCGGAAAGACTTTCATAATTAGATGCATCATCATCCATATAAGTATCAACAGGCGCTGATTCTTCAAGTTTTTTCCGCAGAGCGTTAATCGAGTAAGAAGGGTATATCCTGACATTCTTCAGTGATTCTTTGATGATTCCATTTTCATTAAACACACACTCTAAAGAATAGGCTTCTTCTTTTATGGCAAATTCAACTTTGAAAGTTCCTGGTTTTTTCTTATCATAAATCTTGTCTTTCAGATTTATATACCTATCCATCTCCCGACCAATCAAATAGTATTGCACAGCGCAAAGCAGACGCCCTAATGTGGTCTTGCCTGATGCATTTCCGCCTAATATTATCAGCTTTTTCCTTACATTTATTTTTGATCCCTCAAACAGCATTTCATTCTGAGCTAAAGAATGCTTATATTTGCGCTTTATTGCAAAGTCAATGAAGAAATCACGAAACATATAGATATTATCGCAATATATAGACAAGAAAATCATGGCAACAACCTCCTTTTTTGCATTATATCACTAAGAAACGACTCAGGCAAGTTATTTCCATTTTCTGGAAATAACTTGCCTGTCTTTCCTACACCAAAAAAGCCCCCCATTTCTGGGGGGCTTGACCCTGGCATTCAGGCGTCCCTGTTTGCCCTGGTATTTGGTTGTTTAGCTTATGCTACGCTCCAACGCTTGCCAGCTTCGGCGCTGTAGTCATAAGTGTAGGTAGCACCGTCAGCGAAGGTGAACTGGGTGACAGCGCTGGCGTTGAGACCCGTGAGAGTGAGCTTCTCGCCGGAAGCGAGGGTGAAGACCATGGTGCCATCGGAATCAACGGTATCCTTGATGTCAGTAACAGTGCCTGCAGTGGAGGAGATGTTGTAGAAGAACACCTTGTCGCTGCTGGTGGTGCTGCTGATAGTATCGTTGCCGTTGTCAGTGCCCCAATAGAAGGTAGTGGAGCCGGAGCCGGAACCCACCAGGGTATCCTTGGAGGAGCCTGCGCCGCCCCAGATGCTGGAGGAGCCGGTGCCTGCCATGATGCTCTCATTGGCAGTGCCGGTACCGCCGATGATGATGCTGCCGTTGTTGCCGGAAGCATCAACGGTGGTGATGCCGGCATAGCCTACACCCTGGCTGCCATCCAGCTGGATGTTAGCCTCAGTGATGCCGGAGCCCACGGTGAGGGTATCGCTCTTGCCGCCATAGTAGACACTCACGTTAGAGTCATAGGTGAAGTTGTTGGTAACAGTGCCGTCAGTGATACCATATTTGCCCTGAAGAACAGTGGTGCCATCAAGGGTGAACTTCACAACATCATTCTCAGTAGCAACGCCCTGGACAGTCAGCTTGTCAGCATCAGAATTGGTGCTGATGACCATGCCATTGGTAGCATCCTTCTTGATGCTGGTCATGGTAACACCGGTAAGATCCAGCACATCAGCATCGCTGCCATTGCCCCAGTTGGAGCCATTTACCGTATCCTTGCCATCGCCTGCACGATAGAAGAAGGTAGTCTTGTTGCCAGCAGTCGCACCTGCACCAATCAGGCTGTCAGCAGCAGAGCCGCCGCCCCACAGGCTGGTCAGGCCGCCACCTGCAGTCAGGGTCTCCTTCTTGTTGCCAGCACCAATAATAACCGTGTTGGTAGTACCGCCGGTGACACTGTCGAAGTTGCCCACAAAGGTGCTGCTGCCGCCATAAACTCCGGTATTGCCCAGCTCAATGGTCAGCGTATCACTGATACCGCTGAAGCTCAGATTAGCCGTATCGCCAGCAGCAATGTAGTAATCAGCCATGGACTCCACATCAGTAGCAGCAGAACCATAACTAGCACCATTATTCACAACTGCCACATCATACTCTTTGTTGGTCTTGTCTACCACATTGAGTTCTTGAGCGGTACCACCCTTAGTGCCCAAATCAAGCTTGGAAGTGCCGAGCTTCACTACCAGATTACCAGTAAGATCAAACGCAGATGCCTTGGCAATATCGTCAATGCTGTTCTCAGCCAGATAGATAACATCCTTAGTGGCCGCAAAGCCCTGCTCGAAGTTAACCACACTGTCAGCGCCGGCGCCGTTCACCAAAGCCACAGTCTCACGCTTGTCGTCGGTTGCCGTACCAAGAGTAATGGTATCATCGCCGCCGCCGCCGAATACCACATCACCTGCGCCAGCCACGATGGTGTCAGCCTTCTTGCCGCCGCGGAGGGTATCTGCGCCCTCGCCGGTGGTACCAACAATCACCATAGGCTCGTTGATAGCGCTGGCATTGATCTCTACAGCCTTCTCACCGGTCCAGAGCACATTCAACTTGCTAGCGGCAGCCGGCGTAACACCGTCTGCTGTAACGGCATAGTACCCAGCACTTGAGGAAAGCTGTACAGCTGCTGAAGCACCAATAGCGATAGTACCATCAGCCTTAAGTGCAGACCCATTTGCAATTTTGGTATAATCTGTACCAGCAACAACCAGCAAATCAGTAGTTGCCTGGAAGTCAGTAATGGTAGCCGTACCGCTGGTAAGACCATTTACATTAAAGACATCGGAGCCTGCGCCACCAGTAATAGAGGTGTCGCTGCCAGCACCAGCAATCTGCACTGTATCGTTGCCTGCCCCAAGGTCAATCGCAGTGCTCTTAGCCCCAGCAGTCAGGGTTACCAGATCGTTGCCAGCACCAGCATTGATCTTGCCATCAGTAACCAACCCAACAAGTGAAACAGTATCATTGCCCTCACCGGCGTTGATAGTTGTATCTTTGGCAGTACCACCGAGGGTAACACTGTCGTTGCCAGCCCCCATCTCGATGGTGGAGCTTTCAACATTGCCAGTCACTGTCACAAGATCTACGCCATCACCAGCGGTGATAGTTACCTCTTTGACATTAGCTCCGAAGGTAACGCTGTCATCACCAGCGCCCATATCGAACTTGGTACCGGTTGCAACGCCAGTCACTGTCACCTGGTCATTGCCTGCACCCATGGTGACGGTGTCAGAAGTGCTCGTTGCACCAAATTTCAGCTCATCATCACCAGCACCGAGGTCAAAGTTGTTTTCAGTGGATGCACCATTGATTGTAACGTCGTCATCGCCAGCACCCATAACAAAGGTATTGCTGCTGGCAGTACCACTTATACTCACCACATCGTCGCTGCCGCCAAGGTTGATGCGGGATTCATCAAGCTTAGCAAGGTTGATAGTATTTGCACCAGTGCCATTAAATGTAGAACCCACAACGGAAGCGGCTTTCGTGGTACCATCAACAGTAGCGCTACCAGTCCCCAGCTGAATAGTGGAATTTTCCACTTTTACACCAACAATCTCAAGAGTGTCAGCGCCTGCACCCAGATTAATGTTAGCACCATCAAGTGCCCCAACAACAGAAACCTTATCATTACTATTGCCAGTAGATACGACTGCATTGGCGACCGCGACTGTGACGGTATCATTGCCACTTCCCGTGTTGATGGTCTTGGCTGCACCATTGGTATCATTAATAGTCCAGTTAGCACTAGTCACAGCATTGATGGTCAAGGGCTGCGTTGCATCAACAGCCGTTGCGGTCGTCACACCACTATCACTGTCCCAGCTAAGGACCGTATCATACCCAGACGGCAGCGTCTTTGCAGTTGCCGTCCAGCCAGCAGTTGCAGAATAGCCCAACACCGAGCTAGTCTTAGCACCTGTGTACCTACTTAAATCAATAGTTGCCATATTAACCAACCTCCTAAAAAAATTGTATGGCGCTTTACCTATCCCTATCCAAGAAGAATAGATTTCTACACATGAAAAATTTTACCACAGCCGTATAAAAAATGCAATACAAAGTTCGCCAAGAAAAATGAAATTTTCTGTAAATAACATCAAGCCGGAGAGCCAATGTCATTAAGTTAAGCATCATTGTCTCGACTGCCTTCCCCTTGAGGGGAAGGTGGCAGCCGAAGGCTGACGGATGAGGTGCAAATGAACAAGATAAGGCAGATAAACGAGAGAACGCTCCACCTCATCCGCCCCTAACGGGGCACCTTCCCCTCAAGGGGAAGGCTTAACTAAATGACATTGGCCGGAGAGCAGGAAATTAAAATGCCGCAGGACATAAGTCCTGCGGCATTGCCAGAGATTGGCCCCATAGTAGTCTTCCGAGTCAAGAGCGCCATACCCACTCCTACTACTGCTATATATTTTATGCTAAAATTCTTCCTTCGTCAAGGAAATTCTCAATCTAAATAAATATTCTCATTTTAATTTCAATTTAATCTTATCCAGCTTCCTCCCGTCCCCACGCTTCTCATAATACTCCCGCAGGTTCTCATAAATCCCCTGGGCATCATTGGCCAGTTCGTTTATCTCGCCGGGATTGTTCTGCTGGAAGTCAGCGATGAGCTCCAAGGCCCGCAGCAGCAGGGGCGCTCCTTCGTCCTCTTTGCCTTCGTTCCAGAGGGCCGCCCCCCGGATGGCCCAGGAGTCCGGCATCAGGGGGAATCTTTCCTCCATGGCCTGCAGGGCCTCCTCGCAGCCTGCCTTGTCCCCCAGACTGAGACAGGCCCGGTAGAAGATGCGGCAGATTTCAAAGCGCATGGTGCCTGAGGTCTCCCCGGCCTGCAGGGAGAGGCGGGCATTATCCCTGGCGGCAGCAAAATCCCCTCCCATCATGGCCGCCTGGGCCAGGTAGCCATAGGGATTCATAATCTCCCCGGGACGGGCTTCCTCGATAAGCTTCCTGTTTCTGGCGGCCTTTTGGGCCAGGCGCTCCGGGGCATAGCCCCTGTGGTACAGGAAGATTTTTTCCCGGGGCACATAGGCCGGGACAGGGCTTCTGCCCTCACTGCCTGCCAAATATTCATGTATCCTGCCTTTATATTTCAACCCCCGCCGGAAGACCCTCTCCACAGAGCCCATGGCTCCGAAAGGCCTCCCCTGGAGGTCCACATTCTGCATCTTCAGAATCAGGCTCTCTATATCCTTGCGGGCCTCAGCCGCCTGGCACATGGCCCTGAGCTCCCTGCCCTGCTCAGAGAAGTATTCGTCGCTGTCCAGGAAGACTATCCAGTCCCCCCTGGCTTTTTCCAGCGCATAGTTCTTGGCAGCAGCGAAGTCGTCTATCCACTGGAAATGGTAGATTTTATCCGTATACTTTTTCGCTATCTCCACAGATTTATCCACGGAGCCGGTGTCCACCACGATAATCTCATCGGCCTCCTGCAGGGACTCCAGGCAGAGGGCTATATCCTCCTCGCTGTCCCGCATGATGACGCAGGCGGAGAGGAAGGGCCTCTCCCCTTCCTCCCGCAGTTCTTCTTCCATCTGGGCCTTGGCCGCCAGGCAACCGGAGAGCAGCTCGGTGAAGTGGTTCTCCTGGCCGGGGAATCTGGCGGCAAAGGCTGCATGGTAGGACAGGGCCAGCTTGATGTCCTCCAGCCCCTGGATTTTCTCATCCCTGTTCCAGCGGCGCCCCCCACGGAGATAGTAGAAATCCGGGTAGAGAGGAAAAGCCTTGATGCCTTCTGCCAGCGCTTCCTCGACTTTTTTCTCCGCCGCCCTGACGATGACGGCGCCGTGGCTGGCGCCCTTCGGCAGGCTGCCCTCGGCGCCGGGGAGGCCGTACTTCTCCCGGAGGCTCCTGGCCTGCCCTGACCGCGCCTGATAGAGCTGCCGCCAGGGAGCGAAGTCATCGTGGACAGGGCGATGGCCCTGCATGGAGGCCTTGGCATGGCGGGCAGCCTCCTGCCAGTTCCCTTCCTCCAGGTAGTGGGCAGCCAGATAATAGTCCAAGAGGAAAGTCTCGCCCCCCTGGGCTTTTTCCTTCAATAATATGGCGGCATTGCGGCTGCCCTTGGCCGCCATGCGCTCAGGGGCATAGCCGCTGTGCAGGATGTGCAGGTAGTCCTTGGGCAGCACCGCCGAGATGAGCTCGCGGCCATCCTCGAAGAGCAGCTGCTCATGCACTTCGCCGCGATAGGCCAGCCCCGGCAGGCGGCGCATCATTCTCACGGCGATGTCATCCTCATGGTCAGCCAGCTTCTGCCCCGCTTCGTCCACATTCACCCGCCAGAATTCCAGCACATGGGGCAGGGACTGGGAGCGGACCAGGGTGCCTGCGGGGAGGAGGCCCTGCGCCAGTCCCTGCAGGAGAGCCGCCAGGCTCCCCGCCCCCGTCAGCTGCTCGTCGCTGTCCAGCCAGAGCACCCAGTCCCCGGTGGCTTTCGAGAGGGCGAAGTTCCGGGCCGCAGCGAAGTCATCCCGCCACTTGCAGTGGCAGAGCACTCCCCTGCGCCCCATTTTCCCCGCCTGCCATTTCCGCAGCCACTTCTGCACCCGCTCAGGAGCCCCGTCCCTGCTCCCCGTATCGCAGACCACGATCTCCTGCACCCCCGCAGCCGAAGAAAGGCAGGAGATAATCTCCTCCCCAGGGTCACGCATGATGATGCAAAGTGATAAAAGCATGATTGGATTCCCCTTTACTTATCAAAAAAATAGCTCTTTATCTCAGCTACTCCCCAAATTTCAACCGGAGCCTCTTCTCCCATGCATAAAACCACTCTTTCCTCCAAGCTCTGACGATAATCCAGCGATGCTATGATGATATTTGTATGCACACCAATCTCGTCCAGAGTGTCCTTCAGTTTTTTTAGAAAGTCCGCATCCAAATAATGGAAACTCTTCGGTGTCAGCTTAGTTTCAAGGCAATATAACGCCCTGCCCGCCTGCGGAGGAAGCATATACACCAAGCTGCCAATATCAACAGTTTGCTTATCCCCTTTGCACTCACCAGCAGGCTTGCAAGATTGCCTTATACGCCCGCAGAGTTCCTGTTGATCCATATCCTCGGCACACTTATGCTTCACGATTCTGCCGCCAAGGCATACAGCACACCCCAGCTCAATTTCCCCCTTATAACCTTCAATATTTTTCTTATACCAATTACCAAAAGCAGTTTCTACTACTTTCTCAGCAAACATACCACGGAGTTTGTCCCACAGTTCAATATCTCCGCTCACTGCTGCAAAACAATCTTGAACTGCTCGATCAAAAGCTGACTGCATCTTCGCATCCAAAAGAGCATAGTCACTGTTTCCCCGCTTCCACGCCTCGTATTTCCCCGCAAAATCTTGGGGCCAATACTTGGAGGACTTGAATAAATGCACCAGGGCTTCGAAAGTATTATCATCTCTTATTTCGTCACGCAGATTGCGAACACAGGTATCAAGCGCTTTATTTTCATGATCCATTCGCTTCAGACATATACTTTCTTCATTCATGTCACGCCTCTTGATTTCCCTCACGGGCATTTCGCCTTATAGATTGCAAAACATCCATAGTCGGCAAAACTATTGGAGCCAGGCCAGCCTCTGCCGCCAATACAGATACTGTGCTTCTTAGATATGATATGAGCTGTGGAATCAGCTGCAGTTCTACCCTATGGCGGAACTCCTCTGCATCCAGCTCTTCCTCTGCTCTGAATATCCCCATCTGAACCACATTTATTGCGGCACAACATTCTTTTTCCTCGTTGAATACCTCTACTTTCATGCGGACAATCCCTTTGAGAATATCAGGCTCCACCCCTTTGTCGATAATTTCCCTGGCTATGCTCAACCCGAGCCTCTTGCTGTCATTATTCAAAGGCTTGATTTTGCTAAGCGACATAGAAACCGTATCTACATTTACCAACTGCACAGTATCACGGGATATTTTGTACTCCTGCAACTCTTTCTCATAATCTTCTCTTGCCATGAAAGTTTCCTCCTTATGCAAACGACCTCGTCCCTGAAGACGAGGTCGGATCAATCTTAACTTCCAGTATGCCATCTACTGCCCCATGTACATAAACTGACGCACATGAACTGAGCTCTTCCAGTCTCCGCATCAGCCTTTCTGCCCTGTTTTCAAGCCACCCGATAGTGTCAGCTGTCATATCCAGGATATACTCATAATCACCAGACTGATTCACTTCATCCAGAGTATATATCGCTTGCTTCAAGGCAGCAGGATCAAACTTCTCCAACAAGCCTGAACAACCATCTATCTTAGCTAAAAAAAACTTGCCATGATCATCGTACCAATTTGCCCAGACTAAGCTGCAATCACTTTTCTTGAAGATGTCTCCCCAATTCGTGATTTCCATGGCAGACGGCGCATCTTTCAACTGGACTTCTGCCAGGAACGAAAACGACTTCTTCAACAGGAGCAAGAACTCCTCCCATTTCGGATGGAGGTCATAACTTTCGCTTATACATTTATTGCTCATGTCACTTCCTCCTTTTATTGTAGACGATAGCACAGACAATATCCTCATGTCAAGTTCTTATTCTATTTACGGAAAGCAAATACCTGCTAATTCCCATATATTTTTTCCATACATCGCTGCCTGATTCCCTCAAGTATGCCACAAGTGACGAAAATCAGCATAGCCTCACCAAGCAATCTGAAGAAAAGTACCGGTGCGCCTGCCAGCCCTGCCTTGACGAAGAGGTTTCCCCACAGGAGCCCATTCACATAGGGATTCACATGGATGAGATAGATGCCCAGGCAGAGGGCTGCGACCTTGTTTATCACGGCAGCGTGGAAGGCGGGCAGCCGCAGGAAGGACAGCAGGAGGAAGGTGGGCAGGAGGATGTTCAAAGGAGAGATCAGGGTGCCTATTTTCCGATACACTGACTCTCCTCCGATGGCATTCATGGCAACCATGGCCAGGAAGGAAAGGACGGCCCAGGCAAGGCCCGCCCCCAAAGACGGGGTCAGGGCACTGCTCTCACGCAATTTCCTGCCCAGGAGCAGGAAAAACAAAGGAGCGAGGATGAGGTACACCGGGGGAAAGGCGGCATAGCTCCTGCCGCTGAGGTCAAGCGCCCAGAGCAGGAGCAGCACCGCCCCCAGCCCCCAGGTGAGGCAGGAAAGGAATCTCTCTCCCCCCCTCCGCATCAGCAGGGGATAAACCAGCATCATCAGGAGGTACGCCGTGACAAACCAGTAGGGATAAATCAGCACAAATGGAGGATAATAGGCTGCCTGCTCCGGCAGAAGCCCCGGCAACAGGAAAGCCAGCAGGGGAAAGATGGCGAGATAGAAGGCTGTTACCAGCATTATATGGCCTACGGCCTTCCACCTCACGCTGTCCCCCCGCCAGAAATAGCCTGTGATGAGAAAGAAGGTGATGGCTCCCCAGTGCCCGGCGCTGAAAAGTGTCCTGCCCAGGGCCAGGTTCACCTTTTCCACCAGCGAAAGATCCTCTCCCCCTACTGACAGGGGCAGGCCGGAGGCCATGACATCGTGGCCGGCAATGATCAGCAGCATGGCCAGGATGCGCAGCAGCTCTATGACGGAGTTCCTATCCTTTGGCACTTTTATCCCACCGCCTTTCAAAGAGATAATAGCCTGCTATGGAGACAAGCAGGATGGCTGCATTCAGGCACAGCAGATTTTTCAGGCTGCCATGATCCAGCCCCAGTCCCAGATACCTGTCCAGCAGCGCTGCCCAAGCGTAAAGGGGGATATTCCACATGAAGACGGAGAAGGACAGCTTCCCCAGGAGCCGTATGCAGGCTGCAGCCCTTTCACCGGGCGAAAGGGGCAGGGCCAGGGTGAAAAGCAAGAGGGAAGGGGAAAAGAGCAGGGCGAACATCAGGATGTCATTGCCCAGCAGGTCAAATCTGTAGCCGGCAATGTAGGCAAGCATTCCCATACAGCCCAGCGCGATGGCCCTCCTCCCCCCCAGGCTGCAGAATCCCTGGCTCATAAGGCAGCCCAGGAAGAAGCTCAGATACCCCCTGCCGGACACCCCGAAGAGAAAAGGCAGGTCCAGGGGATGCATGTAGAGGAAGATGCCCAGGATGCACAGGAGGACAAAGCCGGCATTCTCCCCTGCCCTGCTGCCCCGGCAGGCTTTCACCAGGGCGAAGAAGATGATATAGCAGACCATCAGCACACTGATGAACCAGCTGGCGCCATTGGGGGTGAGGGAGTCGTCCCCCACGAAGAAGCCGCTCTGGAGTCCCAGGCAGCTGAGCAGCAGCGCCAGCAGGGAGTTCCGCATATCAGGAGCCAGCACAGCCGGTGTGCCGTAGAGGGCCAGATGGATATTCTGGGGGATGAAGGCCATAAGGCAGGTGAGCATCATCAGTGGGTAGATGCGAAGCACCCTCTTTTTCAGGAAGGCGGCAAAGGATACCTCTCCCTCTGCGATGCGCTGCCTGTACTGCCTGTACATGAAGAATCCGGAAACCAGGAAGAAAAATTCTACCAGATAGCCCGCCTTCGCATATAAAAAATGGAGCAGAGCCACGCTGCCATGCGGCTCTGCTCCGAAGATGGCGGTATAGTGGCAGGTGGCGGCAATCAAGGCCGCCGCTGCGAATCTGGCTATGTCTACGGTCAGGAAATAACCTTTAGCAGCCATGCACTTACCAATCCTCTCGTTTCATTGTTCGCTTTCCTGCAAAAGCCCGGCCTTGTCCAGCCGCCCCCACAGCTCCTGCTGCAGGGCTACAGCCTCATCATAGGCTTTATGCAGATGGGCGTTCTCTTTCTCCAGACGCTCCTCGTAGCTTTCCGGCAGATCGCGGCCCACGCCCTCTTTGGTGAGGAATACCACGAAGCTGGCGGCTTCGGGAATCTCCACCAGCTCGAAGCTGCACTGGAGAAGTCCCAGCTCCGCAAGGGCGCCAAAGATTTCCCGGAAGTTGTCCGGCGTCCAGACGGTGCAGTGGGAGTCTATGTACTTGCGGTTGAAATAGGCGTAGGTGGCGAAGTTCAGCGCCTCCTGAGGAGAGTATTTCTTCTCCCGCTCCGAGAAGGGCACGCTCATATCCACCATGCCTTCAAAGTCCCTGTCTTCCACCGCATAGGCGCAGTTGTCAAAAATCTGGCGCGGCGTAGGCAGCTTCTCCCTGCGGCAGTAAGCCTCGATGACCTCCGGCAGGGTGGTGTCACGCCTGTAGGCATCAAATGTGTAGCGCTTGTCCGGGAACCCCAGCACCAAGGTGCCCCCTACTTTAAGTACAGAGAAAAGCTCCTTCACCCAGCCCAGGGTATCGGGCACATGCTCGATGACCTGGCTGGCTACTATGTAGTCAAAGGCAGGTACCACTGCAGGCTGCTCCGCCTCTTCCTCCGATTCCGGCTGCGACTGCAAGCATTCCAGCAGCCCTTTGCCGGGAGTCCAGACATAGTCTATATCCACTATGTCCCTGACATCTATCTCCGGGTTGTCTTTGTTGGCCTCCCGCAGCTCCTCAGCCGACTGGTAGTCGATGTAAGAGACCTGCCGCCCCTCTGCCTTGGTGACAAAGGGGTGGTAAAGGGGCCCCAGCTCCAGCCCGGCCTTGCCCGGCAGGGCATATTTCCGCATGGCTTCGCCATAGGCTTTGCTTGCAATGTGCTTCAGCATTTATTCCATCATCTCCACATCATCGGCCTCAAGGTAAGGGCCGCTCTGGACTTCGATGATTTCCAGGGGAATGCGGCCGGGGTTCTCCACGCTGTGGGGGACGGAGAGGGGCAGGAACTGGCCCTCGTTGTCATGGAGGAGCTTTTCTTCCTCACCGCAGCGTACCCGCGCCGTGCCTGCCGCCACTATCCAGTGCTGGGAGCGGTGGTAGTGCAGATGCAGGGGAATCCTGCCGCCGGGGTTCACCACCAGCTTGCGCATCTTGTAGCCGGCGCCTTCGCCCAGCAGGGTGTAGCTGCCCCACTCGTAGTAGAGGGTGGTGTGCTCCACGGCCTCCTTGCGGCCGCGCTTCTTCAGCTCTGTCACCAGGTCCTTGACCTTCTGGGACTCGCCCTGACGGGCTACCAGGATGACATCGGGAGTCTCCACGATGACCACGCCCTCCAAGCCCACGCCCGCAATCAGGCGGCTGTTGCCCACCATGAGGGTGTCGGAGCAGTCAAGGGCCAGGCAGTCGCCGCGGAAGGCGTTGCCGTCTTCGTCCTTGTCCAGCACTTCGTGGATGGCATCCCAGGAGCCTACATCGTTCCAGTAGAGAGCCAGGGGGAGCACCATGACGCGCTGGGATTTCTCTGCCACGGCGTAGTCGATGGAGATGGAAGGAATGGACTCGAATTTCTCACGCATCTCGGCATAGGGCAGGCGGGCGTATTCCGCCACATCCGGAGCATGCTGCCCCAGCTCCTCAAGATAGCAGCCGATGGAGAAGGCGAACATGCCGGAGTTCCAGTAGTAGCCGCCCTGAGCCAGGTAATCCTTGGCGGTCTCTTCGTCCGGCTTCTCCTTGAAGGATTCCACCAGGTAGCCCTGCTTGTATGGCTCCCCTGCATGGATGTAGCCAAAGCCGGTGTCGGGACGGGTTGGCTTGATGCCGAAAGTGACGATCTTGCCTTCTTCGCTGAGGGGCATGGCCTTTTCCACCGTAGCCGCAAATACTTTGTTGGGCCTGATGATATGGTCGGAGGTGGACACGAACATGACTTCGTCTTCGCTGCTGCCCAGTTCATCCAGGCAGAAGCGGGCTGCCAAAGCGATGGCAGGAGCAGTGTTCCTGCCTATCGGCTCCAGCAGGATATGAGCGCCCTTGGCACGGGCCAGGGCTATCTCATTCTGCACATGATAGCGGTATTTCTCATTGGTGACGATGACGATGTCAGATGCCTGGCAGACATTCTTGAACCGCTTGATGGTCTGCACCAGCAGGGATTCTTCGCTGTCGATATTCAGGAACTGCTTGGGACGGCTCTCCCTGGAAAGAGGGAACAGCCGCGTGCCGCCGCCTCCCGCAAGTATTATTACCTTCACTGTCTTAACCCCTTAGCGCTTCGCAATCGCAATCTCAGTTTCCACGCGCTTCATATCTGCATCCACCATCATGTGGATGAGCTCTTCCAGGCTGGTCTTGGCAGTCCAGCCCAGCTTCTCCTGTGCCTTCTTGGGGTCGCCCAGCAGGAGGTCAACCTCGGCGGGGCGGTAGAATTTCGGGTCGATGACCACATACTTCTCATAGTCCAGGCCCACATGCTCGAAGGCGATCTTGCACATATCGCGGACAGTGGTGGTGCGGCCGGTAGCTACCACATAGGTGTCCGGCTCGTCCTGCTGGAGCATCATGTGCATGGCTTCTACATAGTCGCCGGCAAAGCCCCAGTCGCGCTTGGCGTCGATGTTGCCCAGGTGCAGGTCTTCCTGCACGCCCAGCTTGATGCGGGCCACGGCATCAGTGACCTTGCGGGTGACGAACTCGATGCCGCGCAGGGGGGACTCATGGTTGAAGAGGATGCCGCAGCAACCGAAGATGTCAAAGCTCTCGCGGTAGTTGATGGTCATCCAGTGAGCGAAGAGCTTGGATACGCCATAGGGGCTGCGGGGATGGAAGGGAGTATCCTCGGACTGGAGCGGATGCTCCTTCATGCCGCCGAACATCTCGGAGGTGGAAGCCTGGTAGAACTTTATCTTGGGGTTCACGATGCGGATGGCTTCCAGGCAGTTCAGGGCACCGATGCCGGTGGACTGGGCTGTGAGCTGGGGCTGGCGCCAGGAGGTGCCTACGAAGCTCTGGGCGCCCAGGTTGTAGAATTCATCAGGCTGTGAATCCTCCAGGGCCCTGATGACGGAGGTCACATCCGTCAGGTCGCCTTCCAGCATCTCTACCTGGTCTTCGATCCCCAGGTAAGCAAGACGCCAGGTGGTGACAGTGGAGCGACGAGCAAGCAAGCCATAGACCTTGTAGCCCTTGTCGATGAGCAGCTTTGCCAGATAAGCTCCGTCCTGTCCGGTGATACCAGTGATAAGTGCATTCTTTGCCATTTTATTGTCCCCCTCAAAGGTTCTGCCCTGCAGGCAGCGTCAATTAATATCTATCAGAGTTCCAGGTGTATCTCTTCGATGCCCAAAAGGCGCTTCACTTTGGTGTTGTCCAGGCAGAGCACCTTGGCGCGGCGGTCGGAGAAGAAGTCGTTGTTTTCCAGGGTCAAGGGCTTGATATGCGCCTTGTCCAGGCAGTACTTCTCAGCCAGCGTGATGGCCATGTCGTATTTGGTGATGACATCATCGGCGGCAATGTTCACAATGCCCACCTGGGTGCCACGGTATTTTTCTGCCAGGGCCACTACCAGCCTGGCTGCGCTGTTGAAGCCGATGATGTTGCGGTAGGTGTCATGGAGCATTTCCATGTCCTTGCCCTCCTGCACCGTCCTGATGATCTCATCTACGAAGTGGGGCTTGCCGCCGATGCCCTTGCCCATGAGCAGGGCGAAGCGGGCCACATTGCCGCCACGGGAGAGAACCAGCTTCTCAGCTACAGTCTTTTGCAGGCCGTAAGCGTTGATGGGATTCACTTCATCTTCCTCCCGGAAGCTATGCCCCAGGGAGCTTGCCCCGTAGACCATTTCTGTGGAGGCAAAGTAGATGGTTTCCATGTTCTCCAGATGGGAGAGGAAGAGACTGAGAGCCGTCACATTCACATCCCAGGCGTAGTTGAATTTGGACTGCACTTCGTCGGGATGATGGATGGCTGCCAGATATATGACCCTGTAGCTTTCCCCCGCCTCGTTCAGCCTGCCGGTGAAGCTTTCCACTTCTGCCAGGCTGGTCAAATCCAGCTGCTGCCAGTCAATGCGGCTGTCTGTGATGCTGCCGGGCTTATGGCCGTAGGTGGCAATGATTTCTGCCCCTGTGCTGCCAAGGAGTTCCTGCAGCATATAGCTTCCCAGATAGCCGGAAGCGCCTACTACTAAGTATTTCAAGATAAATCCTCCCCTGTCAGTCCTGCAATCTCTTCCTTGCCCAGGATGCGATACTCGCCCTGCTTCAGCAACAGCATCTTGGTAGCATACTGCTTGATGATGCCCAGGTCATGGGTGATGAGAATGATGGTTTTTCCTTTTTCTACCAGAGTGCGGAAGGAATCATAGCATTTTTTCTGGAAGTGGGCATCCCCCACTGCCAGTATCTCATCGAAGATGTAAATGTCCCCATCGGCATGCATGCCCACGGAAAAGGCAAGCCGCATCTGCATGCCTGATGAGTAGTATTTCAAGGGCGTGTCGATGAAGTCCGGTATCTCTGCATACTCGAAGATGTCATCGATGTGTTCCTTGATGTACTTCAGGCTCAGTCCCAGGAGCACGCCGTTCATGTAGACATTGTCCCGGCCCGTGAGCTCGTTGCTGAAGGCTACACCAAGTTCCAGGAAGGGTACCACCCTGCCGTGAACCTTGATCTTGCCTCCGGAGGGCTTGCTGGTGCCGGCGATGAGCTTGCCCAGAGTGGACTTGCCTGCGCCGTTCCGTCCTGCTATGCATAGTATCTCGGATTTCTCAATGTGCATATCGAGGTGCTTGATGACATCCAGGGTGCTGACCTTGCTCTTTTCCTTCATGTAGTCTTTGTAATGAAGGAAGAAACTCTTCAAGGTGTTGATAGGTATGGTATATCTCCTGAAGCTTTTGCTGACATCCAGTAATTCTATCATAAGTAATCCGCCACCTTGTCGCTTATTTTACGATGCACCATAGCTGCCACCGCACAGAGTATCAGAAGGGAAACTATATGAGCGATAATGATGTACGGGTCCATGATCTTGGTCTCATAGACGAAAAATTGCTTTTTGATCAGCTCAATAGGAAATGCCAGCACATTGGTGAAGAAGTACGGCACCAAATACTGGTCAGGCACCGGCAGAGGGTAGATGATGGGTGTCATGAAGACGCCGTACTGCAGGATAAGCTCCCAGATATTCTGGACATCCCTGAAGATAGCATTCAGATTGGCCAGGATGACATTCAATGCCACGATGATGACCCCGATGTCCAGGAACATGAGCAATAGCAGCCCTACTCCCACAGGCGACAGATTGGAAAGGTTGTGAAAGGAGAAGCACACATAAAGGGTGAAGAAAATCAGGAAGTTCAGCAGGAAGTTCAGCGCCGGGGTGACATAAGCCGCCACAGGCATGAGGATCTTGCTGACATTGATTTTCGTGACGATGGCTTTCTTGCCCAGATAGGAGTTCATGCCCAGGCTGGTACCTTCGGTGAAGAAGCCCCAGATGAGGACGCCCAGGAAGAGCATCAAGGGGTAGTCGCTGCCCTTGCCTACCTGCAGGAAAACAGCAAAGACTATGTAGTACACTACGAACTGCAGCAGAGGTTTAAGGAAGGACCAAAGGAACCCCAACTTGCTGCTCCTGTATTTGAGCTTCAGGTCCATGATGCCCAGGGTCAGGATTATCTCCAGGCTATTGCGCATATTATGCATGACCTTTATGAATCTCCCTTCTCGAACAGCTGCTTATGGAAGAGAATATTGTTCTCTATGTTGTATTTTTCCAGAGCCTTATCTATATTGGCGCCGTATTCTGCATGATAGTTCAGGATCTTGTATGCAAGCTCATGATAGTTGCCGATATCGAAAGACTCGAAGCAGTTCGGGAAGTAGCGCTTGAGCTCACCGAAGGCAAGGCTGTTGCTGAACAGGGACTTGGCCTTGGTTTCGACGGTCAGGGAGGCAATGCCAGAGCCGCCCTGATTCACTTCCAGATACGGCAGCACCACGAAGTCTACCGTGTGGAGAGCCTTGATGAAGGGCTCATCATCCAGCCCGCCCACGAAGTGGACGCGGTCGTCAAGCTCTTCAGCTTCGATGATAGCCATGAGCTTGGCGATGTAGGGATTGACAGGCTCATAGGCATGTATGCTCATGGGATGCTGGGAGCCGAAAATCAGCAGGTGATATTCCTCCGGCAGGAGCTTCATGGCGCTGATGGCTGTTTCATACCCCTTGTAGTCCCCCAGGAAGCCAAAGAGCCCTACGGCCTTATCCTCTTCTTCCAGGCCGTATTCCTTCAGGAATTCGCTGCGACTGCTGACCTTCTCATAGTAAGCAAGCTCGTCCTTGTTCAGGAAGGACAAGGGGAAGGAGTGCACATTGTCATAGCCCAGCATATAGCGCACATTGTCCTCATCCCTCTGGGTGTGGACAATGATCTGGATATTCTTGTGGCGTGACTCCTCCTTGATGTGATCCACCAGAGAAGAATACACCTGCGGGAAATAATTCTGGCGCCAATAATCCTTCAGATTGGCCATGAATCTCTTGGACAGGAACCCCTTGAGCACATCCTTGTCCCAGAAAGATTTCTTCAAGTCCACCCTGTGCATGGTGAAAACCAGATTCGGTGCAGCCGTGATGAGTTTCTTGACCCGACGGATGATATCCTTGGGATGGGAGCCGTAGAGTCCTGCCTCGAACTGGATGTTGACATAATCATAGTTCTTGAGCTTGGCAGCCATCTCGTCGATATGCTTGTCAGCCATGCTCCTTACCCGGCTGCCGGTGCTGGAAAGCCATTTTACATTGAGCCCCAGTACATCCACTTCAAAATGACGGGAAAATTCTTTGCGCAAGGCTTCGGTATAGGTGGCATTGCCGCAAGATTCCTTGTAGCTGCTGATAATCGCCAGTTTCTTCAAGAAAAATTCACTCCTGTATCAATCAAAAACATCTTTGGTACCATCCGGCAAAAGGAAGCCTATGTCATAAGCTGCCACCATCACCGTATCTTCATCGTAGTTGAAGGTGTGTATCTCATAGGGGTGCACCATCACCATGTCTCCCCCCACCAGAGTCTGTTGTTCTTCTTCTCCTGTGTTGAGGTCTTTGATGGAGAGGCGGCACTTGCCACTGACGATGAAGAAAATTTCCCTGTTCTGCTTGTGGTAATGACAGCCTCTCTCCACGCCTTTCTTGGTAAAGGAGACATTGACCTGCTGCCAGCCGGAAGAAAACAGCTGGAACAGCGCACCTCTCTCATCTTCAAAACTGAATTCCGGTTTCAATCTTTCAATCATGTTCTTCTCCCTGTGCTAATGAATTTTCGACAACCTGCCTGAATTCTTCCCGAAATCTTTCCGGGGAGAATCGCAAAGCATTCTCACGGCACGCTGCTGGCGTAAAAAGGCTCATATTTTCTTCAAATTCCGCCACTGCCCTGCAGACTGAAGGTACCGTCTGTTCCTTGAAAAAGAGTCCCGTAGGAGACTCACTCCTGCCTAATCCTCTGATGGTTTCCAAGGCTCCCCCGCGCCCATAGGCTATGACCGGCGTACCGCAGGCCTGTGCTTCCAGGGGGGCTATGCCGAAGTCTTCTTCGGCAGCAAAGAGGAAGCATTTTGCCCTTTGCAGATAATCCCGCAGGACTTCATCCGGCTGGAAACCAAGTATCTTGATATTGTCATGGCCCTCAGCCCTAGCCCTGACTTTTGGCATTTCCGGACCATCGCCTATGACCACCAGCTGTCTTTCCGGCATGGCGGCAAAAGCCTCTACTATGAGATCCATCTTCTTGTAGGGCACCATGCGGGAGGCCGTCAGGTAGAAGTCCTCCTTGTCTTCCCTCAAGCTGAACTTCTCCACATTCACAGGCGGGTACAGAACCTTGGACTCCCTGCGATAGACCTTCCAGATGCGCTTGCCTATGAAGCCGGAATTGGCCAGCATCACATCTATGCTGGGCGCAGTCCTCAAATCCCAGATACGGATATAATGGAGAATCAGCCTGGCCAGGAGCCCCTTGGGCCCCATGCCCAGACCACCTTCCCTAAGATACTGATGGGTGAGGTCCCAGGCATAGCGAATGGGTGAGTTGATATAGGCAATGTGGATCTGCCCTGGGCCAGTGATGACTCCCTTGGCCACCGCTGCCGATGAGGAAATGACTACATCATATTCGGATAAGTCCAGCTGCTCCACCGCAAAGGGCATCAAGGGCAGATAGCTCCGATATTTCTTCCTGGCCCAAGGCAAGGACTGAATGAAAGTGGTCTTGACTTCCTTGTTAGCCAGGAAGCCGCGCTCTGCGGGAGGGATAAAATCCACCACAGCAAAAAGGTCTGACTCCGGCAAGACCTTGAGCATCTGCTCCACCACACGCTCCGCTCCTGCATAAGTGACAAACCAGTCATGAACAATCGCAATCTTCATTATTGATAGTAAGCCTTTCCCCTAAAAAACCCCAAAGACAATGCTCCATCCCTGCGAAAATACTACCACCTATTATATATGAAACCATACATATGTCAAGAGCCAGCACATGCCGTCTATCCTCTCCCAGGAAACATCAAAAAAGCCCCGACGCCTAGCCGGAGCTTTCCTTTCATGCTATGAAGAAATGTGTTATTCAGTACGCCCCCTTGCCGCTGAAGACAACTCTCACCGTCTTCAGCAGGTAAACCAAGTCAATCCATACGGACCAGTTCCTCACATACCAGGAATCCATTCGTACCCGCTCTTCGTAAGTGGTATCGCTGCGCCCATTCACCTGCCACATGCCGGTGATGCCGGGGGGCACCAGGGCGAAGTCACGGAAGTATTCGCCATACTTGATGATTTCCCGCCGCACGATGGGACGGGGGCCCACCAGGCTCATCTCGCCTTTCAGCACATTGAGGAGCTGGGGCAGCTCGTCAAGGCTGGTTTTCCTGAGGAAGCGACCTACTCTGGTGATACGGGGGTCGTCCTTCAGCTTGAAGGAATCCTCCCACTCTGCCATGGCAGCAGGGTTCTCCAGCAGGTACTCCCGCAGTTTTTCCTCTGCATCCGGCACCATGGTGCGGAATTTATAGCAAGGGAAAACCTTCTTCTTCTGACCGATGCGGAAGTGGGCAAAGATAACCGGCCCGGGACTGTCAATATAGACCGCCAGGGCGATGAGGATGCCCACAGGAAGGGCTACTACCAACCCTAGCAGGGATAAAGTCAAGTCAAAGATTCTCTTCAAGGCACGGTTCCAAGCAGAAGCCAGGTTGTTCCGCACCCCTATCACCAGCATGCTCTCATCCACCAGCGAGCTTACTTCCAGATTGCCTACGGGCAGGCCGATGAAGTCCGGCACGAAGGAAAGGTGCTTCACATAAGGCTGCAGCTTGTCCACCATAAGCAGCATTTCTTCATTAGACAGGCCCGGAGCCGTTATGATCACATAATCCACAGCAGTTTCCTGGACAATGCGTTCCACATCGTCAAATCCTCCCAAGATTGGGTAGTTTTTGGCCAACTGCTTGGAAATCGGGTGGTCATCCACGAAACCTATAATCCTGTACCCGTATCCCGCATCGTGGCGGAAGGATTTCAACACCAGTTCCGCCGTCCTTCCCGCTCCTATGAAGAGCACGGGAATCTGCAGCAGACCGTGACTGTTCAAGAAACGCTTGATGACATAGCGGAAGGAAAGTATCAGATTGAAGCTGAAAATCCAGGTAAAGGCCACAAAAAGCCTGGACACTACCGCTGATACCTTGCCGAAATACATGAGCATCAAAATCATCAGGATGGAGTACAGCACCCCATAGAAGACATTCCTGGCCAGTTGCCAGAAAGCCATGGTGGGCTGATAGGTGCGCATGACATACAGGAAGCAAATGAAAATAGTGGGCACTATCACAAAGAAATAGATATTCGGTATATTGAAATCAGGACTGGGCATCCCCGGCATAAAACGCCGCAAAAAAAGGGCAATGGTTTCCGATAGCACCACCGCCAAATAATCCCCGGCCATCAGCAGCAACGGCAAGAGCGCATGGGAATGTTTCTCTCTTGAGGAGAGACGCATGTCCTGCAAATCAGTTGTATCGTCAGTCTGCTTATGTGTCATGGTCTGCCGTTTTCCCTTCTGTCACAAACTATCATAGCTTATCAAAGTATAGCATAATTAACTATTGAAAACAACATAAGAAAAAGGCTCCAGCCGAAGCTGAAGCCTAATGTTTCACAGTGGCGGAGTGGAGAGGATTCGAACCTCCGCACCAGTTACCCAGCCTAACGATTTAGCAAACCGTCCTCTTAAGCCACTTGAGTACCACTCCGTTATGAAATTTAGATGGCAGGGGCAGTAAGACTTGAACTCACAACCTACGGTTTTGGAGACCGTTGCTCTACCAATTGAGCTATACCCCTATGATATGGGGCGACTTATGGGGGTCGAACCCATGCATGCTGGAGCCACAATCCAGTGTGTTAACCACTTCACCAAAGCCGCCATCAGAACCAGCAGCTTCCTATCCTCCCAGCCCGTCTCCAGGCAAGTACTTTCGGCCTCTTGGTGCTTAACTACTGTGTTCG
>SVBX01000026.1 GCA_015058655.1 Pseudoselenomonas ruminantium
TACTACTAATATGTCGAGGGCTTAACTTAAGCAGAGAGCACGGTTTGAAGGAGCGAAGCGACGCGCAAAGCGTAGCGCGACGCGAAGCTAGTCCCTTTTAGGGGAATCGCTTATGCAAGATTCACGAAGTGAATTTTGCGATCCTACAAAACTTAGCTCGCAAGGCACAATAGGCCTAGAGTGTTCAATACAAAGTAAATTCTTCTGTATAGTTTTGAAAGAATCGAAGAGCACCGTGTGGTGCTCTTTTTTAGTGCATTCACCTATGGCAATATTTACACATTTGCGGTATAATTATTCACGTTGTGCGAGATGTGACTAGCAGGAGTATTTTAGTCAATGAGTGATAATGTATATGCTTTAGTTTATAAATTTTACAGAGAAAACGATAGTGTAAGATTTATTCTTCCCCGGGATCTGGTAGAAAAGTATTTGCGCCGACTGGCTTGGCAAGGGCATGGAGATCAATACATGCGGGAAGTGTGGGGGCTTATAGAGCTACTGATAACCTACACTGATGAACATCAGCTGGATTCCTTTGGAGCTTTGTCCATTTTTGATTATCAGGAACTGTTGTATCGCTATGGCGAAGTGCATGAGGATTTTTCCTTGGAAGAAAAATCGGTGCAGCACTGGCTGGAGCGACTCAAAGAATTCTATGCCTTTCTGTATGACTCCGGCTGGCAGGAGGATTTTGCCTACTTTATCAAGGATGTTGAGGAATCATTGTATCTGGATGACACTTTTTCCATGCCTTCCCGTCATACTGAGGTGGATTTTTATCATCGTCTGGATCCCGAGTCTGAAGAGTCAGCAGAAAGCGTGGCAAGACTCAATGCGGAACTGGATGGTGTGCTGAAGAATGTCAGCAATTACTTTCAACAGGAAAAGTATGCCAAGGATAATGACAGAGCTATGCGCATTTTTTGTGGCCCGGCTGGTGATATGCCTCCTGCGGAAGAACGGGCTAATGATGAACAAAGCGCTTTTTGGTTGAGCTATTGGGATTATTTCATGTTTGATTATCATCTGTTGGCAAATGATCGCACCCCTCTGCGTCATTATTATGAGCAGGAAAAACAAAATCTCACCAGCACGGCCCAGGATATTCTTAGAGATCTATTGCATGCACGCTTTTCCGTCTTTGAAGTGGTAGAGATGCAAGAGGGCATGGTAAAGTGCAGGGACCTCTTTACCGAAGAATATATGGATTTACCCATGCCAGAAGTAGGAATCGTGGGGATAGAGAATTTTGTCTTCTTTGGTCATATCAGAACCAGGGGCATATTGATGCTGAATTATATTACTTCTGTGCCAGCCAGCCGAAGGCTGCGTTCCCGCATGAAGGAAGTAGTCTTGCGTCAGTATGAGCTTTTCAAGTTTCAGCAACCGAAGGCTACTTTGGAGCAGTTTTTTCTGCGAGAGGCAGCAGCAGTGCGCCATATCCTCCATGTGATGTCCGATTATGCCCAGCTGAATGTGGTCTCTTTGCGGGAAATGCCGCAAAAAGTGGAGCAGCGGGAAGAACTGGCAGAGATATTTTTAGAGGAAGTCAAAGCGTTGGAGGAAATCGTCAAACGAATTGGCTTTGGTGCCTATGCCTGCTTGCTCATAAGAGCATTGTTCGTCGATGCGCTGTCAGTGACGGGGGATGAGAAAATTTGCCGTGCCAAGATGCCTGCGCTTATGACGGCTGTGCTATTGATGTTCATTAAGATCAATGGCTATGACTACACAGCGACACCTGACTTGTATTATCTTTTTGGCTCTGAGAAGCAGGATACAGAAAAGCTGTCCCAGGAGTTGAAGAAAAAGCTTGATGTGCGTGTCTTTGACCCCCGGTATTTGACAGAAGATGGCGTGGTGTTGAGTTTGTACCTGTTGGTGCAGGAAAACAAGCAGGATTGATTGCGAATTCGGTATTGCTGAGATTATGAAGATAAAGGAGTGATTTTGGTGGGAATTTTCCGCACCAAGAGCATTGAGGAATATCAGTCGGATGTGAAAAGCACTCGGTTGAAGAGAGAAATGGGGGCTCTGGATGTTACACTGCTGGGCATAGGCGTCATTGTGGGCACTGGGATTTTTGTGCTGACGGGGGTGGCGGCGGCCAAGTACGCTGGCCCTGCCCTGATGATTTCTTTTCTGCTGGCCGGCATTACCTGCGGTTTTGTGAGCCTGGTGTATTCGGAACTTGCCTCTATGGTTTCTGTGGCAGGCAGCGCCTATGCTTATGCCTATACTTCAGTGGGAGAGCTATGGGCCTGGCTGGTGGGATGGAATTTGGTTCTTGAATATTCCGTAGGAGCCAGTGCCGTGGCAGGGGGCTGGTCTGCCTATGTGACGGGGCTGCTGAATTCTATGGGCTTTGCTATTCCGGAGTATTTGACCAAGGTTCCCGCGGAGGGGGGCTTGGTGAATCTGCCGGCGGTAATGATTACCCTGTTCCTGACAGTTTTGCTGATACGGGGGATACAAGCCAGTGTTACAGTAAATAAGGTGCTGGTGGGGGTAAAACTGCTGGCTATCTTTATTTTCCTGTTTTTGGCAGGGCCTTCTGTGGATACTGCCAACTGGGAGCCTTTCCTGCCCTTTGGCTGGGCTGGAGTATCTGCTGGGGCGGCGGTGATTTTCTTTGCTTATCTGGGAGTGGATTCTATCGCTACGGCAGCAGAGGAAACCAAGAATCCTGCACGGGATATGCCCATGGGAATTATTGCGTCCTTGCTCATCTGTACATTGCTCTATGTAGGAGTTACGGCTGTGATGACGGGAAATATGAGCTACACCCAGCTCGACAATGCGGAGCCTGTGGCTTTTGTATTGCGTGAGCTTGGCTATCGCTTCGGTTCTGCCCTGGTGGGAACGGGAGCCATTGCAGGCCTCACTACGGTACTGTTGGTGATGATTTATGCCCAGACCCGTGAGTTCTTTGCCATGAGCCGTGATGGACTGATTCCAAAATTCATCTGCCAGGTGCATCCCCGCTTCAAGACTCCGCATCGCATCACTATCGTGGTGGGACTGGCGGTGGCTCTTGTCAGCGGTTTCACGCCCATCAATGTGGTGGCTGAGATGTGCAGTGTGGGCACCCTCTTTGCCTTCCTGGTGTCCTCCGTGGCGGTGATGGTGCTGCGCAAAAAATATCCTGCTGCCAGCAGACCCTTCCGTTGTCCGGCAGTTTACCTGGTGGGAAGTCTTTCTATCATCAGCTGTGGCTACATCATGTACAACCTTTCCTCTATGACCTGGGAGCGGTTTTGGATATGGAGTCTTTTGGGAGTGGTTCTCTACTTCCTCTATGGCCGCAGGCACAGCCGTGAGGCAAAGGAAAACAATTGAAATAAATAAATTGGAGCATTTCGCCTGTGGCGAAATGCTCCAATTTGCGTTATAATTATTCACAATGGAACAGTTTCTGCTGTTTCCAATTGAGTTATCCAAGCTTCAATTCATCAAAGAGGGGAGCATAACACACATGAGCAAAAAAATGAAAACCATGGACGGCAACACAGCTGCCGCCTACGTGTCCTACGCCTTTACGGATGTGGCGGCTATTTATCCTATCACGCCGTCTTCGCCTATGGCTGAGCACGTGGATGAAATGGCTGCCAAGGGACAGACGAACCTGTTCGGCCAGAAGGTCCGCGTCATTGAGATGCAGTCTGAGGCAGGTGCGGCAGGCGCTGTCCATGGTTCCTTGCAGGCAGGTGCCCTGACTACCACCTACACGGCGTCCCAGGGCTTCCTCCTCATGATTCCTAACCTCTACAAAGTGGCAGGCGAGCTGCTGCCGGGCGTGTTCCATGTCAGCGCTCGCGCTCTGGCAGCTTCTTCCCTGAATATTTTTGGCGATCATCAGGATGTCATGGCTGCCCGTCAGACCGGCTGCGCTATGCTGTGCGAAAACAGTGTCCAGGAAGTCATGGATATGTCAGCTGTGGCTCATCTGGTTGCCATCAAGGGCAGGGTGCCTTTCATCAACTTCTTTGATGGCTTCCGCACCTCCCATGAGATTCAGAAGATCGAGCTCATTGATTACGATGACCTCAGCAAGATTCTTGACTGGGAGGCTGTGAAGGCTTTCCGTGAGAGGGCGCTGAATCCTGATGCTCCTGTGATTCGCGGCACTGCCCAGAATCCGGATATCTACTTCCAGGAGAGGGAAGCTGTCAACAAATACTATGACGCTGTACCTGCCCTGGTAGAGGAATGTATGGCAGAGCTGGCCAAGGTCACGGGCCGTGAGCATCACCTCTTTGACTACTACGGCGCCGAGGACGCTGACCGCATTATCATCGCCATGGGCTCTGTGTGCCAGGCTGTGCAGGAGACGGTGGACTACTTGAATAAGAACGGCGAAAAGGTAGGCCTCCTGTCTGTACACCTCTATCGTCCTTTCTCCCTGGAGCATTTCTTCAAGTTCCTGCCCAAGACCGTGAAGAAGGTGGCAGTGCTTGACCGCACCAAGGAGCCGGGGGCCATCGGCGAACCTCTGTATCTGGATGTAAAGAGCGCTTTCTACAGCTCTGACCTGAACCCCGTCATTGTAGGCGGCCGTTATGGTCTGGGCGGCAAGGACACCACGCCGGACCAGATTTTTGCCGTCTTTGAGAACCTGAAGAAAGATGCGCCTCTTGATGGCTTCACCATCGGCATTGAAGACGATGTGACAGAAAAGAGTCTGGCTCCCGTGAACTCCGATGTGAACCTCACGCCGGAAGGCACCACTGCCTGCAAGTTCTGGGGTCTCGGCTCCGATGGTACTGTAGGCGCCAACAAGCAGGCCATCAAGATCATCGGCGACAACACGGACATGTATGCACAAGCTTACTTTGCCTATGATTCCAAGAAGTCCGGCGGCATCACCATGAGCCATCTGCGCTTTGGCAAGCTGCCCATCACCAGCCCCTACCTCATCAATAGGGCTGACTTCATCTCCTGCTCCCAGCAGTCCTATGTTTACAACTATGACCTGCTGGCAGGTCTCCGCAAAGGGGGCAAGTTCCTGCTGAACACCGTCTGGAGCGATGAGGAGCTGACCCAGCATCTGCCAGCCTACATGAAGCGCTATATCGCCAAGAACGAAATCGAGTTCTACACGGTGAATGCCGTGAAGATTGCCCAGGAACTGGGTCTCGGCGGACGCTTCAACATGGTCATGCAGGCAGGCTTCTTCAAGCTGGCTGACATTATTCCCATTGACAAGGCCGTTGACCTCTTGAAAGACTCCATTGTGAAGGCCTACGGCAAGAAGGGCCAGAATATCGTGGATATGAACAACGGTGCTGTGGATCAGGGTGTCCAGGCCCTGCACAAGGTGGAGGTGCCCGCTTCCTGGGCTGAGGCTCAGGATGAGGCTGAGGTGAAGCGGGATGAGCCTGCTTTCATCACCGAGATCCAGCGGGTCATGAACCGCCAGGAGGGTGACAAGCTGGCTGTTTCCAAGTTCGCAGAGGATATGGTGGACGGTACTTTCCCCGTAGGCGGTGCTGCCTACGAGAAGCGCGGTACGGCTATCAAGGTGCCTGTGTGGAATGTGGACAAGTGCATCAGCTGCAACCAGTGCTCCTTCGTCTGCCCCCACGCTGCTATCCGCCCTGTGCTCATGACGGACGAGGAAAAGGCTGCTGCTCCCGAGGGCATGCTCGCCAAGAACCCCAAGGCTCCGGCTCTGAAGGAATACAACTTCACCATGGCCGTGTCCACCATGGACTGCCTGGGCTGCGGCAACTGCGCCCAGGTCTGCCCGGTGAAGGCTCTGGATATGCAGCCGCTGGATGATGAGCTCAAGGCCAAGCAGAAGTACTTTGATTACGCGGTGGACACCAAGAAGGTGGCTCCCAAGACCATCAGCATGAAGAAAGAAACGGTCATCGGCTCCCAGTTCGAGCAGCCGCTGCTGGAGTTCTCCGGCGCCTGCGCAGGTTGCGGCGAGACTCCCTATGCCAAGCTCATCACCCAGCTCTTTGGCGACCGCATGATGGTGGCCAACGCCACGGGATGCTCCTCCATCTGGGGCGGTAGCGCACCGGCTATGCCGTACACCAAGAACTTCAAGGGACATGGCCCCGCCTGGGCAAATTCCCTGTTCGAGGACAACGCCGAGTTTGGTCTGGGTATGTTCCTAGGCACCAAGGCTGTCCGTGAGGCTTTGGAAGCAGATGCTCGTGCTGCCGTAGAGGCAGGCAAGGGCAGTGCAGAGCTGCAGGCCGCTCTGACGGATTGGGCTGACCATCTGAACGAGGGTGCCGGCACCCGCGAGCGCGCTGAGAAGCTCATGGCAGCTCTTGAGGCTGAGAAGGGCAATGACGAGCTTTTGAACAAGATCTACGAGCAGAAGCAGTACTTTGTGAAGCGCTCCCAGTGGATCTTCGGCGGCGACGGCTGGGGCTATGATATCGGCTACGGCGGCGTTGACCATGTGCTGGCTTCCGGCGAGGATGTGAATATCTTCATCTTCGATACGGAGGTTTATTCCAATACCGGCGGTCAGTCTTCCAAGGCTACGCCTGCTGCTGCCATTGCCCAGTTCGCCGCTTCCGGCAAGAAGACCAAGAAGAAGGATCTGGGCATGATGGCTATGTCCTATGGTTATGTCTATGTGGCTCAGGTTGACATGGGCGCTGACCACAACCAGGTGCTGAAGGCTATCTCCGAGGCTGAGGCTTATCCCGGCCCGTCCCTCATCATCGCCTATGCTCCCTGCATCAACCACGGCATCCGCAAGGGCATGGGCAACAGCCAGCTGGAAGCCAAGCTGGCCGTGGAGTGCGGCTACTGGGCAAACTTCCGTTACAACCCGCAGCTGGTGGGCAGCGACAAGAACCCCTTCAGCCTGGATTCTAAGGAGCCTGACTTTGGCAAGTTCCAGGAATTCCTCATGGGAGAGAATCGCTACATCAATCTGAAGCGTTCCTTCCCGGAGGCAGCTGATGCCCTCTTTGAGAAGACCCAAAACGATGCTATGACCCGCTATGAGAATTACAAGAAGCTGGCTGGCAAGTAAGAACATCTTATAGGCAATTGCATAAAAAGGAGAGATGACTTCTGAAAGGAGGTGTCTCTCCTTTTTGATTGTCTTGAAAAGCAATAGGGAAGCATTTACGAATTTTTGTGCAAAAATCTGATGTATACATTTAAGATTTTTCAGAAACAATTGACATTCTGCTTAAGGCGTAGTACAATAGTCCTATAGAAAGAGGAAGCGGATCCGTAGCAGGGGGGTGGACCCTGTGGTATGAGCTTTAAGCGTCTCCTCCTAAAGGACGATGAGAGGAATCATTAAGCGCCCCGCGCTGCATTCATGGTGGACTTATGCCGGATGGTTCATAGGCGACTGCGGCCTGCTGGTTCAGGCGGCACGGCGTCCAGCATGATAGCAGACGACGCTTCTGGTACTGAAGGAGGAGTCACTGAAGCCATACTTGAGCTTTCTATGTGTGATTGTGATGTTTCTTTTTGTATACATGGGGGAATGCCTTTACAAACCTTTGTAACTGTGTTAATATAATCCGCGTAGAAAGTCATAAATGGCAAAGGCGCCATGCAAGAGGAGACTCTCTCCTTTAGGGGGAGTTCATTCTGGCATGGCTTTTTCGTTTGCCTATGGCGTGAGATTTACATTTATTTCAGACAAAGGGTGGTAAAAAATGGATGAACTTCTTTATGTAATCCCCGCAAATTCCAGCAAGGAAGCGGTGCTCAAATATGTCGCTGAGCATCCGGAAATCAAGTTCGTTTCCCTGGTTGGTATCGACATGGCTGGAAACGATACCGATGAGAAGATTCCCATGCATATCTTTGTGAAAGACATAGATGATTTCTATGCCGGTTCCGCCGTGCAGACTGACGGTTCTTCCGTGGTGCTTACCGGCATTGCCACCCTGAACAACGCCAAGGTAGATATGCCCATAGATCCTGCGGTGAACTGGTTTGTGGACTATAACTATGAGCATTATGATGAGACCTTGGGCAAGCCTGTAGGCACCCTGCGCATTCCCGCTTTCCTGGTGCATGAGGGCAAGCGCGTTGACTCCCGTGCTGTGCTGGCAGATACCCTTGAATATGTAAAGAAGAATATGCTCCAACTGCTTCGCGATAATCCGAAGATTTCTGGTCTTGATATTGACGGCAGTCAGGTGGAGGACATTTCCTTCACCTCCGCTACAGAGCTGGAGTTCTGGGTGAAGACTCCTCTGGATGAAGCCTCTATCGAGGAAATGGAAGCATCGCAGGTCATGCAGGAGCAGTATTGGGAACGCACCCACGGCGCCGTCCGCACGGCTCTGGAGGGCTGCGTGCTTGAACTTGACCGCTATGGCCTGAATGTGGAAATGGGCCACAAGGAAGTAGGCGGTCTCAAGGCTCAGATTGACGAGAGCGGCAAGATTGCACATGTCTGTGAGCAGATTGAGATTGACTGGCGCTTTGACAACGCTATGCAGGCTGCAGATAATGAAATCCTAGTGCGCATGGTGGTAAAGGAGATTTTCCGCGCCAATGGCCTGGAGGTCAGCTTCAAGGCCAAGCCAATCATCGGCTTGGCAGGCAATGGCGAGCACACTCACATCGGTATGGCTGCCGTTACCAAGGACGGCAAGTTCCATAACCTCTTTGCACCAGCGGAGGCCAGGAAAGATTTCATGAGTGCTGTGGGTTATGGTGCACTTATGGGCATGCTGAAGAATTATGAGGTTATCAACCCCTTCGTTTCCGCTACCAATGACTCCCTGAACCGTTTGAAGCCGGGCTTCGAGGCACCGGTATGCATCGTTACTTCTCTGGGACACAGCCCGGAGGTGCCTTCCCGTAACCGTACGATTTTGGCAGGTCTGATCCGCGATCTGGAGAATCCTATGGCTACCCGTTTTGAGCTTCGTGCCTGCAACCCTTATACCAACACCTATTTGGTGCTGGCTGCTATATACTCTGCTTGCCTGGATGGCATTCAGATGGCAGTGAAGCACACTACTGATGAACTGCTGAAGGAACTTTCCAAGGACGCAGGGGAAGAGGGCTTCTACTTAGAGAAGGATCGCGCTTACCGCAGTGAGAACGATGTGTTCGAAGACTACACGGAGGAAGAGCGCAACCGTCTCTTTGGTGCTCCTCCCGCCACGGTTTGGGAGAACATGCAGAACTTTGACAATTTCCCGGAGAAAAAGGCTGTCATTACCGCAGGCGGTGCGCTGCGTGAGCAGATTATCAGCGCTTTCCGTGCTGGTGCTTTGCTTCGCTGGAAGACGGAGCTGGTGGCTCGTATCATTCCTGAGAACCGTGATCTTGTACGCAAGGCTCGTGAGATTGAGTCCGACTGGGTGACCGACCAGGATGCTTACAATTGGAACAAGATTTCCATCCTGCGCAACTATCTGGCCAAGGATAGCATTGATGAAAAATCTCTTTTCACCTTGCTTATCAACGCTTTGAATGATAAAGA
The DNA here is from genome assembly GCA_015058655.1 of Pseudoselenomonas ruminantium. Taxonomy (GTDB): domain Bacteria; phylum Bacillota; class Negativicutes; order Selenomonadales; family Selenomonadaceae; genus Selenomonas_B; species Selenomonas_B ruminantium_C. The sequence goes on from SVBX01000026.1 coordinate 9,443, forward strand.
CTATGCCACTGCCTCAGGTTTGCAGGTGGAAATGTATGACAAGATGGAAGAGCTGAAAGCTCTCTATGATAGCTACAGCAAGAATATGCTCTGAAATGCTGTAATATGATATATGGTCCTACTCTTTTTCAAGGGTGGGGCTTTTTTATGTGCACTCGGCATGAGGGCACATAAATAGGACTGAAGCAACTTTTCATGCATCAGTCCTATCTCGGATGTATGTTGATATGTATGGGGAAGTTTAAATAGAAAGCTTTTCCTTGGCAGAGACATGGCGATTGAAGCCCATGTCTTCCTTGCTCATGCCAAGGGCGAAACCTATCAGTTGCTGCAGGTGCAGGATGGGTACCTGGGCCTGGCTGTGGACAGCCTCGCGGCCCTCCGGTTCGTACATGTCAAGCTGCATTTGGCAGAGGGGGCAGGGGGTTACCAGCACATTGGCCTCTGCTTTGTCTGCACTGTCCACAATCTGGCCCGTCACTGTCAGCACATCGTGCTCGGCAGCCAGCTGGGCGTGGAAGCCGCAGCACTTGCGCTTGGCATCGAATTCCACGCTTTTGGCCCCCAGGGCTTCGATTAGGCGCTCCAGGGACCGGGGATGCTTGCCATCCTCGTGGTTCATGATTTCCTGGGGCCGGAGGATGTGGCAGCCGTAGTAGCCGGCTACCTTGAGGTCACTGAGGGGCCTGGTAATCTTGTCCTTCAGGAGCTCGGGGTGCTTGTCCAGTACCCACAGGAAATGGGTTATTTCAGATGTTCCCTTATATTCGTAAGGATGGCCGCCTTCCTTGAGGATGCCGTTGACCTTTTCCGTCAGCTTCGGGTCGCTGTCCAGACGGTGCTTGGCGGTGCGCAACTGCAGGGTACAGGTGTTGCAGACCGTCATGATGGGCAGGCCCATATGCTCGGCGATAGAAATATTTCTTGCATTGACTGCTAAAGCGGCAAGGTCATTGACGCCCTGGGCGTGGGAGGCGCCGCAGCAGGTCCAGTTCTCGATTTCCACCAGTTCGATGCCCAGCTTCTCGCAGACCTTGGTCATGGAAGTGTAGGCTTCGGCAGCCGCTCCCTTCAGGACACAGCCGGGGAAAAATGCGTATTTCATGTTATTCTGCCTCCTTTTCCGCGGCCTTTACAACGGCTTGGATGGTCTTGATATCGGGATTCACGGGATGGGATTCCAAGGGATTCATCTTGCCCGTGTTCATGAGGCGCAGGGCCATGGGCAGGCGCATGCCGGCCATGATAAAGCCTTCGGACTTGATGTTCAGCTTGGACTCATCCAGCATACCGGACTCGGAAATGTCATCGTAGATGGCCTTGGCATGTTTGCCTCCGACTCCCTGGCTGAGGCCCATCTTGAAGGTAGCCTCCTTGAGCTTTTCGATGGCACCGGCAGGGTCAAGGCCCTTGGGGCACTTGGCAGTGCATTCCTGGCAGTTGAAGCAGCGCCAGAGACCGGCATCCTGTACGGCCTGCAGGTGAGCCTTGGGGTCACGGTCACGGGAGTCGGCCACCAGACGCTCAGCCTTCACAAAGACGAAGGGATCCAGGAAATCCTCCTCGTTCAGGGTGTTCTTGTTGCACTCGGAGACGCAGGAACCGCAGAGGATGCAGCCGGCGTACTTCTTGAATTTGTTGAATTCCTCCGGGCTCTGCTTGCAGCCGGTCTCGGCGCTGAATTCCGGCTTGGGCTCCATTGCGGGCTTGATTTTCTTAAGCCTGGCATACTTGGGATCCCAATCCACAATCAGGTCGCGAATGATCCGGAAATTGCCCAGGGGCTCGATGGTGAGGGTGTCCGTTTCATAGCGCTTCAGGAGGTTTTCCACCAAAATCTCGCAGGAGAGCTCTGCATTGCCGTTGACCCGTACGGCGCAGGCACCGCAGATGCTGGAGCGGCAGGAGCAGGTGAAGGAGAGGGTGGGGTCCTGCTTTTCCTTTACCACCGTCAGGGCTTCCAGTACGGTCATGCCCACGGTGACGGGAACCTTGTATTTCTGCACCCACTTCTTTCCTTCCACGAAGCGGTGCACATTCAGAGTTACATCCATTTTAGTACTTCCTTTCCTTCGGCTGATACTTCGTGATGACGACATCTTTGTACTCGGTGCGATAGCCGCTGTCCTGCTTGAAAATCAGGGTGTGCTTGAGGAAATTCACATCGTCGCGCTGAGGGTAGTCACGGCGTGAATGGCCGCCGCGGCTTTCCTTGCGGGCGATAGCTCCCTGCACGATGCTGTGGGATACCTGCAGCAGGTTCCCCAACTCCACATACTGCTCGAAGGCGGTGTTGTAAACATGGGAGGTGTCTCCCACATAGCAATGCTCGTACTCTTTTTCCAGTGCGGAAAGTTCCTGTGCTGCTTCCAAAAGCTGGTTCTCCTCGCGGAAGACACCCACCTTGTACCACATGGTATTGACCATAGCATCGCGGATTTCGGGCACGGTCTTGCCGGCAGAACGGTCGCGGGTGGTTACTTCTGTGAACTTGTCCTGCCACTTGGCGCAGTCCTGGGCCATCTTTTTCTGACTGCCCTCGTACTTGTGTTCCTTGGCATAGGCGGCAGCGCCGTCGCCTGCGGTGTGGCCGAAGACCAGCACCTCGGACAGGGAGTTGGCTCCCAGGCGGTTGGCACCGTGGACGGAAACGCAGCTGCATTCGCCTGCCACGAAGACGCCGGGGACGCGGGAAGCGCCCGTGTGGAAGTCTGCCATCTCCAGGCCGCCCATGGAGTAGTGGCAGGTGGGGGCGATGGGCACCATTTCCTTCTTGATATCCACCCCGGCAAAGCGCTGGGCCAGATCTCGCACCTGTCCCAGGCGTTCGTCAATGCGCTCGGGAGGGATGTGGCGGAAGTCCATGTAGACGCCGGCATGGATGCCTTCTCCCACGCCGCGGCCTTCAATCATCTCGGTGGCAATGGCCCTGGCTACGATATCGCGGGTGGCCAGCTCCAGCTTCTCTGGGGCGTACTTGCCCATGAAGCGTTCGCCGTCTTTATTGATGAGCAGGGCACCTTCGGCGCGACTGGACTCAGATAGCAGCACGCCGTTGGCGGAAAGGCCCGTGGGGTGGAACTGAACCATTTCTGGGTCCTTGAAGGGGATGCCGATATTCATGCCGGCCACGATGCCGTCGCCGGTGGAACTGTAGGGGTTGGAAGTGCGGATCCAGTAAACACGCCCGTAGCCGCCGGTGGCGATGATGATGGTCTTGGCAGCTACCCCCAGGAGGTTGCCGCTGCGCATATCCATGGCGATGACTCCGTTCAGTTTGTCTCCGTCCATGCTGATTTCCAGCATCTGGCACTCGGAGATGAAGTCTATATTGTGCTTCAGGCACTGCTCGAAGAGGGCATGCACCATGGCATGCCCTGCACGGTCTTCGAAGTAGGATGCTCTGGGATGGGAACTGCCGCCCATCTTGCGCTGATGGAAGGCACCGTCTTTCTGGCGGTTGTAGGGGTAGCCCATGAAGTCCATCTCAAAGATGTTTTCACCGGCTCGCTGGGCGAAATACTCAACTGCATCCTGGTCGCAGAGGTAATCGCCGCCCTTGATGGTGTCAAACATATGGGATTCCACGCTGTCTGCAGGGTCGGTGACGCCGGTGACGCCATTCATGCCGCCCTGAGCCATGGTGGAAGCGGAGCGGGTGGGCACCAGTTTGGTCATGACGGCTACTTTCAGATCCTTGTTTTCCGCTGCTGCCAGAGCTGCGCGCATGCCGGCGCCGCCACTGCCGATGATGAGCACATCATAGGTCACATCACCCGTCTTTACTGAATTGGGAATATTCTGCCCGTTCCAGGTGAAATAAGTCCCTGCAGCCAAAGCTACGCCCGCAGCTGTCGCACCCTTGATAAAGGTACGGCGTGAGATAGTAGTTGACATAGTCAAAGCCCTCCTGTTGCGAAAAAAATCATGCAACTATAAATTACAATACGAAATAAATCAGCTTTATTGTAGCATTCATTTCTGACTATGGTAAAATACATCTTGCTTATACAGGGTATTTGATTTTTCAATAGGTATGAGGAAGGTCTATTGCATTTTTCAAAAGATAAAAGAGCCAGCAAAGAGCTGACTCTTACGAACTTTGTTCAGCGTATAAACTGCAGGAAAACTTGGGCGGCTTTGGACAGATGCTGGTTTGCTCCGTAGGCCGCTACAAGTTGCCTGGTATCTGCGGCTTCCTTCAAGGAAAAAAAGAAGGGGGATTCTCTTCTGGCGCCGAGCCTGATGAGCATATCCGTGATGAGGGTAGCTCCCATGCCCCTGGAGCAGAGTTCTGCGGCACTCAGGATGCTGTCTCCTTCGAAGACAACTCTGGGGTTGACTTTGGCAGTCTTGCAGAGATTGTCATAAATAGTTCTCATGCACCTGCTTTGTTTCAGGATGATGAAGGGCTCGTCTTGGAAGGCTTTGAAGGAAATGACTGGATATGGCAGGGGTTGCACCCCATGGTACTTGCCAACCATGTGGTGGTGGCGGGGCACTGCCACAAACACTCGTTCCTCCATAAGAGGCACAGTATGGAAAGCTTCTGGCAGAGGATTGTAGAGCAGGGCAAAGTCCACATGGCCCTGAAGCACATGCTCTTGAAGCCTGGCTGTAGAACCTTCTACTACGGAAAGGTTGATGTTTGGGTAGCGCTGGTGGAAGGCAACCATGGCATCTGCCAGTATGCAGACTGAACGAGTGCGGGAACTGCCGATGCGCACCTGGCCTGAGCGCAACTCTGATAGGTCATCTACCCGGCTTAAGAGGTTCTTGCGCAGGTCCTTCATCTGCTTTGCCGCTTCGATGTAGATGCGGCCAGCCTCCGTCAGCTGCAAGGGACTCTTGCTGCGGTCAAAGATTTGCATGCCTAGTTCCACTTCGATTTTTTTGATGCATTGGGAAAGTGAAGGCTGGGATATGAATAAATGTTTGGCTGCTTGGGAGAAGGTTCCGTCTTTGGCTACTTGCAGCACACTGCGCCATTCATGTTCATCTATCATAAGAATCTTCCTTTGTTAGGGATTTCAGAAAATTGACTTCTCTAAAATAAATTTTCTACATTCAGGGGGATTTTCCTTTATGGCATATAATACTATATTTAGAACTTGTTAAGGAGGCAACAGCGTGGAAAGCATGGAAAAAGCAGAGGATTGGCAGGCGGTTTTTGCCCGGCTGAATAAGGAACAAAGAGAAGTGGTGATGGAGCTGGAACGGCATGTGCTACTGCTGGCGCCGGCGGGGACAGGCAAGACGGATACTTTATCTTGTCGGGTGGCAAAAATCATAAAGGAGAGCAAGGCCTTGCCGGAGGAAATCCTTTGCCTTACATTTACTAACAAAGCTTGCCGAGAAATGCAAGAACGCATAGAGAAAAGAGCAGGAGAGGCAGGACGCCGTGTGGTGGTACGCACATTCCATGGCTTTTGTTACGACCTCATAAAAGCAGAAGCTAAGCGTCATGCTGATTTCTTCGCAGATTTTACCATTGTAGATGAAGTGGATTGTCAGAGCATTCTGCGAGAGATTAGCGATAGTCGTTGGCCAGTTAAGGCTCTGCAAAGTTTGGTCGGGCAGCTAAAGGAATGTCGGGCTGTATTTGCATTGGAGAAAAAAATTGTCAGTCAACCACAAGTCGGTGCTAAGGAGATTGGCAGGTTGCAGGAATACGAAATAGTCTTGAAAAAGTTGATGGATGAGACATCGGAACGGGTAAAAGCTTTGGCTATAGATGATCGTTATGAGTTCTATCCCCAGCTTTTTGAGGGCTGGCAGAAATGGGGCCCAGGATTGGCTGCTGCTTATGATGAGCGCTTGCTGGATATGCATGGCATGGATTTTATGGACTTAATCGTAAATGCTCAACAGCTTTTGATGAGTCCGGAGGTTGCAGGCAGCTGGGCGCGACGCTTTGCCTATATAAGCATAGATGAGGTGCAAGACACAAGCGCCTTGGAGTATAGCATTATCTCGCGTATCTTTGGTATGAGCCGGTTGCTTTTGTGCGGAGATTACTTCCAGACTATTTACGAATGGCGCGGCTCAAGGCCAGAGAAGGTGTTGCGCTGTTATCAAGAGGAATACCATCCTAGGCGTATTGTGCTGCATGAAAATTATCGTGCCACGCAAACGCTCTTGAATGCGTCTTTTGATTGCTTGCAGTCTTTTTTTCCCGAACGCGTGTCTGCGCTTTATCCTGAGGGCTTGACGGCAGAAAGTACAGAAAAAGGGGGACAAATAGAGCTGAAGGGGGCTATGGAATTTGCAGAAGAGGCGCAATGGATATATTACCGTATCCAGCATTTACCAGTAAAGGATTATTCGCGGGTGTGTATTCTTACGCGTAGTAATCGTTACAATAAAGATTTGTCCACCCAGTTCAGGTCTTTGGGGCGGATTTTGCCTGAAAATGAACGGTTGCCCTTTATGCTGATCGATGAAATGCGCTTTTTCCGTCGTCAGGAAGTCAAGGATGTATTGGCGTTCTTGCACCTGATAGTGAACAAGAACGATGCTGCCAGCCTCATTCGTCTGCTGTCTCGCTTTGGCAAAGGGATAGGTCCTGCTACTGTCAAGGCCATTGGGGCAGAGGAAGTAAGGAGGACAGGTCTGAAGCTGACGGACTTTTTGGAGGCAGGAGCAAGAAAGGCAGGGGATCCCTTTGGTGATTTGATGGCAGCTTATCAAAAAGGGCAGATAGTGGTTTTTGATGTGGAGTCCACAGGCGTGGATATAACCAGGGATGAGATCATTCAAATAGCGGGGGTGCGGTTGGCTCCGGATGGCAGCGTAACAGATGAGTTTTACCGTAACTTGCGGCCTGGCAGGGGAGTTGGGCGCTCTGTTCAAGTGCACGGCCTGACAGACGCTTATTTGCGGGAGCACGGAGAAAGTCCGAAGCAGGGTCTGGAAGAATTTTCAGAGTTTGTCCGTGGAGCTGTGCTGGTGGGGCATAATGTGACCTACGATTTGGGGATTGTAGGCAGCGAGCTCTCAAGGCTGGGAATGCCGCAGCTGGATTATCTCTGCTACTATGATACGCTGGAGATATTTCGGCGTTTCTATCCTAACCTGCCAAATCACAAGCTGGAGTTCCTATCTGAATACTTTCAGGTGGCGCATGTTTCTTCCCATGATGCTATGGACGATATTCTTGCCACGGCAGATATTCTGAACTATGCTATTGAGCATGATATAGAGCCATGCAAAGATGCACGGCAAAGCTTCTTTGAGAAATGGCAGGATATGTTTGTGGAAATGGCAGAACTCATAGCAAGTTTTCGTCAGCAGGCACCGCTATTGCGCCCATGGAAGCTGATTACGGAGGTGGTGTTGCGGGGGGGCGTAAAGGAGTACTATCAGCGACATAGGGAAGAGCAGAGAATTCAAAACTTGCGCGAATTGTATTTGCATTCAAGGGACCTCGATGATGCATCTCTTTGTCCTTTGGATGCATTATCGAGATTTTTGCAATACACCACCTTGTCAAACACTGAGTTGGAGGCACTGAACCAGCGTTCGCAGATTCCTATAATAACAGTGCATCAGGCTAAGGGCAGCGAGTTTGACTATGTGTTCCTGGCGGGCCTTCAGGATGGCACTTTCCCGGGCTTTCATGCTCAGGAAAAAGGAAAACTTACGGAAGAGCAGAGGCTTTTCTATGTGGGGATAACTCGGGCGAAAAAACAGCTATTCCTGTCCTGGACCCAGCGACAGTACGGTCATAGTCGTCATATCAGCCCTTTTGTGCATGCTATTCCAAGGAAGTATCTGAAAAATGTATAGCTTGTAGCAGGACATCTTCTGATGGTTGCTTATTGTTCAATTGATCATATTCCTGGCACTGCCTTTGGCAGCTATAGCTTGAAATGGCAGTGCCTTTTATGTATACTGATGATACTTGTAATGAATGCAGAGATGAGCGAGGAAGTGTTTCCTTATGAAATATAGTGAATTTATGAGCAGTCTAGGCAGCGGTGTGCTGCCTCATATTTTTTTATTGGCTGGGGAAGAACATTATTACATAGAAAAAGCCCGTCGGGCTATTTTGCACAGATTGGGGGTTGATAAAGAGGATTTTAGCGATGCTGTGCAGAAATTTACAGGCGATGTAGGTATAGATACTCTTATGGGAACCATTGAGACGGCTCCTTTCTTTACAGATAAGAATGTGATTCTGGTGCAGGACACGACGCTTTTTAAGGCTGTCAAATCAGAGACGGGGAAGGAAAGTGAGAAGCAGCTGAAAAGGCTTATTACTTTGTTTGAGGATATGCCGCCCTACAGCTATGTGATTTTCGTCTCTGGAGACAAGCCGGACAAGCGGAAAAAAATCTGCAAGGTAGTGGAAAAGGCTGGTCTTATGCTTGAGGCTGAGGCATTGCGGGCTTGGAATATAGATGAATGGCTGAGCAGCAAGCTCCATGATATGAAAAAGGAATTTTCTCCTGAGGCTGACACATATTTTCGTGGGGCGGTGAGCCTTATGCAGCCCCTCTCCTTGGAGTTTTTGGACAAGGAGTTTGACAAATTGTCCCTGTATACTGCCAATCGTCGAATTACCGATACTGATTTGAAGCAGGTTTTTGCTTCCTTGCCAGAAATTTCAAATTTTGCCTTGTTGGAAGCGGTGAGCAGCAAGTATATGAAGAAAGCTCTTTCCTTGCTTAAGCGACAGCTGGAAGAGGGGACTTATTTTACCATTATCCTTGCTCTACTTGCCCGTCATGTGCGACAATTGTGGCAGGCAAAGGTGCTTATGACCAAGGGCGTGCGAGGAAAGGCTTTGGCACAGCCTTTGGGGCTCAATCCTGTCATAGCAGATAAGCTAGGGCAGGCGGCGGGCAGATTTCAGGAGCAGACTCTGAAGGAGGCTATGCTGGAATTAATAGATGCGGATTACAATTTGAAGACAGGAAAGGCTGGAGAAGAAGTCTTAGAGCACGCCATTATTACCCTCTGCAACAGGAGGGCTTGAAAGCGAAATGGAGTTGAGGCTTTGTGGCAGGCAAGCTGAATGAAAAGGTGTTGCTGGCAGGCAAAGAAGTTTTTTGGCAAACAGCGCTTCAGCGTTTATTTGCCAAGGAGGGCTGGGATTTCTATGTTCTGACGGAGGATTTTCCTGCACCGGAAGAGGTTTTTCGCATCCATAATGTGCCTGTAGTGCTATATGTGCTGGGCAAGGCTCAGAGTGTGGACGATTGGGCACCTGATTTGAATAAGGTCTTGGCTATGTGCCGTAGTCACAAGGTGCGGCGTTTTTATCTTATTGTATCTCTTGAGGCAGAAGAAAAGGACAGGGCATTGGCTGAAAGCATTGCCGCAGCTTGGCGTGGAGAGGAGATGACCATAACCTTTTTGCGTTTGCCAGAAATTTACGGGTATGGCGAATCCCCAAAGGATGGAATAGTAGCGGATTGGCTGGAAGCTTCCCAACGGGGAGAAAGCCGCCCTGGTTTTGCAGATCTGGACGAAAAAAGGGAATTTCTCTATGTGGACGATGGGGTTTATGCTGTATTTCGGACTGTGTCCCGTGACTTTGCCGGAGAATCTTTGGATATTGTCAGCGGTCAGCCGGCAAGCGCCAAGGAACTGGCTGAGATTGTCAGTGATGTGACATCGAAACCGATAAATTTTCTTCTGGGAGAAGCTTCCTTTGCTGGAGTGCTGCCAGACCCTGCTCCGGTGCATTCGGAAATAGGCTGGCGTCCAAAATACAGCCTGAAGGAAGGAGTGAGCCTTGCCTTTAAAGAATCCAAGAACATGGCAGAGGTCGCCAGCACAGCAAGCAGACGGGAGAGACGGACGCATAAGGTGCAGGAATGGAAAGGAAAAATGATTCCCTTTCTGGAAAACCTTGCGGGAGCTCTGCTGATGGTGCTCATCGCTTATTTTCAGGAGGGGACTATTGTAAATCCTGCTATTTACTTCGATATGAATTTTGTCTATATAGGTGCTATGGGGATTCTTTATGGTAAGAGCCAGTCGCTTATAGCCATGGTGCTTTCTTCTGCGATTCTTCTTGGAGTGTTGATGAAGGCAGGTGCCAATGCGGTAGCGTTGCTGTACATGCCAGAGCATCTGCTGCACTTTGTTGCCTATCTTTTTGTGGCTGTATTTACCGGTTATTTCGCCGATGCCAGGGCTTTTGAGCGGCAGAGCAACAAATGGCATGAGGAGCAGGCCAGGGAGCGTTATGACTTCCTTCGTTCCCTATACGATGAGTGCGTGGTGGTAAAGGACAGGCTCTATCGGCAGATTGTGAATTCGGATGACAGCATAGGCAGGCTTTACCGTATCATACGCCATCTGGACAGTGTAGCCACGGAAAATATCTTCACTCAGGCAGCAGGCGTTACGGCGGATGTCATGGGAGTAGAGGATATTGCTGTCTATGTCCTCAGCAAGGATGGCTATTACTTGCGGCAGAAGGTACGCAAAGGCAGACTGGCCTTCCAGCAGCCACGCTCTCTCAGGGTGGAGGAGCATGATTATCTGAAAAACCTCATTGCTGAGAAGAACACTTATATTAATCGTGAACTAGTGAAGGATACTCCGGACCTGGCGGCTCCCATTCTCTATCGGGGGGGAGTCATAGGTGTGGTTGAGCTCTTTGGACTGGATTTCAAGCATTGGAGTCTTTACAATTTGAATCTTTTTTCCATTACTATGCGTTTGATTTCTGCTTCTATGGGGCGTGCTTATCAGTATGAAGCGGAAGCGCAAGAAAAGCGCTATCATAATGGTACTAGAATCCTTCGCAGCGAGGCCTTTGCGGAGATATTGCAAGAACTCAGAGAGCGGCGCAAACTGCAGGGTGAGATGCCACTGGGAGTTTTGAAAGTCCCACAGGAGGGGCGAAGCTTGGATGAACTTGACAGCATATGTGGCAGGGTGACTAGGAACGAAGACTTTTTGGGTGAGTATCAGGGGAGTTTTTACATACTGCTGCCTGATGCGGATGAATCTGTTTGCAACATGGTGATTGAACGGCTTGCCAAGGAGGGCGTCACAGCAGTGCGTGAGGAGAAGGTGCTTTGATGGCTGGTCTGGATTGGAAAATATTCTTGCTGGCTCACGGGGTGGCTACGGGAATCTTCTTGTTTTTTAACTTTAGGGGCAAAACCGGACTGAGGGCTGTTACGGAAGCTGTCATGGTTTTCTGTGTGCCTGTGGCGGGGCTTCTTGTCTTGTGTTTGTTCAAAGTTTTTGGCAACATGCTTAGACTTTGGGATCTGCATGAGATTGAGGAAGAAGGTGAGGGTGAGGCATTTTTCATAGGGGCGCCGGTACAGAAGGATGTGGTTCCTTTGAATGATGCCTTTTTAGTGGAGGACAAGTTGCAAAAACGTCATTTCTTCACGGAAAGCATCAAGCAGTCCCTGGTGGAGAACCAGCAGATTCTTCGCATGGCCATGCATGACCAGGATAGGGAGATTGCCTACTATGCCGTGTCTATGCTCACTTCCCGCATGGAAAATCTGGAAGGAGAGCTTTTCGATAGGGAGTCCAAAGTGCTGAAGGGAGAGAAGCAGGAAAATCTGCCACTGCTTCAGGAATATGCAGAACTGCTGAAGGAATACATGGGCAACAAGAGTTTTATCGACCATGTTTCCTGGCGGAAGAAGCAGGAAATCTATGTTGCTATTTTGGACAGGCTAACCAAGCTCACGGAGGATAACAAGGGCTATTTCAAGGATGAGGTCGATCAGTTGCTGCAATTGCCGGACTATCCAGGGGCGGAGCAGGTCTGCAGGGACTTTCAAAGTCGTTATCCTGGAGAGGAGGAGCCCTACCTTAGCTTCGTTGCCCTCTATGTGGCCTGGAAGCAGCCGGAGAAACTGCAGGCGTGCCTGCAGGACCTGAAAGCCCTGCCCATAGAGCTTTCTCCGGAGGCTCTGCGGGTTATTCGATTCTGGGATAGGGGGGCGGCAAAGATTGGATAAGAAACACATTGTATTTTTGTGTACCTTGGTGGCTTTGCTGGCTATGTTTTTTCAATTCAGCAGAATGGACGGTTTTCTGCACATGTATTCTGTAAAGAAGAATGCTTTACAGAAGGTGGGATTTGATGCGATATCCAGTTCTATATGTGAGAATGAAAGAGATCAATATCTGATTATATATGACCCACATGATGTGGCAAGTGTTTTTATGCGCCATAGGATGCAATGGTTGCTGAAGCAGAAAAAAAAGGCTTGCGTCTCAGCGGCGATCTGGGATGATATAGAGATAAAACCGGAGTATCGGGGAGTGCTGGTAGCTACGGGGCATATAGCCAAAGTGCTTTCCTGGGACAAAGTGATCAGCTATGTGGAGAATGGGGGTAGCGCAGCCGTTCTTTCAAAGCTGAATACTCGTCAAGAGACAGAGGAAAATAGCCTGGCTAAGTTATATCCTCTGGGAGTACGCGAGCTAGACGGAGATCTTAACACTACAGGATTGAGTTTGCAGTCGAATTTTATGATAGGCGGAAGGGGATTTGAGATTCCAGAGGGCAAGGCCTATCAGACAGATACGACTAAGGTGGAACTGTCAGCTGATGCGTATGTGCACATACGCTCTGCGGAGGGAGAGCCGTTGCTGTGGGAAAATCAGGTCGGTGGGGGAAGGTTTTATGTTTATAATGGTGCCCTGCGGGATGATAAGACCAATATAGGTATTATGACTTCTCTCATTGCCCATTGTGGTGATGAAGGTGTTTATCCTGTGCTTAATGCCAAGCTTTTTTATATAGATGATTTTCCTGCGCCTGTGCCAGAAGGGAACTTTGATAAGATTTACGATGAACTGGGTGTTTCTACGGTAGCTTTTTTCCGTGATATCTGGTGGCCTTATATGCGGCAGTGTGCAGAGGAGTATGGTTTAAAATACACAGGACTGATTATAGAATCCTATGGCGATCAGGTTAAAGGACCTTTTAAGCCTACTCAAGGCAGGGCGGCCCGTGATAATCTCATAGTATACGGCCGTGAATTGCTTGATATGGGGGGAGAACTTGGCCTGCATGGCTATAATCATCAGTCTCTGGCGGTAGAGGGATATAATCAGGATAAGCTGGGGTATGAAGTCTGGGAGAGCCAGGCGGATATGGAAGAAGCAATGAGGGAATTGCGCCGTTATATTCATGAAGTTTATCCAGATTACGAGTTTACCACCTATGTACCGCCATCGGACATTCTGAGTCCTGAGGGTCACGCTGCAGTCAAAGCTGCTTTTCCAGAACTGCTGACATATTCCTCTCTTTATGATGGTTTGTATGAAGAAAGGGCGTATTATCAGGACTTTGAGCGCAACGAAGACGGTACCCATGAGATCCCTAGGGTAAGCTCTGGCTACGCTCCCTCGAAGGCAGAGATTTGGGACGAGATCAGCGTGATTAACTACATAGGTGTGTTTTCTCATTTCGTACATCCGGACGAGCTTTTTTATGAGGAGAGCAAGGATTTGACCTGGGGGGATATGGCCACAGGGTTCCAGGCGTTCATGGCAGAAGTCAGCAACAGGTTTCCTTGGCTTAGACCGACTACGGCTTTTGAGGCGACAGTGTCCATGGATGATTGCATTGACATGGACTATTATGTAGAACGCCATAACGAAAAAATGAGGTTTCATTGCCAAAATCAAAAAAATCCGTTATATTTCATCCTTAGGACTAAACGCGAAGTGGAAAAGGCTGAGGGGATGACATGGGAAAAAATTGATGATGATGCTTACTTGTTGAAGGCAGATGAGTCTGAGGCAGTCATTTATTGGAAGGAGCAGCCGTGATGCGTATCTGTCTTTTGGTTGAAGGCTCATATCCATATGTGGTAGGAGGTGTTTCCTCCTGGGTGCAAATGCTGATAACCGGTATGCCGGAGCATGAGTTTTTCATTTATTCTGTGGCAGCTGAGGAAAAGGACAGAGGACATTTCAAGTACAAATTTCCATCAAATCTGCAGGGCATACAGGAAGAGTTCCTGGACGAAATCTTGGCCTTGAAGTCTTATGGCATGGAGGAAAATGTCCTAAATGCTAAGGAATGCCGCGTGCTATATGATTTGGTGGTGGGGAAGAAACCCATCAATATCAAGGAGTTAGCAGCGATTTTCGGTGATGGCAAGCGATTCAAAGGTCCCTTGGGCATCTTTATGACCAGCGATTTCTTCGATGTCATTCAGCAGGTTTATGAAGAACAGTACAGCTACCTGCCCTTTACGGATTTCTTTTGGACACTTCGCTCCATGTTGCTGCCGCTTTTCTACCTGCTGCAGCAGGATTTGCCCCAGGCAGATGTGTATCACAGTGTGGCTACAGGGTACTGCGGGGTTATCGGAGCACTGGCTGCAGAGATCCATCACAAGCCCTTTATCATTACGGAGCACGGCATCTATTCCCGGGAGAGAGAAGCTGAGATTATCAAGAGTGACTGGGTAAAGGGGGATTTTAAGTCCGTCTGGATTCAATACTTTTATAATCTGGCCAAGCTTTCTTACACCTCCGCCCATAAGGTATACACTCTCTTTGAGCATAATGGTGAGGTAGAGAAGGATTTGGGCTGCGCTCCGGAGAAAATCGGTATCGTGCCCAATGGCATCCATTTGGAGCGCTTCCAGGATATTCCGGAGGTGGAGGAGCATGAGGGAACGTTCCGCATAGGGGCAGTGGTGCGAGTGGTGCCTATCAAGGATGTGGTGACACTTCTCCGAGCTTTCTTTCTGGTACAGCAGGAAATGCCTGACTCCGAGCTCTATGTCATGGGAAATGTGGAGGAGTCGCCGGAGTATTATGACCTGTGCAAGCAGACGGTGGAGATGTTGCAGATGGAAAATGTACATTTCACGGGTTCTGTGCAGGTGACTGAGTATCTGCCCAAAATGGACCTCATGGTGCTATCCAGCATCAGTGAGGGTCAACCCTTGGCGGTGCTGGAAGGCCAGGCTGCTCATAGACCCTTTGTCACTACGGATGTGGGCTGCTGCAGGGAGCTTATATATGGGGCGTCAGATGACAAACTGGGCACGGCAGGGGCAGTAGTGGCACCCATGGATTTTGAGTCCATGTCCCAGGAGATCCTGCGGCTGGCCCGGGATTACCCCCTGCGCAGGGAGATGGCCCGCATCGGTTTTGAGCGGGTGCGCAGCATGTATACCTATGAGCAATTTATCGAGAGTTATCGCAGGATTTACAAGGAAGCCGGGGAGGCAGGAGCAAGATGGCAGGGGTAGGATTTGAGCTGAGAAAACTTTTCCGGGCACATACCATGACAGGACATGTGAAGGCTTACTCGTACTCGGCCATCATCACAGCCGGTCCCTTTGCCCTGATGACAGGCATGGTGCTGGCTGTGCAGCTGCTCTTTGCCTATTATGGCATTGAAGAGGAAGCCGGGCAGATTTTTGTGGGAGCAGTGGTTTATGCCTTTGTCTTTTCCCAGGTGCTGTCCAGTGGCTTTACTATGGTACTCACAAGGTACCTGGCTGACTGCCTTTCTGTACAGCACTATGAGGATGTGACAGCCTCATTCTTCGGTATGGGAGCTATCCTGACATTGCTGGGGGCTGGGGCCTCTGCAGTTTTTTTCTGGGACAAGCCCTTGGATTTTTTGACCAAATGCCTTTCTTACCTTTTCTTTGCTCTTTTGTTGCTGGCCTGGGCAGAAAGTGTCTACCTGTCGGCTGTGAAGAAATTCAAGGGGCTGCTCTTAAGCTATTTGGCAGGGGTGCTTCTGGCCATTTCCTTGGCCTGGGTGTTCCTGGCCTGGGAAATCTTGCCTGCCGAGCAGAGTGGGCTCCTGGCAGTGGATGTGGGCATGACTTTGGTGGTGCTGCTATTTTTACTGCACATTGTCGATTATTTCGGGTTGTCGCCGGAAGGACAGAATTTTGCTTTTTTGCCATACCTTGAGAGACATTGGCGGCTTTTTCTCATTTCTCTTGGTTATATGCTAGGGGTATTTTTGCCTAATATCATCATCTGGCAGGGACCTTGGAGCACGGTGGCGGGGGGGACCTTCAGATTTGCTCCCGTGTATGATGTGGTGACTTTCTTTGCCTTTATTTCCGTACTGCCGTTGATGATGCTTTTCGTGGTCTCAGTGGAGACGGCTTTTTATGAAAGGTATAATGTGTATTTCACCCACATTACCAAGAAGGGGAATTTCAAGGAAATTGATGATGCCAGGAAGGATCTTTTGCACACATTGTGGTTCGAGATAAGGCACATAGTGGAGTTTCAGCTGGTGTTCACCTTGATTTTCCTGGTGCTGGGCAACTATGTCCTCAGCAATGCAGGCATTACCTATGCCCAGGTGAATATGTACAATGTGATACTCTTTGGTGCTTTTTTCACAGGACTTCTGCAGCTGATTTACATCCTTATGGTGTATTTCGACTATCAGAAGGATGTGCTGAGGATTGCCGCCTGCTTTTGTCTGAGCAATCTCATCCTGGGGCTCATGGGTTTGTGGTGGCTGGGGCCGGATAGCTACGGCTTCACCTTCTTTCTGGCAGGAGCCATCAGCTTTGCCTTTGGTTTTTGGCGGCTCAGTCATTTCAGTCAGCGGATCAATTATTTTGTCTTCTGCTCCCAGCCTATGTTTTATCAGCCGGTGCAGGGGCCTCTGACGAAACTGACTCTATGGCTTTATAAGGAGAAATATGTGGAACTGGAGCTTTTGGGAGGTGAGCGGAAATGAGGATGAGCAGGAAAAGGCGCAGGCGTTTTGAGAAAGATGCTGAACCTGCAGAAACAGCAGAATGCCCCGCATCTTCTTTCCGTATGACCAGGAAACGGCTCAGGAAATGGCGGGGAAGCCGGAGTAACATGTCTGCTTTGCCGGCATCCTTGAATTCCCTCGTCACCTTCCGCATGACCAGAAAGAGGCTGCGGCAGAGACGGGAGGCCGGAAAGCCGTCGGTGGCAGGGGCCATGTCTATAAGCTTGCTCTTTGCAACTTCCGGGCTGGGAGAAGCGTCCTCACTTTCTACCCTGCACGAGGTACCTTCAGAGTTCCAGGCTCTGCGCAATGCCAGAGAGAAGATTATCAATTACAGGGACGCAGAGCGCAGTTTGAGGAATGCCGGGGAAAACCTGAGAGCAGCGAAGCAGGGGCTGGAAAATGCCAGGCAGGATAGAGAAGCTGCCAATGAAGGCCTGCTGCAAGCCAGGCTTAATCTGGCGGCTGCCAAGGCTAACCTGGAAAATATAAGGACAAGCCTTGTAGCAGCGCAGGCAGAAAGTGAGCAACGCACCTGGCTGGCCCTGGCCAGCCAGCAGGCAGTGGCAGAATACCAGCCTGGCATTTATGCCCAGGAAGCCTCCGTGGAGCAGCTGGCGGCTGAGGAAGCCAGTCTGGCAGGAGAGTATGCAGGCAAATATGAGTCAGCAGCAGGTCAGGTGGATGAGCTGGCTGAACGCATAGAGAAAGCATGGGAAAGTGTGGACTGGCAACAGAACCGCATCGCAGAAGTCCAAGCTTTGTTAGCAGGTGGGGAAGCTGTGGCTCCGGATAGCAGCGCAGCAGAGTCCTACACAAGTCGTCTGGAGGAAATAAGTGATGAGTTGGAAAGGGAAAATTCATTCCTTGACGAAATGTATGCCTATTTAGAAGAATTGCAAGCTGCTCAGGAGCAGGCTGAAGAGGCAGAAGAAGCGGCTCGCGAGCTGGTAAGAGAACTCACAGAGCAGCAGGTTGAAGCCGAGACAGACTTGGCGCAAAGTCAGCAGGACTTGATGGAAACGGAAAAATGGCAGGCTGAGGCAGAAAAATCCAATACCCAGGCAGAGAAGGAGCTGGAGGTGGCTGATCGGGACCTGCAGAAGGCAAGCTATGACTTTGAGCATCTTGGGGAGGGCAGTTCTTTCCAAAGCAGTTTGGAATACTATAGCTGGAAAGGGGCTCAGCACGGCCATCAATTAGTTTTAGGCCAGGAATTTTATAGCAGCAAGAAGAAGTATGATTTCAGCGTTGGCTTTGGCTATGTGATATCCAGTTCTGGACATCAGGATGGCAATGGCCAGGTGTCGGGCATGACAGATACCCAACTGGCTGTAACCTTGAAAAATGACCACAAAGTAAATGATGTGCATTACCATCTGGGTATAAATGTGCCCACGGGCAAAGAAGCTCATGTAAACGCTCAGATTACTGAGGGATTGGCTAAATATACATCTTTTAATAACGGCTTTATCTTTACTCCGGCAGTGGAAGTAATACATCATTTTAACGAAAAAGAAAGTATCAGCGGCAAGCTAAGCTACTCCTTCAGGGGACATTACAATGTCAAGAATACAGATAGTGACGGCCGTCAGATAAGGGAAAGAATCAGTCCCGGCGATCAGCTTACACCGGAGATTGCTTATCTCTATGCAGGTGAGAAAGATCAATATACCATCAAGGGGGGCTTCGTGCATAATGGCAGCACCTCTCAGTATGGCACAAGTACATCAGAGTATCGTGATGGGAATAGTGTCTGGCTTAGATGGTTCTACAATCATAATGTGAATCCCTGGGATTCATTGCAAGTTTATGCCTCTTACAGCCATGAAGGGAAAGCCTCTTTTTATGACCAGAGCTATCGTCCTTACAATGATAGTTTGAGCTGGCATGAGTTCGGCTTAGGATGGAGGCACAAATGGAATGGTGGGCAGTATCTGCAGCTGACCCTTAACTATCAGAAGGCCAATGGAAACCTCTATCGTTACAGTACCCGCGGAAATGAGCGAGAGGAAAACTATCTCTTTTCGCCTCGCAGAGTTTCTGTTGCCTTGATCTATGGGCAAAAACTGAGAGAACACGAGGAATTGGAGCTTCGTTTGGAGCGCTATGTTCTCACCGAAAGAAATCACCGTGGTTACAATGGCTGGGGAATGGCTCTTATGTATAATTATTCTTTCTGAATTGTGAGGAAAAAATTCATGGGCATTTTCAAGATAATTGCAACTGGCCTGGCTCTTTGTATGGGGATTTCTGTGGTCACGAAGGCAGAGCCAGCAGTGAACTATCCCAAGACCATGGTGGATCTTATCTGCAATCTGAAAAGCTACGCAGAAGAAAAAAGCCCCGGATTTGGATTTGTGGGAAATGGCGGGGCAGGACTCTTTCTGGAGCAGGATGGCAATACTGGCGAGAATGTGGGGCGGCTCTTGCAGGCTCTGGACGGCACTATGACGGAATCTGTTTATTTCCGTTGGGATGTGGAGCAGGGAAGGGCAGTGAGGACTGAAAGGGAAGATACTGATTACTTCCATCAGGCCTTGGCTCCTGCCAGGACAGCAGGCTTGTCAGTACTTAGCCTTGATTATGTTGATTCGGAGGATATGGCTCAAGAGTCATATCGGAAAAACCAGGAAAAGGGCTATATCGGATGGGCCTCTTTTCGCAGGGAGTTGGATGCTCTGCCTGAGGACAAGCCCAGCAAGGTAAATTGCAATGATGTTACAAAGCTTTCCCAAGTACAGAACTATCTGGTATTGTTAAATCCTAGTAAATTTGGATCTAAGGAGAGGTATTTGAAGGCGTTGAGGGGTACGGACTATGACCTTTTGATTGTTGACCTCTTCTATGAAGAAAGTCCTCTCACGACAGAAGACATAGCTGCTCTTAGGAAAAAGGCAAACGGAGGCAGGAGGCTTGTCTATGCTTACATGAGTGTAGGAGAGGCAGAGACTTATCGTTATTACTGGCAGCCTCAGTGGAATGACAATCCACCGGATTGGCTCTCAGAGGCGAATCCAGATTGGGATAATAACTTCAAGGTTAAGTACTGGAGGCCGGAGTGGCATAAAATACTTTACGGATCTGAGCATGCCTATCTTGACAAGATTATGTCAGCTGGTTTTGACGGTGCCTTCCTGGATGTAGTTGATGCTTATTATTACTATGTGGCAAGAGAAGCAGAAGTCCAAGGCCGTTGATTTTGTTGCAGCAGTGGTTGCAGGGAGGTTTATAGCTATGGAGTGGAGAGTTTACAATCGGTCTGTTGTGTTTTTGCTCATCACTGCTGTTCAGGAAATCTTTCATGGGGCTGAAGTGGTGGTGCAGTTCACTGCCAATAAAGGCCTGTTTTGTGAGATCAATTACCTGCCCGTAAGCCTTGATGAACAGGCTGTGTCAGCCATTGAGGCAAGAATGCGCAAAATTGTATCAGAGAATCGGCCCTTGGTAAAAAAATCCCTGCCCAGACAGGAGGCAGTGCAGCTTTTCAAGAAAAGTGGGCAGATAGAGAAAGCTAATTTGATTGCAGCGCTGCAGAGGGAAACGGTGAGCGTTTATAGCTGTGGCAGTTACTATGACTATCTTTACGGAGATTTGCTGCCTTCCACAGGCGAGTTGGGTCTATTTGAGCTGGATTATGAGCCTCCGGGAATATTATTGCGGATGCCCAATCAATACACTTATGAGCGAAGGAAAGTGCCGTGCAGGGTGCCTCAGCCCAAATTTCACCATATCCTTTCCGAGGCTAAGAATTGGGCTAAAATCTTGCGTTGCCGGTATGTGACTGATTTGAATCGTATAAACCGTCAGGGAAATATCGGGGAAGTGATTCGTGTTTCTGAGGCTCTGCAGGAAAAGACCATAGCAGGTGTTGCTGATCATATTGCGGAACACAGGGAAAGCCTAAGGCTCATTCTCATTGCTGGTCCATCATCTTCTGGAAAGACATCTTTTGCACAAAGATTGCGGGTACAGCTCTTGGTCAATGGGCTAGAGCCGGTGTCAATTTCTTTGGACGATTATTTCAAGAATCGCAAAGACACACCAAAGAATGAAAAAGGTGAGTATGATTATGAGCGTCTGGATGCACTGGACACGGATCTTTTCAATGAACAAATGGTGGCTTTATTGAAAGGAGAGACGGTAGATCTGCCTCGCTATAATTTCCTGACAGGGCTCAGCGAAAGGGGCAGGGGGCGTCATCTGTTGGTAGGGCACAATCAGCCCATTATCGTAGAAGGCATACATGGCCTTAATGAAAAGCTCACCGAATTAGTGCCGCGGCAGTGCAAATTCAAAATATACATAAGTGCTTTGACTCAGCTGAATATAGATGCCCACAATCGTATTCCCACGACCAGTGCCAGATTGCTGCGCAGGTTGGTAAGGGATTATCAGTTCAGAGGAGCGCATGCTCTCAAAACACTGCATCAATGGCAGTCGGTGCGGGATGGGGAGGAGAAATATCTTTTTCCTTTTCAAGAGGAAGCGGATTTTATGTTCAACTCGGCACTTATTTATGAACTGGGTATATTGAAGCGTTATGCCGAGCCGTTGCTTGAGACTGTTTCTCCCGATGTGCCGGAGTATGAGATGGCGCATTATTTGTTGGATTTTTGCCAGTATTTTATGCCTATAACTGCCGAAGATGAGGTGCCTAATAATTCTATACTGAGAGAGTTCATAGGAAAGTCTGTTTTTTTCAAGTGATGATGTTTGCACAGGCAGAAGATTTTATGTTAAACTGACATTAATGGCAAATAGTGAGGTGCTTCGCATAAGCTATGATTGAAATAAAATCCTTGGTAAAAAAATTCCCTCATAAGAACAAGCAGGGGCAGGAAACATACAAGATTGCAGTTGAAGGCCTCTCCCTCTCCATTGGAGAGGGGGAGGTTTTTGGCCTTTTGGGACCAAATGGTGCTGGCAAGACTACCACTATTCGTATGCTTACAATGCAGACCAAGGCTACCTCCGGTAGCATTTTCTACAACGGCATGGAGTTGGAGAGCCATGAATTGGAGTTGAAAAGCTTGATTGGCGTCGTGCCACAGCATGTGAATTTTGATCAGGATTTGACTGTGGAAGAAAACATGGAACTGCATGCCAGGCTCCACCATATACCTGCGGCTGATAGGAAATGCCGCATAGATGAGCTGTTGGCTTATGTAGAACTTTCAGAGGTGGTCAATGACGGAGTGAGGAGACTCTCTGGAGGGATGAAGCGTCGATTGCTGATAGCCAGAGCTTTGCTGCACAAGCCGCGCATCCTTTTTATGGATGAACCAACGGTGGCCCTTGACCCGCAGGTAAGAAGGAAAATATGGGATTTGGTGCGGCAACTGGCCGTGGGAGGTGTGACTGTTTTTCTCACCACGCATTATATCGAAGAGGCGGAGGCGCTTTGTGACAGGGTAGCTATTCTGAATAAGGGAAAGCTGGTGGCAGTTGACAGCCCTGCCCATTTGCGGGATAATTTCCAGGAAGCTAATCTGGAGGAAGTGTTTCTTAAACTGACCGAGGAAAAAGCCTGAGAGGGGGCAGCACGATGCGACAAGTACTGTATGATATAAGTACCGTGTTCTGGCGTGATTGGCTGGTACTGAAAAGGCGTATGGTGAAGTTCATCCTCTCCCGCATGGTGGCGCCCCTCCTTTATCTGGTGGCATTTGGCTGGGGACTGGGGCGGAGCATTCAGGTGGAGAGCGGCAGTTATCTGGATTTCCTGGTGCCGGGTATTCTGGCCTTGAATTCGATGAATATCAGCTTCAACAGTATCACGCCTGTACACGCTGAACGAGTCTACCACAAGAGCTTGGAAGAATACATTCTTGCCCCCATATGGCCGGAGGCCTTTGTCATTGGCAAGGTATTGGCTTCTGTCCTGCGGGGGCTGATTTCTTCTGCTATTATTTTCCTGCTGGCAGGGGCTTTTGGAGCTCATATGAATCTGTCACCACTGTTTTTGCTGGTGCTGGTGCTGAACTGTGCTATTTTCGCGGAAATTGGTTTTCTGGCAGCCATGAAACTAAGCACCTATGAGGCCATGGCTCAGGTGAATACTTATATACTTTTGCCCATGTCCTTCCTGTGTGGTACCTTTTTCAAGACTGCTGCCTTGCCTGAGGGCATCCGCTTTGTTATTGAGCTTTTGCCATTGACTCACACCAGTTGCTTGTTAAGGGCTTTGGCGTTGGGAGAGGCTCTGCCGTATGTTTCATTGCTTGTACTGACAGCTTATGCGTTGGTTTGTTTCTGGCTAGGACGAAGGGCTTTCAGACAGCTTACACTCTGATTTTGAAAGGAAAGAAATTGTTCAAAAATATCTTGCATCACAAAGCTTCTTCCAGCGAGGATTGTGCAAAGCTGTGTTGCACCCGTATTGAAGATTTTGGCGTGAGGGCAGGGAAGCTTACAATTTTTGACCATGTGAACATACATGTTCACTGCGGTCAGCTCACTGCTCTCATAGGTCCCAATGGGGCGGGGAAGAGCACCTTGCTGAAAGCTATACTGGGAGAGGTATCGCATACAGGAAGATTGAATTACATTGATGCCAAGGGACAGCGCACTGGTCATCCACTCATCGGCTATGTGCCACAGTATCTGAGATTTGATGTCAGTGCCCCTACCAGTGTCATGGATATCTTCATGGCTTGCCTGACGGATAAGCCGGTCTGGTTCTGGCCAGGCAAATCACTGCGGGGAAGAGTGGAAAAGAGCCTTCAGAGGGTGAGGGCGGCACACCTGATTGATAGGCGCCTGGGGGCTTTGTCCGGGGGAGAGTTGCAGAGGGTGCTGTTGGCTCTGGCCCTTGATCCCATGCCGGATTTGCTGCTTCTTGATGAACCGGTGTCTGGAGTGGATCAGAATGGTCTTGAACTTTTCTATGAAATCGTGGCAGAGTTGAGAGAAAAGGAAGATATGGCTATTATTCTCATTTCTCATGATCTGAATATGGTGGCGCGCCATGCGGACCAAGTGGTGCTGATGGACAAGGGGGTAGTTGCCTGCGGCACGCCGGAAGAGGTTTTTTGCGATAGTCGCACCCAGAGAATTTTTGGCATGTTGGCAGGACAGAACCTGGCAGAGCTACACGCCGTTCAGGCATCATCTCCAGAGGAGGCGGGCAGGCCGCGCAGGGAGGCTCAGGACTGATGGAAATGATTTATAGTCTGATGGACACATTGCTACCCTTTGCTTGGGCAAACCATGCCTTTATGAAGCATGCGTTTCTGGCTGTGCTTTTGGTGATGCCCCTCTTTGGGCTTCTAAGCACTATGGTGGTGTCAAACCGCATGGCTTTCTTTTCAGATTCTTTGGGTCATGGTGCCTTTACCGGCATTGCCCTGGGAGCTTTGCTGGGGACAGTGTCACCTTTTGCATCCTTAGTGGTCTTTTCTGTGGTTTTTTCCTTGTTCATTACATATATCAAGAATAAGAGCACTGCTTCCACAGATACTATCATAGGGGTATTTTCTTCCACTGCTATTGCTGTGGGATTGGTGATTATGAGCTACGGTGGCAGCTTCAATAAGTTTTCAGCATACCTGGTTGGAGATGTTTTGAGCATCACTCCGGAGGATTTAGGAGGGCTGTTGCTTGTATTCGTGCTTGTGCTCATGATGTGGAGCCTGCTCTTCAATAAACTGCTGGTGCTCTCTATCAATTCATCTTTTGCCAGAAGCCGTGGAGTTAATTCTTTCCTGACAGAAAGCCTTTTTGCCGCTACCTTGGCAATGGTGGTTTCCATTAGCATTCAGTGGGTGGGGATTCTTATTATAAATGCTATGCTGGTACTGCCAGCAGCGGCAGCCAGAAATGTTTCTTCCAATGTAAAGCAGTATCATTTTCTCTCAGTGATCATTGCCTGGGCTTCAGGTATCGCAGGGCTGATTCTGGCTTACTATTTCAATATGGCTGCAGGGGCCACTATTGTGGTGATTTCAGCAGGAGTCTTCTTCCTTACGCTGGTACTTAAGCCTTATTTTGTAAGATAAAAATTATTAATTGGCAAGAATTTATCAATCTCCCCTTAATCTTTTCCTGAACTTTTACGATATACATGGTATGAGAGGCTTGTCTCTTGCAACAGTGAAAGTTTGGAGGTGGAGATGATGTTGGAAAGGATAGAAAGGGTGACCGGGGTCAAAGGCACAAAACTCGATATAGGGCGTTCCTTCAAGCGCAAGCAAGGATACGAGGATGAAAAGGGCAAGAAGCAGGATTTCTCACAAGTTTTGAAGCAGGAAATGCGGAAGGAGGTGCGCCCCGAAAATGACGGAGGGCCGGGAGTGCCCAAGGCTTATGCGTTGACGCTTGACTCCAAACCTACTCATTCACTTTATTACAATATGCAGGTAGATATAGCAAAAGCAAGGGAGCTAGTTTATGGCAACAGATGAAGATTATATGCGGCTGGCCCTTCTGGAGGCAGAAAAAGCTTATGAGCTGGAGGAAGTGCCCATCGGTGCTGTACTCGTGGACGAGTGCGGGCAGGTGGTGGCTTCCGGGCATAATATGCGGGAAATTTGGCATGACGCTACAGCTCATGCCGAGCTTATAGCCATACAGGAGGCTTGCCGCAAATTGGGACGCTGGCGTCTGTCGGGACTGACCCTCTATGTGACTATAGAACCCTGCCCCATGTGTGCAGGGGCTATTGTCATGAGCAGGGTGGACAGGGTGGTCTACGGCAGTACTGATGCTAAGGCTGGCGCCTGCGAGTCGGTGTTCAATATTCCAGGAAATGGGTCGCTTAATCATCGCCCGGAAATACGGGCTGGGGTATTGCAGGGAGAATGTGCCGCGATTATGAAGCGCTTCTTTAAGGAACGCAGGGAAAGAAACAAGCAGATGAAAAAGATGCAGCTCGCTGAATGATATATAACTCTCTCTGACGGGATGGCATTGCCTGTCGGAGAGAGTTTTTCTGTGAGGTGTTTTGCCTTTGGCAAAACTTGAACTATTGAGTTATAATTTGAAGTGATTACTGTGGCTTGAGGCAGGAGGGTGGCGAGTTTGACAGAGCTAGTTGAGGAGAAGCTGAAGCTTCTGCCGGACAGTCCCGGCGTTTACATCATGAAGAATGCTCAGGGTAGAATTATCTATGTGGGGAAGGCTGTGGTGCTGAAGAACCGCGTGCGGCAGTATTTTCAGAGCGGCAAGAACCACACCCCCAAGGTGCGGGCCATGGTTTCCCATATTGCGGATTTTGAGACCATCATGACCGGCTCTGAGGTGGAGGCTCTGATACTGGAGTGCAACCTCATCAAGAAGCATCGCCCTCATTACAATATCAGCTTAAAGGACGACAAGAGCTATCCATATGTGAAGGTCACGGTGCAGGAGGATTTTCCCCGTGTCTTCATCACCAGGCGGTTGCTGAAGGATGGAGCCCGCTATTTCGGCCCCTACACCAACGCCACGGCGGTGAAGGACAGCTTAAAGCTCCTGCGGCGGCTATTTCCCTTGCGCACCTGCAAGCATCTGCAGGACAGGCCTTGTCTGGAGTACCACATCAAGCGTTGCCTGGCGCCCTGTGCGGGCAAGGTGGCAAAGGAAGACTACAGTGCCATGATCAGGGCGGTGCTGCTCTTTTTGGAAGGCCGTACCGATGAAGTAGAAAGGGAACTGAACTTCCGCATGGTGGCGGCGGCGGAAGGCTACAACTTCGAGCTGGCTGCCCGCCTGCGTGACCAGTTGCTGGCGGTACAGAAGATAGCAGAAAAGCAGAATATCATCACGGGGGCAGGGGACCAGGACGCCCTGGGCATGGCCCGTTCCGAGTTGGGGGTCTGCGTGCAGGTTTTCTTTATCCGCAGCGGTAAGATGATTGGCAGAGAGCACTTCCTCCTGCGGGGCAGCGAGGAAGAAAGGGACGAAGATATCCTGCTGGCTTTCATGGAACAGTACTATCATAGAGCTGCTTTTATACCACATGAAATCCTGTTGCCTCTCGAACTTGAGCCGGAGAACCGCAGTCTTTTGGAAAGCTGGCTTTCAGACAGGAAAGCCAAGGCCAAAGTCTACCTGCTTTGTCCCCAGCGGGGCACCAGGCGTGACATTGTGACCATGGCTGCCAGCAATGCGGAAAAATATCTCCAAGACGAAGCGGCAAAGCTCAAGCAGGCCAACGAGCAGACACTGGGCGCGGTGAGGGAACTGGGTGAGCTTTTGGGGCTGGGGCGGTTGCCACACCGCATGGAGTGCTTCGATATATCCCACATCCAGGGCTCTGAGACGGTGGCTTCCATGGTGGTCTTTGAAGGAGGGCTTCCCAAGAAGGAGGATTACCGTCGCTTCAAAATCCAAAGCACAGAGGGAAAGCCTGACGACTTCCTCTCCATGCGGGAGGTGACTACCCGCCGCTATGTGGGACTGCCGGAGGAAGAACTGCCGGATCTCATTGTCATTGACGGCGGCAAGGGGCAGCTTTCTTCGGCGCTGGAAATCATCAGGCAGCAGGCAGGCCATCTGCAGGTGCCTGTGGTGGGGCTGGCCAAGCAGTTTGAGCTGGTGTTCAAGGAAGGGGAGTCTGAGCCTGTGGTGCTGCCACGGCACAGCCAGGCTTTGTACCTTATCCAGCGCATCCGCGACGAGGCCCACCGCTTTGCCATCACCTATCACAGGAAACTGAGAGGCAAGCGGAACCTTGTCTCAGTGCTGGACCATATCGTGGGCATCGGCCCCAAGAGGAGGCAGGCCCTCTGGTCGCATTTTGGGAATCTGGCAAAGATCAAGGCTGCCGGGGTGGAGGAACTGGCCGCCGCTCCCGGCATGAACAGGTCGGCGGCAGAAGCAGTGCACAATTTTTTCCTCGTGCAGCAAAAGCTGGCAGAGGGCAAGGGAAAGGACAATCAGTTTGGAGAAGATAATTGACCTGCATGTTCACTCGAATATTTCTGACGGCAGCTACAGCCCTGCGGCTTTGGCGAAGCTGGCCAAAGAGCGAGGGCTGGCCGCCTTTGCACTGACGGACCACGACAGCATGATGGGCTGCGCAGAAGCTGCTGAGGCGGCTTCTGTCTGCGGCGTGGGCTTTATGAATGGCATGGAGCTGAGCGCTGACTTTGAGGAGCACAAGGTGCATATTGTGTGCCTAGGCTTTGACCCGGAACATCCTGCTTTCAGGAGGCTATATCAGAAGGTGCGCTCCATCAAGGAAGGCAAAATACCCGAAATGATAGAGTTCGTCCGGGAGCGGGGCGTGGATATTTCCCTGGAGAAGGTTCTGCCCTTTGCCAAGGGCAAGGTGGACAGGTACGCCCTCATGCGCTATATGGTGAGCCTCCACATGTACGAACGGGCTCAGCCTATCTGGGACAATTTCCTTGACCCTGCTGCCAGAGAACTGGGCATCAATGTCAATATCACTGCCGAAGAAGCATTGCCATTGCTGCATGAGGCGGGAGCTGTGACTTCACTGGCCCACTTCCACAAGGCCATAGGCCTCAAGGGACTTGACCGTCATGAGCAGGAGCAGGCTATTCTGCGGCTGCACGAAATGGGCCTTGACGGCATGGAGCGCTTCTATCCCAATTACACCCCAGAGGACGAGACCTTTGCCGCCTATATGATAGAGAAATATCAGCTGCTGCCCACTGGCGGCACAGACTTCCACGGCACGAACCGTCCGGGCATAGAGATAGGTACAGGCGTGGAAGGCAATATGCGGGTGCCATACAGTTTCCTGGAAAACATACAAAGAGCATTGGGAAAATAAATTTTATTGAAGAACCTTTTCGCAAACGGGCAGGAATTTCAGTGCTTCTTGGAGAAGCTGTCAACATTGAAATTGTGTTGTATATGGTATGTCTTTGACAGGAGGTTTTGTCATGAAGGTATGGGTTTGCTCTGTATGTGGTTGGATTTATGATGAAGGAAAGGGCGATGCAGATTATGATCTGGCTCCTGGTGTGAAGTTCGAAGATTTGCCGGAGGATTTTGTCTGCCCTCTCTGCGGTGTAGGCAAGGATCAGTTTGAAGAACAACAGTAGTGGTCATAATTTACAGTCGGGACGCTTTGAGGCGTCCTTTTTATTTGTTGTTAATTAACACTTATCAGATGATTTGGGAATGCAAGGACATATGTCCCTTTTTATTGACATGAAAAGACTTTCCATATATTATGGGAGAGTAGCCAAGTTAATAACTCAGTAGAGAAGGGGAGACGATCTAAGCTCATGAAAGAGTACAAACCGTTCAAATCCGGCAAGGTTCGCGAGATCTACGACCTGGAGGACAGCCTGGTGCTGGTGGCCACTGACCGCATTTCGGCCTTTGACCATATCCTGGAAAACAAAATCACGGACAAGGGTGCCATTCTCACTCAGATGTCCAAGTTCTGGTTTGATTTCACTAGCGATATTTTGCCGAACCATGTGCTTTCCACCAATACGGCAGATTTGCCGGAGTTCTTCCAGAAAGAGGAGTTCCAGGGCCGTACTACCAAGTGTCGCAAGCTGAAGATGATCCCCATGGAATGCATCGTGCGTGGCTACATCACCGGCAGCGGCTGGGAGAGCTATCAGAAAAACGGTACAGTCTGCGGTATCAAGCTGCCTGAAGGTCTCAAGGAATCACAGCAGCTCCCCGAGCCTATCTTTACTCCCAGCACCAAGGCAGAATTGGGAGATCACGATGAGAATGTGACCTTGGAGCAGGGGGCAGCCTGTGTGGAGAAGGTCTTCCCTGGCCATGGCCGTGAGCACACGGAAAAGATTCGCGACTACACTATCGCTATTTACAAGAAGTGCGCTGAATATGCCAAATCCAAAGGCATCATCATCGCTGATACCAAATTTGAGTTTGGTGTTGACGAGGAAGGCCGTATTGTCATTGGCGATGAGATGCTGACTCCGGACAGTTCCCGCTTCTGGCCTCTGGAAGGTTACGAGGCCGGACATGGTCAGCCCTCTTACGACAAGCAGTTTGTTCGTGACTGGCTTAAGGCAAATCCTGACAAGGGATACAAACTGCCTCAGGATATCATCGACAAGACCATTGCCAAGTACAAGGAAGCATACAAGATGCTGACGGGCAAGGATTTCAACTAAACAGCTGAGTGTAAGTTGTTGCAGGACCGGGGTTCCCCGGTTCTGCAGCCTATATGAGATGAAGGAGGAGTAACGAAGTGAAGACAGCAATTCTGATGGGCAGTGATTCTGACTGGCCCATTCTGAAGCCTGCCGTAGAGGTCTTGAAGCGGTTTGGCATTGAACCTGTGGTGCAGGTGGCTTCTGCTCATCGTACCCCGGACAAGGTGCGCAATTTTGTTGCCGAGGCCGTCAAAGACGGCGTGGGTGTTTTCATTGTGGCGGCCGGGGCGGCTGCTCATCTGGCAGGAGTGGTTGCAAGCTATACCACTAGGCCTGTTATTGGCGTGCCCATCAATGCTACTCCCCTGAACGGCATGGATGCACTGCTTTCCACGGTGCAGATGCCCTCCGGCGTGCCAGTTGCCACCATGGCAGTGAATGGTGCAAAAAATGCTGCTATACTTGCAGTAGAGATTTTCTCCGTGGCAGACCCTGCCCTCCAGCAGAAGCTGGCTGATTATCGTGAGGAAATGGTAGAAGGTGTGGAGAAGAAGGCAGCCCGTGTAGCTGCACAGCTTTAAGCTGCGCGCTTGCGGACTGCTTTTTATGTATTGACTTTGAAAGAGAGAACTGTAGAACATGTATGAAAACGACTGCGCATTAAAACCCCAGTGGCATGAGGAATGCGGTGTCTATGGTGTCTATTCACGCACAGAAGACGTATCGACCATGACTTATCTCGGCCTGTATGCCCTGCAGCATCGCGGGCAGGAAAGTGCCGGCATTGCTATTACTGACGGAGCCTGGATGGATGTATCCAGGGGCATGGGCCTGGTAAATGAGGTGTTCCGCCATCAGGTTCCCCATATGGAAAACCAGACCATCGCTATCGGCCATGTGCGTTATTCCACCACTGGCTCCAGCCTCCTGGCCAATACCCAGCCTCTGCTGGTGAATTACGCTAGGGGCAAGATTGCCCTGGCCCATAACGGCAACCTGACCAACGCAGCAGCTATCCGGGCGGATTTGGAAGAGCAGGGCACCATTTTCCAGACTTCTATCGACTCTGAGGTTTTTGTGAATCTCATTGCCCGCTCCCGCCAGGAAACCATCGAAGAAAAAATCATTGAGAGTCTGAAAAAAATCAAGGGAGCTTACTGCCTGACCATCATGACGGAGTCAAAGCTCATTGGAGCCAGAGATCCCCAGGGCTTCCGGCCCCTTTGTCTGGGCAAGACTGAGGAGGGAAGCTATATCCTCTCCTCGGAAAGCTGCGGCCTGGATGTGGTAGGGGCAGAGTTCGTACGGGATATCATGCCAGGCGAGATGGTGGTGATTGATGATGAGGGGGTAAAGTCCTTCCCCTTTGCTACCGAAGAAAAGAAGGCTTCCTGCGTCTTTGAGTATATCTACTTCGCTCGTCCGGATTCCGTTATCGACGGCCAGAGCGTTCACGAGGCCCGCTTTATGATGGGCAGGCAGCTGGCAAAAGAGTCCGGCTTCAAAGGAGATGTGGTGATTTCCGTACCGGATTCAGGTACTACAGCAGCTACTGGCTTTGCCTATGAGTCAGGCATTCCTTTTATGGAGGGGCTTATCAAGAACCGCTATATTGGCCGTACCTTTATACAGCCCACCCAGAAGAAGCGAGATACGGCGGTTAAGTTGAAGCTGAATGCCATCAGAGCTGCAGTGAAGGATAAATCCGTCATCATGGTAGATGACAGTATAGTGCGCGGCACTACCAGCGGCAAAATCGTGAAGATGCTGAAGGATGCGGGAGCTCGTGAAGTGCATATGTGTGTTTCCAGTCCTCCTATTGGCTATCCCTGCTACTATGGCATAGATACTTCTATCCGCAAGGAGCTTATTGCTGCTACCAAGAGCGTAGAGGAAATACGCCAGTTTATCGGAGCAGACTCCCTGCATTTCCTTTCTTTGGAAGGACTGAAAAAATGCATGACAGCGGTACACCCGGAGGACATGTGCTATGCTTGCTTCAACAAGGCTTATCCCATCGAGGACGGTGCAAAGCCTGCAGGCAACAGCAAGTACGTCTTTGAGCACCCCAAGTGCTGAAAGACATGTTTCTTGCACGGATAGCTGATACTTGAGCATTAGAGGAGTGTTTGACTGCCAATGACTGAAAAACTTACATATAAAGACGCAGGCGTGGATATTGATGCGGGGAATCGCAGTGTACAGCTGATCAAGGACAGCGTGAAGGCCACCTATCGTCCCGAAGTGCTGGGAGATCTGGGAGGCTTTGGCGGACTTTTCGCCCTGCAGGCTGCAAAGTACAGGGAGCCGGTGCTGGTGTCCGGTACTGATGGCGTAGGCACCAAACTGCGCCTGGCCTTTATGCTTGATAAGCATGATACCATCGGTCAGGATGCTGTGGCCATGTGCGTCAATGACATTCTGGTACAGGGGGCAGAGCCGCTGTTCTTCCTCGATTATCTGGCTGTGGGCAAACTTGACCCGGAGCAGGTGGCTGATGTAGTGAAAGGGGTTGCCAGTGCCTGCCGTGAGTCCGGCTGTGCCCTGATTGGCGGCGAGACTGCTGAAATGAATGGCTTCTACCCCGAAGGAGAGTACGATATTGCCGGTTTCGCTGTGGGAGTAGTGGAAAAATCCAAGCTGATTACTGCTGAGAAGGTTAGGGAAGGAGATATCCTGCTGGGCCTGCCCAGCTCAGGTGTTCACTCTAACGGCTATTCTTTGGTGCGCAAGATTGTCTTTGAGCACAAGGGTTTCAAGGGTGACGAGTATATTGAGGAACTGGGCAAAACCATCGGCGAGGAACTGCTTACTCCTACTCGTCTTTATCCTCAGTCCTGTCTGCCCTTGTTGAAGGAATTCGACCTCCACGGTCTGGTGCATATCACTGGTGGCGGCTTCTATGACAACATTCCTCGCGCCCTGCCCGAGGATTTGGCGGTGGAAATCAATGCAGAGTCCTGGCAGGTGCCGACTGTCTTCAAGCTGCTGCAGCAGTGGGGCAATGTAGACTGGCCGGAGATGTACCGCACCTTCAATATGGGCATCGGCATGGTGCTGATTGCCAGCGTGGACGAGGCTGAAAAGATTGAGGCCTTCCTGGCTGCCCGTGGAGAAACTGTTTACGAAATTGGCCGGGTAGTGAAGGGAAGTCATGATGTAACCATAAAGGGCGGGGTGTTCCGTGGCTGAAAAACAGAAACTGGGGGTACTTTGCTCAGGCAGAGGCACAGACCTTCAATCCATCATTGATGCCATAGGCCGTAAAGAAGTGGACGCAGAGATTGCCATCGTGCTGGCAGACAAGCCGGAGGCCTTTGCTCTGGAAAGGGCGAAAAAAGCGGGGATCAAAGCCGTCTGTGTGAATCGCAAGGCGTATGAAGGGCGCGAGCCTTTTGAGGAGGCGTTGATCAAAGAACTGGAAGAGGCCGGAGTCACGCTGGTGGTGCTGGCAGGTTTCATGCGGATTTTGACACCGCTCTTTGTCAGGCACTTTGCCGGGCGCATTATGAATATTCACCCGGCGCTTTTACCCAGTTTCCCTGGGGCACATGCTCACAGAGATGTCCTGGCCTATGGTGTTAAGGTCAGCGGTTGCACGGTGCATTTCGTAGATGAAGGGACAGATTCCGGCCCTATCATCATGCAGGCTGCTGTGCCTGTGTTGCCCGGAGATACTGAAGAAACCTTGGGAGCTAGGGTGCTGGAGCAGGAGCATATCATCTATCCCAGATGCATACAGCTTTATTGTGAAGGCAGGCTGAAAGTTGATGGTCGTCATGTGCATATTGTAGAAGGAGAATTGGCTTAAATGAAAATCAAGCGCGCGCTGCTCAGTGTTTCCAATAAAGATGGTATTGTGGAATTGGCAAGGAGGCTTCATGCTGCCGGCGTGGAAATAATCTCCACCGGCGGTACTATGAAGGCTATCAAAGAGGCTGGCATTCCTGTGACCTATGTCAGCGAGGTGACCGGATTCCCGGAGATTATGGATGGCAGGGTGAAGACCCTGAATCCCTTTATCCATGGAGGGATTCTTTCCGTCAGGGATAATGAGGAGCATCTTGCCCAGATGCAGGAACATGGCATCAAGGGAATTGACCTGGTGGTGGTGAATCTCTATCCCTTCAAGGAAACTATTGCCAAGCCTGATGTGGAACTGGCAGAAGCTGTGGAAAATATTGATATCGGCGGTCCTGCCATGATTCGTGCGGCGGCCAAGAACTTCAAGTTTGTAACCATAGTGACCAATCCTGCCCGCTATGAGGAAGTGGCAACACAGGTGGAAGCACAGGGTGAAGTTGGGGACAGACTGCGTATGGAACTTGCTCAAGAGGCTTTTGCTCATACTGCAGATTATGACACGGCTATCAAGGATTATCTGGCCAGAATCATCAAACAGGGGGAAAAGGCATGAAGGTACTGATAATTGGTGGCGGTGGCCGCGAGCATACCCTGGCCTGGAAGCTTTCTCAAAGCCCTAAGGTAGAGAAAATCTATGCCCTTCCCGGCAATCCTGGCATGGCCAAGGTGGCAGAGTGCATAAAAGATATTCCCATGGAGGATAATGGGAATATAGTAGACATTGCCAGACAGTTCGCTATTGATCTGGTGGTGGTAGGTCCCGAAGCACCTCTGACTTGTGGCCTGGTAGACGCTCTGGAAGAAGCCGGCATTTCAGCCTTTGGCCCCAGTCGCGCTGCCGCGGAGCTGGAGGGCTCTAAGTCCTTTGCCAAGATGATGATGGACAAGTACCATATTCCCACGGCAAAGTTCAAGGTTTTTACTGAGGCAGAAGCTGCTCGTGCTTATGTAAAGGAACAAGGTGCTCCTATTGTCATCAAAGCTGATGGATTGGCCGCAGGCAAGGGGGTCGTGGTGGCCCAGACACTTGATGAGGCTCTTGCAGCTGTAAATGATATCATGGAAGACCATAGCTTCGGCAGTGCAGGCAACAGAGTGGTCATTGAGGAATGCATGGTGGGAGAAGAGGCCTCTCTACTAGCCTTTACTGATGGTGAGACAATCGTTCCCATGGTAAGCTCACAGGACCACAAACGGGCTTATGACGGAGATAAAGGCCCTAATACCGGTGGCATGGGCACATATGCTCCGGCTCCGGTCATGACCAAAGATATGATAGAGGCAGCGGTTGAAAAGGTGTTGAAGCCTATTATCGCTGGTATGAAGGCTGAGGGCCGCACCTATAAGGGATGTCTTTATGCAGGTCTGATGATTACCGAAGAAGGTCCCAAAGTGGTGGAGTTTAACGCACGCTTTGGCGATCCTGAAACCCAGGTGGTGCTTCCTTTACTGAAAGGCGATTTGGCTGAAATTATGCTGGCTTGCTGTGAGGGGACGCTTGACCAGCAAAAGGTGGAATGGTCTGAGGGAGCTGCCGTGTGCGTAGTTATGGCCTCCGGCGGCTATCCGGGCAGCTATGTGAAAGGGGAGCCCATTTACGGACTTGAGGAAGCTGAGACAGCGGAAACCATGGTTTTCCACGCAGGCACTGCCGAAAAGGATGGTAAGATTGTCACTAATGGCGGTCGTGTATTGGGGGTAGTGGCAGAAGCTGGGAATATCAAAGAGGCAGTCGAAAAAGCCTATACGGGAGTGAAGAAGATAAGGTTTCAGGGGGTACAGTACCGTACGGATATTGCCTACAGGGCCTTGGAAAGATTGTAACCTGACTCGTATTTGATAGTTGCTTAAAGGAGATTCCTTGGTGTATCTCCTTTTTTTATGCGAAATACCGATTGTGTAATGAAAATTATTTAGGCAGATATTTCTTTTGTCAAATATTTGATGTGTTTGAAAAGGAGTTTTGCTCGGTTTTAACGAAATATACACTGAAGATATTTGGTAGTTGCTTCGAGCAAGAAAATTCTTGCATGCAGGGCTATTATACGAGGAGGTTTTTAGCATGGGCAAGATTAACAAGATATTGGTACCGGTGGATGGTTCTGTCAATGGGTGCAAAGCAGTAGATGAGGCGATTTTTTTTGCAGAAAAATGCAAAGCAGATCTCGATTTTGTATATGTAGCCAGCAATATTAATAAGGACATTCCCAGTCATATCGTTTTCGATCGCATTTGGGAGAAAATTCCTTCTGATTTGAGGGCTGCAAAGCATGTGGAGACAGGAAGCATTCACAAGGCGATTCTTCGCGTAGCAGAGCAGGAGAAGAGCGATATGATTATTATGGGCAGCCGTGGCTTGGGGCTTTTCAAGGGCGCGCTTATAGGCAGTGTAAGCCAGAAAGTGGTGGAAGAGTCCACAATTCCTGTAATGGTAATCAAATAGAGAAGCTGTTATGTAGTGACTTTTGTCAAGCCCCAATTTTGGGGAATTTTCACCCGAGGACATCTTGAAAGAACCATA
>SVBX01000027.1 GCA_015058655.1 Pseudoselenomonas ruminantium
GGCTATGACCTTCCCGCTACCGGGCGGTCTAGGGACTTTCACCCATTAGAGTGCGCCCATGCCGGGCGCACTTGAAAAATCCCTGAGAGATACCTTCTCTCAGGGATTTTCTTCCGGCTTCATGCCTGGACATACAATGCCTTCACCACGATATCCACCTCGTGGACCATCATGCCAGTCATGTACTCCACTTCCTGGCGCACGGCCCGCTGAGTCTTGGTTATCAAAGTGGGTATGTGATTACCATAGGTCAGAGCCACCGAACAGGAAATCTTCAGCCCCATGTCCTCATCCCCATTGTAGAGGTGATTGACACTCACATGGCTTATCTCCGTGATTTCCCCTTCCAGCACCACCTTGCGGACGATAGCAGCTACGGCATGGTCATCTATGCTGAGCTTGCCGTAGTAGCTGAACACCGGCCGCACGATGGATTTCTCTCCCAAGCGCCGCCGCTTGTTGGACGAACGCTTGAAGAAAGACTGCACCGGGTCAATGAGAAAGCCGGAGAAATGCGGCTTCAGCTCGATGGTGGGCACAGGAATGATGTGCTTCCCCTGCTTGAGCCGGTAAAACTGCGCCTTCGCGATATCCGCCTTGGAAGCTATATCCTCGATGTTGATGATCTGGGAAATGGCCGGCAACTTCAAGGCACGGGCAATCTTATGCACCATATTCTCCGAGGTGCCCAGCACCAGTATGCGGTGCGGATTGACCTCCCCGATAGCCTTGCGCACTTCCTCGGCATGGCCGGGCAGGATGAAGATAGCCCTGCGCACCGCCATGATCTTGCTGGTCTCCTGCTTGGCAGAATGGCCAGCTATGATTTTCCCGTCACTGATGAGTATGCCATCATCAATGATGGCATCTGCCTTATGCTTGTGGGCAATGACCAGAGCACGATGGCTCTTGCCGGTACCGCTGGGCCCCACCAGGGCGATTACATCCATAGGTCTCTCTCCTATTCAGGTCTGTAGAATTTCTCTGCCCATTCGTCTTCAATGGTAAACAAGCCCAACCGCTGTGGGAAACGAGTAGCGTAGCCATGAAAATCTGAACCGCCGGCATACAGCAGCCCGTACTTCTTCGCCATCATCATGTAGCGCTCTACATCCTCCGGCTCGTGCTGGGGATAGAACACCTCCAGTCCCTCTACGCCAGACTGGCACAGTTCCTCCACCAGGGCATCGTCTCCCACCAGCTTCGGGTGGGCCAGCACGGGGGTGCCGCCCGCCGCTTTGATGAGTTCCACGATCTCTTCCTTTTCCAGATGATAATGTGGCACATAAGCTGGCTTGCCCTTCTGCAGCAGGGCATCGAAGGCCTCACGGATGGACTCGAAATAGCCCTTCTTCACCAGTATCCGGGCTATATGGGAGCGGCTGATGGATTTGCTGGCCCCTGCAATGGTCAGTACCTCTGTCTCTGTGATATGATAGCCCAG
The DNA here is from genome assembly GCA_015058655.1 of Pseudoselenomonas ruminantium. GTDB lineage: Bacteria > Bacillota > Negativicutes > Selenomonadales > Selenomonadaceae > Selenomonas_B > Selenomonas_B ruminantium_C. Next base: position 1,445 of record SVBX01000027.1, read on the forward strand.
AGCGCAGAGCTTCTCCACCATCTCGCTGAATCTGGTCCAGCGGGCTTCTGTCACATCGTTGAGCTTGTCAATAAGGTCGCGGTAATAGATATCGACATTGTAACCCAGAATATGTATCTCATGCACAGGATGATGGGCACTGAATTCAATACCAGGTATTATCTTCAGCCCCTTGACCGGCAGCAGGCCGTTCTCATAAAGATGACCCACCCCGTCCACAGTGTCGTGGTCGGTGATGGCCAGGTATGTAAGCCCTGCCGCCTTGGCTGCCGCCACGACCTCTTCCGGTGTCAGCTTGCCATCGGAAAAGGTCGTGTGGACATGCAAATCGCTAGGCATCCTGCTATCAACTCCTATCTAAACTTCAGCGGGGCTCGACAATCAGCTTGATAGCCGTGCGCTCCTCCCCCTCAATCTTGATATCCGTGAAGGCAGGTATGCAGATGAGATCTACTCCATGAGGAGCCACAAAGCCGCGGGCAATCGCCACAGCCTTCACCGCCTGATTCAAGGCTCCTGCACCAATAGCCTGCATTTCTGCACTGCCATTTTCTCGCAGGACCCCTGCCAGGGCTCCTGCCACGGAATTAGGATTGGATTTAGCAGACACTTTCAAGATTTCCATACTCTCAGCACGTCCTCTCTGGTTAATGCAACTGCTTCGACTGCTGCTTCAGCAAAACTTGCTTTCTTGGTTCACTTGGTACTGCCATTACTATTCGTCACGCTTTGAAAAAATCCTTCTAATTTTTATTCTGTGATGAGAATAGGTTCAATCCCAGTAGTAGCGTTCGTTTTGTCATCTGTCTCCACAATCACGCCAGAGAAGACCTGCGGCCCTGACTCTTCCACTTCAAAGCGCACAGGCAGTCCCGTGGTGAACTTGTAGATGATCTTGTCAGTCTTGACCCCCAGCACTGAGTTCCATGGCCCGACCATGCCCAAGTCAGTGATATAGGCGGTTCCTCGGGGCAGCATCCTGGCATCCGAAGTCTGGATATGGGTGTGGGTTCCCACCACCGCGTTTACCCTGCCATCGAGATACCAGCCCATGGCCATTTTCTCAGAAGTAGTTTCCGCATGGAAATCGAGGAAGAACATATCGCACTCCCCCTGCAATTCCTTCAGCATCTCATCCACTTTCTGGAAAGGGCAATCAAGGGCAGGCATGAAGGACCTGCCGGACAAATTCATTACCCCGATGGTCTTGGCCTTGAAAGGATAAAGGCAAAAGCCCTTGCCGGGAGTCCCTTCAGGATAATTGGCAGGGCGTATGAGGAAGGGCTCGGAGTCAATGAACTCCATCACATCTTTCTTGTCCCACACATGGTTGCCGGTGGTGACGATGTCTGCGCCCCCGCTATACAGCTCATCGAGGGAGTTGCGGGTAAGCCCCTTGCCTGAAGCAGAATTCTCTCCATTGACGATGACCACATCTATATTCTTTTCCTTGCGCAGTTTCTGCACATTTTCGCGGAATGCCTTGCGCCCAGGGCGGCCTATGACATCCCCCACTAACATCACACGCAAAATCTTTCTCCTTTTCACTACCTGTTGTACACAACCACCCGGTCATTTTCGCGAATGGCAGCCATGCGCTCCTTGATGGTGATATCCGGAGCCTGGTCAAGGAGCTGGTCGAGTATCTCGCTGTGCATATTGGCAAACTCCGGCTCCAGGTTTTCCACCGTATGGCTATCCACCATGAGATGGTCACCGAATCTGTCCAGCATAAGCTCTGCCATGACCTCCAGTTCTCCGCGGGAAAGGTCCGCGAGGTTCCTGGCAATATGCACCAGCAGGGTATCCCCCTGTTCCTCCACATTCACCGACGACCAGACATAAATCCCTTCTTCAAACTCGTGATATGTCTCCAGGCTTTCACGCAGGAAGTCTGCGAAATCAGGCAGGGCCCTACCTGGAGGAAGGGGCTGCTTGACCATAAAGGTGAGTTCCAGATTGTCCCTCTGCGGATCATAAGTGATAGCCGTGATCTCGGGATAACAGACCAGGAGCGAGCCTAACAGCTGAACGCCCATGTGCATATGGTTTTGCCTCCGGTCTTTGCCCTTGGCTTCTCTCTTGAAAAAATTCCTGATTCCAAACATTGGCCTCACTCCCTTCCATGAGCGACAGGCTGAACATGCCCTAATGCAAAGGAGGGTGCTGGAGAAAAATCTCTTGCACCCTCCTCGATGAGTTCTTACTTGGCGTAATCGACCACGCGGGTCTCACGAATGACCGTAGCCTTGATCTGGCCGGGATACTCAAGCTCATCTTCAATGCGCTTGACGATATTGTGGGCCAGGGCTGCAGCCTCGGCATCATCCACCTTATCCGGTTTCACCATGACGCGGATCTCGCGGCCTGCCTGGATGGCGAAGCAGCGTTCCACGCCCTCGAAGGACTCTGCAATCTCCTCGAGGCTCTTGAGTCTCTTCAGATAAGACTCAAGGCTTTCACGGCGAGCACCCGGACGGGCGGCGGACACGGCATCTGCCGCCGCCACCAGGATGGATTCAACGCAGCTGGGCTCGCAGTCCCCATGATGGGAAGCCACCGCATTGATGACATCCTTGGACTCGCGGAACTTCCGGGCAAGATCGGCGCCGATGGCGGTATGGGAACCTTCCACCTCATGGTCGATGGCCTTGCCGATATCGTGGAGAAGACCTCCGCGCTTGGCCAGCATCACATCGCAGCCAAGCTCTGCTGCCATGACACCTGCCAGATGGGAAACCTCGATGGAATGGTTCAGCACATTCTGGCCGTAGCTGGTACGATAGCGCAGGCGGCCCAGGAGCTTCACCATCTCCGGATGGATGCCGTGGACACCGGTATCGAAGGTAGCCTGCTCGCCGGCCTCCTTGATGCGCTGGTCAACCTCACGCTTGGCCTTTTCCACCATTTCCTCGATACGGGCAGGATGGATGCGACCGTCTTGAATGAGCTTTTCCAGAGCGATGCGCGCAATCTCGCGGCGCACCGGGTCAAAACCTGAGAGAATCACCGCTTCGGGCGTATCATCGATGATAAGGTCGATGCCAGTCATAGTCTCAAGGGTGCGGATATTCCGCCCCTCACGGCCAATGATGCGGCCTTTCATTTCATCATTGGGCAGAGCCACTACCGATACAGTAGTCTCAGCCACATGGTCGGCAGCGCAGCGCTGGATGGCAGTAGAGAGAATCTCCCTGGCCTTCTTGTCAGCCTCATCGCGGGTCTGCTGCTCGTATTCCTTGATCTTCATGGCCTTCTCGTGCTGGAGCTCTTCCTCCGTCTCAGCCATGATCATGGTGCGGGCTTCTTCAGTGGTAAGGCTGGAGATGCGCTCCAGTTCAGTCTTCTGCTGGGCATGGAGCTCGTCCACCGCCGCCTGGGTCTTGTCAAGCCGTTCCTCCTTGCGGGCCAGAGTGCTTTCCTTCTTCTCCAGGGACTCCAGCTTCCTGTCCAGGTTTTCTTCTTTCTGAACTATCCGCCTCTCCTGGCGCTGAATCTCACTCCTGCGCTCCTTGGTATCACGATCGAGCTCCTGACGCTGGCGATGTATTTCTTCTTTGGCTTCCAGCAAAGCTTCCTTCTTCTTGGTCTCCCCCTGCTGCCTGGCTTCTGCCACGATGCGCTGGGCTTCTGTCTCTGCGGAGCCAATCTGTGCTTCTGCGGTGCGTTTGCGAGCCGTATAGCCTGCGGCTGCGCCGACAATTGCTGCAACTATTACCGCCAATATTACTTCAACGATAATACTCACCCCCCTTTTCTTTTTTTTCCTGAATTTTGAATTTCACTTGTGCGTATGGCATACCCATACATATATATTCTAATGTTTTTCACTGTCTCTGTCAAGGAAACATAGCTTCTCGCCCCCTGCCTGCAAAGCTTTCCGAATTTCACATAATGTTACCTGACGGGTAGCAAAAAATCCTGCTTTAGGGTACAATATAACATGTTTGGATTTAGTTGACTTATGAAATCTGGAGGAACACACCATGCTCAAATGCAGCAAATGCGGCAAAGCTTTAGAAGAAAAAGACGCCCTGGTCCACAAGGACCAAGAGGGCGTTAAGCATATTATCTGCCAGGAATGCTTCAAGGAAGCCACCGGCGTTGACTACCAGACCTTTGCCTTCCGCAAGGAGAATGCCAAGCAGACCTTCTTCGCGGTGCTCTTCTGCCTGGCAGCCACCATCTATGCCTTCATGGAAAAAGGCCCCCTGTACGGAGGCCTGGGCATCATTCTCACTATTCTTGTCTACATCTTCGCCAGCAAGGCAAAGTGAGCAGCTCGCTCACAGGGAAAGAATCTGCTTCACCGCTTCCGGCTCCAGCTCGAAGCGCGCGCATAGCTCCGCTTCTCCCATCCCGCCCTTGTGGAGACGGCGGATGATGTCGTCCCTGGCTATGAGAAGCCCTTCCAGGAAGCCCTTCTCATAAGCCCCCTTGCCCTCTGCCTTTTCCTGGGGCGTGAGCTGGGACATGCGGCGGGCCAGGGAATTCAGCAACGGTGAATTTCCCAGGGAAACATCAGGCTTCTTCCACAGGGCTTCCCTGTCCACCATCTTCACCTTCGGCGTGCGCTTCAGCAGCCTGTAATCTCCATCCGGCAACATCTGCCAGGATTCGTCGGCGGGCCAGGAATCGTTCAGCACGCGGGCCACATTGACCTTGTCGCTCTGGCGGTAGAAAGCCTCTGCCTCCTGCCGTGTCTTGCCCCCCTGTACCTTGCGGGATACCAGCCTCTCCTTGAGGTCCTCTTCCCGTGCTTCGATGAAAACCGTATAATCCGCGTATGCACGCAGCTCCTGCCAGCCGCCGCTGCCAAGCAGCAGCCAGTTGCCTTCCAGGAGCACGATGTCCTGCCTGACGGTTATGACATCCTCTATCACATCGTGAATGCTGCGGTCATAGACTGGCCAGCGAATGTTCTCGCTTCGCACCTGGGCCAGTTTTTCTTTTAGATGCTCCAGATTGAAAGTCTCCGGAGCCCCCTTGATGGCAGACATGGGAATCATGCTGCCGTCCCGCTCTATCTTGTGAGAGCGCAGGTAGGCCGAGGTATGGTGGAAGCCGTCCAGCCCCAAAGCCTGCAAAGATACAAGCCCTTCCACCGACTGGGACAGCTTCTCCAGCAACAGGCAGAGAGTGGATTTGCCGGTGCCCGGAGGGGCAGCCAAAAGGATTATCAGCCTGCGGCCTGCCTCCTTCTGCTTTCTGGACATATGCCTGAGAAAGGGCAGGAACAATTCCTGTATAGTTGCTTCGTTGTATTGTACCTTGTGCGCCAGGCCGTTGATCATAAAGCGGCAGCTGCGCCATTGTTTTTCTTTCATCCCGTTTCATTGCCCCCTTTTTGCAGGTTCCCCTAGGGCGTGTTGATTAATTCACTCAGCCCATTTAATCAACCCGCCCTAATTGTACTATAAGAATCCCTCTATTGCCAGCCCTACCTCTATGGAGTATGATTATAACAATAGGAGGGATATATCATGAATAATATTTCACTCAAGAAAAAAATTGCAGCAGCCTGCCTGGCAGGCACCCTTGCCGTGGGCTTTCAGGGAGCAGCCGTCCCTGCAGCGGCAGAAGCTCTTTCCACCGGCTCCATCATCGGCGCAGTCATCGGCGGAGTAGCTGCCTCTGCCCAGGCCAACAGCTACATCAAACGCTATAACAACACCGAGGAAGGGCGCCAGGAATACTTTCAGGCCATGAAGCAGAAATACGGAGTAAATCCTGACCCCTATCTCAACGAACGCGTCGCCGCCCTCATGACAAACCTCACCCAAGCCGTCGGCTCCGTTGATGCCAGCATCTATGAAAAGCCTTACAACTACTTCATCAACAACGAGCAGAGCTTCAACGCCTTCTGCACCCTTGGCCACAATATGAGCATCAACAGCGGCCTTTTCAATGTCCTCAACAACGATGACGAGATTGCCGTGGTACTGGGCCACGAAATGGGCCACGGCCAAAAGGACCATCCTGCCAAGGGCATCCAGCGCTCTATCCTGCCCCAGGTCCTTGCCAGCGCCACCGGCAACATCCTTGGCAGCCTGCTGGCCAACACCTGGAACAATCAGGGCATCACCAAGCCCATGGAATGGGAAGCTGACAACCTGGCCTTCGAGTACATGACCCACTCTCCCTACAACCCTGGAGCCTGCGCTGCTGTCTGGCAGCGGGTCATCGACAAGGGCGGCGACAACAATAACACTAGCTTCGCCCACTTCATGGCCGGTGGCCCCGACCACCCGTCCAATTCCGCCCGCCGGGACAATTACGCCAAGAAACTCGCAGAGTACAGCGGCAAGCATGTTTCCGTTAAGGACGGCAAGGTGCAGGTGAACGGCAAGGATTTCGTCACCCCGGCTGCCGCATCCGACATGAGCGGAGCCGAGCGTTCCTACTTCGTAGCCGGCAACCTCTCCGCTGCCTTCCACAACGGTCACAACAAATCTGCCGCCGCAGCAAATGGCAACATCGTCATGCTCGGCGCCCAGCCCATCATGGAGTGCCTGGGAGGAGATGAAAGCGCCCAAGTCCTGGCCGACAGGCTCAATGCCATCAAGTAACGATCAAGGAGTCACTTCATGCAGATTCGTGCCTATCGGACTTCCATCATCCTGGGACTTGCATCCGCTGCGCTGCTGTCGGCCTTCTGGTACGCCCAGCAGCTGGCCTTCATCGTCTTTCTCTCCCTGCTCCTCAGCCTGTTTCTGAACCCGCTGGTAGACAAACTGGAAAAGAAAATTCCCCGAGGAGCAGCTGCTGCCGTGGTAATAGTGCTCTTCCTGCTTTTCGCTTTCGGGCTTCTCACCCTGATATCCGGCAACTTCCTGCCCACCTTCACCCGTTTCATCAGGGAGTTCCCCCATATCGCAGGAAAATTGCAGGAAACCTGGCTTTCATCAGATCCGGGCTTTTTGCATGACGAGCTGCGCGAGCTTTGGGAAAGCTTGAAAGATGCCGGCGTAGATGCGCTGAAGTCCTCCATGACCATGATGTTCTCCGCCTTCAGCAAGGTCGTAGACATAGTCATCATCTTCTTTGTGACCTTCTACCTGCTGAAAGATGGGGATACCATCAAGGATTACCTGGCAGGGCTCTTCCCCCACAGGGACAATCGCCGCATCCTGAATCTTTTCAACAACATACTCCGTTCCCTGCGCATCTACATCTGCGGACAGATGGCTATTTGCGCCATTACGGCCATGGTAGTGTTCCTTTACTTTTCCCTGCGGGGCCTGCCCTACGCTTCGGTGTTCGCAGTGGTGTCAGGCATAGCTGAGTTCATCCCCGTGCTGGGGCCTACGGTGGCCTCAGCATTCGGCGTGATGCTCACCGCCACCACTAGTCCCTGGATGGCCCTGCAGACAGCTGGCTTTTACCTCATACTCACTCAGATCAACCACAATCTGGTGACCCCCAATATCATCGGCAAATCCCTGAACCTGCACCCCATTGCCATCATCCTGGGAGTGGTGCTGGGAGACGAGTTGCTTGGGGCTGCCGGCATGTTCCTGGCGGTGCCCGTCATTGTCATCTGCAAGCTGGTGATAGAGGACATCTACCTGGCCCGTCAGCAGGAAATGGAGCGCCGCCGAACCTCCAGATGGCTGGCCAAGCCTGCAGAGGAAAAAGACAAGTGAATATGGCATGAAAAAAGCACCCTTGCGGGTGCTTTTTTCATATGCACTTATGTGCTTACTGAGCCATCAGCTTGGCCAGCTTATTGGCAAATTCCACAGGATTCTCCGGTAGGATGCCCTCGATGAGCAGCGCCTGGGTGTAGAGCAGGTCGCAGTAATCCTTGAAGTCTTCCGTATCCTTGCCAGCGGCATGGAGGCTCTGGAGACGGGTGAAGAGCTCGTGCTTCGGGTTGATTTCCAGGATGCGGCGGGCCTTGAACATGGGGTTGTTCATATCGGCAAAGGTCTGCTCCATGGAAAGGGAGGGGCCGGCCTCGTCTGCCACCAGGCACACGGCGCTGGACTTCAGGCGGCTGGACACCTTGACATCAGCCACTCTCTCCCCCAGCACTTCCTTGATGTCCTTCATCAGGTCATCATTGCTCTTGGCGATTTCCTCAGTCTCCTTCTTGACTTCCTGGGACTCAGCATCGTCAAGGTCCAGGTCGCCGCGGCTGATGGAGTGGAAGTCCTTGCTGTCGTACTGATGGATGGACTCGATGGCGAACTCGTCCACCGGGTCGAGAAGGTAGAGCACCTCAATGCCCTTGTCACGCAAGAGCTCCATCTGGGGCAGATGCTCGATGGTCTCCTTGTCCTTGGCAGTGGCGTAGTAAATCTTCTTCTGGCTCTCGGGCATGCGCTCCACATACTCCTTGAGCGTGACCAGCTTGCCCTCCTTGGAGCTCATGAAGAGCAGCAAGTCCTTCAGCTTGTCGATGGTGTCGCTGCCGCCGTACATGCTGTTGTAGACACCAATCTTCAAGGACTTGCCATACTCATTCCAGAACTTCTCATAGTCCTCACGATGCTTCTCCAGCTTCTTGGCAAGGGACTTCAGGATATTCTTCTCCAGGGCCTTGCCGATGGTCTTCAGCTCACGGCTCTGCTGCAAAAGCTCACGGGAGATATTGAGGGAAAGGTCGGGAGAATCCACCAGGCCCTTCATGAAGCGCAGGTAGTCAGGCAGGAGGTCCTTGCACTTGTCCATGATGAACACATGGCGGGAGTAGAGCTGCAGGCCCGGCTCATAGTCCGTATGGTAGAGGTTGAAAGGAGCCTTGGCAGGAATGCACAGGAGAGCCGTGTACTCCACAGTGCCCTCAGCCTTAGTGTGGAACACCTCCATGGGGTTCTCCCACTCGTGGAACTGATTCTTGAAGAATTCATTGTAGTCCTCATCCTTCAGCTCACTCTTGTTCTTGGTCCACAGAGGCTTCATGGAATTCAGTGTGCGGATTTCCGTCTTCTTGATGGGCTCTGCATCCTTGATAGGCTCGCCCTTGTCGTCCTTGGGCTGCTCAGTCACCTCGAAGCTCATCTTGATGGGATAACGCACATAATCAGAATACTTCTTCACCAGGTTCTGGAGCTTGTAGTTCTCCGTGAAGTTCTCCTCAGCCTCATCGCCATAGAATTCCTTCTTGAGGGTGATGGTGATGGTGGTGCCGCGCTTCTCCTTGTCGCACTCCTCGATGGTGTAGTTGCCATCGGCAGTGGACTCCCAGCGCCAGCCCTGAGATTCGCCAGCCTTGCGAGTGATGATAGTGACCTTCTCTGCCACCATGAAAGCGGAGTAGAAGCCTACGCCAAACTGGCCGATAAGCTCCTTATCAGAAAGCTCGGAGCCCTCACCCTGCGCTTCCTTGGCCTTCTGGATCTGCTCCAGGAAAGCCTTGGTGCCGGACTGGGCAATGGTACCGATATTGGTGATGACCTCTTCCTTGTTCATGCCCAGGCCATTATCGGCAATGGTCAGGGTATGGCTGTCCTTGTCAGGAATGAGGAAAATCTCATAGTCCTCATCACCTTCCAAGAGGTCGCGGTTAGTGAGGCTCTCGAAGTGGAGCTTGTCAATGGCATCGGAAGCATTGGAAATCAGCTCCCGCAGGAAAATCTCGTGGTTTGTATAGATGGAGTTAATCATCAAATCCAAGAGTTTTTTGGTTTCCGCTTGGAATTCATGGGTTTCTTTAGCCATGTCGCAATTACCTTCCTTATCTTGAAATATCGTTAACCAGTTTGTTAGCACTCTCATAGTCCGAGTGCCAGCGTACAGATAATAATATACTACGATGGCGGCTAAAAGTCAATAAGTCAAAAGGCACCCTCCGGCAAGCAAATACCTGCCGAAAGGTGCCGATCAAGAATCATAACAACATCATAGTCACTTCTGCCACCTGCAAGCTCTGGCCTCCACCATGTCAATGATGCCGAAGAGGCAGAGTCCAATCAGGCTCAAGACCAGAATGCCCGCATACATATCCAGGTAGTTCACCCTGAGCCAGGCATCCATGATGTAGTAGCCCATGCCGTACTGAGTACCGAAGGTTTCCGTGAAGAAAAGCACAGAAATGGCAGTGGCCATAGCTACACGAACGGCGGTGATGAATTTCGGCAGGGATGCCGGGAAAATCACCTCCGGAAGAATCTGGCGGAATCTGGCCCCCAAGGAGTACATGGGGTAGTAGGTTTCCTCTGGGATGGCCTTGATGGCATCCCGCACTGCCACTATGACCTGGAAGACGATGATGAGGAAAATCATGATGATCTTCGACAATTCCCCCACGCCTGCCAGCAGCATGAGGATAGGCAGGAGGGCAATCTTGGGAATGGGGTAAGTGAGGTACACCAGTGGGGCCAGATACTTATCTGCCTTCTGGAAATAGCCCATGAGGCACCCTAGTGGATAGCCTATCAGCACCGCCAGGAAGAGCCCCGCCCCTATGCGCCAAAGGCTGTAGATGGCGTGGATGGCAATATCTCCCGCAAAAACGCTCAGGAGCCGCACAAAGACCTTCTCCGGCACGGGCACGATGGGCTTGTGCATGATGAGGGCAATGGCCTGCCAGAGGATGATGAGGAAGATTGCCCCCAGGAAGTAAGCTAAAAGCACTCCGCGGGTACGCCTGAAGTTCATAGCCCCTCACCTCCCCTGCCGCACTGCTGGGGCTTCAGCTTTTGCCTGAGCTGCCGCCCCAGCTGGAAGAATCGCTCATCACTGCGGTGCAGGGGCGTGTCCCCGGCAGGATTGTCCAATAGCTCGGAAATCTTGCCATCTACGCCCATCACCGCAATCTGCCCGCCTAAATAAAGGGCTTCCTCCACATAATGGGTCACCAGAATGGTAGTGATGGACTCCTGCTGCCACAGCTCCCGGAACACATCTTGCATTTCCTCACGGGTGATGGCATCAAGGGCCGAGAAAGGCTCGTCCATCAGCAGGATGTCCGGCTGCAAGAGGAAAACTCTCGCCAGGCTCACCCGCTGCTGCTGTCCGCCGGACAGTTCGTGAGGAAAGCGCTCTAACAGCCCCTCAAGGCCCAGACGGGAGGCAAGCTCTTTCAGCTTCTCCTCATCGGTTTCCTGCCAAAGTCCCTTGACCTTCCGCCCCAGGCGGATATTTTCTGCCACGGTGCGCCAGGGCAGCAGGCCATAGCTCTGGGGCATGAAACCTATGGTCATGCTCCTGGTATCCAAAGGCCTGCCCCCCACCGTCACCTGGCCTTCATAGTCCTTTATCAGCCCGGCAGCCACCTTCAGCAAGGTGGACTTGCCGCAACCGGAAGGCCCGATGATAGCACAAACCGTCCCGGCAGGGACGGCAAGGCTGACATCTGACAGAACCGGCAGGTTCTCTTGGTTCTTTTGGTAGCTGACTGTCAAATGTTCAATATTTATTGCTGACATGATTTCACGCTGTCTTACTTAAGCAGGTCCAAAACTATATCGCTGTAGCTGTAGGTATCCTTCACCAGGCCCTTGTCATTGAGCCACTTGATGCAGTCTACCACATCGCTTTCCTTGGGCAGGGCTGCCTCATGATACTTCGGAAGTTTCAATGCTTCCTTAGCCACCGGCGGGAAACCGCCCTTTTCAATCACGAGGTCTATGTACTCCTCGCGGGGAGTATTGTTGAGATATGCCACAGCCTTGTTGTAGGCGCGATAGAGGGCCTTGATTTCCTCAGTCTTCTTCTCTGTAGCTTCGCTGGTGAACATGATGACGCCGGGGTTGATCCCCAGCTCATCGGAGCCGGTGATATGGCGGCAGCCGTTATGCACGGCAATGCTGGCCATGGGCTCAGGCAGAGTAGCGGCAGCGAGCTTGCCGTTCTGGAGCATTTCCAGGCGGGTGGGAATCTGGGGGATGATGACCTTGTTGATGCTTTCCCCGTCCATACCCTCCTTGGCCAGGATCTGGTCGGTGACATACTCGATGATGGTATTGCGGGAAACGGACACATCCTTGCCAGCCAGTTCCTTGGCGCTCTTGGCAGGCTCATTGGGACTTGCAATGAGCTTGTAGCTGCCATCGGTGAAAGAAGTGACCTTCACCTCGAAGCCGCCAGACTTAGCAAAAGCCACGGCCAGCATATCGGAAATGGCACCATCAAGGTTGCCGCTCTGCAGGGCAGAGTCGCGGTCCATGGCGCTCTTGTACTGCTGAATGTCCACCTTGAGGCCCTCTTCATCGAAATAGCCCTTTTCCCTGGCAATGATGAAGGGAAGGGAATCCGTATCCGGCATCAGGCCGATGGCCAGGGGCTGAAGCTCCTTGGCTTCCTTTTTCTCTGCCTGCTGGCCACAACCGGCCAACAAGGTTGACAAAGCCATTGCCAGTACCAATAATTTTAACCACTTTTTCTTCAAGATATTCACCTTCGTTTGATTTATTTATTACTAGGGCTGAGTGAATCAATCAACCCGCCCTAAGCAGCCCCTGGAGCATTTCTGCCCCCTGCTGCACATAGTAAACTATTTGATCTACAGTGCCGCGATTTTCCTCATAGGCGCTTTCCAGCTTGCTTCTCAGGCCCTCAGCTTCCTGCTTCATGGCCTGCACATCGTCTATCCGCTGGTCAAGGTCTTCCAGCATGGCCTGCGCCTGGGCTATGGACTGCTTCACGGTGGCTGCCTCGTCATCCAGCTGAGCGCTCTGACGGCTGTTTTCCTCCAGGGCAGCCTTGCGCTCCTGCTCCTTGCCTGTCATGCGGTCGAGGAGCCTGCCCAGCCCGGGCTTCTGAGCCTCTTCCGTGAGCTGGTCATTCCTGCCCTGCAGATGAGCGCTCTTTTCCACCACTTCCTGGCGGCGCGCCTCCAAGGTCTGTTTCTGACGAGCCAAGCGTTCCCGTTCTTCCTTCAGCTGCGCCTCCTGCTCCAGGAGCTTCTGCTCACGGGAGATGAGCTGCGCCTCCTGCTGCTGGCGAGCCTGCTCCTTTTCCGCCGACTTGTCCTGGGACCAGCCAGCCAAGGCAAAGCCCAGGGTGAGAGCCAGCAAGAAACCGGCCAGGAGCAGCAAGAACTTCCTCATGCCGGAAGAAGATTTCTTCCGGGGCTGCCTTGCTGATACCTGTTCATCTGCCGGCAACTCACGCACTCCCTCGGAGCGCGAAACCTTGGGAAAGGCCGGCTGGATTTCTTCTGTGTCCTCCCCCAGGGGTGGCAAGGATTGCGTATCTTCCAGGCTCCTGCCCGACTGCGGTGCCATGTACTGGGTCTTATCCAAATCGTTTTTATCTCTCTTTACCATCTCTGCTTATTCCTTTTCCTCCTGCTCCAACATGGCAGCATGCTCCTTCTGCATAGTCTCGCAAAGGCGGCGCAGGGTCCAGAGAGTATTGAAAGGCGTCACCACAGACTTGAATTTGATATGTGGCACGCCTCCTTCCTTCAGGGCCATGAGCACCTGATCCAGCCGCTTGTGCCGGATATTCTGCATGACCATGACCTCATGGGGGAAGACGAAGCCGTCATCTTCGAAAGCGGCCTCCTTGAACCCTTTCATGCCCAACAGGAAGCCCACCTTCTGGCACCAGGCCTCCTCAGGCAGGACTCTGGTTCTGATGTTCAAGCGGTGCAATATTTTCGCGATTTTCTCCGTCTTGTCCTCATCCAAAAAACCGTAAAGAAGGACTTGTTCTTGTTTGTTCATCGTCACATCCTCACCGCAGGCCACGCATCAGGATATAAGTCACCAGCTCGTCCATGGTGACCTCCTCTTCCAGGCGGCGCTCCTCCAGGGCCTTGCGCAGGCTCTTAGGGATGCGCACAGACAGCGTGCCCGCCTGTTCTTTGGCAGGTGAATCTGCCTTGCGGCTCCCCATCTGTTCGACAGCCGGTTCCTGCACAGCAGCTTCTCTGGCCGCATTTTTTTCCTTGGCCTTGCTTTTCTTGAGCTGCTTTTCCTCCGGCTTCGGCTGCTGGGATGCCAGCTTTTTCTTGCCGCTGTCCTTGGCAGCTTTCTCCTTGGTCACTTTTTCCTTAGCTGCTTTTTCCTTGGCTGCCTTTGGGGATTTCACCTTGGCCTTTTTCGCGTCCTCGGCCTTATCCTCTGCCGCCTGCTTGTTATTTTCCGTGCTTTGCTTCATTTCTTCCTCCGGGGGATAGACGAAAAATTCATTGTAGGCATTCCTAAGGCTCTCGCTGGCCTGCTTGGTGCCTACGCCAATGATATACGAAGGAGTATCCTTGTTGAGCGAATCCGCTATGCGTACGAAATCCGAATCCGTGGTGATGATAAAGAATTTCCTGACCCCCTCCTGGTAGAGGAGCTGGGCCGAATCATACAAAGCGGAATCCAAGGAATTCTTGCCGAAAAAAGTCCTGCTGATCTGCCTGAAGGTGAACCCCGGCCTGCGCATGAGCTTTTCCCACCGCTTCTGCTCCGGACGGGCATCCCAGTCGGACACCACGATGACCCGGCAGGGCTGGTAGCGCTCTACCTTCTGCAAGGTGTAATTCAGCATTTCAAGAGGTGAATTTTCTATATCGTAAATTATTGCAACTATATCGCTGCTGGAATCCAGAGTCATGCCATCCTTCCTTTGTTTCCCAATAAGTTATTCCCCTTCCAGCGGGGCTCCTACCCGGCGGGCCAAGAACTTCTCTTCCTGCTCCAGGGTCTTGGCCTGCTTCAGCTGACGGTCTGCCTCCCTGATAGTGGCCGCTTTCTTGTCCGTCATCCAGGCGCTGTAGCCTGCAGCATAGGCAATGTGCAGGTCGCAGATCTTCAACCGCAGGTGATGCAGCGTATGAGCTGCCGCCGGCACCGTAACCGCCTCAAGCTCGCTCTTGCGCTGCTGCCAGTCTGCCTTGATGGTGTCTTCCATGAAGTTCTTCAAGGCCTTGCGAGTCTCATCGCTCCCCAGCGTGCCCCGGGACAGGAGATTATTGAACTGTTCCTGAGCCTGCACCATGGCCGCGTCATGACGGGAGATGATTTCCGCCGTAGTATCTGCGTACTGCACCAGCTGCGCTTTGCGCGCTTTGGTGAGGAACAGGACAAACTCATGGAAATTGCTTACTTCCGTCACCTTCCAGGTGCCATCCTGCTGCTCAGTGAACTGCACATCCAGCACAAATTCTTCGTTGGCCTCCTGCTGGAAAATCCTCACCTTGGCTATGGCAGTGCCCGCATCTTTATCCTTGGCTATGCTGTCCACCTTGCGGAAACTGGATTGGCTGAGGCCGGTTTTTTCCAGCACCTGGGCAGCTTCAAAGCCCTGGCTGCCCTCTTCGCTCTCCTGCCCCCAGGAACCAGTGGACACATACAGTTCCACCGCCTGCTTGAAGCTGGTAATCAGGGGAGCCTTGAGCATCTGAGTGAAATTTCCCACGGTGAACTTAGCCTCCGAGGACAGCGGCTGCTCCGCATCCATAAGCCCCTCCATGAGGTCATCATAAGACTTGTCCAGCAAAGCATCCATATCCACATAGCGCTCAAAAGTCTTATAATCATGCTCCTCCAATGCCTGCTCTATCTTCTGCAGCGCATAATCAGGGGTTTTGGTATAAATATGAGCATACCAGTAGCCGCAGCCCAAGGCCAGGAAAGCCAGCACTGCCAGCAGCAAATATAATTTCATCCGCAATGATTTTCCCACAGCGGTATCCCTCCCAAATAGAGACCGTACAAATGCCAACATACCTTCTAGTATAGCATAATACAAATAAATCTCAAGGAGTTAGAGGTTTACTTTTCTTTGGACTATGTCTCTCTTATCTGCTAAACTAAAACAAGATGTTTCAATACTGTAGAAAGAAGCAAGATATGCATTGCGTGGGAATCATTGCCGAGTATAACCCCTTCCATCTGGGGCATGCTTATCAAATAAAAGAAATACGGAAGCGCCTGCCTGAGGCAGGCATCATCGCCTTGATGAGCGGCAGCTTCACCCAAAGGGGCGAGCCTGCTCTGCTGGACAAGTGGGAGCGGGCCGGGCTTGCCCTCAAGGGCGGCTGCGACCTGGTGCTGGAGCTGCCCTTTGCCTTTGCCTGCTGCAGCGCCCAGGCTTTCGCCAGAGGAGGCGCGCAGCTTTTGTCCCGCCTGGGCATAGCAGGCACCCTTGCTTTTGGAGCAGAATGCGACGACCTCGAAAGGCTGCGAGAAGCCGCCCAAGCCATAGACAGTCCCTCCTTCCAGCAGCAGCTCCACCAAAAAATAAAAAACGGAACAGCTTACGCTTCTGCCATAGAAGAATTGCTTTCATTCAAAGATAATAGCGACTTTATAAGGAAACCGAACAACATTCTGGCCCTTGAGTACCTGCGTGCCTTAAATGGAACGCCCAACCTCTCCCCCCTGCTGATCCAGCGCCGGGGCGCAGGCTATCACAGCCGGGAGCTGCAAGCCCCCCTGCCCAGCGCCTCCGCCCTGCGCCTTGCCCTCTATGAAAGGAGACTGACGCAAAGCGAAGCGGAACAGGCTGCTCCCCCTGCCACCGCCCGACGGCTGCTGGAGCTCACTGAGAGGGAACTGCCCTGCATGGACAGGCTCTATCCCTCCCTGCAGCTGGCCCTCCTGAGGAAAAGCTCTGAAGGTCTCCGGCTGATTTACGGTATGGAGGAAGGGCTGGAGAACCGCCTGCAGCAGGCAGCCGCCGCCCCCTGCTACAGGGAATTCATCAAAGAGGCCGTCAGCCGCCGTTATCCTGCCACCCGCCTGCAAAGGCTCTGCCTGCACCTCCTATTGGGATTTGACAGGGAAACCGCTGCCGCCTTCCACCAGGCAGGCCCCCTCTACGCCAGGCTTTTGGCAGTAGGGCCAAGGGGGAGGGAGATGCTGAAGGAAATCAAGGCGCATTCATCCCTGCCCTTGATAGCCAAGACCACCCAATTCCTAAACAGCAACCAGCGCAAAAAAAATCTGCAAGAGCTATCCCCTCTGCAGCAAATGCTCTCCTTCGACACCTGGGCCACGGAGCTGAGGGAACTGACCATGCCCCGTTCCAAAGCTACAAACGACTTCAACCAATCGCCTATTTTCTTCATGTAAGAAAGGAGCTTTCTTATGTCTTTCGATGCCCATGATTTGGATTTGAACGAACTCATTGTCTGCCGCAACCTCCTTGAAGATGAGGTAATCAGCCATATTGCCAACCCAGCCACTACTCCCGAAGGATTCCGCAGCGAGGCTGCCGCCTGCACCGCCAGGCTCATCCAGCTGGCCGAAACCCAAGGACTGGGAGGGAATCTCCTCCGCACCTACCTGCTCTATCTGCTGGTGCATGAGAAGAATCTGGCTGCCCAGGCAGTGGAGGAATTCGCCAAGGAGGGACAGATCGGCGGCAGCCTCCTCAATGCCTTTATCCATGACCTCACCATCCTCCTGCCCCTGCTGGAGCTGCCCGCCAGCACCTTCCTGGCCCTGCCCCTGCTGGATGAATACACGCCCACCAAAATACAGGCCAGCGAAGCCTCTGCCGCCCTGCAGGAGCTGACCAAGGATGCCCACGAGGCCACGGACTACGCCATCGCCCTGCTGACCTACTACCGCTGCTACGGCTATGGGGAAATCGCCTCCTACCGGGCCTTCCGCTGGGACGACAAGTCCCATCTGCTGGTGGGCATACGCCATTTCGAGGGCCAGCGGCTCTCCGACCTCATAGGCTATGCCCATCAGAAGGAACTGCTGACAGGCAACACGGAAGCATTCGTGGCAGGCCGCCCTGCCAACAACTGCCTGCTGGTAGGTGCCCGCGGCACTGGCAAATCCTCTGCAGTCAAGGCCCTTGCCAACGAATACTACAGCCAGGGCCTGCGCCTGGTGCAGCTCACCAAGCGCCAGCTGCGCAACCTGCCGGAGCTGATGGAAGCCCTCAGGAGCTTCGCCAGCAAGCGTTTCATCATCTTCCTCGACGACCTCTCCTTCGAGGAATCCGATACGGAGTACAAGTCCTTGAAATCCGCCATCGAAGGCGGCGTAGAAGCCCGCCCGGAAAATGTTCTCATCTACGCCACCTCCAACCGCCGCCACCTCATCCGTGAGACCTGGCGTGACCGCCTGGACGAGCAGGACGAGCTTTACAAGAAGGACAGCATGAACGAAACCATCTCCCTCTCCGACCGCTTCGGCCTCATAATCCAGTACTACGCTCCCGACCAGGAGGAATATCTGGCCATCATCGCCCATATGCTGAAAAAGCAAGGCATCGAGCTAAGCGGCGAAGACCTCCGCATCGAGGGCCTGCGCTGGGAAATGGCCCACAGCGGCAGAAGCGGCAGGACAGCAGAGCAGTTTGTAAGGCACTATCTAGGGAAGAATTGACAGCAAAGCCCCCCAAAAGCCTTCCCCTTGAGGGGGCGCGTAAGCGCGGGAGTCCAGTGGACTCCCTGGACAGGTGGCAGTCCGGAGGACTGACGGATGAGGTGCTACTGTACTCGCTACGGTACCTAACCATATTATATACGCCCCACCTCATCCGCCCCTACGGGGCACCTTCCCCTCAAGGGGAAGGCATGAATAAAACACTGGAGGAAACAAATATGCTAGTTGGCGAAGAACGAAACAAAGTAGACCAAATCTGGGACACCTTCTGGACAGGCGGCCTCACCAACCCCCTGCTGGTCATTGAGCAGTTCACCTACCTGCTGTTCATCAAGCAGCTGGACGATATAGAGACGGAAAACGAAGCCAATGCCGCCCTGCTGGGCTTTGAGGACGAGGAGAAAATCTTTGGCCCTGACCAGCAGAACTACCGCTGGAGCAAATTCAAGAACCTGGCCCCGGCGGTGCAGTTCCAATTGCTGTCGGAGGAAATCTTCCCCTTCATCAAAAATCTCCACCCCGATGATGATGCCTCCTACACCCGCTTCATGAAGGATGCTACCTTCCAGATTTCCGCCCCGGACAAACTGGCGAAAATCATCGAGGGCATCGACAAACTGGAACTGAACGAAGAAGACAGCAAGGGCGACCTCTATGAGTATATGCTGTCCAAACTGGCCTCCTCCAAAATCAACGGCCAGTTCCGCACACCGAGACATATCATCAAGATGATGGTAGAAATGGCCGCTCCCCAGCCCAGCGACACCATCGTAGACCCCGCCATGGGCACAGCAGGATTTTTGGTGGCGGCAGAAGAATTTATCCGCAAGAACCACAGCGATATGCTGCTGGACGATGAACAGGCAGCGCATTTTTCCAGCACCATGTTCCACGGCTTCGACACCGACCCCACCATGCTGAGAATCGGCACCATGAACATGATGCTCCACGGAGTGCATTATCCCCGCATAGACTACAAGGACAGTCTCTCCAAGAACAACTACGACAAAGACAGCTACACACTGGTACTGGCTAATCCCCCCTTCAAGGGCTCCTTGGACAACGAGACGGTGGAAGAAAGCCTGCTACGCGTCACCAAGACCAAAAAGACGGAGCTGCTTTTCCTGGCCCTCTTCCTGCGCATCCTGAAACTGGGCGGCCGCGCCGCCGTCATCGTCCCCGACGGCGTCCTCTTCGGTTCCTCCAAAGCCCACCAGTCCATCAGAAAAGAACTGGTAGACAACAACAAACTCACCGCCGTCGTCTCCATGCCCAGCGGCGTCTTCAAACCCTACGCCGGAGTGTCCACGGCGATACTCTTCTTCACCAAAACAGGCGCAGGCGGCACCGACAAGGTGTGGTTCTACGATATGCAGGCTGACGGCTACAGCCTGGATGACAAGCGACAGGAGATTGAGGAAAACGATATTCCCGATATTATTGCACGATTCCATAACCTTGGGCAGGAAGAAGGAAGGAAGCGGACGGAAAAGAGCTTCTTCGTGCCTGTGGAGGAGATACGGGAGAATGGGTATGATTTGTCCATCAATAAGTATAAGGAGATTGAGTATGCGGCAGTGGAGTATCCGAGCACGGTGGAATTGATGACAAAATTGGACGAGCTTAACATAGCAATCAGTGAGGACATGGAAAAACTGCGAGAAATGCTGGGAGATTGATAATGAGGTTACAAGATGTTTGTGTGAGTATGTCATCTAATATCGCACAAAAAGATATCAAAGACTGCATAGGTAATTATCCTATTTATGGCGCCAGTGGCCTTATTGGAAATGTGGATTATTACAAACAAGAAGCCCCCTATATTGGCATTGTCAAAGATGGTGCTGGCGTTGGCAGAGTATATATACTCCCTGCCAAATCATCGGTTATTGGAACAATGCAATATATAATTCCAAATAATAACATTGACTTAAATTATCTCTACTATGCACTTCAGCATATGCACTTAGAGAAGTATTCCACAGGAGCAACCATTCCCCATATCTATTTTCGTGACTACCAATTCGAGCCGATTTCGTTGCCAACTCTGCACGAACAAAGAAGGAAATCAAGTATTCTACAACATATTGACAAAATGATTTCAATTCGCAGTATGCAAGTTGAAATTATGGATACCTTAGTCAAATCACGGTTTGTAGAGATGTTTGGGGAGCCCGTGACGAATCCGATGGGATGGGAGAAAGCACCTCTGGCAGACAAGTGCGATATTGTAACTGGAAACACGCCGTCACGCAATGTCAAAGAATATTATGGTGATGCTATCGAGTGGATTAAGTCAGACAATATAACGGAAGCAACAATCTTGACAACTGCTGCGGAGTATCTTTCTGAGAAAGGCGTGGAAGTAGGTCGTACTGCGAAGGCTGGCAGTATTTTGATGACTTGCATTGCGGGCAGTTTGCGTTCCATTGGAAATGTTGCCATTGCTGATCGGAAGGTGGCTTTTAATCAGCAAATCAATGCAATCTTGCCAAGGGAGCAAAATACTTACTTCATGTACGAGCAATTCAGACTGTCTAAGGAGTATATTTGTAGTGGTGTCAATATGGCATTAAAGGGCATTTTGAGCAAAGGGCAACTTTCCGAGATTGAGTTTGTATTTCCACCCATCACCCTTCAAAACCAATTCGCCGATTTCGTAGCCCTCACCGACAAATCGAAATTGGCCGTCCAGCAAAGTATCGACACCTTGCAGACATTGAAGTCCAAGCTGATGCAGGATTATTTTGGTTGAATCATAGAATAGGATGTGATTAATAATGCAGATTGAATCTTTGAAAGTTCGCAACTTCCGTGTATTCAACAATATAAAAGTGGGAAATATCCCCCCCATGGCTGTCTTTTTAGGAAAAAATGGCGCGGGAAAAACAACCTTTTTTGACATTTTCGGTTTCCTGCACGATAGCCTGAACAGCAATATCCGTTCTGCACTATCTAAACGCGGTGGCTTCCACGAAGTTGTATCTCGTGAACAAGAGGACGATATACATTTTGAAATAAAATTTCGCCCCTCCCCCAATGAGCCAATCATCACCTACGAATTAACCATTGGCCTGAACGAAAAATCAGCCCCTGTTGTAAAGAAAGAAATAATGCGCTTCAGACGTGGACAGAGCGGCGCACCATGGAAGATTCTTGAGTTCGCCAATGGAAGCGGCGTAGCTGTCGAGGGAAATCTTAGTTCCTATGAAGATGTAAAAAACACCCCTCGCACCCCACAGCGCATATCTTCCCCTGACATCCTGGCCATAAAGGGGTTAGGACAATTTGAAAATTTCCCTGCAGTTTCCTCTTTACGTCGTTTGATAGAGGATTGGTATGTATCTGACTTTCATATTGAAAGTGCCAGAAACCGACAGGAAGCCAACTATAGTGAAACATTATCTACCACAGGAGACAATCTGGCACAAGTATCTAAATATCTATACGAAAACCATCGGGATCGCTTTGATGCCATTATAGAGGCAATGAAGCGGCGTGTCCCCGGAGTAGATAACGTTGAAACAAAAGTCACAGAAGATGGCTATGTGATTTTGCGCTTTCAAGACAGTAAATTCAAGAACCCATTTTCTTCTAAATTTGTCTCTGACGGCACGATAAAGATGTTCACTTATTTGCTACTTTTAAGCGAACCTAACCCCCATGCACTTTTATGTGTAGAAGAACCAGAAAATCAGCTATATCCGGAACTATTAGCAGAATTAGCAGAAGAATTCCGCCAGTATTCCAATATCGGCGGACAGGTATTTATTTCTACTCATTCGCCAGATTTTCTGAATTCTATTAGATTGGAAGAATTATACTGCTTGGTAAAATGTGATGGCTATACCAAGGTCATTCGAGCTATGGACTTGCCATTAGTTAAATCCCTTTATAATGAAGGTGATCTGCTTGGCAGCTTATGGAGTGAAGGAATTCTGCACAAGGAAGCTATAGAGGCCGGGAGGATATAAAAGCAATGAAACTTATATTTCTGCTAGAAGAACCTTCCATGAAGCATCTATTAGACATCCTGCTTCCGCGCATCTTGCCAAGTAATGTTGATTTTCTAACTATACAACATTCCGGAAAACGAGCATTGGAACGCTCTATCCCCATAAAACTGCGTGCCTGGAACGAACCTGGCGAAATCAAATTCGTCATTGTCCATGACCAGGATAACAAAGATTGCATACTGCTCAAAAAACAGCTTCTCCAACTTTGTAGCGACACAAATCGTCAGGTATTAGTGCGAATTGCATGCCAGGAAATGGAAGCATGGTATTTAGGAGATTTCAATGCCTTGTCCAAGGCATATAACAAACCCAAGCTGTTAAATTTTGCCAAAAAGAGCAAATATAGATACCCTGATGATATTCCTACCCCCAAAGAAGAATTGCGAAAAATAGTCCCAGAGTATCAACAAATTCTGGGTGCAAAAACTGTAGGACCATTTATGGATATAGAAAATAATACTTCCGTCAGCTTTCAACAATTTGTTACAGGAGTACGACGTATTGTTAATGAGTGATATTTTATTGTAGGCGGTGAGTTTATGGCCTCGAACTTTGATTTTGTCTCCCAGGAGCCCGCTTGGGAACACATAGCTGAACGGGCAAAGAAGGCCGAGCAGGGACTGGCTGTGGCCCCAGAAGTAGCGGCTATCTTTGGGCGGTCGGCTATGGAGCTCTCCATCAAGTGGGTCTATGGGGCCGAGGGCATGGATATCAGCGACCCTTATAAGGCAGGCAAGGACAGGGAACTTTTCTCCTTGCTGAAGGACAGGGGCTTTGCCGAGGTGGTTGGAGATAGCAGGCTTCTTCACATGCTGGACCAACTGCGGCTTTTCGGTAACAGGGCTGCCCATGGCGGAACACCTCTCTCCTTCCGGGACGGGGTGCTCTCCCTGCGAATTCTCTTTGAATTTCTCAGCTGGATGGCTTATTGCTACACCTCCATACAGGGAGAAATGGTCTTTGACGAGAGCCTGCTGCCCTCTGCTCAAGAGAAAACTCCCCTCAGCCAGAAAGAACTCCAGAAACAAGCAGCAGAGATTGAAAAGAAAGACGCAGCCCTGTCCCAAAAGCAGCATGAGCTAGAGGAGAAGAACCGGGAACTGGACGAGATACGGAAGCAGCATGAAGCGCTGCAACAGGAACTCACCCGCCTGCGGCAGGAACGACAAGCCCAAGGTAGTTTCCATATCAATCCCATTACGGAAGCCGAGACCCGCAAGCGCTATATAGATTTCGACCTAGAGGCGGCAGGCTGGATCATAGGGGAAAATTGCCGCATCGAGGAAGAAATCTCTGGTATGCCCAATGTCTCACATACCGGCTTTACTGATTACATTCTGTACGGGCGTGATGGGAAGCCTCTGGCTATCGTGGAAGCCAAGCGCACCAGCCTTGACCCTGAAAAGGGTGCCAAGCAGGCGGCACTGTACGCCAAGCTTTATGAGGAAAAGTGCGGCCGTCGCCCCTTTATCTTTATGACCAACGGACTACGCACCCTGTTTCTGGATGAGGCTTCCGGCTATCCCCGCCGGGAAGTGTCCGGCTTCCTCACCCAGGATGATCTGCAGATGCGCATAGATCGGCGCGGGCAGCAACAGCCCCTCGCCGAGATCGAACCAAACCATGATATTGCGGGACGGCCCTATCAACTTGAAGCCGTGAAGTCCGTAGAGGAATCCTTCGACCGCAAGCGCCGCAAAGCTCTGATTGTCCAGGCCACAGGCACAGGCAAGACCCGTGTTGCTATCAGTCTCTCCGATGTGCTTTTCCGCGGTGGCTGGGTGAAACGCATACTTTTCCTGGCTGACCGCACCGCCCTGGTGAAACAGGCCAAGCGCAGTTTCATGGATTTCTTCAGCAATGAAATCCCCATGGCCAACCTTATGGACAGCAGGGATGATGCTGCCACGGCCCGGATTATCTTTTCCACCTACCCCACCATGATGAATGCCATAGATACGGCCAAAAATCCCGAAGGGCGCCGCTTCTTCTCCCCCGGCACCTTTGACCTCATCATAATAGACGAGAGCCACCGCAGCATTTACCAAAGGTATCAGGCCATCTTCCGCTACTTCGATGCCATGTTGCTGGGGCTGACCGCCACCCCAAAGAACGAGGTAGACAAGAACACCTACCGCCAGTTCGAACTTGAGGACGGCAATCCCACCTTTGCCTATCAATATGACGAGGCGGTGGAGCAGGGCTATCTCGTCCCCTATCAACAGTTCGAACGTACCACAGAGCTTTTGCAGAAAGGACTGCATTACAAAGACCTCAGCGAAGAAGACAAGGCCCACTATGAGGAGGTATTCGGCTTAGCAGGAGACAATGCCCCGGATATCGAGAATACGGCTTTCAACAGTTACGTCTTCAACCGCCAGACTGTGCAGACGGTCATTCAGGACTTGATGTCTATGGGCCACTATATAGAGGGTGGCGACAAACTGGGCAAGACCATCATCTTTGCCAAGAACAGGAAACACGCAAAATTCATCGTGGATGTTTTCCATGAAATGTATCCCGAGCTGGGTGATGACTTCATCCAGCAGGTGGACGGCAGCATAGATTACCATGAGCAGATCATCGATGACTTCCGCACGCCTGGCAAACACCCTCAGATTACCGTTTCCGTGGATATGCTGGATACAGGCATTGATGTGCCGGAAATACTGAATCTTGTCTTTTTCAAGATGGTGCGCTCCTACAGCAAATTCTGGCAGATGATAGGCCGAGGCACCCGGCTTTGCACCGGGCTTTTCGGGCCTGGGCTGGACAAGAAAAATTTCTATATCTTCGACTACGGCGGGAATTTTGAGTTTTTCAGCCTGCAAGGGAACAAGCTGAAAGAAAGCAAGAACCAGCCCTCGCTAACCGAGCGCATCTTCAATCTACAAGCAAATCTTTACCTGCTGCTTTACAAGGACAAGGATACTGAGCGCCAAGCCTTTGCCCAAACTCTTTTCAAAGAATTGCACGGCGCTATAATTGCCCTGGACGATAATAGCTTCCGTGTGATGCAGAACCGACAGCAGGTAGAGAAGTACCGCAACATGCTCACCTGGGCGAATTTCACGGCAGATGATGTGGCAGAGATTGCGAAGCATATCTCCCCCATCATTCCCGGTCAGGATGAAGAGGTTATGGCCAGATTCTTTGACCAGAAAATCTACGGCATGATGTATGACTATCTGCTTGGCAAGGATATAGGCGCCAAGGCCCAGCAGGTGGAAGAAACGGCAGATAAGCTAAGTTCGCCTCACCTGCTGACCATTCCCCAAATCAAGGAAAAGCAGCCCTTCATCCAGCAGGTACGCTATCCTGAGTATTGGGATAACGTGACTCTGGCTGGCATCGAAAAAGTCCGCACAGAACTGCGCGGACTGCTGAAATTCCTTGAAACAGAAAACACCAAAATTTACTACACAGATTTCACCGACCATATGCTTACCGTCAACGAAACCCATACTATCATGCCCCAGCAAACCTCGGAAACTTACAAGAAAAAAGTTGAGCGCTATCTATTGGAACATAGGGACAATATCGCCGTCCACAAGCTCCGTACCAATAAGCGCCTCACTGCCACCGACCTTCGTGAACTGGAAAGGGTTCTCTGGGAAGACCTGGGCACTCTGGAAGATTACCGCCACCTTTACGGCGAACG
The DNA here is from genome assembly GCA_015058655.1 of Pseudoselenomonas ruminantium. Taxonomy (GTDB): domain Bacteria; phylum Bacillota; class Negativicutes; order Selenomonadales; family Selenomonadaceae; genus Selenomonas_B; species Selenomonas_B ruminantium_C. Next base: position 27,355 of record SVBX01000027.1, read on the forward strand.
TCCCGTGGGACTGATGGTGCGCAAGACAGTAGGCATGGACAGAGCCGCCCTGGAGGAAGTCTTCGCAGAATTCTTGCAGGAAAACAGACTGAACCTAAGGCAGATTGACTTCGTGAAGCGCATTATCGACTATCTGGCTAAAAATGGAGAAATGCTGCCCCAGGATGTCAAGAAACCTGCCTTTGCAGGGCTGAATAATGTGGCACAGCTGTTCAAAGGGCACCTTGATGAGGTGAACCACATATTCGCCAAGGTTAAGGAAGTTACAAATAACGGTACTGAGATTGCGTAAGTAAATTGCCTTCCCCTTGAGGGGCACGTAAGTGTGGGAGTCCAGTGAACTCCCTGGACAGGTGACAGTCTGACGGGCTGATGAATTATTTGGAAACTAACTAAGCATGGCGAACAATGATTAACATGCCACCTCATCCGCCCCTTCGGGGCACCTGTCCAGGGTGTCCACCGGACACCCGCGGCTACGCCGCCCCCTCAAGGGGAAGGCTTTTCTTTTCATCAGATGCACACCTTGTCCTTGAGCTTGGCGAACTTTGCTTCCCCTATGCCCTTGATTTTCTTCAGATCTGAGATATCCTGAAAGCCCCCCTCTGTCTCACGGTATTCTATGATTTTCTGCGCGGTGGAGGGGCCTACCCCCGGCAAGCCGTCCAAGGCCTGGGCATCGGCGGTGTTGATATTGATAAGCTCCCCTGCGTCGGGCTTGCCTTTATTGGCAGATTTAGATTTGTCTGCACCCGCCGCTCTGGTGACCTGGGCTTTTTCCGGCACCTGGACTTTCTGTCCGTCCTTCAAGACCTGCGCCATATTGATGCGCTCCGCATCCCCTGTAGGCAGCACTCCGCCACAGCTGTTAACTGCATCGGCTATGCGGGCGCCTTCCTTGAGGGTCACCACCCCGGGACGGTTCACGGCGCCAGTGACATAGACGGTGATTTCATGGGCTGGCACCTCTGTGCTCTGGCTTTCTCCGGCAGAAAGCTTCACCGCGGCATCCTGCTCGGAGTAGCCGTACATAAGGCCTCCTGCCGCCACCATCCCCAGTAGCAGCAAGATCAACATGGAGCGTTTGAACATGGGCATGATAAGCCCCCCTTCCTGAGAATTTCGTTCAGGCTTTTCCCATAAGCTTCTAGGCCACTAAAAAATCTCCTGCCAACGACAGGAGATTTTTCATTATCTTGATTACTTGCCAGCCTTCATGCGGTTGATGGCGCTGAAGAGGGCCTGGATGGAAGCGGTGATGATATCCGTGTCAAGACCTGCACCCCAGACGGTGCGTCCTTCCTCGGTGACGATGCCGATATAGGCCATGGCCCTGGAATTCTGACCGATTTCCAGAGCGTGCTCGCTGTAGGTCACATCCTTGTAGCTGATGCCCAGATTCTTCTGCAGAGCGTTGGAAACAGCGTCCAAACGGCCATTGCCCCTGGCCACGAAGGTTTCAGCATTTCCCTCCACCAGAAGATCCACGGTGCCCTTGCGTGTGCCGTCCGGCTCCTTTTTCAGCAGGAAGTCTACCAGCTGGTAAGGAGCAGTGACATTCACATACTCCTCCATGAAAATCTTGTAGATCTCATCCGGCATGAGCTCCTTGTGCTTGTGGTCGGAAACGCTCTTGACGCAGTAGCCGAAGTCCTCCCGCATCTTCTTGGGCATATCGATGCCATACTTCTGCTCCATGATGAAGCCTACGCCGCCCTTGCCGGACTGGCTGTTGATGCGGATGACATCGCCGTCGTACTCCCGGCCCACATCCTTGGGGTCGATGTAAAGATAGGGCAGGGTCCACTTATCGGGATTCTTCTCCTCTTTCCACTTCATGCCCTTGGCAATAGCATCCTGATGGGAGCCGGAGAAAGCTGCAAACACCAGCTTGCCTGCATAGGGCTGGCGCATGCTCACCTGCATGCGGGTGACCTTTTCGTACAGGTCAACCAGCTCGGGCATATCGGAGAAATCCAATCCCGGGTCAATGCCCAAAGCGAACATATTCATGCCCACGGTGATGATGTCCACATTGCCTGTGCGCTCGCCATTGCCGAAGAGGGTGCCCTCCACCCGGTCAGCCCCGGCCAGCAACCCCATCTCCGTATCTGCCACGCCACATCCCCGGTCGTTGTGGGGATGCAAGGACAGCACCACATTATCGCGATACTTGAGATGCTTGTTCACATAAGCCACCTGCATGCCATACACATGGGGCATGGACATTTCCACTGTCACAGGCAGGTTGATGATGGCCTTGCGGTCAGCCGTGGGCTGCCACACATCCAGCACCGCATTGCAGACTTCCAGGGCGTACTCCGGCTCCGTGCCGGTGAAGCTCTCAGGAGAATACTCAAAGCGGTAATTGGCCCCGGCCTCTTCCGTCAGCTGCTTCAGGAGCTTGGCCCCTTCCACGGCGATTTCCTTGATTTCCTCTTTGGACATCTTGAAAACCTGCTCCCGCTGGGCCACGGAAGTGGAGTTATAAACATGGACGATGGCGTTCTTCACGCCCTTCAAGGCTTCGAAGGTCTTCTTGATGATGTGCTCACGGGCCTGGGTCAGCACCTGGATGGTCACATCATCGGGGATCAAGTCCTCCTCAACCAGGCGGCGCAGGAACTCATATTCAGTCTCCGAAGCCGCAGGGAAGCCAATCTCGATTTCCTTGAAGCCCACCTTGAGGAGCATCTTGTAGAATTCCAGCTTCTCCTCCAAGCTCATGGGAATGATCAGGGACTGATTGCCATCCCGCAGATCCACGCTGCACCATACAGGCGCATGGTCAGGAGCATCCTTCTTCATCCATTCCAAATCTATTTCCGGCGGCATGAAATAACCCTTGCTGTATTTCTGATAGTTCATCATCAAAGCATCCCTCCATATATCGTATACTACGATAACACACAGGCTAAGTTTTAGCAAGTATTTTGTATACTTTTGTAAACCAAAAGCCTTTTAAAAGGAATAATGTAGACAGGTGTATCTTTGTCATGGATTTCACTTTCCTGTGGAGCCAAAGCCTCCCTGCCTGTCCTGTCCCTTCCCTGCCGTATCCCCGTCGGCCAAAAGGTACTTCATAAAGACTCCTTGAGCCAGCCGTTCCCCTGCTTTCAAAGTCACGGCCCCCTTACCCCGATTCCACAGGGCGATGAAGATATGCCCTTCATTGTCTGGGTTATTGTAATAATCCGCATCCACCACGCCCACGCTGTTCATCAGCACCAGCTGCCGCTTCACCGCCAGGCTGGAACGGATATGGATATACAGCACCTCGTCCGGCTCCATATAAGCCTTGACCCCCGTAGGCACCATAGCCATCTCACCAGGAGCAATCACCACGCTCTCAGCAGCAGAAAGATCATATCCTGCGCTTGCAGCCGTGCCACGAAGGGGAAGGGCAATGCCCTTCCCCTCATAAGCACTGACTATTTCAAAGCCGCGCACCGCCATCACTCTGCTGCCTCAGCGACATCTGCTTCTGCATTGCCCTCAGGCCTGAATGTATTCACCGGCCTGGCAGGGCTGACGGTGGAGACGGCGTGTTTGTAGACCATCTGCTGGCGACCCATGACATCCATCATGATGACGAAGTTGTCAAAGCCCTTCACGATACCCTTGATCTGGAAGCCGTTTACCAGGTGAATGGTCACCTGCGTGCTGCTCTTGCGTACATTGTTGAGGAAAGTGTCCTGCAAATCAGTGTTGTTCTTCTTGACCATGATTATGCCTCCCATGTCTTTTTCATCAGTTTCCTGCAATCTTCCAGCAAAGCCTCCAAAGGCTGGTCAGCCTTTATCCACTCTATGTAGGGCATTTTCCTGTACCAGGTGAGCTGCCGCTTGGCAAAGTGGCGGGTGGATTTCTGGATAAGCTCTACGGCCTCCTCACGGCTCATTTCACCGCAAAGGTATGCCGCTGTCTCCTTATAGCCTATGCCCTTCATGGCCTGGGTGCTGCGGTGAAGCCCTCCTGACAGAAGTCCTTTCACCTCGTCTTCCAGCCCTGACTCAAACATAAGGGTCACTCTTCGGTTGATACGCTCGTAAAGCTCCTGCCTGTCCCTCTCAAGGCCTATGACCAGTGCATCATAGCAAAGGCATTCTCTGGTGAGAGTCCCTGCCCCTGCCTGTTTCTCCTGGGAAATCTGCTCACCGCCAAAGCGGCTGACCTCCAGCGCGCGGACAACACGGCGGAAATCATTGGGGTGAAGCCTTTGGGCAGCAGCCGGGTCAGCCTCTGCCAAAAGCCCGTGGACATACTCCTTGCCCCTGCTCCTGCCCAGTTCCTCAAGATAGGAACGATAAGCCCCATGTTCCTCTGTTTCGTTGAACTGATATCCCTCCAGCAGAGCCTTCACATAAAGGCCCGTACCTCCCGCCAGAATGGGAACTTTGCCCTGGGAATTGAGAATGCCGATGCATTTCCCCGCCTCTGCCACGAAATCCGTCACTGCGTAGTTCTCGCAGGGTTCGCGGATATCTATGAGATGATGAGGCACCCCTTGGCGCTCCTCCATATCAGGCTTGGCCGAGCCTATGTCAAAGCCCTTGTACACCAGCATGGAGTCCCCGGAGATGATTTCCGTGCCAAGTTCCCTGGCCAAAGCGATGGAAAGGGCAGTCTTGCCTACCGCCGTAGGGCCTAAGATAACTATCAACCTGTCTTTTTTTTCCTTGGTAGCTGTGCTCATTTATTTAATTTAATTCCAAAGTTTCCCCCGGCTCCACTATCAGCACCTCTGCCTGGGTTTCCTTCTCTGCCAGGACCTTGAACTCCTGCGCATCCTGCTCTATCACCGGCCAAGTATTGTAGTGGACGGGAATGATTTTCTTTGCCCCCAGAAGCTTTGCCGCCTGGGCCGCATCCTCAATGCCCATGGTGTAGTTGTCCCCGATGGGGAGCACCGCATAGTCAATCCTGTCCCTCTGACCAATGAGCTGCATATCGCTGAACAGAGCAGTATCGCCGGCATAGTAAAGGTTGAGGCCGCCGATATTTATGACGAAGCCGCAGGCTATGCCGCCGGGAACCCCGGCGCTGTGCAGGGCAGGAGTCATGCGTACCCTGCCGAAGGGCAGGTCAAGGGAACCTCCCAGATTCATGGGATGGCAGGTCAGACGCCCGATGCTCTCTGCTTCTGAAACGACCTCCGGGGTGGTGACAATGGCCGCCCCATTGTTGTAGGCAATCTCCGGAGCATTGCCAAGATGGTCGCCGTGAGCATGGCTCACCAGGACGAAATCGCACTTCACATTTTCAGCCTTGACTGTTGCTTTAGGATTACCGGTAATAAATGGATCCACCAAAACCTTGTACTTGCCATCATCAAGCAGGAATGCCGAATGTCCGTAATACGAAAACTTAACCATCTTGTAAGTCCTCCCTTTATTATCCCCTTCAGCCTATGCTATCATAATATATAGCATAATTATTATACCATATAAATCAGACTAAACCTAAACAAAACATAAACAGAGGTCACTACCATGGAAAAAAATATTTCTCTACTGGAATTGCCGCAATTAACAGCCCTGCTCCCCAAGCCCCCCGTGCCTACTCACCTGCTGATAAGCGGCGGGCGTCCCCCCCAAGCAGAATGGCTGCAAAAAACCGCCCAAAGCAGGACGCTCTGGGCGGCAGACCACGGGCTGGACAGCTGCTATCGCAGCCGTCTGGTTCCCTCTTATTTTCTTGGCGACGGAGACAGCGTATCGTCAGAGGCCCGGGCTTGGGCAGAAAGCCTGCACATTCCCATGGATTTCTTTCCCAAGGACAAGGATTACACAGACACCCAGCTGGCCCTGCTCAAAGCCCAGGAAGAAAAACAAGGCAGCCTGCTTCTCTCAGGCGTCTTCGGCAATCGCTTCGACCACGCCTACAACACCCTCTTTACCTGCGCCTTCTCTCCCCTGCAGTGCATATTGGCAGACCATGAGGAAGCTCTTTTCTACCTCCACGGCGGCGAGGAAATCGCCCTCACTTGCAAGGAAATTCCCACCGCAGTGTCCTTCATCCCCTTCAGCACCCGCTGCCAGGGAGTTTTCTGCCGGGGGCTGCACTGGGAGCTCAACGATGCCCTGCTGCTGCAAGGAGTGCCTAATGCCACCAGCAACAGGCTTGCTGACGGCCAGAGCACCTTCTCCGTCAGTCTCGGGCGTGGCACCCTGGGGGTCTGCCTATGTTGGGAATAATTATCCTCTTCAGCAGCAGGCTACGCTGAACCTCATCCACCGCTTCGCGGTCCCCCTTCCCCATAGGGGAAGGCTATCGATAGCGCCTCTGCCGCAGAGCCTCGAAGAGAGCCACTGCTGCCGAGACGCCTACATTCAAGGATTCGGCACTGCCCACCATGGGAATATAGGTCTTTTCCCCTGCTGACAAAAACTCTGAGGAAACGCCATTGCCTTCATTGCCGAAGACCAGCACCGCCGGCCCAGCCAGCTTGCGTTCATAGAGGGGTCTGGCACTTTCGTCCAAAGCAGTAACCAGCAATTGGCAGCCGCACCCTTCGGCAAAACTTATGACTTCTTCCGGCTGCAATCCGCCAATGATGGGCAAATGAAACAGGGAGCCCATGGTGGAACGCACCACCTTGTCAGAGAACACATCTGCCGTCCCCTTGGTGCAGAGCACGGCAGATGCTCCGGCGGCATCTGCCGTGCGTATGACGGTGCCTACATTGCCCGGATCCTGCACCCCGTCCAGAACAACATAGAGGGGATTTCCTTCAGCCTGCAATTCCTGCAGGCTGTTTTTCTGCTGCTCCACGATAAGGAGGATGCCCTGGGGCTGCTCAGTGGCAGCGGCCTTGAGGAACATCTTTTCAGTCACCAGGCAGACTTCCGCAATGGCAGCCAGCTTGTCTGCCAAGGCCTTGCCGCGCTCTGTGGCCAACAGGTCTTCCGTCGCAAGGGCAAACTTTATTTTCCACGATGATCCTACCACCATTTCACAAAGGCGCACGCCCTCGGCCAGGAACATGCCCTCTTTCTCGCGGTTCTTGCGCTGATGCAGGGAGGCCGCCAGCTTTATCTTTTTATTGTCAACACTTTCAATGCGCACGAAGCCCATGGAAGACTCCTTTCACAAGTAAAAAGGGCTGGCAGGAATAACTCCTGCCAACCCATTCAATTCACGCTGTAAAAATTACAGGTTCTCCTTAGCCACAGCAACGAGCTTGGCGAAAGCAGCTGCATCGGATACAGCCAGGTCAGCCAGCATCTTGCGGTTGACCTCGACGCCAGCCTTGGTCAGGCCGCACACGAGACGGCTGTAAGACATGCCGTTCAGGCGAGCAGCAGCGTTGATGCGAGCAATCCAGAGACGACGGAACTCGCCCTTCTTGGCACGACGGTCACGGCGTGCATAGTAGAGGGCCTTCATGACGGTCTCATTGGCCTTCTTGAACTGCTTGCTCTTGGAACCCTTGTAGCCCTTGGCCAGCTTCAGAATCTTCTTGTGACGACGGTGTGCAGTCACGCCGACTTTAACTCTTGGCATTGTATTTCCTCCTAATATCTATCAAACTTGCGTTACAATCAATTATGCGTAGGGGAGCATGCTCTTCACGCGGCTGTAATCTGCCTCGCAAACCAGAGCAGCCTTGCGCAGGTTGCGCTTGCGCTTCGGGCTCTTCTTCTCCAGGATGTGGCTCTTGAAAGCCTTGTTACGCTTGAATTCGCCGCTGCCGGTCACAGTGAAACGCTTAGCAGCTGCACGACGGGTCTTGATCTTCGGCATTATGTTTTCCTCCTCAAATTTTCCTTTTTACTCAGCATCCACAGCGGGTGCCGGGGCCTGAGGCTTCTTGGCAGCCTTCTGGGCCTTGGGGGCCAGGATCATGGTCATGTTCTTGCCCTCCAGCTTGGCAGTGCGCTCGATGGAAACAGTGTCTCCCAGCGTGGCCGCCACTCGGTCAAGGATCTCCCTGCCCAGCTCAGGATGGCTCAGCTCACGGCCACGGAACATGATGGTGACCTTGACCTTGTTGCCCTCCTGCACGAACCGAACAGCATTCTTCACCTTCACATCGAAGTCATGCTGCTCGATGTTGGGACGCAGCTTGACCTCTTTGATGCTGATGGTCTTCTGCTTCTTCTTGGCTTCCTTCTCACGCTTCTGCTGCTCATAGCGGTACTTGCCAAAATCCATGATGCGGCAAACAGGCGGCTTGGCCTTGGGAGCAACCTCCACCAAGTCAAGATGCTGCTCCTCCGCCATGCGGAGCGCCTCGCGAGTGGGCATGATGCCCAGCTGCTCGCCGGTGGCGCTGGTGACGCGCACCTCACGGATGTGGATCTGCTCATTGATGCGTAATGAATCTCTGCTAATAGTAAAAACACCTCCTAGTCGAAGTAATCTTCTACATCGCAAAAGAGAGATGGCATACGCCACCTCTCCATAATCTCACATTATGAACCACACTGGCCTGCGCCAGCTGGTGAGAGCGGTGACTCTGCTTGTTCAACAATAGAGAGTCTACCATATTAACGAGCGCTGTGTCAAGGATTTTCTTCTCCCGGCAATATCCGGCAGGATTTTCGCCCTGCATGTAGAACTTTCTTTCCCAGGAAGACAATTTATCTTACATATTATTATTTTTGGGGTGAGAATCGTGAAAAAAATTCATGCGAGTGAGACCTCACTGCTCATCGCCATTGTATTGGCAATCCTGCTGGCAGCCAATACCTTACTTGGATTCATGTTGAAGGAGCAGTCTCAGGCTTCTATGAAGGAACTTCTCCAGACGCGCATGCTGGATGTAGCCAATACAGCAGCAGATATGCTGGATGGAGACAAGCTCAAGACACTGAAAGCCGAGGACAAAGGCACACCGGACTATCAGAAAGTAAGCAGTACGCTGGGTCTCTTCAGGGATAATGTTGACTTAGCCTACATTTATTGCATACAGCCCAAGGGAGAAAAGGAATTTGTCTTCTCAGTCGACCCCACGCTGACAGACCCGGGCGAGTTCGGTTCGCCTATCGTCTACACGGATGCCCTTTACAAAGCCAGTCAGGGCAAGCCAGCCGTAGACGAGGAAGCATATGCCGATGCCTGGGGACGCTTCTACAGCGCCTACAGCCCTGTATTCGACTCCAACGGCAAAGTAGCCGGCATCGTGGCCGTGGATTTCAGCGCCAAATGGTTTGATAATCAGATTGACAAGCAAAGCCGCATCATGTATACCTGCATAGCGATTTCCACGGTCGTCTGCATCCTGCTTGTCTTCCTGGCCACCAGCCGCATGCGCCGCATGGTGCAGGACATGACCAAAGACCTGTCAGATCTTACCCATGATATAGATGAAATCACCTGGGAAATGTCCAATGTAAGTACCAGTGAAGAATTCAAGCAGTCCTTGCAAGATAAATCCACCAACCTTGGCACCCTCAACGAACGAATACGCACCTTGAAAGAAGGCTTGCATAGCTATTGGAAGGACACTAATTCGAAAGCCGGGGTCATAGTTGCCTCATTGTCCTCAGATTATCGCAATGTATACTATCTGAACCTGGAAACGAACAAGGGCATCTGCTACAAGGCCATTGGTCAGGACTGCGGCCTGAAGCCCGGACAGGAATTCTCCTTCATGGCAGCCATGGAAGACTATGCCCGCACTTTTGTAGCCGAAGAAGACCGGGTAGACTTCCTTACTTTCATGCAGCCCAGAGAAATCAGCCGTGCCTTGAAGAAAAACAACTTGGTCAGCCGTATTTTCAAGATACAACGGGATGCGGTGGATCTTCACATGACAGTCCGCATCGCCGCCATCAATCATCCTGACAACCGCACAGGATTCGGCATACGCGCCGTAGGGGTGGGCTTTGTGGATATGGATTGGGAAACGAGCAATAACCTTTCCAAAAACAAAAACCAATGATTTTTCGCCGGCAATATAAAAGCCTGTGGAAGCTCCCACAGGCTTTTATATTGCTATTTCCTATGCTCATGTATCCTGGGCAAAGGATATGCTCCACACATCCTCTGCCACGATAGTCATGAGATCTTCGTCCGTGATTTCCTCGGTGCTTTCTGCCAGACGATCCCCCAAGTTGGTTAGAGCCTTCTCAAAATAATTGCGCACGGTACGACCGTTGGCAAAATCAGGCTTGCGGCGGGCATAGAGTTCCGTAAAGGATTGCCCCAGGTAGTCCTTCGCCTCATCGGAGAGGATGAACTGCGCTTTTTCGCACATCCCCTCGAAGATGGCCAGCAGTTCTTCCGGCTTGTAATCAGGGAACTCAATGTACTTGTTGAAGCGGGATTTCAGTCCCGGATTCGTGCTCAGGAACTTGCCCATCAGGTCGGTGTAGCCAGCCACGATGACAATCAGGTTGTCACGGTGATCCTCCATGAGCTTCAGCAGGGTGTCAATGGCTTCACGGCCAAAATCCTTGCCATCACCGCCATTCAGGGAATACGCCTCATCAATGAAGAGCACGCCCCCCAGGGCGCTTTCCACGACCTTCTTTACCTTGGGAGCTGTCCAGCCGATGTACTCCCCCACCAGGCCAGCCCTGTCAGTTTCGATAAGCTGTCCCTTGGAAAGGATACCAAGTTCTTTATATATCTTGGCCAAAAGCCTTGCCACGGTAGTCTTGCCTGTACCGGGATTGCCCGCAAAGACCAGATGCCTGGAAACAGGCACCTGCTGAAGGCCTCTCTTTTCCCGGAGCTTGTTGAGACGCAGGCTGTTGATGATGCTCTGCACATCCTTCTTCACCTGTCCCAAGCCCACTAGGGAATTCAATTCCTCCATCAGCTCTTCGTAACTGGGTTCCGGCTCCGTGGCCTTTGCCTTGGCTACAGCCGCGTTAACATCCTCGGTCTTTTCTTCCTCGGTCTTCACCGGCTTTTCTTCCACCGGTATTTCTTCCTCTTCAACCTCGACGCTGACTTCTCTTCTTTCCAACTGCTCAGCTTTCTTCTCAGCTTCAGCCCTTGCCTGTATGCAGTCGGCATAATCGATCTGGTCAATCATGCTGCCCATTTTGGCAAAATAGCTCTCCACCGTAATATGCTGGGAACATTTCAGCCCGGAAATGCAAATCTCTACATCGCCATCCGTCCATGTCAAGGAAGGCAGACATTCACTTATGTCGCCAACAGCCTCCACGCTATAAGGACTCAAGATTTTCTTGAATGCCCGCTGCGCCAGCTCCACGCTGGTTATCTTCAAGCCATGCTCCTTGGCCTGGTCATCAACGCCCACGATAAGGTCGCAAACCTCACCGTAAGTGATGCCATCTGCCCGATAGTTGACGCAAAGGCCGAACAGGCCCTTTTTCCTGAAGGAAAAATAGATCTCCTCTACCCTGTCCTGGCATGGCAGGGACATTTCTTCATCGGGGGACAAACTGTAAAGGGATTTATCTGCCGATTCACCGCTTCCATCCAGCAGGTGATTCATATCCGCTATATCCATCAGTTCTTCCACAGGGCTGTCAAAGCAGACCGTCTTGTGAAAGATCTTCTGGGCAAAGGGAATTCTAATCATATAAGGCGGCATGCCAATACCTCATCCTCTCTTGCATACATCTTCCATGCATGGTAACCACCTATAAAACTCGCCATGATGGGCATAAAAATACACCCATCCGTTAAATCATTATAACATAAAACAAGGCTCAGTTGTAGACAACCGAGCCTTGTATGCAAAACTAATTTTATTTATTCCTGCTCTTCCCCATCTCCCATCATAGCAGGAGACGGGCCACCCTGAGGACCACCGGGCGCCTTCATTCCATGATGTCCGCCTTCGGGACGGAGCTTGGCTTTGTCAACCCCCAGCTGGTCAGCTACATCGCTCCAGCGATTGTTGATTTTCTTCATATCGAGTACGGCCTGGATATCCTTGCCGCTTTCCTTGGCAATGACAGCCGCCATCATGATGTCCTTGCTCTGATAGCCGTTCTTCAGAAGCGCCAGGGCCTTATCCTGAGCAACAAGCCCCTTCTGGCCTATGTGCATGGCCCGCATCTCCAGCATGGTTTCCCTCACCTGGGCGTGGGTCACTCCCAAGGACTTGCCAATTTCACGCCAATCGGACTTATCCGTGTGGAGAGCAAGCACTTCCTTGAAGGACTTGCCGGTAATCTTGGCATACATGGCAGCCTGGCCGATATCGCGGAAATCTTCCTTGGCTTCGATAGCCTGCTTTACCTCTGCCTGGCTGACACCGAAAGTCTCTGCCACATGCTTCGCTGCCTCATCGGCATTCATCTGCACAGGGGGATGCTGGGGTCTCTGTCCCTGCTTGTCAAAGTGCGGACGGGCGCCGCGACTATTGTCGGCAGACTCCGCCTGGGCGGACATGGTGCCAAGCCCGCCTCCCAGCAGCAATGCTCCTGCCACCACACCGGCCAGCATTTTCTTTTTCATCGCATTCATCTTCATCTCGTTCACGCCTTTCATAAAACTATTAAAATCATCAAATTCTTGGTATTCCTTGACTATGACAATAGTATAAAACCCAATGATTAAAAAGTCCTTAAGGTCGAATTAGAATTAGATTTAAATTTGCTGAAAGAAGAATGAAACTGCCAAGTTGCCCCGAAGATTACTGGTTGCGCTTGTCCAGCCAGCCCTCGATGTTCTTCTGGCGGGCACGGGCAATAGCCAGCGTACCCTGGGGCACAGTCTTAGTTATGGTAGAGCCTGCACCGATGTAGGCACCATCCTCCACGGTGACGGGAGCCACCAGATTGGAGTTGCAGCCCACAAAGGCATCATTGCCGATAACGGTGCGGAACTTGGTCTTGCCATCGTAGTTCACGGTGATAGTGCCGCAGCCCATGTTCACCCCGGAACCCATGTCGCAGTCGCCGATATAGGAGAGGTGCGGCAGCTTGGAGCCCTTGCCCACGGTGGAATTCTTCACTTCCACGAAGTTGCCCATCTTAACCCCTTCAGCCAAATGGGAATCCGGGCGGATATGGTTGAACTGTCCCAGGGCCACCCCATCGTCAATCCGGCAGTCATGGGCATAGCAGAACTGGCCCACCACCCGGTTGCCGCACTTCACATTCTGGAAACGAACGCTGGGGCCGATCTCACATTCCTCGCCGATGACCGTGCCTGCTTCCAGCCAGGTCATGGGATAGATGACAGTATCACGGCCTACCTGCACATCAAAATCCACATAAGTAGTATCGGGATCCATCAAGGTGACCCCCTCTGCCATCAGCTGCTCATTCTTGCGGCGACGCAGGATTTTCTCAGCGCCGGAAAGCTGCTGGCGAGAGTTGATGCCCAAGGTGGACTCATAGTCATCTGCAGCCACAGCCCAGATTTTCTCACCCTGGCTGCGGAGGATTTCCAGCACATCGGGAAGATAATACTCACCCTGGGCATTGTCATTGGTGACCTTGGACAAAGCCGCAAACATGGCTTCAATATCGAAGCAGTAGATGCCGGAATTCACTTCCTGCACAGCCCGCTCTGCTTCGGTGGCATCCTTGTGCTCCACGATTTTCAGCACAGAGCCGTCCTCGCCGCGGATAATGCGGCCATAGCCCGTGGCATCAGGCATGATGGCAGTGAGCACCGTAGCCTTGGCGCCAGCGTCTTGATGCGCTTCGTAAAGTTTCTTCAGCAAGTCGCCAGTCAGCAGAGGCGTATCGCCGCAGAGTACCATGACGGTGCCCTTGACGCCTGCCAGGGTCTCCTTGGTCTGGAGCACTGCATGCCCTGTGCCCAGCTGCTCTGCCTGGGTTACATACTCTACTCCCTGCTGCGCTCCCATGGCTTCACGCACCATATCGCCACCGAAGCCCGTCACCACCACATTGCGGGTGGCCCCGGCCTCCTTGGCAGCATCAATGACATGCTGCAGCATGGCCTTGCCTGCAGCCTTGTGCAGCACCTTGGGCAGCTTGGATTTCATGCGGGTGCCTTTGCCGGCAGCAAGGATTACGGTAACCAATTCTGACATAACACTATCTCCTATTCTTAGCTTCAGTCCAAATTTACTTCTGGGCTTTACTGCTCTTTTTCTTCTCCTGCTTCTTGTTCACCAGTTCCATGGCTTGAAGCAAGGTTTTCTCCGAGTTTTCCATATGCTCTTCCGCCGCCTTGCGGGCTGCTTTCATATCTCCCTGGGCAATGGCTTCCACGATAGTCCTGTGCTCTTCCAAAGTGGCCTCCAAACGACCGGGATAAGACATGGACAAAGTGCGGAAGCGGGTAAGCTGATCCCTGAGATTAGAAATCACCCCCACCAGACGGGTATTGCGGGCTGCATGGTAAAGCAGGTCGTGGAACTCAATATCCGTCTCCACGATCTTCTCCATATTGTTTTCCGCTATATAGCCTCCGATAATCACCAGCAAGCGCTGGAGATGCTCCAGTTCCTCATCGGTGATGCGCTCGGCAGCCAGGCCGTTGGAAAGCGATTCCAGCGCCGTGCGGATTTCAAAGATTTCATTGATGTCCCTTATGGACATGGTAGCCACATAGGTGCCACGGCGGGGCATCATGATGACATATCCCTCCAGCTCCAGCTTGCGGATAGCTTCGCGCACAGGAGTGCGGGATACGCCCAGTTCTTCTGCCAGCTGTATTTCCATGATACGCTCGCCCGGCTTAAGGACGCCGTTGCGGATGGCCTCCCGCAAAGATTCACATACAACTTCCCGCAAGGGCTGATAGCTGTCCAGCTTGATGGGCGCAAGTCTCCTGTCCATAACGATTCCCCTATTCTGCATTCTGGTCTGACCGAAAGTTACTTAGTTGAAGCGGGTACCGCTGCCACTGGTGCGGGTGACAAACACATCTGCCCGGGTGGCATGCCGCAGGAAGCCTGCAATGCGCAAGGCTTCGCTTTTCTTGACCGTAAGGCCGAAGACGGTGGGACCGCTGCCGGACATCATGCTCACAAGGGCTCCCTTCTCCATCATCAGCTGCTTGTACCGCTCTATGACTTCATACTTCTTAATAGTAACACTTTCAAGCACATTGCACAATAATGGGGCCATGGCTTTGAGGTCCTGGCTGATGATTTTTTTCTCCACCATCTCATTGTCCGGGTGACGCTCCGCCCCCTGCTCATCATAGTTCTGATAAGCCCAGGCCGTAGACACGGACACCCGTGGCTTGGCCAGCACCACCCAGGCAGTAGGCATCCCCTTCAGGCGGCGCAGGACTTCCCCTCTGCCAGTAGAAAGCATGGTGCCCCCCATCAGGCAGAAGGGAATATCCGAGCCCAGCTCCGCCCCCAGGGCGCAAAGCTCCTCATCAGACAGGCCCAACCCGTAGAGCCTGTCCATGCCCCTGAGCACTGCCGCCGCATCTGCGCTGCCGCCGGCCAGCCCCGCTGCCACAGGAATGCGCTTGGTGAGGCGTATATTCACTCCGCCCTTGAGGCCGCAGCGCTCCTTCACCAGCGCAGCTGCCTTCCAGACCAGATTGCTCTCGTCTGCCTTCATCCAGGGCACATTGATCGTCAGGCCGATGCCCTCCCGCATCTTCTCCAGGCTCAAGGTATCGTGCAAGGCAATGGACTGCATGATCATGGACACCTCATGGTAGCCATCCGGGCGCTTGCCCAATATATCCAGGGTCAGGTTGATTTTGGCTTTTCCTTCTATCTTCAGCAAGATGATCCTTCCTATCTGTCAAATATTCTCTAATTGATATTATCCGTTGACCTGCATGGCCTGTCAATAGCTGAATATATTGGCCGCATGCTAAAATGCTCCGAGATGCATCACGCAGCTCAGAGCATTTATATGCAGATTGTGTGCAGTTACTTTTGAGCAGCAGCACGAGTCACATTCTCGCCGTAAATAGTCTTGAAATCATCCCTCATGGAAACGGGAACCCAGCCGTTCTCCTCGGCCAGTTTCCTGCACTTGTCGGCTTTCTTGCTGTCTCCCAGCTCGCGCTCCAAGTCATCGCACAGCAGGAAGAAAGCTGCGCTCTTGTACTTGTTGTCATTCACCGTATAGTTCAGCATGCTGGTGTCGCCGCTGGAATTGCCGAAGGCCAGCACCGGCTGCTTGCCGATTTCCCTGGCAATGGCCGCGGTCTTGTTCATCTGCAGGTTCTTGATGACAAACTTGCCCCGCTCCAGGGAGTCCCCCTTCTTGAAGGCGTAATCCAGTCCGTCAGCCTCTCCCTGATGAGTGGCCTTGATCTCAATATCGGTGCCGATAATGCGGTTTTCCGGGATGTGCAGTATGTCGCACACCAACACCCTTACCAGCTGGCGTTCACTGCCGGAGACCACATATACCTGGAAATCGTTATTCTGCAGGTACTGGATGGTTTCCACCATGGGCAGGTAAAAAGCCTCGCCCCATTTCAGATTGGTGAGTCCCTCCACCGGAGTCTCCATGAAATGCCGCACATAAGCAGTGTATTCGGGATACCCCATTCCCTCAAACACTGCTGCCTGATGGGGAGCGCTGCTGCCCAGCTTGTCCCCGGTTTCCTTGGTGCGGATGAATTTCTCCAGCCCCTGAGCAAACTCCCGGTCAGAAGCGGCAGCTTTGTAATTGCTGTCGTGCAGAGTCCTGTTCAAAAACAGCATGCCATCAAAATAATAGGGCGCCGTCTCGCAAAGGAAGGTTCCGTCCATATCGTAGACAGCGATGCGATCCTCTTTCGGGATAAAGTTCTTGCTCTTGGGATTGGTTACATCCTTCATGTAGGCCGTAAGGGCCTGGTAGGAAGCAGCATCCTTGTTCCAATACTTAAAATCAGTGCCCTTCTTGTTCACGGAAATCTGGGCAATCTCAGCCCGGGTAGCCGCATCAGTCAAAGGCATTTCTGCCGCAAAGCCAAAACCGAAGCCAAAGGCAGCCGCCATCAAGGCAGCGCAAAGTTTCTTGTTCTTCATTCAAACAGCCTCCTAGAACCTATTTTGTAAATAACGATATTTAACCTTATTCTATACGCTGCTATTTTTTCCTGCCTGCAGGGCTGCCGATAACATAATCTATCATCTTCATGAGTTCATCGCCATGAACAGTTGCAATAACCCCATAATGCTTGTATCATAGTCTACATGAAAAACTACCCAGGGGGCAACCTGAGTTCCCCCTTCTGAAAGGAGCAATCTTCATGCCCATAGAAGGAAAGCAAAAAGCCCTGGCTCTGGCAGCCCACATCGGATACCTTTTTTTCGGTATCGGCTACATCGGCATCCCGCTGGTGATTTATCTTTGCTTCGACGGCAAAGATGATTTCGTGGCCGCCCATGCCAAGCAAGCCCTGATGGCACAGGCCATCTTCGGAGTCATTAGCGCCATCGTCCTGGCTCTCACCTTTCTTGTAGTAGGGGTTCTTCTCTGGCCTGTGCTCTTCGTGTTGGGGGCTATATGGTTCTGCTGCTCCATTTACGCCTGCTTCAAGGTCATAAACGGACAGGAATACCACTATCCACTGCTCTAAGGAACTGGCAAGAAATAAATTGAGCATAATGCGAAGGATTAGTTTGGCTAGACAAGGCGGAGGAAGGAGGCA
>SVBX01000028.1 GCA_015058655.1 Pseudoselenomonas ruminantium
GTTTCTGATGTTATATCCATGAAACCGTCCGGCTGCGCCGTTTCATCCAGCGGAGAATCATCTACTGGCTCCTCCTTTGCCTCATCATCTTCATTTTCAGAGGCATCCTTGGCCGCCTCCTCATTGGCACCATCCCCGGCCAGTTGCATTCCTAAGGCAGCATCAATTTCTGCATTCATAGCCTCCTGCTGTTTGTCCTTGAATTTTGCTATGGCAGCCTCACTCTTGGCGATATATTCAGCTTCAGCAATTTCCTCCATCTTTTCCTTTAACTGCCGCAGGTACCTTGCCTTTTCCGTCTTATCCGCATCCAGTTCGGCCAAGGCAGCGCAAATTTCCAATTTCCGCGCCTTGCGCTCCTCCAACTCATAAAGGGAATCCGTGGAAACCTCGGCTTGCAAGCGTTTCATAAAATTGCTGTCTTGGAAGTAGCGGATTTTCCGGCACTTAATCGGTGCCCTTCCGGCCACAAAGATAATTTCCGCTTCGCTGTCCAGCTCAGAAATCTGCGCTGCCGTCATTAAATCCTTGCCCTTTTCCTGCACATTGTAGCTATTCTCTCCTAAGAACTGGAGAAGGTCATTATGGAAGGTGCGATTCCTAACCTCAATCGTCTCCTTGCCCATCATCTTGGACATATACTCCGGCGTTTGGTCATCATTCGGCGTATGGAATACGCGAATGTGACAGTTATCAATAATGCTGGTGTTCCGGCCATACATATGCTGGGCAAAGAGCTGGTTAAGTCCCTGAATAATGATGAATGCCCTTAGGCCATAACCCGCTATATAACCCAGCGACTTTTCAAACTCCACAATACGCCCCAAGGCTGGGAACTCATCTAAGAGCAATAACAGCTTGTGATTGTAGTCCGGGGCAGGTCTGCCATCTTCAAAAGCCATATGCTCCGTGAGCCGTTGGTATATCAACACAACAATGAGCCGGAAAAACTTGGCCATACGCTCCAAATCTGACGGCGGGACAATGAGATACAAAGAGATTGGCTGCTGGGCATACATCAGGTCGCGAATATGGAAGGAGGAAAAACTGGTATTTTTAGCCAAAATCGGGTCAGAAAAATCCTTCAGCAATTCTTCCACCGTTGACATAATGCCAGCAAATTCCTTGTCCTCTTTCTGTAAGAAGGTATAGGCTTTCTGCTTAACAAACGGATGCACCCCATCCTCAGCACCATACGCCTCCTGCAGGAATTTCCTCTGCTCATCATTTTTCCCGTGAACGGTTATGGCCATATCCTGCAACCGCTGGCGAATCGGTATCTCACCAAATACATATCCCAGCACATCCCCAAAGGAAGCATCCCCATTTTGGATATACTTTAGATGCAGAACTACCCCCTCAATCATGGAAGCAGCCAAATCCCGCCAGTGGTCGGGCTTGTCGCTTCCATCAGGTCTAGCTATGGCATGGACAATATTTATGGTGTCCTTGATTTCATCATTGGTGTAGAGCCGGATTTCATCCAAGGGATTAAACCCGGCGCTCCCCTCGTCACTTGTCGGGTCAAACTTAATAACCGTCTGATGGAGCGTGTTTTTCCGATAGCCCGAAGTGATGCTATATATTTCCCCCTTTATGTCTATAAAGACTATGGATTCTGTCCATGACAAGCCTGTGGGTACCACAAGACCAACGCCCTTACCGCTTCGCGTTGGTGCCACTACCAACGCATGACGATTATCGTTGTCTCGTAAATAATAGCCGTCCTCCGTTTTCCCAAGGAAAACGCCCTTACCATCTAATAGCTTGGCATCCTCAATATCTTTCCGACTTGCCCAGTGAGCTGTCCCGCAGCTGGTAAGCGGCTTTTTTATCAGGATACGCCTGAGCATGGCCACAATCACAATGCCAGCACCAAAGCACATCCCAATGATAGAAAAGCCCATAGCAAAGACCTTAGGCGCATCCTCATAGAACTTTATGAACCACACCCAAAAATCCCACGGAAGGTATATCGGCCTTTCTCCCAGCGAAAAAATAGGGCTACCAAGAAGTGGTTGGTAGCCCAGCTTTGCCGCAAAATATTCAGTAGCAGCCCAATTCCCGATAAGCAGGAATCCAAGCAGCACCGCCAAAAAGAGACGCTTTATGTTTTTTTTCTCCATAACATTCAGCCCTCATAAGGCTCCAGCACCAAATCCTTGTCCACTATGATATTGAACTGGTAGCCGGGGCGAATAATAATCGTGGGCTGGATATTGAGATTCTTTTGGGTGATGGAATTTGTTGCCTGAGCAATGTTATTGGCAGCACCTTTCCCCGCTTCGGCTCCCCAGCTATTATCATTGCTCCCTGATGAAGTAGCTGCAGCCACGCCCCCAGTAGCTATACCGCCAATCACAGCAGACCACAAAGCACGGCCATAATGGGACTGTACTTTATCCTTGAAGCCTGAATAGCCTTCCCTGTCACCGCCTACCATGTTCCCCAAGAGGATAGACTTGCCATTAGGGAAAATCAGACGATTCCACACCACCAACGCCCTTTTCTGTCCGAAGGTAGTCTGTGAATCGTACTTGCCAATGATTTTCGTCCCCTGAGGAATAAGCAGGTATTGCCCCGTGGTAGTATCATAAACATTTTCCGATACCTGCCCGATGATATTTCCCGGCAGGTCAGAGTTAAGCCCTGTTATCATGATGCCCGGAATGATTGTCCCGGCAAACACCTGATAATCAGACAACTTATCCTGCATGAAGTACCCGGAAAAAGTCTCCGTGTCCACCTTCTGCCTTGCAAAGGCCTGTTTGGAAAGCTGTTTGTTTTGGTCAGCATCCATTTGTGCTACATTCTGCTGGTCAGCCAGTATCTTGGCATCATAAGCCTCATTAGCCGATACGGTTCCCCCCATCAGCACCATAGAAGCCATGCCAGCAATCACGGCACATTTCAGCTTCCTACTGGAAAAACCTGTCATTTCTTATCCTCCTCGTTGAGTTTGAATCCAATGGGGCTTTGATTAGCTGCCATCTTCTCCTTCTGCTTCTCGGCTGCAATCTTCTGTTCCGGCGTTAAGCCACCTCTTTGTGTCCCTGTCCCTGCATTCGGTGCAGCTACTCTTGGCATAGGTGTTGTGCGCGGTGTATAGTTGCTGGCAGGAATCCTCGTATAGGCTGGAGCTGGCCGCCGTTCCGGCTCAATGTATTCCACATCATCCTCCGGCTTTTTCAGTTTCTTTTGCTTGGATTTTTTTTCGCCGTCCGGCTTTTGATCATACTTCTTGGTTTTGCTGTCCCCGTAGCTGTCCGGCGCATTTTTCAAATGCTCCGGGCTTGTATCTACGGTTTCCACCTGTGACTTCTCCTGCTGCTTGTTCTTTTGCGCCGTAGATGCCGTAGATATGCCATAAACAAAGGCCACTGTGAAAATCAGAGCCACAACGCCCAAGCCAATCATCACATTTTTACGGTTGAAAGAGGTAGTCCCCTCAGGCTTGGCCGTCAGTTCCAAATTCTCCCGCAGTTCCTCCTGCGGGATTTCCTCTTTTTCCTCTTTCCCTTTGCTGGATGCTGGAATGTAGTCTTTCCATTTATCAAGAATTGACATTCTCTTACACGCTCCCCCGCTTAATCATCACCTTATTGGTGCCTACCAAGAGCTTGCCCGTCTTGAAAATGCGGTCAATCACATAATAGCCACCAACTACACGATAATTAACCAAGATGGTCTTACCATGCTCCTCAATCATAAAAACAGGCGCAACGCTACTCTTAATCTCCGGCTTCATCTTCAGATAGGTCTTCTGCCCATCATCAAAGGCCATTTCCGGCGACCAAGAGTGTGATTTTTCCGAAATTCTATATCCAAAATGCAGGTTCATAGCATTCACCGTCATCATATTTTCAATATCCCTCTCCCTAATCTGCCGGTTCAGCTGTTCCCTACTTGTCTCTACCACCCATGAAACCATTGGATTGTACCTCTGCCCGGATATAGCATGAATCTGATATGTTCTCATGTTGGTGTTTATGATGATATTGGTGGAAAGGCCACGCTTTACGGGCTTTACATAAACGTGCTCCGTTTTGAGTGCTCCTGAACCTGCCGAACTTCTATCAATCACCCAGCGTGTTGTATCACCAGCCCCGACATAGGTCACTTTCTCTCCCGGCTGAAATTTTATGTCTGTGATAAAGCCATCCTGACAATAGACCTGATAGGTTTCATGTGGCTCATACTTAAATTCAACCTCCAGCCCAAAAGAAGCGGCATCATAAGGATTTTGGATATAATCAGAGGTTCCATCCTCCCCAGCCACAGGAGTTCCCAGTGATTCCAAGGAGGCTGCCTGTGCTGGTGCGCCTCCTGCTAAGAACATCGAACCTGCCACCAAGGCAGCCACAGCCAAGTATTTATTCTTATTCATCATTACCTCTCCTTGCTCCACGAAATATCATCCAAGTAGATTCCGAAGGGATTATGCTGGATAGCATCTTCCGTTGTTGGGCGTGACAGTTTCACCGTAACAAAGGCCGTCATTGTGTATTCGGCTTCCAAATCCACCTTATCAAACACCTTTTCTTTCCAGCGCACCTGATAGGTAAGATTCTTTCCTGTCTGTTTTGTGATCCCAATAATCTCCACATCCGTAGCCTTGCCCTCCTTGATGTCCTGCAAGGGATGCTCGTCCTTCATGAGTTCGCCCAGCTTTTTCTCTCCGCTCTTTGTCAAGAAGAACTTCACATCATCACCATTATGACGATACTGAACAACATCTTTGGGTACCATACGCAACTTCATGATGGTCTGACCAAGGAAATACTCTATTGAGGATTCCTGCACCACATAATCCTGACTGGCCTTTGTAACATTGCCAGCAGCACCAGTCTTATCTACATCTACATAATAGGGAACTGCCGCCGGGCGAGAGCTGGCATAGATTAAACCGCCACCTAAGAATACCGACAGGGTTATGGATGCAAATGCCATAAGTCTCCAGTTGGCTGCTCTTACCACAGCAGCCCCCATTGTTCCCTCATATCTTCTACGGGCATCATTAAACCGATTTTCCGGCTCCTTCATTGCTGCCGTATGAGGTAACGGTCTATCATCAAATTCTGTTTTATGTTTCATACTTACCTCCCATGAATAGTCAAACAGCGACAGATTTACTGCCGCTGTTTATGTTCTGATGGACTATTAGCCGTTGAAAGAAGCTATGAAGGAAGCAACACCCAACGCCAGCGCAAGACCACAAATACCCTGCAAGAGCCGTCTACCTGCACCGCCACCCTCACCGCAAGCAATCGCAATACCAGTGATAACTACGATGATGGTACAAACGCCAGTAGCCACAGGCCCCGTTACAGATTCTTGAATAGTTTCCAGTGGCCCTTCCCACGGCATACCTGCATAGCAACGGGAAGCCGCAGCCATAAAGCCAGTAGTCATGCTGGGAATTAACACATTGGTTAAGTTGTTCTTTCTTTTTACAACGCGCTGTATGATGTTCATAATCTTCTCCTTTCGTAACTAGAATCATCATTACAGGCTATATTATAATACGAGGTCTAATCATTTTCAATAGAGAAAGTATAATTTTTATATTAGCTATAATAAAAATGATTTTATGTATTATCATATTAAGATTTGATTATTGAAAAACATATTCTATAAGTATTAAAATTTTATTGAAAGACATCATAAAAAAATAGACATGGATTCAAGAATAACTTATAATAAGTATTGCAGAGGAGCTAGATACTCTGTATCACAGGAGGAGAGTACAATGGAAGCAAAAAAAGGTATTCCCAAATCACACCTGTCCGAAATAATGGGCGATAGAAAGATAAAGATAGCAGATGTATTAAGATGTACCAATATTGGACGCAACACTTGCGCCAGAGTCTACCAAGAAAAAGACATGGAGAAGATGACGTTAGGTACCTTTATAAATTTATGTGATGGTTTGGGCGTTAGTTTGAATGAGTTGCTGGAATATCATCCTGAGAAAAGATATAATCCTGAAACTCATGAATGTGAAGAATATTAACTTAGAAAGAGGATGCTTATGCAGCATCCTCTTTTAATATATACATCAATTATTTGTGTATTATTAAATTATTAAAATATGTATTATATATAGATTAAGTATATAATACATATTTTTTAATATAATTATGTTTTTATTGTATTGAAAAATGTATGCTTGTTTTATAAATACATTTTTTATTAAATAGTAATTGATGTATTTAATAAATAAAGAAGAAAAAAATAATAAAGGCAAGCAAGCAAAAAAGCATAGGGTTTATCTGATGTGAAACAGCATGAGTAAATTTTTTCCAAAAAGTTGAAATTTGTACTTGACAAGAAGTATCACATGGTGTATTTTTTTGCTCTTTTATATAACAAGCAAATATATTTAATATGCTTTCTGAGGCTCGCAGCCCTTGCCTGGCGCGGTTTCCGAGACTTAACTATCACAAATTGGCTTCGAACTATCACAATTTGGCCACGAACTATCACAATTTGGCTTCGAAAAAAGACTATTTTGTGACAGAAAAAATTAACTATCACAAATTGGCTTTGGTTATCCACAAATAATCCACAACGTTATCCACAAGTTTATACACAGAAACATGCTAGAATCCTAAATTTATAATCAGAGGTTAGACTATTTTTTTTATACCTTGAAGCACCTGAGCCTATACTGGAATTGCTGCCAAGCATAGAAATCCAATTTGTGATATATCACTTTTTGGCTTTGGGGTGCAGTATACTATTTTAGTATACTATTGTTGACGTCATCAATGACCGATTTGTGATAGTTAAGCAAATTGCTGGTCAGCTGCTTCAGAATCTCAGTGATTATAGTGCCGTAAGCTGGAAGATGAGAGATGTTCGCTTGAATATGAAAAAAGCTATACATAAATCAAAGATGTTATATTTTGAAAAGTGATATACATAAATCAAAATAAATTTAAGCTGACAGCATTTTATCCTGCTAGCTTTTTTAATACATTTTTTAATACATATACATTGCATTAAGACATAAAACATGGTATACTGTAATAGAAAATGATGAGTATGGGGGTGTCCTCCGCTCATAAAATGACTTTTATAGCGCGTGTGAGGCGTTTTAAGCCGTTTTACTCTCAATGGTATAGGGCAAGTATAGGTAAATACTAAAAAAGCCCTCTGTGAGCCTGTGAGAGCTTCAGAATGGCTTTTGATTGTCAACCAAGGGTGATTATCATAAAGGCAGAGTGCATAATGCTTATCGGCCGGGAAGGATTGGAATATGGAGTTTAGATGCTTGCAAGACTTTTCCAAGCTGGTGTCATGTTCTGACATAGCGGCAGAGTATAAGACTTCAAGGGCTACTGTGTATCTTTACTGCAAGAAGGGGAAAATCAAGGAGTGTGTGAAGACAAGGCACGGCTATCTGATTGATCCAACGGCAGTTGATGGTATTTGGGAAAAGCGTGAAAAATAAAAAAGGTGCCCTCATGGGATGGGCACCCTTTTCCGTAAAGATTATTATCCCAGTAGGGACTTTACGAAAAGTATATCAAGACATAATACATTTTTCAAGTGTAACAGGAAATTATTAAAACAAGTATTATTAAATTCAAAACAGCATGTAAAGCAATGCCGTAATATGCTTTTTATTAAATAATGTATTATATATGTAATAGAAATATTGTATTAGATATATAATACAATAAACAGTATGTATTTATTAAAATGGGGATTTTTTATGTTAGATAACAACGACAATTCGCTTATGAACGTACATCCGCTCAATCCAACAAATCAAATCACAAAGGCCAATTCGCTCATTGAAGGAAATTACAACATGAGCCTTCCTGAATCAAAAATTATGGAGGCAGTTCTTTCAATGCTGGACGAGAATGAAGAAAAAATGAACTACATAGAGATTGATACGAAGGAATTATGTAGTTTTGTGAAAGTGAATTTAAGAGAACTAAAAGAGTTCACGTTAGAGATGGTAAAAAAGGCTGTTGTATTTACTGGTCATGAACCTGATGGAACAGAAAAGCTGGTACAAACTACATGGCTTGATTCAGCAGTTTACTATCCATCCAAGGGAATTGTTAGATTAAGAGTAAGTGAAGAATTAGCACCTTATTTGCTTGGGTTAAAGCATAGGAGAATGCCCTATACGCAGTTCGGTGTGAATGAACTTATTTCAGTAACCTATTACACAAAAAGAATTTATGAACTGGCCGTGCAGTATAAAAAAATAGGAAAAAGACCTGAAATGAGCATAGAAGATTTCAGGCAAAAACTTGGAATCGACGAGGGTAAATATGCACTGTTTGCACACTTAAAATCAAGAGTTATAGACCCTTCTATAAAGGCCATTGCTGAAAATGAAAAAATGCCTTATTTAGTAACCTATGAGCTTGTAAAAAGTGGCAGAGCATATAAAGGTATCATACTGTATACAAAGAAGAAAAGTGTTTGCATGGATAGCATAGAATCCCATAGTACAGAAAATGTTTCCAGTGAGGTTGATGTCAATAACTTGCCTTTAGAAAAGTTGAGAGAATATCTTTATGGATTTGGCTATGAAGCGAATTGGCAGCAATCATATGATGAAGGTCAGCTAAGGTTTATAGCAGACCTCCTTTACAAGAAAATAAATCCAATAGTTCTGAAAAAATTCCTAAATGACAAAGGTTTTGAATATGTCAAGAAAAACAATGATATAGCCCTCCAGCGCATGGCTAACGGTGGTAAAAACTATGGAGCAATTCTGTTCTCAGCCTTGAAGGGGAACTATGCTGGTGAAGCCGAGGAACAAAAAGCCCGTCAGCCAAAACTGAATATCAACGGCAAGACAAGAACTGCCGAAGAAGTAAAGGCGTGGATAAAAAAGAACGAGGAAGCATTCGCGCAGGAAGCAAAAGAAAAGTTTAGTGATGTCCCGCAAATAATTACAGATATTGAGATTACATTCTTGAATAAGAGTATTTCAAGAAAAGGTGATTGCTCAGAGCCAGCAGCGCATCGAATTTATTTACGGCACAAAGATAGCACTGTTCCCAAAATTAGAGAGGCTATTACATTACTGGATGAAGGAAAGGAAATACCTCCGAATTTCTTCAAATGATTTAGTGCTGATATGCAGGTGATGATTTTTGATGATTTTGAAAGAGAAGACTTTCTACAAAGAGGAACCACATCATAAAATATGGTGGGTGGATAACGCTGATGAAATAGGCGTAAGAGAATTTAGCTTTGATAAAAAGACCATATTCAATTTATTTCAAGATTATCCATACAAGCTGACAAAAGAACAGAAAGAAATCTTTGACCGTGAAAATCCTTATTGGAAAGATTTCTTTTCTGATAGATGATGAAGTGTGATAAACATCCCTAACAATTTTGAGTTTTGTTAGGGATGTTTATTTATATCAAAATTTCATTCTGCTATAATGTGATTAGTGGGATGAGTTTTGTAATTTTGGAGGTGGTAATATGTGGTTAGCAATCAGTTTACTTATGATTGGTTTGTTTTTGATAGTTGCCATAGCTGCCTGTCTTGGTTTTATTTGGGGACTTATAAAGGCATTTCGCGGGAAATGATGGTTAATATATGCTGGTCGGTGAGGAGTATCGGTCGTTTTTGCGGTAATGGCCGGGATAACATTGTGATGCTCAGGCATGGAGGCTGCTACTGCTCAATGGCTTTTGATCATGATGAAAGTACGGAGAGCATCTTCCAAGATTGGGGGAGCCGTGGTATAATATCAGGGGTAGGAAAAAGAAACGTGGTGTCCCACCTCTTTGAGGAGGGCGCACTTATGAGTGTCTAAAACCGATGGTTTCAGACACTCGTGCTTAAAGGCCGTGCTTCGCACGGTAAATGATTTACTGATGAAGGAGGTGAACTCATGGCAACGTATCACTGTTCTGTCAAACATGGCACTGTCGGCATTGCCCGTCCCCATGCAAATTATATCTGTCGAGAAGGCAAATATGGCACCGCCAAAATGAAGGAGCAGCTGGTCTACAAAGAATCGGGCAATATGCCATCTTTTGTAGGTGAAGACCAGCTTGACTACTGGGATGCAGCTGATGAGTTCACCCGCATCAATGGGCGCACCTACGAAGAATTTGAGCTTGCCTTGCCTCAGGAACTTTCCGATGAAGATAACTTGAAATTGGTCAAGGCGTTCATTGCTGAGGAAGTAGGCGAAACTCATGCCTACACGTTTGCTATTCATAGCAAGCCAGCCGCCAATGACCGAGAGCAACGTCAAATCCATGCCCACATCATGTATTCGCCTAAAGTACAAGATGGAATTGAGCGTAACCGTGAAAAATTCTTCAAGCAATACTACGCAAAAGAACCTGAACGGCAGGGCGCAAAGAATGATACACGCTTTAGCAAGCTGAATGGGAAAATGGAAATTTCCAATGTCCGGCTTCGCTGGGAGCAGATGGTAAACCGTGCCTATGAAGAGCACGGTTTAGAACATCGTGTATCTTCAAAATCGTTGGCTGTTCAGTATGCAGAAGCCTTGATAAATGGCGATAAGGATAAGGCTTTTGTACTGGATCGGATGCCGCAGGTTCATCTTGGCCCGAAACTCACATATACTTCTCTGCGTGAAGCAGCGAAGTATATTGATCCCAAGAAATATTATCTTGAAGAAGCACCCAAGAAAGTGCGTCACAACTTCCTTGCCCGCCAGCAAAAACAGCTGGCCGAAGACATTATAATCCATCGTAGAGAGCGTATTTTGACCTTGAAGGAAAATCTCGAAATCAAGGCACAAGAATGCTCTATTCGTGCTGAAGTAGCTGAAAAAGTTCTGTCCGAGCCTGTCATTGAACGGCACGAAGAAAACGCCAAGGATATTGAAAAAGAACTGTCTGCACGGCTTACGGTGTCACAGGCAGAACTTTCTGCTGCTACGAAGGAACTTCAGCAGTTCCGCCAGCAGAAAGAGAACTATCTTCTTTCCGAGCAGAAGATTAAGGAATTGGCCAATGACATTTACACTAAGCAGGAAAGCAAGCGTATCAGAACGCAGGTGGCAAAGTGTAAGGCAGATATGGCAGCCCTCAATGAATTGAAAGCGGAATGGAACGAAAAGGCCAAGACTGGAACGCTTACGCCGGAGGAAGAAAAACAATATATGCAGCAAGCAAAATCCTTGCAGGATGCTTATACAAAGCGTAGTGTCGGCCTGAAGGAACGTATCGAAAAGATGAAACAGAGCCTTGCTACCGAAAAAGCCCAAAAGGCTACCAAGGAGATTGCAGATTCTATCCGTCAGCGTGTTGAAGTTGCCCGTCAGCGTATTGAGGATAGAAAGGAAAGAATCAACAATCTTAGAGCGCAGAGTTTCATTCTAAATTCTTCACGCACGAATTTGATTGAAATGGAAAAATTTGTGCATGAGAAAAATAAACTTTGGAACCGTATGGAACGAAACGGCCTTGATATTGAAAAAATCAAGACCGTTAAGAATCCGAATGAGCGGATGAAGCTGATTCGTTCCAAGATAGTAGAAATTAACTATCAGGAGCGTGGTTTGGAATATCGTAGTCAAAAGCTCAATCGCTTTATGATGAAAGAAGAATTTGCCCGTAATGCAGCCAAGAGCGTTTACACGCATGGCCAGTATAAAAAGTATGTCAAACTTGGGCAAGAAATCGAGAAATTGCGTAAGGAAATTCTTCTTGCTCCCAGCAATGCCAGTCTGACGGCAAAGCTGGATGAGCAGCTACAACAACATCAGGCGTTGAAGGAAAAATTAACACAAACCCTCTCCACTCCTCATGCCCAAGCAAGCATCCAACGTATGGTGGATGCCCGCATGGAGAAAAACTATGTGCTGGAAGCCCGGAAGACCGTTATGGAAGAAAATCTGCATGAGCTTCGCCTGATGAAGGATGAACTTGCTGGTATGCGAGAACACGCTGCACAGGACATCGTACAGGAGCAGCAGCGTGGCGGGCTGG
Organism: Pseudoselenomonas ruminantium; assembly: GCA_015058655.1. Taxonomy (GTDB): domain Bacteria; phylum Bacillota; class Negativicutes; order Selenomonadales; family Selenomonadaceae; genus Selenomonas_B; species Selenomonas_B ruminantium_C. Next base: position 11,965 of record SVBX01000028.1, read on the forward strand.
AACAGGCAGCATCGTCCCTGCTGGACAATATCAAGGAGCTTGCCAGCCTGAAGGAGGCGCATTCCCTTGGCAGCCTCACGGCTCGTATCGGAAATTCGTCTGACCATCTGTATAAGGATAGGACGTTAGGTCACGGAGGATATGAGCGATAGTCATTTATATAGGGTATAAAGTCCCTATATAAATGACATTTTGGTAAAAATATGCTTAAAATCGTATAAAAAATATAAGTAATAGTAGTATTTAATGATATTTTAATGAATAAATGGTATGATAAGGAGCATTATGATGAGACTAGGAATCATAATAGTATGTCTGATGGTCAATTTGCTAGGTGGAGCTATTGCCTATGCAAATGAGCTTCCTGATGACACTCAATTTGACAACATGTATTATTCGTTGTCTGTTGATGATGAGCAAGGTCAGAACTCCCCCCAGAACTTGACGGATGCCGAAACTGGGGAGGTTAATTCCATTGAAGGAAATGCCCCAGCCGTATCTACTGATGACTTTACCCTTAGATTAGGGCAGTATATTGGCAGTGAAAGCGGTATGGGTAGTGAATATGGCAATTATGTGGCCAGCCTAATACAGGAAAATGCTTCCCTGTATGGTGTTGATCCAATACTGGCCGCCAGCCTGTTTGAACAGGAAAGCCATTTTCGTATGGATGCAGTTTCGGGAGCCGGTGCTATTGGCATAGCGCAGCTTATGCCACAAACCGCACAACAGATGGGTTATAACCCGTATATCTTAGAAGAAAATATCAAAGGCGGCATTGAATATCTCAGCTACCAGCTAAGAAGGTTTCAGCAGTCAGGCGATTTGCAAAACAGTTTTGCAATAGCAGCCTACAATGCCGGGCCTCGTTCCATCCAAGATTACGGCGATGTTCCTCCCTATGCAGAGACAAGAAATCATGTAACAGCAGTAGCGAATAACTATGTTGATATAATAAACATTACTGGAGGATTGTATCAATGATTGATATGTCTGTGCATGAAGCGCTTCAAGGTATGGTTATGCAGCGTGTAGACACTGTTGACCGGATGGCTATGCAGTGCAAGGAATATGTGGAGCGGCAACGTATTATGAACGAAATAGAGAAACTTTGCCGCGAACATGGAAAAGAGGAAAGTTTTGAACAGCTGAGGATAGCCGTTCAAAACTTTGAATACCTGATGGCTTCAAACTGCTATGTTCTGGGCATCAAAGACAGGATGCAGATTGAGAGCATGGAACTCATTTAAGACTATTGATACAATATTAAGTAAATATAACCTTGCTATGTTATGATTCATAATTAAATATAAATCATAGACGCTTGCGTAACGCGAAAATGCCTCTAAGCCATCATGGCTTAGGGGCATTTAAGTTTCAATGAGAGTGTAAAAGGGTTTCTCTAATTAAGAAACCTCAGCTCACAACAAACTATTGTGCAAGCTGAGGTTACCTTGTATGCTGTTTTTACCGGCTTCCTATAGGTATTCTGATATCATTTTCGACGATTTTCATTCCTCCTTCAACATCTTTGACAATGGCCAGTTCCTGAGGACGTTCTGCGATCATATTCGTTTCTCTCGTTACGTCTTTATTCTCCATTCTTACCTCTTTAATACCCATAGCTTCATCTTCATCATTTGCCGTCAAACGATAAAGCTCCTTGGATGCAAACGGGCTTTCCAGCCAATCATCCCCATAGAATCCATAAAGATCCTTGTAAAGCGCATCGCTTCGGTCAAGCATCCACATAAAACGCTCCGGATTGGCCAGCGAAAGGCTCTTGACATTGTAACGGCTAATCTGAAGCGGTGCTCCTGTTCCTGCTGCTCTCAGCCAGGCATCACCACAATCCAAATTCAGTGCCGCACCATTGGCATAGATACGAAGAGGAGCATTCTTGGTTCCCAGGTTAGCAGCACTGAGGTTTACGGAGCTGCCCATCAGGTAGCCCATATCCCTGCCTCTGTCCTGACTCATCTTCATATTGCCCCTAGTCTTGAGGAATAAGCCTGCGGTTTCGCCTTCAGCAATGGGCTGAACCTGATTGGTCCCCACCTTTACCGGACGGCGGTCAGCACCTGCCACAGCAGAAACAATGGTCAAATCGCCTTCATTACTGATAAAGATTGAGCCGCCGGCATTGGCATCCAAATAACCGACTATATTCGTCCGCAGATAATTGTCCAGACTGCCGATATTGCCCCGACCGGCATAGAGGGTAACTTTGTCGCCGCTGATGACGGACTTCCCATCATTGGGAAGATAAATACCATTGCCGGTCATCAACATCACATCATAGTTGGAAATCGGCTTGCCAAAACCACCGGTAAAGTTAAAGGTCGTATTTTCAGTACCGACCAGGAAAGTACGGCCACTGCGCTCAGGCCGCTCAATTATAGTAATGGTGCCGCCCTTCTTTAAATCCAGACTTACAGGCAGCTGCCGCATCACCAATATGGAACCATCATATCGCCAGTCAAGGTCTCCAGTCTTGGCCTGAGACAGGATTTTGAGATTCTCGGTTTTATTGATATCCTGTGCCTTGATGATTATACTGTCTTCAAGCGTACCTATCGACATATCCGTTTCAAACGTCACGTTTCTGGCCGTGATATTTGGTTTGGATATCACCATCAACTGACCAGGCACGCTGTTCACAACGCTATCCTGAACGGCATAGAGCAATTGATTCTTGGAAAAACCGTAATTTTGACTGGCCTCCAGCAGCCCATAGTCCATAACCGCCCGGCGCTCAGCCTCACTCAGACCGCCATAGGCGGAATTAAACCAGGCCAGCTGCTCCTGCTGATAATTCTGGAAGAGTTTGTCAAATTCCGCATCATCGGTAATGTTTTGGGCCTTGGCCTCAAAAGCAGCCTTGCGGCTCTTAACCCCGGCATCCTGAGCAAAGGCTTTGGCTATGTTGGTGTAGTAAGCCATGTCCTTGCCACTAGCCAGCCCCAGGGTCTGCAGCCTGCCGGTGACACCGGCCAGACGCTCAGCTTTTTCATCGGCAGCGGCAGCTGCGCTGCTGTCGGCATTATCCTTATTGTTGATAATCCCCAGGGACAGCCAGGTATTCACCTTATCCTGACTATCCGACAGAGCATCACGGGTACCTACGGCATCCAGAATATCCCCCTTTAAGGCACGCAGGAAAACATCACCATCCGTGCTGACAATATTGCCTACCCGCAAGTTATATTTTGGCGCCTCAATGTAGATATTCCCCTTGGCCTTGGCGTTGACTCCATTTCCGCTGCGACTATACGTATATGTTTTAATATATCCGCCGTCTCCCGAATTGCCGATGGACCCCGTCAGGCTGGTCAGATTGATGATTGGTGCCTCCAGAATGTCGCCGGAACTTCCCGCATTACGGATATCGCCCTGAGCGGTCAGGCTCAGCACCTGATTTGCCCTAACGTCCTCCACCAGCAGGCCTTTCTGCGCACGGATATCAACAGTCCCCACTTCGGATTTCCCGGACAGCGTTTGCATTTTCCCTGGGCCGGTAAGCGTAAGCCGAGTGTCCTTGCTGCTTGAAAAACCAAAATTATCCGTGCTGACGACTTTGCCCTCCTTCGCCGTAATGCTGCCATTTACGGATTGGATATCAATCCTTCCCTGACTCTTTCCATCCTTTACTGCACCGATGATGTTATCCGTAAGGACAATATTGTCCCTATTCGTGATTTTGATACTGCCACCGTTCTTCGCCTCAAGCGGCCTGGTCTCAATGGCACGGTCAGCCTGGATTGCTGCCAAGGTGTGCAAATACAGGTTAAGGTTGCGATTATACGAATAGTGATAATAGTCCCATCTTAAAAGACCACGTTTCTCAAAACGTGCCTGCGGATTGGCCGGGGACAAAGTTGCTCCATCTCTGCCTCTTTCCTTGAAGTACAGTTTATTCAAATACCACGAAAATCCATTGGTCAGCATGAAGTTTGAGGAGAAGTTCCTGAGTTCATTCGCATCCGTGGTTGCACTATTGCGCTCACCGGTCTGTTCAACCCTTTTCCTTGCCTCCTTATCCCCGCCCTGACCATTGGATAGATTGGCAAACCAATCCAGCTGCTTTGTCTTGTCTCCTCGCATTTCGTCGTTATGGAAATCTTTCTCCACCTTGTAGTTGAAATTCTGTTTGGCTGTAGCTGTGGAATACATTTCCCAAAGCAGAGTCTCCTTCGGTTTTGGCTTGTAGGAACTACCCGTCTGCAGCTGTCCATTGATGGTGATATTGCCATTGCGGTAATTATTGGTAATCGCCCCCACATAGAGGTCCTTATTACAGCCATTGATATTGGCCTCTATCATAATGTCTGCCGCCCCCTTGGCCGAGAGAATGCGGCCTGTGCCCTCAATGGTGGAATAGATATTGCCATTGAGCGAAATGTTGCCGCCCTTGACCATCGTATCCGCCGTCAACAGATGACCGGTATAGGGATTGTAGTAGGTATGAATTATCCCCACATAGACATTTTTGCTGCTGTCCCAGGCATTGCCCCCCTTAACATCGTCAAAATCTACCAGATAAGCGGCATTGCCCAGCACATCACTGTCGGTAAGGGATACGCCCTTTCTGGCCTGCTTATCCAGGGCTTGCACCTTCCCCATATCTATCCTTGTAGTATAATCAGCATAACCGCTTTGAACCAGGCCATTCACGATGATATTCTTGGCCGAGATGGATACATCCCCGCTGGATACAATAGCTCCTTCTTTGGTAGGAGCAGCATATTTCGCCTTGAGGATTGCCAGATTCTGCTCCATGGAATTCTTCATATACTGTGCATAGGAGATGCCCATAATCCTGGCAATCTCTGCCCGGCCGGCCTCAGTCTTCTGCAGCTGTGGGAACACAACCTTCCACACCGTTTCTTTCAAGAAAGACTGATAATCACCTATTGACAATAGTTTTCCATTGTCTAAAGGATTAGAAAGATATACCGAGCGGGCAATTCCGTCAATCCCCTGGTTAAGCAGATAGCGATAGAGTTCCTTGGCGAACATTTCACTGCCAAAGGTATAGGGAGCCAAGGGGTCCAGGCCTACTACCAGGGTACCACCGACAGCCGTCTGGCTGTAGCTGCCATTAGGCGCATTGACGGAGGTAGCATAGGCCGCAGAAATGGTTCCTGTATTCAGGATATCCCCGACATTGTTGGTCAGGCTGACCTTGCCGGTATTGTTGATAATATTTCCCGAAATATGCAGGTCACTCCCATTCCCCTTGCCCGCCGTCTTCTCAATGGTGATGCTGGGAACGCTGCTGCCATCAGCGGATTGGATATTGGCCGCCTTGTAGATGCTGCCATTCAGCCGCACCTGACCACCCAGGCTGTCCAGTTCCAAATTGTTCACCACCAGACGGCCGTCAGACTTATCGGCAATCCTGATGCGCTCAGCCCCCAGTGCCTTGATTGAACCGCTCACCTTCAGGTTGGGACTGTATACATCCACATTGGCCCCGGTAATCCGGATATTCGGCAGGATGGCTGCTTTGACCTTGATCGAAGGCAGCACTTCATAGTCATTGCCGTTCTTCCGGGCAAAGCCCTTGGCCAACATGGACTGAAGGATATGGTTAATTGCCGCATCATAGGATTTGAGCAAATCAGCGTCCATCTTTCCCTGACGGGCTGCCTTCAGCTCATTGTATTCCTTGAGATAGGGATTATTCACCGTCACTTCCTGGCCGGTCTTCACGCTCTGGGCATCAAACCAGCTTCCGCCTTCGGTGACCTTAACCTGCTGACTGCCATTTGCAGCACTGCCGGTAATCTCCAGCCCCAAAGAATTATAAATACCTGCCTTGACCTCGCCGCCAACATTCACGAAATTATTCTGCTGTTCCGCGCTGTTCCTCTCATTGGGCAGTACGGCTACGAGATTGTTGTTTATCTTGTTGGAATAGGTCGTGTAGACATAAGCGGAATTCAGCAGTCCCTCCTTGCCGGTATTGGCCGTAAGGCTTATATCCCGAGCCGCAGTAATCTTGCTGTCCTTGCCAATATCCACCTGGTTGGCCTGACTCATAGAATTGATGATTCTCGGCTTGGAACTCACAGGTATAGCGGTGCGGTTGTACACATCAGCCATGACATAGAGGTCAAGATTCCCCGTCCGGCCGGCAGCATCAGCCCCGGCAGCCAGACTGATTTCGCCCTGGCTGAAAAGACTGCTGTTGCCCGTAAGGGTAACTTTTGCACTACGTTTCAGTTTATTGTCCGTAAAGGCCGTAGTTTTGCCGCCCAGACCCCCCTGGATATTGCCTACCGTAACCAGTTTCAACGCCGTATTGTCGGCAGCCCCAAGGTTAATACTGGAAAAACTGCCTTGATTGAGCAGATTGGCATTGCGCAGGATGATATTGTTATCATAATTGAAATCATGCTGGCTGTTGGCCCGTACCAACGAGGCTGCACCGCCTGCTTCCAACTGGTTTTTGGCATTCAGATTGCCGCTGGTCGTGGCGCTCATGCTGATGCCGGATTCTCCCCCATTAGCCGTCAGGGAAACCGCCCCTTTGCCATTATCTTCCCCGACTTCCACATTGGCCCGATAGCTGCCGGTATTTTTCAATTCACTGCCCGAGCCATTGATGCCACCGTAACCGGCAGCCTCCATCGTTTCCGTGACCTCGAGGTCATTGTTCGCGTTATAGGACTGCTCCTTGTCGGTGGTGACACGGGTGCCGGACTTCAGCTGTACCTTAGCCGTATTGTCTGCATTGCGCGTCATGGACACACCGCTAAGACCTACCATAGCAGCGCTCTTGCCGTCAACCGTCAGCACATTATTGCCGTCCGCATTTTGGGCATTGGCCATCATAAAGCCGGACAGATTCCAGTCACCACTCAGAATCGTATTGGTCTCCCGTTTTTCCTGGTCATTGATGACTGCCGTAAACGGAGATATCGAAGCAAAGCCGGCACCATAGCCCACGGCCCGGAAATTCTGCGTCAGACCATTGTACGAGCCAGTGATAACTTCCCGGATTTTTTCCTGCGGATTGCTCATGCCCCCCAGATTCACCGTATTCCGGACATTGCGTACAGCGCTCAGGAAATTGCTGCCGGACGCCAGACCGCCTGCTGCCAGGCCTCTTACCACACCGTCCTGACTGAGCGCGGAATTGGCGCTCACCATAAGTTCCGCATCCTTTGCGTAAGCGGACTTACCCACCTGCACATCATTTGTTCCATAAGCTGCCAATATGCCATGGGTCACGCCGACCGCTGCCGAACCGGCACTCAGGGAGATAAGGTCCAGATTCTGATGGGGCTGCCAGTTGCTCTCGATGTTCACCTGGGGCACCAGCAGGGAGCTGTTTTCTCCAATGCTCACGCGGGTTACATGGGGATTGTTCTGGCTGCCCATAGCGTTCCTCACGCCCGTAGCCGACAGTGCCGCCAGCATACCCAAAGAGCCCGTTCCCACCTGGGTGGTGATTTGCGGTGCGTTTTGCGCTTTGATGTTCAGACCGGCTCCCTTAAGGCTGGTCCTGGGAGCGATGTCCACAGTCGTTCTGCCCGTGTATTCGGACTGCGCACTGAGGCCCACACCTGCAAAGGAGGCGCTGCCTACAGCTGCTATGGCCGTCAGCTTGGTTTCAGGCGCACTTTGGGCCTGAATGCTGATTTCCGCATTTTTCTCATTGACCTCCAGACCGCTGCCAACAGCCACGGAGTTGCTGCCCGTGCCGGAAGTCTCCGCCACCAGCACACCTACGGCCTTGCCCGCTATCGACACACCAATGGCGTTCACGTTGGATTTGACCGCATCTTTGCTGTTGATGGCAATATTCCCGCTATCTGCGGTCAGTCTTTCGCCAGAGATATTGACACTGCTGACCGAATTATTCGCCAGTCCCGCATAGGCAACGCTGCCTGCCCCGGTCAGGGCGGCACTACCCTGAAGGATATTCAGCTTGTTCTGCCCATCCAGAAGCGTATTGATTTCAATATTCTTGGCTGCTTTCCCATAAGTATTGGTAAGGTTCAGCGTCGTACGGCCGGCGTTGTTCAATATGCCCACGGCACCATTGATAACCGCCCCGCCAAAGCTTACGGCCTTGTTGCCCTGCGTAACATTGTTCGTGGCCTGACTGGTCAGTTTGATATTGCCTGTGGTGGCCTGCATAGCCGAATTGGACACATTGAGGCCCACGCCTGCACGCTCACGGCCTCCGGTATCAGCTACAGCGGCCGTGGTCGTACCGGCCAGCCCCTGGGAAGCTTCAGCCTTCAGCTGGGTTTTCTTCGTGTTGTTATTGGCGCTGTTCAGCAAGCCCTTGACATCCACTTTGGAGCCATCAGCTGCCTTGCCCTTGTTGGTGGTTGATTCATAGCTGTCTGCCAGTTTCTGTCCCACGTTGGTAAGCATCACATTGGCAGAAGCGCCAACGGCACCCAACGAGGCATTATAGGCACTCTGTGCAATATCCCGATTCTCCTTTGCCGTCAGGGAAATGTCCTTGGCAGACAGTTTGCTGCCGGCAATATCCGTCTGTACCCGGCTGTCAATGGTGTTGAGCACAACGCCTACACCCATGCCGGCTGCCAGACCGGCGGCACCGGTGAACGCGGTATTGTTGAAATGGATATTGTTCTCTGCAGCAATGGACAGGCCGTCCAGTGCCGCACGATTCCAGCCGATTTCGCTGTTCAGGACTCTGGCCGTCACATCATCGGTTACATTGGCTACACCGATGGAACCGGCCAAACCACCAATGCCACCCACACCTATATTGTAGAGTTCATAGGTCAGGCGCGTATCGTTCAGTGCCCGGATATTGCTGTTTCCTTTGTTCGTAAAGGATACTTTGGAGTTGTTGACCAGCGTATCCACCTTGCTCTGTTCCTTGACCACAGCCACACCTGCGCCTACACCTGCGCCGACGCCGGCAACGCCCAGGGAATAGGCATCGCTGTACAATTTGCCATGATGGTCAGCCTGTTGGTAAAGGCTGCCACGAAGATTTGCCCGGACATTATCCATAGCGGTTTCTGTTTGCGAAGCGAGGGTATAGACGCCTGTACCAAACATGATACCGGCGCCCATGCCGGCAAAGCCAATACCTGCCACATGGGAGGCTAGTCCCTGCCAGGAGGAGGCTTCGATGTTCAGCATATCCGCCGTGATATCGTTGTTCTGGCGGTTCTGGCCGCTGGCCTGCGCTCTGGTCTTGCGATTGACTGTGGCCGTATCGCTGCCAATGCCTGCCCCAGCGCCCTGACCGGCGGCGCTTACCGTGCCTACCATGCCATAGGCATTGGTATAGTCATGGGCTATGATGCTGACATTGTTGCCGTTCCCGGAGGTGGACAGGCGGGCCTTATCCACTTTGGCCTGAGTGCTGCCGCCGATTTCATTCACGTTAAAGGTGCCGTTTATCGCTGCACCCTGACCGGCTATGCCGGCATTGGCCAGCAGGGACTTGATGGTATGGGTGCCGGAGGCAGAGGCTACGATACCCATATAAGTATTTTCACTTCGCTTGTCTGACAGATTGGCATAAGAGCCAAGAATCTTTTCACCGTCGGCTGCCAAGCTCTTGTTGCTGCTATTTTTGGAAGCTGAGGCGAGAGTTCCGGCAATGGCTCCGTCAGTACCGGCTAAGCCGTCTTTGATTTTTACCTCCCTGCCGTTTTCCATCTCGACAGTAGTCTTATCGCCGCTGATGGTGGCTGACGTATCGCTGTTGATAACATTTTTGGCCACAGCGGCGCCCACAGCGGCTCCCTGGGCAGCGCCGGAAACTACGCCCACGGTGTTGGTGATGTTTTCGTCGCTCAGGGCAGAAAGAGCAACACTTCCTCTTCGTGCTGCTATGCTGCTGTTGTCGATAGCGGCGGTGGTTTTATTGTTGATGTTGTTCAGTGATACCGAACCGGTTACCGCTGCCCCCTGGAGGGCCACACCGCCACCGGCTGCAACGTTATGGATTGTAGAGTTGCTGGCTGCTTCCACCTCCAGACTGCTGGCTGCAATTTTGGCGTCGGATAGCAGCGCCGTGGTATGGGTGCCGCTGTTGTTGACGGCCAGTCCGGCGCCTATGGCGGCATGCCGGCTCACGGCCAGCACAGCTGCTGTAGTGGTGATGTCCTCAGTTGATTTGGCTTTGATGCCGGCCTGGGGGGCATTCGTGACCTCAGAACCCTTTATGGAAGTGGAAATATCCTTGTTCAGGGTGGTCATGGCTGCTGCTCCTTCCACTGCTGCTGCGCCCGTGGTGAGTCCCACGCCTGCGCCGATGGTGGTGAGCTTGGAGGTATCCTCTGCGGTTACGTTCAAAGAATTGGCGGAGTTAGATGGCTGGAAATCCAGTTTGGCATTCAAGATGGAGGCGGCATTCTGCTGGCGGTGCGCAGAGGTGCCGATGTCGTTGTAGGCTAAGGCGCCTCCGATGGCGACCTGGGTGGAACCTTGCAGACTGCCTGCTACGGACAGTTTATCCGTCTTGTCCTTGGTGCTGATGTTCACGGTCTTGAGATTCGTGGCCTTGATGTTTTCCAGGGAAGCGTTAACGGAGCTGGCGCCACGGTTCATAGCGGCTGTGCCGTTCAGTGCGGCCTTGCCTAAGGCAACGCTCACGCCGGCGCCCACGGCATAGACTTTGCCCGTGTTTGCGGCGGCGAGGGAAATGCTATCCGGCAGGGCGTTTCCTTGCTTCATTTCAAGACTGGCATTTTTGATATGGGCATTCGTCGTATTGTCCAGCTGGTTGTAGGCCATGGCCAGGCCTGCTGCTGCGTTGCCGCCGACACTGACCTGTCCAGCCACGTTGATTTCCTTGGCGGCAGAGTTTGCCTGCAGGTCTGCCTCGCGCAGGTTTTTTGCCTGCAGCAGATGGTCCTTGTCCGTGCCTTCCAGAGAGGAAATGACCTTATTGTTTGTAAGCTGCAGGGCAAGGGAGCCGGCAGTGCCGAAGCCCTTGGCGGCAGCCGTGATGGCGGCTCCGGCTGCGGCGTTGACGTCCAGCGTGTTGGAGTCTGCCTTGCTGGAAAGCGTAAGGGCCGACTCAGCCAGGCTGTTCAAGCTGCCACCCTTGATGGTGGCCTGAAAATCATTGGCGATGTCACTGATGGCCGCAGCAGAGCTGCCACTGCCCTTGTTCGAGGCGGCAAGGCCGAAGGCTGCCGTGATAATTTTGTTGCCATAGCTGCCGGAGAGGCTATTGTTTACTTCACCATTGGGATTCTTTTTGGCTTCCGCAAGATAGCTTTCCCCTGTCACATCCAGCCCCGTGCTGCCGATGGCACGATCATAGGTTTTCTGGCCGGCGGCCTGATCCGAGGCGATATTCTCCAGCGTTTTTGTCTTGACGGTGGCATTGAGGATGGATGCCGTATCCTTGTTGTGCAGGCGGTTGTAGGCCATTACGCCCTGAAAGCCGTAGCTGTTTCCCTGGGAGGCCGCTACGGATACGCCCACTGCGCCGCCGACTTGGGTGACGGATGTACGGGCTGTATTGGACAGCGCGCTGCCGGCTGCATAGTTCCCGCCTTCAATGGCGGCATGGACATCATTGGAGAGGTTGGCAAAGGCTGCCGTCCCCCCGGCTGCGGTGCTGCCATTGCCACCAGCTGCTACGGAGACATTCACGCCGCCAGTGACCTGCGTATCCTCATCATAGGCCTGGTTCTTGATGCTGTCCAGTCCAATAGCAGAGCTGTTTACCAGTTCTGCGCCCACCACATTGGCACCAAGGTTCACGGATACGGAGTCTGCCCCGGCATAATTCTTCCCGCCGGAATTACCGGAGGCCTGGGCCGTGAGGGAGAGTCCGGCCGCCACAAGGGCGCCCTTCTTCTGGGCCAGGTTGGTAAGGGTGCCGCCGCTGAGAGAAATCGTGCTGTCTTCAATGCGGGACAGTACCGCCCCGTCCAGCCAGTTCATGGCAATGGCTCCGGCCATCCCTTTGCCGCTGCCGGATGATTTGGATGAGCTGGAAGAACTGCTGCCCTTCAGGTCAAAGCCGCGGAAGCTGATGGCGGCAGCGCCGCTCCAGGCTCCAGTGAACGCATTGTCCAGAGACTTTAGGGAGAGGGAGGGAAGTTCCCCGCTGTTCTTGCGCAGAATGATATTGGCTTTTTCCAGCACGGCGGTAGTCTCGTTGTTGGTGATGTTCAGAGCCGCACTGCCTGCACCTGTAAAGGTGGACTGGGGGGCACCACCTTCCATGAGTTTGCCAATGCTGGACTCCTTCACTGCGTCCAGTTTCTGCTTGGCCTCCATGGCCTTCTTCTGGGCCTCGGACAGCTTGTCCACAGTCTGTCCCAATACGCTGTTTTTGTCCAGGGTAAAGCTGTCCTGATATTTGTCGATCAGGTTGCCTACTTTGCTGCCGGCGTTCTTCTTGAGAACCTGCAGCAAGGCGTTGCTGGCGCCGTCCTTTTCATTTTCAGGAGCGTTGTCGGAGCTTTTGGCCTGGGGCTGCTGGGGATTTTCTTTATCTTTATCCTTCGACTGACCGGATTGCCGGCCGACCACTCCGGCTACGGCCAAGGTATTTATAAGGCCATCCGTGTCCGCCTGGATATTCAGGGAATGTCCCTGTATGCTGCCGGATTTCTGCTTGTCGGAAGTACCGAAGATAACGGGGACTTCCTCCTGATTGCCGGAGCCGGCCAGCTTTTGCATGATCTTGATGGAGGCGCCGTCGCTTTCGTCGAAGGTTACGTTTTCCGGCTTGTCGGCATAGCCTGCCCGTTCCCGCAGCAGTGGTGTCTGGAGGGAATCGCTCCCGCTGTCGTTGTCACTGATGGCGGCCAGGGTCTTTACGTCGTAGTTGGAAATGGCAACAGAGGCGCCCATGGCGGTTGTGCCTGCGCCAAAGGAGAGGCCGCCGGCGATGTTTAGCAGATCTGCCTCGTTCTTGGCGAAGAGGGAGATATTCCCCTTGCCGACAGCAATATCCGTGGCAGAGAGTTGCGCCTCGTCATCCACTGAGACGAGGGTCCTGCTGCCACCACCTACATAGCTGGCGTTGCCCATGACATTCAGGCCTGCGTTCACCTGCAGACCTGAGCTGTCGTTCAGATAAATATGACTTACATCATTCGTGCCCTTTATGGCGATGTTACGGCCGGTGAGGCTGGCGCCCTCTGCCACGGCCAACAAATTGTCTGCATCTACCTTGGAGATGTTGACCACTGCGTCTACGGCAGAACGTTTCGGGTCCACATGGCTCATGTGCCCGCTCAGGGTGATGTCTGACTGGTTGATGCTGGAGCCGATGTCAATATTGCCGCCTGTGGCCTTTATGGCCGTATCTTGCCCGATGAGGATACGGGAGCGGTCCGAACGCAGCCCTACATTCACCGCAGCTGCAATGGAGGTAGTGCTTTCCCCTTTGGCCGCAGAAGCTGCTGCTCCTGAGAGGTCCACATAACTGGAGCTGTCTGCATAGTAGTTGGCGATTTTCGAGGCAGAAGAAAGGGCGTTGAGCTTCTCGATGATGCTGTTGGCTTGCTGGTTATTTTTCCCATAGGTAGACTGAAGGAGTGCGGCCACCTCTGCGCTGCCTTGGAAGACAGGCAATAGTTCTGTGGGACTTCCTACTGCATTCCTTTCCTCAAGTGCTTCCAGTCCCTTGAGGAAAGATTCAGCGCGGGATTTGGCCTGGCCTTTGCCATCCAGCAGGGATAAAAGGGCAGACTTCTCCTTCAGCAGTTCTGCCCGTGCTGTATCGAAGCGGCCGTTGGACGTGTCGATGGATGAGGAGAGGCTGACCTTGCTGCCCGTGAGGGTTGCATGAAAGTCCGATTCATCGGATCCCTCGATGACGATGCCCGCATCACTGTCACGGTTCACCACGGCAATGGTGGGACGGAACAGGGCAGACTTCACCTCTCCGCCACCAAGACCGCTTTTGGTGCTGATGGCGCCCACTTCCGTCCCGGAGCCGGCCGTTTTGGCCGACAGGGTGAGGTTATCTGCGGCTGTGAGCTTCGTTTCTCGTGACAGGTCAATCTGGGCGATGGATTTGCCCACCCCTACGCTGACATCCGTGGTGATGTACTTCGCCAGGGAATTCAGCGTCTCGCTGGAAAAACTGCCAAACGTTAGCTTTTCGATCATATTGCCCTTGTTTGCCAGGAAGGTGTTCTTCAGGCTGTTGACATCCTGGAGTGTTTCGTCTACGCCGCCTTCATCCTTCTGCTTGCCCGCGGCTTTTGTGGTGTTCGTTGCCAAAAGGCGGTAGCCCGTTGTGGTATTTTCGGCCTGAATATGGATGTCCTTTGCTCCGGCTTCTACAGCTCCCTTCACCTGGGCAGAACTTCCCGCCCAAGCGAAGTTTGCTGTGAAGCCGCCGAGACCTCCTTTTAGGGCCAGTTCGGCCTTGGCATCCACCTGATTTGTACTGTTGGATTTAATGGAGATGTTGCCATTGTTGGCAAGCAAACGGGCTGTGTCCCCGAACTCCATGAAACTGTCGTTGTTTCCGATGAGGACGTTGGCAGCCAGCCAGGACTTGCCGTTCGTGTTGGCATCCTTGACCCGGCTGACCAATTTGACGTTAGAGGAGGCATCCGCGCCCAACAGGATGCTGCCCTTCGCAGCCGTGAGACTGCCATCCACGGTCAGGCTGGCCTTGTTTTTCTCATAGGCGATAGAGGCCGTGTGACTTATGGCGCTCTGGGTCAGGAGCTCTGCGGTCACATGACTGCCTGAGGAAAGAGAGAGGGCGTTCCCTGTGCCCTGCGCCTCGATGATGGCATTCTGGCCAACGTCGATATTTGCCGAGGTGTTCTCCATGATGTAGGTGGCGGCCAGGCCGGCCCGGTGCAGTGCGCTGTCCACCGTCGTGACGCGGCGGGAAAGCCAGTCATCTTCGGAGCCGCCCTTAAGACTCCACCAGTCTTTGTAGGTATAGTTCGTGAGGGCGTTCACACTGATTTGCTTCCCAGTGACCTTGCCATCCAGAGAAACGTTGGCCTGCATGCCGGAGACAGGAAGGAAGTAGTGGGTAAGATCCAAATTTCTCCAGGCAGCATCATCCAGATTCGCAGCCTGGTCAAAGTTAAACTGCAGCGTGGCAAGGGAGGTCAGTTCAACTTTTCCACCGGAGATGATGCTGGCGCCATTCGCCACATTGATGCCGGCCGTAGAGGGATAGCGGAACTGATCATAGTCAAATCCCAGAATGGATTTAAGCCGCCGGTCCTGGTTCCAGGTCAATGTTTCCCTGGGCTGCACGGTTGCAAGCAAGAGGATGTCTCCTGCTTCGTTCCGCGACAAGGCCAGGTTGCTGCCCAGTCCGGCATCCGCCGTGATGTTTTCGTTTTCTTTTATGTTGACCAGAGAGGCGTAGTCGAGCGTGTTCTGGCTGAGGATTTTTGCACCAGATTCAACATGGATGTTGGAGGCTGCCAGGAGAACGCCGTCCACGGTGTTGATCTTTCCCTGTACAGTGAGACTGCCGTCTTCGTTGAGCGGGATTTCTCCCGAGCGAAGCTGCTGGGGGGTTAGTGACATTTTCCCCTTAAAAGCCTTTGACAGCAGGGTATCGTAAGTGGATTCCTGAGGTACGATGAGGCCGACTTTGCCCGCATTGATGACGCCGTTGGCGCCGATGACAATGCCATTTGGGCTCAGGAAATAAAGGTCACCATCCACGCGGCCGTTCCGGATGGCGTTGAGGGTGCCGTTCACATCCACCTTGCTGTCCACAAAATTCATCAGAGTACCGGCCGAGGCGTCGGATTTTGTCGTGCCGAAGTATAGGTTGGCGATATTGCCCTGTTCCAGCCGGAAGTTTTTGAACCTGTTGATGGCGATATTATTCACCACCCGGTCAGCTAAAATGTCCGTGACTTGTCCGTTTTTCGAGATGGTGCCGGCATTGGCATTGTCCGCCTTGGTAATAGCATTCTGAGCATGTACTGTCAGGGCGGGCAGGGAAAACATCCCCGCTGCGGCAATGACGGAGAGAATATGATAAGTAAGACGCCGCTTGCCGATGCTGCGGCAGACGCTATGCGGTAAGTTGAACATGATGTGTCACGCTCCTGTTCTATGTTTGCGGGAAATTTCCCTGTAATATATTTAATATTTAACCTGCCGGTTTTCGGCTGCGGCGAACAGCCTGGGTGCTGGCAGCAGGCGTTGTGGCATTCTCCAGCATGGAAAGGATATCGCTCATGGCCCCCATGAAATTGCAGGCCATCCTGAGATACATGGCGGGACTTCCGCCGGAAGCACAGGCTGCCAGCTCATCGGGCAGTTCTCCGCCTTGTCGCTGTATGTCTGCGAGGCATTCCAGCATCTCCTTAAGTTCCCCGCTGTCCATCTCCAGCCCATGTGCGTGGAAGGCGGCCTGAACATCCGTCATGCTCTGAGATGCTTTCAGGCTTGACAGGAAAGCATCGTCATTGCAGAGTGCTTCCAGCTTTTTTATGGATTTATCATTCAATGCCTTTATCATATCCGTACACCTGTCCTTTATGCTTTTCTTCTTTTTATGCTGTGGAATCAGAAACTTTACAGGTTTAAAAAAATTTTATCCATTAGTTTATGGGGAAATACGGCAGGAATATTATTGCTCAGCGTGGAAGTATGAACTTAGGTCAAGTTTGTTTGCCGGAGGAGAATTCTTTTCATGAAAAAAACATATTTCATCATTGGGCTTGCCATGCTGATGCTGTTCTCCATCGCGGTTATTTCCTATGGTGCCTATTTGAACGAGCGGGGGGAGCTGCAAATTGCCCGGCGCCTGGAGGAACGAAGCGTGCATGTGGCAGGGGAGCGGGCCGCTGTGCGCGTCCTGCACCCCAAGATACGGTTGGAAACGCTGAATCTGTACAGCAACGAAATGGTGGATGCGGTGACTCTCATCGATGGGCGCATCACGGAAAGCTTCGTGGCGAAGAACAGCTATGTGCATGCAGGCGATCCACTGTTCACCATCGTCAACGAGAGCATTCCCATACGACTTAAGGAAGCAGAAAGCAATCTTCTGAAAGCGCAGGCAGCACTCCGCCATGCGAAGATCACCTATGAGCGCTATCAGCGTTTGCGGAATCAGAATGCGACTTCCGAGGAAAAGTATGATGCAGCAGCGGCAGAGTACGAATCTGCGCTGGCATCCGTGGAGGAGATGGAGGCGCGCAAGAATCATATACTCATTCAGGATGCCCAACAGCAAGTGACGGCTCCCGTGGACGGCAAAGTAATCCTGCTGTACCGGCAGCCGGGCGCTTTTGTTCAGGCTGGAACTTCACTGGCTCTGGTGGGCGACTTCCGGCAGCTCTATTTCACCATGTCTGCCAGCGATGATGCGGCGGAGTTCTTCCAGGTCGGGCAAAATGCGGAGCTTGTGTTTCAGGGCAAGGAACTCAGAAAAGTCTTTGCAGGTGAGATGCATGTGGGGGCTATGGATTCCCCGCATTCCATTCCGGTCACCATCGCCAGCATCTCGCCGGACTTGTCCGAATCGACCACGATTCGGACGGTACTCTGCAGTGTGGACAACAGTCAGGGCATTTTGGAGCCCCAGACCTATGGCGGCGTGGACCTGCAGCTGTCTGACGGCAGGGAAGCGCTGGTCGTTCCGCTGGCGGCATTGGGTACCGTTTGGGATGGGACTTTGTTTGTGGTAAAGGACGGGACTGTGGAACGCCGCGAGGTGAAGACCGGCCAGAACGACGGCGAATACGTGGAAATCCTGAGCGGGGTGTCTGCCGGCGAGGTGGTCGTTTCAACACCGGAAGGCCTGTATGATGGTATGCGGGTATCTGTTGTTCTGAAAGAGAGGTAAGGGATGGACCGAAGTCAGGTTTTTAGCCGCCAGGCGCTGGATAAGCTGCGTTCCCCGGATCGGCTTGACACATTGATTGCCGTGACAAATCCCATCGGCTGGATGGGGCTGGCCGCTATCTGCATTCTGCTCTTTGCCGTTCTGCTATGGTCTTTCTTCGGCGCGTTCACCGTGAAAGCGGATGGCATGGGGCTCATTATGGATTCTGCCGGCATCGTCAGCATATCGCATGCGGCCTCGGGCAAGATTCAGGCAGTCTATGTGAAGACGGGGAGCCAAATACGCAAGGGAGAGATTATTGCCCGCATGGAGCAGCCGGATCAGAATGCAGATACGCGCATGGCACAGTACGGGGCAGATCTGGCTGCCAACGACAGAGAAGTCATCGGACGGGTCTATCAATACGATGCAAGGTTGCATCAGCAGGAGGCAAGAGAGGCCATCTACAGTGCCTATGACGGCATTGTGGATGAGGTGCTGGTGGAAGAGGGCAGCATCATCAGTGCGGGAAGCCCCATCTGCACGATACGGTTGACTCAGGATGTGGGAGAATTGAGCGGAGTGTTTTATGTCCCAGTGGACAAGGGAAAACGCATAGAACCGGGCATGCTCGTGCAGCTGGCGCCCAATGGGGTGGATGTTTCAAAGTCCGGCAGCCTTATCGGCGTTGTGCGCTCGGTTTCCCAATATCCCGTGACCGGGGCAGCTATGCAGAAAGGACTGGGCAATCCGCAGCTGGCGCAGTGGATCATGAACCAGAAGGTTGGCGCAGCGGTGGAGGTGCGGTTTGACCTTGTGCGGGACGAGGATTCCCCTTCAGGATATCTATGGACATCCTCTGTGGGGGAACACAAGCCAATCACTGCAGGCAGCTACTGCACTGGTTCCATCGTCATCGAACGGGAGCCTCCCATCGAGCGGATTTTTTATAAGTTCAGCCAAATGCTGAGGAGCAGGTGATTTTCATGAGCGAATCTATCCATGACAGGTTGAGGGGCCTGTTCTCCAGGAAAAAAAAGCGCATCAAGGTTCCCACAATCCTCCAGATGGAGGCAACGGAATGCGGTGCGGCCTCCCTGGCCATGGTGCTGGCTCATTACGGGCTCTGGCTCCCTTTGGAACGGCTGCGGCAGGAATGCGGCGTTACCCGGGATGGCAGCAACGCCAGGAATATTCTGCAGGCCGCACGGCGGCTCGGCTGCACGGCAAAGGCTTATGCCTGGCCGGCGGATGTGCTGCGCACCAAGGAGTATCCGCTCATCCTTCATTGGGAATTCAATCATTTCGTGGTGCTGGAAGGAATTCAGGGGGATACAGCCTATCTGAACGATCCCGCCATGGGCCGTCGTACGGTTCCCTGGGAGGATTTCACAGGCTCCTATACAGGAATATACCTTTCCATTCTCCCCGGCGAGGGCTTTCGGCCGATGGGCAGCCGGTACAATGTCTACCGGGCTGTGGCAGAAAAACTCTGGCAGGACAAATGGGCGGCCCTGTTTGTCCTGATTCTGGGGCTCTGTATGATTGTCCCGGGACTGGCTGCTCCTGTGTTCAACCAGATATTTCTCGATGAAATTCTGACAGGGGCGCATGTGGATTGGATGTCCCGTCTCTGTGCAGCCATGGCGGCTGCCATACTTTTGTCCGGCATCATGTCCTGGATGCGCGCCGCCGTGCTGACGATATGGCAGAAGAAGCTCACACTTGCCGATGCATCCAGTTTTTTCTGGCATGTTCTTCGGCTGCCTGTTCAGTTTTTCCAACAGCGGCATGCAGCGGAAGTGGCCTCTCGTGTCAGCTTCAATGAATCTGTGGCGGATGTATTGTCCAACTCGGCAGCGACGGCTGCACTGGATTTTTTGGTGGCGGCCTTCTATTTGTTGCTGCTCTTTCAATACAGCGTGCCGCTCACACTCATCGGCCTGTTTTTCAGTCTGGTCAACCTTTTCCTGTTTGCCTATATGCGTCGCAAGCTGACGGATCTCACCATGCGAATACAGCAGGATTCCGGCAAGGAGTATGGTACGCTAATGAACGGCCTCATGATGATTGAGACAATCAAGTCTAATGGTGGCGAAGGGGATTTCTTCACGAAATGGGCAGGATACCGCGCCAAGGCTGTTGCGGCAACGCAGGAGGCCTTACTCTGGTCCACCAATGTCTCCCTGATGCCCAGCCTGTTCGCCGGCATCAATGGGGCACTCATCATGGCAGTGGGGGGCTTTTCCATCATGGAAGGTGTCATGACGGCTGGTATTTTCATTGCCTTCCAGAACCTCATGGGCGCTTTCCAGGCGCCATTCCAGAAGATTATCGACCTGGGGACCATGCTGCAGACGACGGAGATGCAGATGCAGCGACTGGATGACGTACGCCGTTACGAGATTGATGGGCTGAACTATCCGGCAGAGGAAGGAAATTTCCCCAAGGACAGGTTGTCCGGCGAGCTGGAACTGGAGGATGTCAGCTTCGGCTACAGTCCTCTGAGCCCGCCTCTGCTGGAACAGTTCAATCTCCATCTGCGGCCGGGGCAGTGGGTCGCTGTGGTGGGGGCCTCAGGAAGCGGCAAGTCCACACTGGCAAAGCTCATCATGGGACTTTACGAGGAATGGTCCGGGCAGATCCGCTTTGACGGCGTGAGGCGCCGCGAGATCCCACGGGCCGTTCTGGTGAATTCGGTTTCCTCTGTGGATCAGGATGTATTCCAGCTCACGGGAACGGTGGCAGAGAATATCGCTTTGTTTGATGAAACCCTGCGGCGTTCCGATATCCTGCGGGCAGCTCGGGACGCCTGCATCCACGAGGACATCCTCGCCATGGAGAACGGATATGAGAGCATGGTTTCTGAGGGGGGACGGAATTTCAGCGGCGGGCAGCGGCAGCGTCTGGAAATCGCCCGCGCTTTGGCCAAGAATCCTGCCCTGCTGGTGTTGGACGAGGCTACCAGCGCTTTGGATCCGCTGACCGAGCAT
The DNA here is from genome assembly GCA_015058655.1 of Pseudoselenomonas ruminantium. Lineage (GTDB taxonomy): Bacteria > Bacillota > Negativicutes > Selenomonadales > Selenomonadaceae > Selenomonas_B > Selenomonas_B ruminantium_C. Next base: position 32,710 of record SVBX01000028.1, read on the forward strand.
AAGGTGCTGGAGAACATCCGCCGGCGCGGATGTTCCTGTGTCATCGTGGCGCATCGGCTGTCTACCATCCGAGACTGCGATGAGATCATCGTCCTCTCTCAGGGTAAAATCGTGGAGCGTGGCACCCATCGGGAAATGATGCAGCATGACGGTCCTTATCGGCAGCTCATCGAGAATCGCAGCAGGCGACAGGCCAACTGATGTTTTTTATTTTACGGATAAACAGGTCCCAAGGAGGAGATGACGATGTCCTGGAAACTTGCCCCGGGAGAACGTTACCGCATGCAAATTGAAGATTGCTTCGTTCTTTTGACCAGCGGCAGGGTTGAAGCCTATGCTGTGGCTTGCGGAAAGGAATCCTTTCGCCAGGAATATCTCATGGAGCTTAAGGCGGGGGAGGCAGCCTTCTCGTCAATGGATGAATTCGGGGCAGTAGAGATTGTCCTGTATGCCCTGACGGATGCGGAACTGGAGGAGCTGTCCGGGCCTGCTTCCGGACAGGAGCACATCCTGCTCATACATCGCTGGCTCATGGGACTGCTGACCGTTCCCTGGCTGCGTCTGCTGGCCGACCGTGGTGATGATTTGCTCACGGCATGGCAGAGGGAAACATTCCTGCAGGATGCGACGTCTTCGGATGAGTTTTGGGAGGAATTCCAAAGAAACATGCGGATTTTTTCTGCACTCTGCGCTGCCCGCTTTCAATCCGAGGATATCAAGAACTCCCGGCGTATACAGGTCCGAAAAAAAAGGCAGCAGCGGCGGATTGAGAACACCATCGCGCTGCTGTTGGGCGAACAGGAAGAAATTCCGGACACGGGGGAAAATCAGAACGAACAACTAGACGAGGTGACATTCCTCGCGCGCAGCATCGCTCAGGCACTTTCCATGCCCACGAAGAATATGCAGCTCCAGCCCCTCATGGCGAAAAGACTGGACCAGCAAGGCATGTTTCGCCGGCTCATACAGAAGGGTAATATGCAGATGCGCCTTGTCACGCTGGAACAGGGATGGCATCACAAGGACTGCGGCGTTCTGCTCGGGTACTACGGGCAGGAGAAGAATCTGGCGGCGTTTCTGCCCAATGATGAGAAAAGTTATCGGATGGTAACATGGAAGCAGCCGGAGGGGAGAGTGGTCAAGGAAGAGGATATACTGAACATCGACAGAGAGGCCTTTGCCTGCCATGCAGGACTTCCTGCCCGAAAGCTTAAGAAGAAGGATATCCTGCGTTTTGTTTATCAGCATTCCTGGAATGTGGATTGGCGCACGATTATTCTGACCAGCTTCCTTGCCGGACTCATACCGCTTTTGACACCGATCATCACGGAAACCATCTTTCAGGACATCATCCCCATTCAGGACCGCCAAGGCTTGGCGACCATTGCCCAGATTGCCATGGTGTCAGGCTTTACCTTGTCTGCTCTGTCCATTGTTCGCTCCATCGCCATGCTGCGTCTGGGAACAGACATCGATATCGCCATGGAGACGGCACTTTTCGGACGAATGCTCTCCTTGCCCACCAGTTTCTTCCGGCGGTTCTCCACCGGGGAACTGGCCAGCCGTTTCAAAGGGCTGGAAACGGCCAAGCAGATTCTGTTTGGTAATTTTTCCTCCCAGGCTTTTGAGTTTCTTTTTTCTTTTTGGAGCTTGCTGCTGATGTGCTGGTACAGTCTGCCCCTCACAGCTGTGGCCGTCGTCTTGTGGATTATTACCGGTGGCTGCAACCTCTGGCTGGTATGGCGCATGCTCCGCTTTCAGCGTGGCCTGACGGCGGCACGGAACAGTACGGCGGGCATCCTGCAGCAGATATTTACAGGCCTGACAAAATTCCGCGTTCATGGCGCGGAAGAACAGGCCTACCATCTTTGGGGAAGAGCCTTTGCTGTGGAGTGGCAACAGAATCTTTCATTGCGCTGGCAGTATAATTGGAGCACCATCCTGGGCACTATCCAGCCGATTCTGCTCACGCTTCTCATGTTCTATGTGGTCATGTATCATGTGAACAAGGTCAGTGATGATGGACAGATCCTTCAGGTGGGCATTTCCTATGCGTCCTTTCTGGCATTCCAGTCTGCCTGTACCGGCTTCAACAGCGCCTTGAACCGGTTCCTGGCAGGTTTAGGTCAGTTCCTTGCGGTGCAGCCTCAATTGGAGAACCTGCGCCCTTTTCTGGAGGAAGAACCGGAAAGCATGGAGGACCGCATGGAGGCCGGTGCGCTTTCAGGCGCGATCGAGGTCCGGGAGCTTACCTTTTCCTACAGCGATGGCGGCCGCAATATCCTGAATGGAGTCAGCTTCCGCATCAGGGCAGGGGAAAGTGTGGCCATCGTAGGGCGTTCTGGCTGTGGCAAGTCCACGCTCATCCGACTCTTGATGGGATTCGAGTGTCCCAAGCGAGGTGGAATCTACTATGATGGCCAGGATCTCGCCGAGCTTTCCCTGCCCTCTGTCCGCGCTCAGTTGGGCGTAGTGCTGCAAAATGGTCAGCTCATGTCAGGCGACATCTATACGAATATTGCAGGCACCAATGCACTGACACAGGAGCAGGCATGGGAAGCGGCAGAGGCAGCAGGAGTAGCGGAGGATATCCGCAATATGCCCATGGGGCTGCAGACCATCATCAGCGAAGAAAGTTCGAATATTTCGGGGGGGCAGCGCCAGCGTATTCTGATTGCCCGGGCTCTGGCCGCGAAACCGGCAATTATTATATTTGATGAGGCGACCAGCGCACTGGACAACCGCTCTCAGGCTATCGTTACTGAGAGCTTGGAACGTCTGCGGGCAACGCGCATCGTTGTAGCCCATCGTTTATCCACCATACAGAATGCGGATCGCATTTTAGTCATGGATCAGGGGCGCATCGTGGAAAGCGGGAGCTATGAGGAACTGATGGCACAGGAGGGCCTGTTCGCCGACCTTGCCAGACGGCAGATTGCATGAATCAGGCGGCTGCTGGCAAGCGGTTTATACACCGGAGGAGGAATTATTTTGGATAGAACGCGTAGATGTGGAGAGGAGCGGCGATGTTTCCTTGCACGAAGGATTTTGACCGTAGGAGGGTGGAGCATTGCCCTGGCAATGACCGCCTTGCTGGCCGTTCCTGTTCCTGTTTTGGCAAAGGAGGCCGGAGCGCAATATGAGGCGGAACTCCCTTCCGAACAGGAAGGAAGGCGGCTGGATATCGACGAGGCCATTCAGCTGGCGCTCCAATCTCATCCTTCCATCGCACGTGCCGAAGAGAACAAGGAGTCTGCGCAATGGCAGTATTCTTCTGCGCGCAGAGCCGCAGGGCCGCGTCTCCGCATTACGGCCAGCGGCATGAAGCTTTCTGGACAAACATACAAGGCTCTGCAGAACAAACCGGCTTATTCTGAAGCAACACGCTTCCTGCGGGAAGCATTTGGCTTGCCGAATGGCGAGACAGATCCTTACAACCAGGAATATAACTGGACTGCCCGCCTGTCCTATCCGCTCTATACCGGCGGACAGCTGGAAGGACGAAGGAAGCAGATGCGCTACCAGCTCAACGCCGCTGATCTGGCATTGGAAAACGTACGCCAGACGGTGCGGTACAATGTGCAGGCCGCATACTATCGACTTTTGGAATATCAGGCATTTCAGGGCATCCACGAGGAGGCCGTGGAACTGCTTCAGGAACATTTGAATCAGGCGAACATCCAGTATAAGGAAGGCGTCGCAGCCATGTCAGATGTGCTGGCTTCCGAGGTGCAGCTGGCCAAGGAAGAAATGCGGCTGAATGAAGCGCAAAGAGACTGTCTGAAGGCCATGTCTGCTCTTAACCAGCTCATCGGGTTGCCGCTCACTACAAAGCTGGAGCTTCATGGCGAGCTTTCCTATCAGCGTCATGAAAAGGGCCTGTCCGATTATGCCGCATACGCTTTGCAGCATCGAGCAGACGGCATGGCCTCGGATTATGATGTGAAACAGGCAGAGGCTGCCAAGAGCACGGCCAAGGCTGGCTTCCACCCCACGGTCACCGCATCCTGGACCAAGGATGTCAGTGGTGAGAACCTCTTTGAAAAACGACATGGTGAACGAGAATACCTGGGCGTCTCGATGGAATGGAATGTCTTTGACAACGGTGTTACCTCCGCCAACGTTCATGCAGCCCAGGCTCAGGTACAGATGGCCGAGGCACAGAGGAAAACAACCAGAGATACAATCGAGCTGGAAGTGTATCAGGCCTATGCTGACATGGTATGCGCAGAGCGTACCACCAGGACGACAGAGACCGCCATGCAGAAGGCTGAGCAGGAGTACCGCATCGCCCAGGTGCGCTATGTGGAGGGGGTCGATACGAATCTTTCGGTCATGGATGCCCAGGAAAAGCTCACGGAGGCGCGTACGAATTATTACAACTCACTCTATTCCTGCAATCTGGCAAAGGCTGCACTGGAAAGGGCTGTCGGGACTCCGGTTGCCATTGACGCAGTGCGTTACGCAGAAGCGGAGCAGGCAGGGAAAACACCGGCCAAAGCAATCCAATATGCCGAAATCGGGAAGGCTGCGGATGAGCCAATGATATACAGCAAAGAAGCATATCACGACTAGGAAGGTGATTTTGTTGAAAGGAATGGAATACTGGAACGATTTGGCAGGGCAGGCTATTCGGGACAAGGATGCACTGGTGGAGCTGTATGAACATTTCTTTCCCCGCATCTATCAGCATCTTCTATGCAGGACGCAGAATGCGGACAAGACAGATGAGGTGGTGAGCCGCACCTTCCTGCAGATGTATCAAAAACTGGAGCAGTTCAATCCGGCCAAGGGGGCATTCTCCACTTGGCTGTTCGCCATAGCAGAGAACGAGCTTCGCATGCAGTGGCGAAGTGAGAAAAAACATTCCTGGGAAGAATGGGATGAAACAATTGAGGTTCAGGCGCTTGAGGAACATACGCCAGAACAGCGCTTACTGACGAAGGAGCAGCATCAGGATCTGCAAAAGGCTCTTGCCGCGCTGCCCGAACGGGAGCGGCGCATTCTTGGAATGCGCTATTGGTTGGGGCTTTCCCATCGGAAGATAGCGGAGGTTCTCGGCTTGACGGAGAATCATGTGGGCGTCCTGCTGAATCGCGCTAAGAAATCCCTTAAGCAGTACCTGCAGGATATGCATAAATAAAATTCTCCATGACCGTGTTCCCACAGAACTATCTCCAGGCCTCACTGACGCAGACGGGCAGCACAGAAATTTTTTCATGTCTTGTGTAAGATTTACGTTATTGCTGCATAGAAAAAACAGAACGAAAAATGTGACAGGAGGGAGGAGCATGGAAGACAGTAATCTGGAGGAAAAACTTGGTGCGTTTGATTTCTCCGTATTCAGCAAAGTCAGAGACAGCCTTCGTTTTCAGCTTTTGGCCATGCAGCGCCAAAATGATGGAAGGAATCAGTCATTGAGGGGCCTTCTGATGGATGAAGACTTGGATTTTGTCGCAGCGGCCAAGGATTCCTCTTGCATGGGTATGGACAGAAGCAGGAAAGCATCTTCCGATACAGAGCCCTCCGTGGAGGAAAAACTTTCTCGCAGTATTTGGCAATAAAGTTTTAAAATGTCTGTAAGGTTTCCACTTCTGGTGCATAGAAAGAACAGAAAAAATCAAAAGCGTTATAAAAGAAAGGGGTTCATCAAAATGGCAATCGTATGGAACGAGGAATTTATGGGCAAGCTCTTGAAGGCAGTCGAGGACACGGCTTTTGTAGACCAACTGAAGGCTGTAAAGGATGAGGCAGCGCTGGTAGAGGCATTCAAGGGGAAGGGCTTTGACCTTAACGCAGAAGACATCAAGCAGATGATGAAGACCATAGATAATATGGCGCACCAGACGGGGGAGATTCCCGATGAGATAGCTGAACAGGCAGCAGGTGGAGCCAGCGGCGCATCCATCTTAAAAATGGCGCACACCTTCTTCAGTGTTGCTGGAACTGTTTTAGCAACGGTTGGCGATGCATTGGGCTACCGCAAGGATGACAAGTGGATCGATAAATAAGCCTGCCGATGCAAATACAGCCGTGATTCACGAGACGGCAGGCGGATGAATATAGAGAAACTGCCGCCACAGAAGAATATCTCTTCTGTGGCGAGGCTGTCCCAAATTCTGTGTAAACTCCATATCGTGATGTAAAATTGTTATTAAGGCAAGAGCCGTAAGCCCTTGTTGCTAATACCAAACATATTTCGCTCTGCACGTCAAGAAATCCTTGAACGTGCAGTTTTTTTATTCCGGAAGCCTGTCTTCAAAATAGACGGCCAGCTGTGCGTGAATAATGCTCTAAAAACATCTCATAGAAATTTACTCCACTACGAAATTTATGCTTGACTTTTTATTTGCAGGCTTTCTATTGATATTACTCTTGGATAGGATATACCGCATCATAAACCATCTCCATGCCCTTCCAGGTCACTTCCAATACTTCGTTTGTAACATCTTCAACGCCGTCCCAGACATCCTTGGCGGTATCTTCAACAAAATCCACAACATCACCAACCCAACTACCACCAGCCACCGTGTCCAATTCCATCATGTTAAGTTCTTTCTTGTCCATCATTTTTGACATCTCCTTTCTTTTGTGTTTAGTTGACTTTGTTTACCTTTGTCTATACTTACGATTGATAATGTCAAGCATTACAAAAATTATTTCAACATCAATATACACTTTTTGAACTGGGGGACATAAAGAACAGAGTAAAAGATAAAACTGAGGCGCTGTGATTTCACAGCGCCTTTTTTTGTTATCACTACGAACGCTGAAAATATAGCAGAGGGAAGTGATTCTTAATTAAATATAAATCATGTGACTCGGTTCATTATGTGCCTTTTATTTTTGCGTATAATATTTGTATTAAGACATAAAACATGGTATACTAGGTATAGATTTTGATTCGTGGGAGGTTTCATCATGGAAATGGATCTCTATAATCTCCTGCAGACTGGCAATATTGTCGTTGACCGCAACGGAGGAAAAGGCATTGTGGTGGTCGATGATAGCAAGCTGGATGCAGAAGGTCAGGCAACGATTTATATTGCCCATGAGGACTACAAAGTAGATGTGCGCCGGAATTATGACCTTGACCTGCGCGGTCAATGGTTCGGTGAAGACATCATGAAAATAGTGGAATCGAACCTGACGGCGATTCGTGAGAATGGTTTGGATGCAGCCCAATATGGCAAGGTTCTTTGGCAACGCCCGGAGGAAAGTTATGAATGTACCCATTGAAGAATGTGAGGAAATCATTGGTTATCGCCAGTATTGGCTGCTGAATGATATTGAGCATAAAGATATTTTTAAGTTCCTTTGGGATGATTGTGATACCTTGGAGGAGTTCAAGGGGCTTTTGTATAGTGACCCCAATATCTGCAATACTAAGGCTGCCGGATGGTTTCTCCATTATGATAGCGAGGCTGCGGAGTTCTTTCTTTCTCAATGGTTCGGGAGGCAGAAACGTAGATTTTGCTTGGACTGCAAGCAGAAGTTTATTATCGTGGAAAATGCTGGCATCAAAAATATGATACCCACGGCTATGCTTTCATTGCATTCTTTGGATGAGCACAGAGAACAGGACTTCTATGTGGCCATTGTTGATGATGATGATTTCAATCCTCTGCTGTTTAGGTTCCATTCCCTAATTTGTGGCGATGATTTTAAGGTTGATGGGCATCCAGTACGGGGCAATTATGCTGTTTACTATGGTAATGGCTATTTAGTGCTTTGGAGGCAATCTGATACTGCGTTGGAGGCTTTGCTAGAAACTGGCATTTATGAGGATGAATGCCAGATTGGAGCCACGCAGCACATGTAGGTAGTTCTTCGACTTTTTGAAAAAAGTAATACATAAAACAAATCTATATGCTTTTTAAGGCAGACTTTTTGAAGGTCTGTCTTTTTTTGTGCTTTTTTTGGGCGTTCCCCTGCGGGTCGGGCTTTCGTAAATGGAGCCAGCAAAGCTGTCTCCACCCTTCGGGCTTCAATCCCTAACGTGGGGTTCGGGGTTCGTGGCCTGTGGCAGCGCAGGGCAGGCGGCAGACCCTGCGCTTTACGTTAGCAGCCGGCCGGAGCCGGGGGAAGGTTACGTTATCGCCCATCCAGCCCGTAGGCCAGGGGCTGAATAGGCTCAGTTACTTTTGTTTACGCCTCGTAGAGCAGGAGGCGTAAACATGGAGGCTTTCAGCTTTCCTTGCAGGAAAGCAAAAAGCAATTTAATCTATTCTTTTTTTTTGCCGGGGCAAAGCCTATCACACCCTCCTTCCACCTGCAAGGCCAAGCCGCTTCGCGGTGCTGCGCAGCCTTGCGGGTTCCCTCCGGGCGCGATACCTTCCGGCCATCAAAAAAAAAGAAAAACGCAGCAGGGGGTTCGGAAAGAACTCTCAAGCTAAAAAGGAGTGTTTCATGATGAAAAATTACGACATGACTACAAAGACGGATGCAGAAATGCTTGCTAGGCTCTTAAACCTTCCTGAAAAGGCTCTGCAATCTCACACGTTGCAGGAGGTGATGACCTCCCCAATGGCCATCAAAGGCGTGGGAGAAAAGAGCACGGAAAAATTGATGATGCTTAATGAACTTTCCCGCCGTTGGAGCATGGAAACAAATTCTATTGACACCATTCACAGCCCCGAAGATGTAGCGCATTATCTTATGCCGAGATACAGGGACGAAATGAGAGAACATTTTGTGTTGGTGCTATTGAATACGAAAAATCACATCATAGCAACACCTGTTGTATCTATTGGAAGCCTTTCCGCTTCAGTAGTACACCCTAGAGAGGTATTCAAGGAAGCTATTTTATATTCTGCGGCCGCTATGATTCTTGTTCATAATCACCCATCAGGCGACCCAACGCCAAGCCGTGAAGACAAGGCGGTGACAGAAAGACTGGTCAAGGGAGGAAAAATTTTGGATATACCTGTTTTAGACCATGTGATTTTAGGCAGATACCACTTTTTCAGCTTCAAGGAAAAAGGGTTGATGAATAACTAAACAAACAAAATGGAAAGCCCCACCGTCAAGGGACGGCGGGGGAAGAAATGGAGAATTGACACCATGAAAAAAATGATTGTACTTACTTTCGAAATTGACCACGAAAATTTTAAGATTTCCCCGCAAATCAGAAGCATCGACAAAGAAAATTCCCTGCATGAAAAATATAAATATATCGGGTGCGATTTGGTGGACTGTAAAGACTTTGATATTGACGGTAAAACCTATACAGTATGGTTTGATGATGAATTTTTAGTAAAAGGGCGAGCCGTTCCCACCATGCTGATAAATGAGGACGGATATAAAACCATACTTTGCAACAACCTTCTTTTTACTGGCTTCACAGATGACGGCGAGGAAAGAGGCTTGAAGCTGGACGAAGTGCATAAAATCATAGATTACATATACAATACACGGCAGGAACTTATGAACGAAGTTCACGCCATGATGAAGCAATAAGGAAAGCCACCAGCCACCGCGCCAAGCGCGGCAGCTGGTGGCTTTTTCCAAAATCGCCCCGCTTACGCGGGGAACAGTTGGAGGTTCGTGATATAATGATACTATGGTTATGTTACAAAGAAGAGTCTATCCCGGATTTTGTGTAAACCTCCCCAGTGATGTAAAATAGGAGCATCATTTGGGGAGGTTTTATCATG